>NZ_CP017769.1:515000-1055000 GCF_001865835.1 Myroides sp. ZB35 | reverse complement strand
GTTAGTTACCAGCGCGTTAAGGCGGGGACTCTAGCAAGACTGCCGGTGCAAACCGTGAGGAAGGTGGGGATGACGTCAAATCATCACGGCCCTTACGTCCTGGGCTACACACGTGCTACAATGGCAAGTACAGAAAGCAGCTACCTGGCAACAGGATGCGAATCTCCAAAGCTTGTCTCAGTTCGGATTGGAGTCTGCAACTCGACTCTATGAAGCTGGAATCGCTAGTAATCGGATATCAGCCATGATCCGGTGAATACGTTCCCGGGCCTTGTACACACCGCCCGTCAAGCCATGGAAGCTGGGGGTACCTGAAGTCGGTGACCGCAAGGAGCTGCCTAGGGTAAAACTAGTAACTAGGGCTAAGTCGTAACAAGGTAGCCGTACCGGAAGGTGCGGCTGGAACACCTCCTTTCTAGAGAATAATTATAGAAGTATGATACTTTGCTCTCGCTGTTAATACCAAAAATAGAAAAAAAGAATTAAGTAATACAGAGTCTCGTAGCTCAGCTGGTTAGAGTACTACACTGATAATGTAGGGGTCGGCAGTTCGAGTCTGCCCGGGACTACTAATTTACTAATTCGATAAGGAAATACTAGAGGTTAAACTAACCGCCCAAAAGTTACTGTTAACTGTAAGCTGTTAACCAAACACTAGATACGGGGGATTAGCTCAGCTGGCTAGAGCGCCTGCCTTGCACGCAGGAGGTCATCGGTTCGACTCCGATATTCTCCACTAGGACAGAAGTCCACAAGTTCATTGACATATTGATAAAACTTAACTAACAAAACAGTTAGAAAGAATAAAAAAGATATAGAAATATATAGAAATATATAGAAAGTACGATTCGAAAGAATTGTAAGCACATAAGCAAAATAAGGGCGTATGGGGAATGCCTAGGCTCTCAGAGGCGAAGAAGGACGTGATAAGCTGCGAAAAGCTACGGGGATTGGCACACACGAATTGATCCGTAGATATCCGAATGGGGCAACCCAGTATGTTGAAGACATACTATCCAATATGGAGGCGAACCCGCTGAACTGAAACATCTAAGTAGGCGGAGGAGAAGAAAACAAAAGTGATTCCGTAAGTAGTGGCGAGCGAACGCGGAAAAGCCCAAACCAAAGTTGTTACGGCAATTTTGGGGTTGTAGGACCACGAGATTTCTTGCGGATTTAATTAGAATTACCTGGAAAGGTAAACCAAAGAGGGTGATAGTCCCGTATAAGTAAGAGAAGATAAGAATAGTGGTATCCTGAGTAGGTCGGGGCACGTGAAACCCTGATTGAAACTGGCGGGACCATCCGCTAAGGCTAAATACTCCTGAGAGACCGATAGTGAACCAGTACCGTGAGGGAAAGGTGAAAAGAACCGTGAATAACGGAGTGAAACAGATCCTGAAACCATACGCCTACAAGCGGTCGGAGCCCCTTAGTGGGGTGACGGCGTGCCTTTTGCATAATGAGCCTACGAGTTACCGTTGCTGGCAAGGATAAGTGATTAAGTCATGGATCCGTAGCGAAAGCGAGTCTTAATAGGGCGCTTTAGTCAGTAGTGGTAGACGCGAAACCGTGTGATCTACCCATGGGCAGGTTGAAGTTTAGGTAACACTAAATGGAGGACCGAACCGTTTAACGCTGAAAAGTTTTCGGATGACCTGTGGGTAGGGGTGAAAGGCCAATCAAACTCGGAAATAGCTCGTACTCCCCGAAATGCATTTAGGTGCAGCGATGATCGATAGTTACTTAGAGGTAGAGCTACTGATTGGATGCGGGGGCTTCACCGCCTACCAATTCCTGACAAACTCCGAATGCTAAGTAATGATAATCATCAGTGAGGGCATGGGTGCTAAGGTCCATGTCCGAGAGGGAAAGAACCCAGACCATCAGCTAAGGTCCCCAAATGTATGCTAAGTTGAAAAAACGCGGTTTGATTGCCCAGACAGCTAGGATGTTGGCTTGGAAGCAGCCATTCATTTAAAGAGTGCGTAACAGCTCACTAGTCGAGCGATCGAGCATGGATAATAATCGGGCATAAGTATACTACCGAAGCTATGGATTTGCGCATTTAGTTGCGTGAGTGGTAGGGGAGCATTCTAACGGCGCAGAAGGTGATTTGTGAGAATTGCTGGAGCTTTTAGAAAAGAAAATGTAGGCATAAGTAACGATAAGGGGTGCGAGAAACACCCCCGCCGTAAGACTAAGGTTTCCTCAGCTATGCTAATCAGCTGAGGGTTAGTCGGGACCTAAGGCACACCCGAAGGGGGACGTCGATGGCCAACGGGTTAATATTCCCGTACTACTGATAATTGTGATGGAGTGACACAGTGATGAAAGCACCGCGAACTGACGGAATAGTTCGTTGAAGCACGTACCTATAGGTTTGATAGTAAAATGCGTCGAACTTGGAGAAATGCGATAGTACTTTGAGTCTTCGGACAACGAGATAGTGTGCCTAAGGGCTGTCAAGAAAAGCTTCTAAACTTAGATTATTAGTACCCGTACCGTAAACCGACACAGGTAGTCGAGGAGAGTATCCTAAGGCGCTCGAGAGATTCATGGCTAAGGAACTAGGCAAAATAGACCTGTAACTTCGGGAGAAAGGTCGCCAGCGCAAGCTGGCCGCAGTGAAAAGGTCCAGGCGACTGTTTATCAAAAACACAGGGCTCTGCAAAATCGTAAGATGACGTATAGGGCCTGACACCTGCCCGGTGCTGGAAGGTTAAGAGGAGATGTTATCTTCGGAGAAGCATTGAATTGAAGCCCCAGTAAACGGCGGCCGTAACTATAACGGTCCTAAGGTAGCGAAATTCCTTGTCGGGTAAGTTCCGACCTGCACGAATGGTGTAACGATCTGGACACTGTCTCAGCCATGAGCTCGGTGAAATTGTAGTATCGGTGAAGATGCCGATTACCCGCAGTGGGACGAAAAGACCCTGTGCACCTTTACTATAGCTTAGTATTGTTCTTGGATAAGTGATGTGTAGGATAGGTGGGAGACTGTGAAATGGCGTCGCTAGGCGTTGTGGAGTCATTGTTGAAATACCACCCTTTGCTTATTTGAGATCTAACTCCCTTATTGGGGAGGACATTGCTTGGTGGGTAGTTTGACTGGGGTGGTCGCCTCCAAAAGAGTAACGGAGGCTTCTAAAGGTTCCCTCAGCACGCTTGGTAACCGTGCGTAGAGTGCAATGGTATAAGGGAGCTTGACTGAAAGACTAACAAGTCGAACAGGTACGAAAGTAGAGCATAGTGATCCGGTGGTTCCGCATGGAAGGGCCATCGCTCAAAGGATAAAAGGTACGCCGGGGATAACAGGCTGATCTCCCCCAAGAGCTCATATCGACGGGGGGGTTTGGCACCTCGATGTCGGCTCGTCACATCCTGGGGCTGGAGAAGGTCCCAAGGGTTGGGCTGTTCGCCCATTAAAGTGGCACGCGAGCTGGGTTCAGAACGTCGTGAGACAGTTCGGTCTCTATCTACTGTGGGCGTTAGAAATTTGAGTGGATCTGATTCTAGTACGAGAGGACCGAATTGGACCAACCTCTAGTGCATCTGTTGTCTCGCCAGGGGCATCGCAGAGTAGCTACGTTGGGAAGGGATAAGCGCTGAAAGCATATAAGTGCGAAACCCACCACAAGATGAGATTTCTTTAAAGGGTCGTTGGAGATTACAACGTTGATAGGCTATAGATGTAAAGACAGTAATGTCAAAGTCGAGTAGTACTAATAACCCGTAAGCTTATGTGAATCTCCCCTTGTTTAAATACAAGGGGAGGGCAACTTTCTAAAGTATAGTTAAGTTATAATATCAATATAGTTAAAAATATTAGTTACGTTAAAGTAACAACCGATTTAAGGTGGTTATTGCAGCGGGGCTCACCTCTATCCATTTCGAACAGAGAAGTTAAGCCCGCTAGCGCAGATGGTACTGCTAACCAGTGGGAGAGTATGTCGCCGCCTTTCTTTATAGAATCCCCAATCTCGTATGAGGTTGGGGATTTTTTTGTTTATATAGGTAGGTGTATTTTGTACTTATAAACGTTTTACTGGAAAAAGTATCGTTGTTTATAACAACTTTTAAAACTTGTTCTAAGACTATAAAAAAGAGCCCTAATAGGCTCTTATTCTTTTTGAAGATCATTTACTTTATCGAGTATGTATTCCATTTCATATCCTTTTCTATGTAGGAACCCAATTAGTTTTTGTGTTTTTTTATTTATGTCTTGATCTGTTAATGATTGCCAACGTTGTTCAGCTAGTTTATTTAGGGTTTCGAAGTACATATTATCATCTATTTCAGTTAGTGCTATTTTTATTAGGTTAGCTGATATTTTTCTGATTTTAAGTTCTCCAAGTATTCTATTTTTTCCCCATCCACTGATTCTATGTTTACCTCTTGCAAAACTACGAGCAAAGCGTTCTTCGTTTAGAAATTTATTGTTAATTAAATAAACTAGTATTTCATCGTGTAGATCAGAGGAAACTTTTAAATTGTATAATTTGGATATAACTTCAGTATGACATCTGTCTTGATAAGCACAAAAATGTTCTAATTTACTTTTTGCTTGTTCTAGTGTTATGGACATATTTTTGTTCTTTTTCAATTTACTTTATTCCTAGGCTTTTATGAGTATTGATTATAGCTTTTTTATTTTTATAATCAATCCAATCCTGTCCTTTTAATCTTCTCATGAAGTTATCAAAATATCTCATTACAGTAATATTATAGATTGCTTTTCCAAGGTTACTATATTTAGAAGGGAATGCTCTTAGACTCATAGATATACTTGGCGTAAGGTATTTCATATAGTGCCAATAACCTTCAGGCATATAAAGCATTTCTCCATGTTTTAGATTACAGATATATCCTTTTGCATATTTTAAAGCAGGCCATTTATCAAAATCAGGATTGTCAAAATCAATGTCTTCTCTGGATATTAATGCATGCGGTATTTTATACATATATTTTGTTTGGTCTGGTGAAAATAGCATACATTGCTTTTCTCCATTAAAATTGAAATGTAATATATTAGAATAATCAATATCAAAATGCATGAAGACTTTTGAGTTTGTTCCTCCAAAAAATAACATTGGAAGTTGTTTTACTAGACGAAGTCCTAGTTTTGGCCATTTAAAATCACTCTTAAGACTTGGAACTTCTTTCATTATATTATATAGAAAGATTCTATAATTTGTTGGGCCTTTTTCAAGTAGTTCTATGTAATCAGCCATCTTCATTGTTGCATGTGCTTCATTAAAACCATCTTTATGAGAAACAGGTCTATCATCATATAGTGGTATTATTTTTTCACCTGCTATTTCCTTTATATAATTTAAGCGCCATTTTTCGTAAGCAAGCCAATCTTCAGTTAAGTTTTCTATTACAACAGGAATCTGTTTTTTAAAATATTTTTCAATAAAGTCTTTTTCAGAGATAGATTTTACCCTTTCTATTTCTTGAAGTTGTAATTTTTTCATGCTATTTTACATTAGTCTTTCTTTAAGTACTATCATATTAAATTTATGTAACCTCAAATTTAATAAATCATTATTGGTTTTTAATGTTAGTAGCTTGTAAAATAAGCTTCGAGATAGCAAATTGATTTATTATCGACTAATAGTAAGTGATTGCATATTTAACAGTTGGTACAGTAAAATCTATTTGTAATAGTCGTATATTTAAAATAAAAATTATGAGTATAACTAAGAGTTATTTGTTAGAGTTAGGACATGAGTTAAATAGTACAAAGAAGATAGTAGCTTGTGTACCTAATGATAAATGGGGCTGGAAGCCTCATGAAAAGTCTATGAACTTAGGTGATTTGGCAAAGCATATTGTAGAATTAACAATTTGGACTGAGAATATCCTAACAAAGGATAGTTTGGATTTTCAAATAGATTACAAGCCTTTAGAAGCACAAACTACAGAAGAGTTGTTGGTTCTTTTAGACAAGTATGAAAAGGCTGTTATATCAGCTTTAAATATGTTTGATGAGGAAAAGTGGATGTCTGAATGGAAGTTAAAGTCAGGAGATCATATAATCGTTGCTATGCCAAAGGTTGGAGCTAATCGATTTATTGTAAATAACCATATTTATCACCATAGAGGACAATTATCAGTTTATTTGCGTTTATTAGATGTAGCTATTCCAGGAATGTATGGACCTTCAGCTGATGATGTTAAATAAATTATATAAATTAAAAAAGCCTAACTCAATGAGTTAGGCTTTTTTTGTGCCCGGAGTGGGAATCGAACCCACACTCCGAAGAACACGAGTTTGAGTCGTGCGCGTCTACCAATTCCGCCATCCGGGCTGATGACTTATTGTTTGTGAGTGCAAATGTAGATAAAAAAAATTAGGTACAAAGAAAAAATATAAAAAAAATCGTTTTCTCAATTTATATTTTATAAATTTGCACCGCTTAATAAAAACAGTTAAGCTCTAACTCGCAACATAACAACTAATTATATAATGTCATATTTCGAACCAGACGCTAAGATTTTTGCATGTGCTCAGAGCGTTGAGCTTGCTGAGAAAATTGCAAAAGCATACGGAGTAGAATTAGGAAAAGTAACTCTATCACATTACAGTGATGGAGAGTTTCAACCTTCTTTTGAAGAATCAATTAGAGGACGAAGAGTTTTCTTAGTATGTTCTACATTTCCGTCATCAGATAATCTGATGGAATTGTTACTAATGTGTGATGCTGCTAAACGTGCATCAGCAAGACATATTACAGCTGTAATTCCTTATTTTGGATGGGCTAGACAGGATAGAAAGGACAAACCAAGGGTTCCGATTGGAGCGAAATTAGTTGCTAAATTGCTTGAATCAGCAGGGGCAACACGTATCATGACAATGGATTTACATGCTGATCAAATCCAAGGATTCTTTGAAAAACCAGTGGATCATTTATATGCATCTACAATCTTTTTACCGTATGTAAAAAGTTTGAAACTTGATAATTTAACAATTGCGTCTCCTGATATGGGAGGATCTAAGAGAGCATATGCTTATTCTAAGTTCTTAGAATCAGATGTAGTAATTTGTTATAAACAACGTAAGCAAGCTAATGTTATAGATAAAATGGAGTTAATAGGAGATGTTACAGGACGTAACGTAATCTTAGTTGACGATATGATTGATACAGGAGGTACTTTAGCTAAAGCAGCTGATATGATGATGGAGCGTGGAGCATTAAGTGTTAGAGCTATATGCACACATGCTATTTTATCAGGAAGTGCTTATGAGAAAATAGAACAATCAGCTATTCAAGAATTAATCGTTACAGATTCAATTCCTCTGAAGAAGCCTTGTGATAAAATAAGAGTATTAAGTTGTGCTCCATTATTTGCAGAAGTAATGCACAATGTACATGCTAACGAGTCTATTAGTAAGACTTTTGTAGTTTAGAATTTATTAATTTTTTAAATATATTTAAATGAAATCAATTACGATTAAAGGATCTGAAAGAGAAAGCGTAGGTAAAGTATCAACTAAAGCCTTACGTAATGCTGGAATGGTACCTTGCGTGTTATACGGAGGAACTGAAGCAGCTGTGCATTTTTCTGCTGAAGAAAAAGCATTCAAAAATTTAGTTTACACTCCAAACGTACACACAGTGGTAATTGAGTTGGAAGGTGGAAAAAAATTCAACGCTATCTTACAAGATATCCAATTCCACCCAGTAAGCGATAAAATCTTACACATCGATTTCTATCAATTACATGACGATAAAGAAATTACATTAGACGTACCAGTTAAAATCACTGGAAACTCTAAAGGAGTAATGGCTGGAGGGGTATTAAACCTAAACTTACGTAAATTAAAAGTTAAGGCTTTACCAGCTAACTTACCTGACTTCGTAGAAGTAAACATTTCTAACTTAGAAATGGGGAACAAATTATATGTTACTGATGTACCTGTTAACAATTACAAATTGTTACACACTGATAACACTGTAATCTGTCAAGTAAGAATTTCTCGTGCAGCTATGAAAGCAGCTCAAGAAGCAGCAAAAGCAGCAAAAGCTACTCCAAAGAAAAAATAATTCTTTTGAGAAGATATTTATTAGAAGCACCTGTGTTTACACAGGTGCTTTTTTTGTGCCTTAAAATAAGGTTACTTCTTTGCTTTAATGTACTTTTGTAACGCAATTAATTATGTCATTAATAGAAGGATGAAGAAATTTTTAATTATAGGACTTGGGAATATTGGTGCTGAGTATATCAACACACGTCATAATATCGGTTTTAAAGTTGTAGACGAAATAGCTAATGAGCTTGGAGGTGATTGGCAAACTGTGAAATTAGGAAGCTTAGCTGAAGTAAAGATAAAAGGAAGAACACTTTTATTATTAAAGCCTAATACATATATGAATTTAAGTGGTAAGGCAGTTCAGTATTGGATGGAGAAAGAAAAGATACCAGTAGAGAATATTTTAGTGATTACAGATGATTTAAATCTTGCTTTTGGAACAATAAGAATCAAACCAAAAGGATCTGATGGCGGACACAATGGATTAAAAAGTATTCAAGGTACTTTAAACTCTGCTGCATATCCTCGTTTTAGATTTGGTATCAGCGATGAATTTAAGAAAGGACAGCAAGTTGATTATGTTTTAGGGGTATGGGATGAGAAAGAGAAAGAACAGTTGCCAGAGCGTCTTAAAATGGCTTCTAAAGCCGTACAAGAGTTTGCTTTGGGAGGATTGAATAATGCTATGAATACTTATAACGGAAAGTAGATTAAGTAGAGCTTATAAAGTAAAAAAGGAGTTACTCATTGAGTAACTCCTTTTTTTATCATTATACCTGTGGTTTTACCACGTTGATATGTAATTCTTCTAATTGTTCTGGAGTGATAGTTGACGGAGCGTCAATCATTACATCTCTACCAGAGTTGTTTTTAGGGAATGCGATGAAGTCTCTAATCGTCTCTTGACCCCCTAAGATAGCTACTAATCTATCTAAACCAAAAGCTAAACCTCCATGAGGTGGTGCTCCATATTGGAATGCATTCATTAAGAAACCAAATTGTTTTTCAGCTTCTTCTTTGCTAAATCCAAGGTGTTTAAACATTAACTCTTGAGTAGCCTTATCGTGAATACGAATAGAACCTCCTCCGATTTCGTTACCGTTTAATACCATATCATAAGCATTAGCACGTACTTTACCTGGGTCAGTATCTAATAATGGAATATCTTCTACTTTAGGTGAAGTAAATGGGTGGTGCATAGCGAAGTAACGTCCAGCTTCTTCATCATATTCGAATAGAGGGAAGTCGATAACCCATAATGGTGCGAACTCATCAGACTTTCTTAATCCCATACGATTACCTAATTCCATACGTAGAGCACTTAATTGAGCTCTTGTTTTATTCGCAGGACCTGAAAGTACTAAGATTAAGTCACCAGCTTTAGCACCTGTCACCTCAGCCCATTGCTTAAGATCTTCTTGATCATAGAATTTATCTACAGAAGATTTATATGATCCATCAGCTTCACATTTACAGTACACCATACCAGAAGCACCTACTTGTGGGCGTTTTACCCAATCAATAAGAGCATCTATCTCTTTACGAGTGTATGAAGCAGCACCAGGTACAGCGATACCTACTACTAACTCTGCACTATTAAATACACCGAATTCTTTATGTTGAGCTACAGCATTTAACTCACCGAACTCCATCCCAAAACGGATATCTGGTTTGTCATTACCATATTTGCGCATTGCTTCTTCGAAAGTCATACGAGGGAACTTATCAACTTCAATTCCATGAACTGATTTTAATAAATGTCTAGTCATTCCTTCGAATGTATCCATAACATCTTCTTGGTTTACGAATGCCATTTCACAGTCTATCTGAGTAAACTCAGGCTGTCTATCAGCACGTAAATCCTCGTCACGGAAACACTTTACTATTTGGAAGTATCTATCCATACCACCTACCATTAACAGCTGTTTGAATGTTTGTGGTGATTGTGGTAAAGCGTAGAATTCTCCAGCATTCATACGAGAAGGCACTACGAAGTCACGTGCTCCTTCAGGAGTAGAGCTAATTAAGTAAGGAGTTTCTACCTCACAGAAATCTTGAGCAGAAAGATAATTTCTTACCTCTTGAGCTACCTTGTGTCTAAACAATAAATTGTTCTTCACTGGATTTCTACGGATATCTAAGTAACGGTATTTCATACGGATATCTTCTCCACCATCAGTATCATCTTCGATAGTAAATGGAGGAACAGCAGATTCGTTTAATACTGTTAGCGTATCTACTAAAATCTCAATATCTCCAGTAGGGATATTTGGGTTTTTAGAAGCGCGTTCGATTACTTGTCCTTTTACTTGAATTACAAACTCTCGTCCTAGGTTTTTAGCTGCTTCGAATACTGCTTTATCAGTTCTCTCTGCATCAAAGATTAATTGTGTAATCCCGTAACGGTCACGTAAATCAACCCAAATCATAAAACCTTTATCGCGATGCTTGCTTACCCATCCTGATAGGGTAACTTCTGTATTTATATCCGAAGCTCTTAAGGCTCCGCAATTATGCGTTCTGTACATTGCTAAAAATTATTTCCTACAAATTTATAAACTTATTATGAATGATAGAATAAAAGCCAAAACAATATGTCTTAGATTTTATAAATATCTATTTTTAAGCTATTTCCCTTTTTTTTATTTTGATAAATACATAAGCCAATATCGCCCCACATAGTGCTAATCCTGCCCCTACCCATTCAGGAGAGTTGTATCCTAACCCCATGGTGATAGGTAGTCCTCCTAATGAGGCTCCTAATGCATTACCAATATTGAAGGATGCTTGTCCAGCTGAAGCAGCTAACATTTCAGAACCTTTCGCATTGTTGATTAATAACATCTGTAAAGGAGAACCGATTGTGAAAGCAACTAATCCAGTGATAAGAGACATCGCATAAGCCATCCATTGAATATGTACTGTGTAATATACAATAATTAAACAAGTTGCCATTGCACAGAAAGAGAAAATAACGGCTTTAGCAGGCGGGAAGGTATCGGCTAATTTTCCTCCTACGAAGTTTCCTAAGAACATACCTAACCCTACTAGGGTCATGACTAAAGGTATTTTTGCTTCTGATATTAAAGCGATATTAGTCATCATCGGTGCGATATAACTGATCCAAGCAAATAGTCCTCCTGTACCTATAGAGATTAAGGCTACCAATACCCATGCAATAGGTGTTTTAAAGAAAGCGGTTTGTTTCTTTAGATTTGTCTCTTTGTCTGCTTCTAACTTAGGTATCCAAAATGCGATAGTGATAGCAGATACGATTCCTAAAGAAGCGATTAACATATAGGCTGTTCTCCATGAATACTCTTGTCCGATGTAGGTACTCAATGGCACTCCTACTAGATTAGCGGTAGTAAGCCCTGCGAACATGATGGCTACTGCTTGAGCCTCTTTTCCTTTTTGAGCTAATCGTGTTGCTACCACAGACCCTACCCCAAAGAATGCTCCATGAGGAAGTCCTGACATAAAACGAGAAATAATTAATGTTGTATAACTTGGAGACAATACGAATAGTAAGTGAAAGAATGAGAACATCACCATTAATGCTATCAATACTTTATGAGGAGCATATTTATTAGAAGACATGACCAATAATGGAGCCCCTACTACTACCCCTAATGCATAAGTAGAGATGAAGTTACCCGCTTTAGGTATGCTTATTTGTAAGTCTTTAGCGATGTCAGGTAGTAGTCCCATCATTGAGAATTCTGTCATTCCGATGGCTAGCCCACCTACAGCTAATGCTATTAAACTTTTGTTCATTGTTGTTTTACTGAGTTTGATTTTATGTACTATTATAATGTTTCTTTTCCTCTTTCGTATTGATTTGCCCATGCTAGACTTACACCTAGTTCATTAGCCGCTCTCATGACGAAGTGAGGATCTCTTAGAAATTCTCTACCGAGTAAGATACAGTCAGCTTGATTGGCCTTCAGGATATCTTCTGCCTGTTGTCCTGTTTTGATTAGACCTACTGTTCCTACTAATATATTGGACTGTTGTTTGATTGCTTCAGCAAAAGGAACCTGATAATTAACCTCAACTTTTATTTGTTGATGTCTTACTAGCCCTCCTGTACTCACATCTATAAGTTCTACCCCTTTATCATATACTATTTTAGCGAGTTCTATACTTTCTTCTAGAGTCCAACCTCCATCAGCCCAGTCAGTGGCTGATATTCTTAACCACAGACTTTGTGTAGTCAAGACAGATTTAACAGCCTCTATGACTTCTAAGACTAATCTGATTCTATTCTCAAAAGTTCCTCCATACTCATCTGTACGCAGATTGGTTAAGGGAGATAAGAACTGATGTAGTAAGTAACCATGAGCACCGTGTAGCTCTATGATTTCATAGCCTGCTTTTACAGCGCGTTCAGCCCCTTGTCTAAAAGCATCTATTATTCTCTTTATCTCTGCAGTATCCATTGCTATCGGAAGGTTTTCTGCTTCGTTGAAGGCAATAGCTGATGGAGCTATAGTTTGCCACCCGTTCTCATTATTGGGAGCTATCTGTGCTCTATTTATCCAAGGCTTGTCACAGCTTGCCTTTCTTCCTGCATGGGCTAACTGTATACCAGGTACAGTACCTTGACTTTTTATAAACTCCGTTATCTGCTTTAGTTTCACTATATGTTCATCAGACCATATTCCTAAATCAGCATAGGTTATTCTACCTTCAGGAGTCACAGCAGTCGCTTCTTGTACAATGGCAGCAGCTTTTCCTATCGCAAATTGACCATAGTGTACAAGGTGCCAATCACTCGCAAAACCATCTTTTGCAGAATACTGACACATAGGTGAAACAATGATTTTGTTGTGTAAAGTGTTGTCCCTTAGTTTTAAAGGAGAAAATAAAGTTTTCATAATTTGTGTGTTGTTTGGTGGTGCAAAATTATTAAATCCAAAATAGAATAGAAGGTCTTTTGTCCTAAAAGATATTTTTAGCAATAAAAGTTACAATAATTTGAGGAGTTCTTCTCAAGTAACCCTATATTTGTTATTTATAATTAATTTAAATAAAGACATAATGAGAATGACTTTTAAGGTTATTACTAGCACAGTACTAGCAGCTATGCTTTTTGTAGGTTGTAAGAAAGAAAACACTAAAGCTTCTTCTGAAGAGACGATTACGATAGAGAACATGGGTAGATCAGTTAGTTTTAATAAAAAACTAGAGAATGTAGTTGTGTTCGACGTGGGAGCGATGGAGAATATGGCAGAATTAGGCATACCATTTAAGGGAATGGCTAAGGTATACAGCCCTAACTTCCTATCTAAATATGCAGATGATGAGAGTATTGTGAACGTAGGATCTTTTATGCAGCCTAACTATGAGTTAGTAAGTTCTGTAGATCCAGACCTGATCATTATGAGTAACTGGTTTGATAAAGACTATCCAGAGTTCGCTAAAATAGCACCTACGATCTCTTTAGGAATATCAGGAAGTAATTATTTAGCAAGTACAAAAGACAATCTGAAAACAATTGGTTCTGTCTTTCAAGTAGAAGATAAGGCAGATAAATTGATCGAGAATATCGATACAAAAGTAGCTGAGATGAAAGAAGTGATTAATAAGAGCGATGCTAAAGCTTTATTAATCCTGTATAACAATAAGAGTTATAGTGCCTTCGGAGAGGACTCTCGCTATGGATATATCTTTAATGATCTAGGAGTGAAGTCTGCAGCTGCTGGTCTAATGGGGGGAAGCGATCACGGTAATGTAGTATCTAGTGAGTTCGTACTAGAGCACAACCCTGATATTATCTTTATCATCGATAGAGGTGCTGTAATGGAAAATGTAAATGCTGATAAGAAAGAAGTAGAGAACCCATTGATTCAAAAGACTAATGCATATAAGAATGGAAAGATTGTTTATCTAGATCCTAATGCATGGTATCTAGCAGGAGGAGGGTATATCTCTCTAAACATTATGTTAGATGAAGTAATGAAAGCGTACAAATAATAAAGTAAAAAGCTTCTCGAAAGAGAAGCTTTTTTTATGTCTATTGTTTTTTAACGAACAGATTACTTGCTATTTTTTTGGTGATAGTGATCGTATGGTCATCTACTCTGATGGTGTACGACTGATCAAAAGGCTCTATATCTAATATCTCTAGTTTTGATCCTAACGATATTTTCTGTTTATCCAAGTATTGTAAGAACTCTGTAGAAGAATCTTTCACCCCTACGCATACCACTTCTTTATTAGCTTCTACTTCAGATAATAACTTCTTATCTATCTGTTTTATTTCTCCTTTTTCGTTAGGAATAGGGTCTCCATGAGGATCTTCTGTTGGGAATCCTAGAAATGCATCTAGTTTGTTAATTAACTTCTCTGACTTTATATGTTCTAGTTCTTCTGCGACATCGTGAACTTCATCCCAATTAAATCCAAGTTTATCCACTAAGAATACCTCCCATAGTCTGTGCTTTCTCACGATCATCTTAGCAGCCATAACTCCCTTAGGAGTAAGTGTAACTCCTTGATACTTTTGATATTTAATCAGCTCCTTATCATTTAGCTTCTTTATCATATCTGTCACAGATGAGGCTTTAGTTTCGATTTTTGCAGCAATAGCATTAGTCGAAATTCCTTGAGTTTGCCCTAGTGATAAATGGAATATAGTTTTTAAATAATTCTCTTCTGAATAGGTAAGCATGGATTGTTTTTTTGTTTAAATACAAAGTTAGTGTTTTTTTAATTACAAATTAATTTTTAGCTTTGCCTAAATTTAATTAAAAGCCATGTGTAAAAGTATTTTTAAACTTGTAACAATAAATATTTTTCTTTGTCTCTTTTTTGCATTGAATTCCTATGCTCAAAATATCAAAGGAAAAGTTCTTTCTAATGGTACTGTGCTTTCTTATGCTACAGTTACCTTAGTAGGGACAGATAAGGGAGTAGTCACTGATGAGCAAGGTGGTTTTACTTTCGAGTCAGTAAAAGAAGGAACCTATACTGTGAAGGCAGACTTCGTAGGTTTTGCAGCTCAGACTAAAAAGGTAACTGTAAAAGGAACTCAGACCAGTACAGTATCTTTCGACCTAAAAGAAGATGCTAATCTAGATGAGATCGTTATCTCGGGTACACTGAAGCCTGTGCTAAAGTCAGAAGCAGTAGTACCTGTAGAGATATATACGCCAGCATTCTTTGAGAAGAATCCTACTGCTAGTTTATTTGACGCTGTACAGATGATTAACGGAGTACAACCTCAGCTAAACTGTAATGTATGTAATACGGGAGACATCCATATCAATGGTATGGAAGGGCCGTATACTATGATCCTGATCGATGGTATGCCTATCGTATCTTCTCTATCGACTGTATACGGGCTATTCGGTATCCCGACGAATATGATCGAGAGAGTAGAAGTAGTTAAGGGACCAGCCTCTTCACTATACGGAACAGAAGCGATGGGTGGTATTATCAACGTGATTACTAAAGATCCAGAGCACGCAGCGAAGTTAAGCGTAGATGCGTTCAGCACGACTTGGTTAGAAAACAATATAGATTTAGGAGCTAGTTATAAACTAGGGAATAAAGTAAAAGGACTTTTCGGAGGGAACTACTTTAAGTTCGGAGAACGAAAAGATAAAAACGGGGATGGTTTTACAGATGTAACACAACAAGACAGAGTATCTCTATTCAATAAAGTATCTCTAAAGAGAAAGGATGATAAAGTAGCTAGTCTTGCACTGCGCTATGTATATGAAGACAGATGGGGAGGAGAGACTAACTGGAAGCGCAAGCAACACCGTGGAGGAGAAGAGGTATATGCAGAGAGCATCTTCACTAACCGCTTCGAAGCGATAGGGATGTACCAGCTACCGACTACAGAGAATATCTATACACAGTTCTCTTACATCTATCACAAGCAGAATTCTATGTATGGACCAGAGTCTTATGATGCGAAACAACAAGTAGCTTTCGCTCAAGCTTATTGGGATAAGACCTTAGGAAACCACAGTCTTTTACTAGGTTCGTCATTTAAGTACACTTATTATGATGACAATACTCGTGCTACGGGTATCTATGATGAAAACGGATTAGTAAAGAATCAACCAGAAGAAACACCGATACCAGGTATCTTCATCCAAGATGAATGGACGCTTAATAAAAAGAATAAATTATTATTAGGATACCGTTTTGACTATGATAAGACCCATAAGGGGATTCACTCTCCACGAGTAGGATATAAGTACACACCTCATCCACACCATACCTTAAGAGGAAGTTTTGGTACAGGGTTCCGTGTAGTGAATGTCTTCACAGAAGATCACAGAGCGTTATCAGGAGCTAGAGAAGTAGTATTCGCTGAGAAACTAGACCCGGAGAAATCATACAATGCTAATATCAACTATACAGTGAAAGTACCTTCTAATTTCGGAGTGTTTAATTTCGATTTGAACGGGTTCTATACTTATTTCACGAATAAGATTGATGCAGATACAGATACAGACCAGACTAAGATTATCTATGCTAACCTAGATGGGCACGCTATCTCTAAAGGAGTATCTCTTAACGTAGATGTGACATTTGACTTCCCACTGAAGTTGATGGCAGGAGCTACTTATATGGATGTATTCAGAAAAGAGGATGGAGTACGAGAGCAAATATATCACTCTCCTAAATGGTCAGGTAACTTTATCGCAAGTTATAACTTCGGTAGTGGATTCACTGCAGATTTAACATCAGACTGGAAAGGACCGATGAGATTGCCACGCGTAGAGAATGACTATAGACCAGAGTACTCACCATGGACAGTATTAGCAAATATCCAAGTGACTAAGAAGTTTAACAACGGATTCGAAGTATACGGAGGAGTGAAGAACTTATTCAACACGCTACCAAAAGAAGACCCGATCTCTAGATGGTGGGATCCATTCGGAGAGCCAGGTAATGGTGTAGCACCACCTCCTGGTAGAAATGATGTAATCTTCGAACCAAACGATTATAGTTATACTCCATTACAAGGGATAAGAGGATTCTTAGGAGTGAGATATAACATTTTTTAGTTAGAACATAAGCAGAATGACGAGATTTTATTTTTTTTTCATGTTTAGTTATTTCTTTGGGTTAGCGCTCTATGCTCAACCCAAAGAGATAATGTTTTCGGAGTTAGAGCAAGTGATGGCTACTGATCCTAAACCTGTTGTCGTATTTATGCATACAGACTGGTGTAGCTATTGTGCTCTGATGGAAAAGAAGACGTTGAACAATGATAAAGTGATGCAGAAGTTAGATGAAGACTTTTATTTCATCTCTTTTAATGCAGAACAAGAGGAAGCTATAGAGTATAAAGGAAAGCGTTATGAGCTGAGAAAGATTGGTGTCCATGCAAAGCAGCACGAGTTAGCAAAAGAATTAGCTCAGTCTAATGCTTATCCAGCTGTTATATTTCTTAATGAGAAACTAGAGATCATGTATAGACATTTTGCGTATGTACGATCTAATGATATGTATAAACTACTGAATGCTATAAAACCTTCTTAGCATTTAGAATAATAAGACTAGATACAGTACAGAACGTTAAGCGTATATGTATTGGCGATTTAATAGTTGCAGTACTAGTACATCTGTACGTATACATTTGTATTAGATACATAGTTAGTTAGAATTATGTTGCAGGCCTTACACAGTATACCATTGTGTAAGGCCTTTTTTTGTTTAGTAATGTTTGATGTACTGTGTGCTGTACAGAAGGCATTACTCCTAATTTTCTTTTTACTTTCTTACTTACATAAAGCCATTATGGTTTAGTTAATGCCGATTTGATTTCGATGTGCTAGGCTAGTGGTCGGCTTATTTATGGTGTTTTTAAGCCGAGCACATGCCCAGCACAAGCCGACCACAAGCCGACCACCCTGTCTAAAAACATAAAAAAGACT
This sequence comes from Myroides sp. ZB35, assembly GCF_001865835.1. Classification (NCBI taxonomy): domain Bacteria; kingdom Pseudomonadati; phylum Bacteroidota; class Flavobacteriia; order Flavobacteriales; family Flavobacteriaceae; genus Myroides; species Myroides sp. ZB35. Next base: position 1,037,054 of record NZ_CP017769.1, on the reverse strand, counting down.
ATCTTTTGATCGTTTTGTTGGGATTAATAGGTTGGGAGATGTTACTTTTTTATTGAGGTTAATGAATATCGTATGAGGAGGGAGTTTACTAGTATATATAATATAGAGTAAATAAGACGTTGGTCATAGTGACAAGAAATTTAGAAAACAAAAAAAGGAGTGATAAGCATCACTCCTTTATATAGAACTCGGTTTATGATTATTTTTCTAAAGCTACTTCTTGTGCTTTCACATAGCTTTCTATTAATGCTTGGTAGTTAGGCATTACAGAAGACATTCCCTTAGCGTATACAGCCGCATCTTTATGTCTCCATGTTTTTAGGATTTCACTTAGTACAGCAGTCGTTGTGATAGGAATTACTCCAGCCATCATCAGTCTATTCATCGTTACTTGTGTAGACATTGGACTCATATCACCAGAAGCATCGATAACAGCGAATACTTCAAATCCTTCTGCCGCAGCTGAGATAGCTGGGAAAGCCACACATACACTTGTCAATACTCCTGCGATCACTAGTTTTTTCTTTCCTGTAGCTCTTACTGCATCTGCAAATTCCTTAGTATCCCATGCGTTTACTTCTCCGTTTCTCCCTATGTATTGTGCATGAGGAGCTAGTTGGTGAATCTCTGGCATTAGTGGGCCATTAGGTCCTTTTGGCTCAGATGCTGTTGTGATTACTGGGATGTTCTCCACGGCTGCGATTTCTGCTAATACTTTTACATTTTCTCTAAGTGTAGCTACTTCGATATCTTTTACTGTTTGGAATAATCCACTTTGGTGATCGATTAATAAAAATGCTACGTCGTCTGCGTTTATACGTGTTAACTTGTTCATGGTAATTTATATTTTAATTAATTTTCTGTATCAAAAATACATTGATACTTAGTCAAGTACACTTAATCTAAATTAAGAAGAGATTGAGCGCATTGCTTTATTGATAAGGGATAAAGACTGTTTAGCTATTCAGATTAGCTTATTGACCTTTATTATTTCAATTAAAAACTAAACAATTAGTTTGATAACTAATAAAATAGTTATATGTTTGTGTATATCAAATCAGGATTATGGAAAAATTGACCAATAAAGAAGAAGAGATTATGTGCATCCTTTGGAAGTTAGAAAAGGGATTTGTGAATGATATTCTAGAGCACATGCCAGAGCCTAAGCCACATTATAATACACTCTCTACGCTAGTCCGTATATTAGAAGAAAAAGGGGTCGTGTCTTATAAAGCTTATGGCAAGTCACATCAGTACTATCCTCTAGTGAAGAAAGAAGACTATCGAAAGATGTTTATGGAAGAGACCATGGAGAAGTACTTTGATAATTCGTTTAGTAATCTAGTGAGTTTCTTCGTGAAGGATAAGAAATTATCTAAGACAGAGCTAGAGGAACTAATGGATATTATAGAAAAGAATAAAAAATAGTTTGATTATCAACCAACCAATCAACTGAATTATGACACCTATTCTTATATATATATTGAAGGTAAATGGGCTACTGCTGGTAGTGTATTTATGCTATAAACTGTTTTTACAGAAAGAGACGTACGTCAAGACGAATCGATTGTATTTTATAAGTGGTATTTTTTTGAGTTTAATATTGCCTTTGCTTACTTATACGAAGGTAGAAACTATCAACTTAGCGCCAATGCCTCTCCCGATTGTGGATGTGATGGAGGATGTGGAACTAGTACAGGAGAAGAGTCTATGGACGATGAATGAGGTGTACCAGTATACATCTTATCTTTATTTAACGATCACGCTGTTGAGCCTTTTGTGGTTTGGGTATAAACTGATCAAGTTAACTAGACGTATTAGTAATATGCCTCAGACGGCTATTCATCAGAATATACGAGTAGATAGAGCGAGTAGTGATGCTTATTCGTTTCTACACTATATCGTATTGCCAAAGGATTATGAAGAGTTGAACCAGCTAGAGGTAGTGTTGCTCCACGAGGAAGTACACGTACAGCAGAAGCACAGCTTAGATCTTATCTTCTTAGAGGGGTTAAAACACGTATTCTGGTTCAATCCGATGATACGACTACTACAGAAAGAGGTGAACCTAAATCTAGAGTATATCGTAGATCAAGAGATTGCGAAACGAGAGGATAGTTATACGTATCAGCGTGCACTCGTACTATACGAGTCTAATAAGATAGCGTGTGTACCTGTGGTGAATACTTTTGGTTCTTCAGATCTGAAGAAGCGTATATTAATGCTTAACAACCCAAAATCAACTAATATGAAACGTTTAAAATTATTATTAATCACTCCTGTATTAGCAGGGTTCTTTTTCCTCTTTCAGATAGAGGTAAAAGCGAAGTATATAGAGAGTCCAGCTTTTGAAGAAGATCATGTAGAAGACACTTTATTAGATGAGTATACAAGTATGACTACTGAAGTAGAAGAGGATCAACTAGATCAATCTGGTAAAAAGAAGGCTCCTAGTCATGATGATATGGCAGCAATAGCGGAAGAAGCTATAAGAATAGGAGAGGAAGCGTCTAGACTAGTGGATGAAAGTGAGCGTATAAGAGAAGAGGCGGAGCGCGTAAGTAAAGAGATACTAGAAGAGAGAAAAGTAATTCTAGCTAAGGCGGAGGAGATGAGAAAAGTGAATTTAGCTAAAACAGATCGTGAACGAAAAGAAATTCTGGCTAAAGTAGAGAAGATAAAAAAAGAAAGCTTAAGTAAAGCAGAAGAAGCACGAAAAGTCGCTTTAAAAACACGAGAAGAAAGTCTAGCTAAAGCTGGGATAGCTCGAGCCAATGCAATAACAGAAGTGAAGAATAGAGAATGGAAAGTTAAAGCAAACAAAGTTGAAATTGATTTTTCAGAAGATACGGTAATAGATGGTGAGAATGTAGTTATCATTAAATCAGGTAAACGCAGTAAAGGAGAGTTTGTGTATTATGTAAACGGAAAGCTGTATTATGAGAGTAATAAACATGAAGCAGAAGCGCTAGTAGAGAAGTATGGTGCTAAAGGTGTACGTGTTTATAGTAGAGCAGCTGCAGCTGACGAACTTGGCTATACGGGTAATGGTAGTGTGTTTGGCTTTACATTAATGACAGATGAGGATCGTGCGAATGAAGCTAGAGTAGAAGCCTTAACTAAAAAATATAAAGAAAAAGTCATCAAGGATATGACTCAAGTACAGAATAGTGACTATAAAGGATTAGTGTATATCAATGGTGTGAAGAAGTCTGCTGAAGATCTAAAAAATATACGCACAGATAAAATGGTGTCAATGGATGTATTTAAAGGAGATGCAGCAGTCAAAAAATATGGTGAAGAAGGAAGAGAAGGTGTTATCCTAATACGTGTAAAACCTTAAGTGTGATTCTTATATAAGATTATGTTAGCGAGTAATTAACCTCATCAATATGATGAGGTTAATTTTTTTAATATAAATAGTATTAATGTTATGTTAATTAAACTTATTTTTCTTTATTATATTTGCATTAAAATATTTTAATATGAAAAGAAATTTACTTGTAATGTGTCTATCACTTGCGACAATGGCAGGAGTCTTTGCTCAGAAATTAGTGATTAAGAAAAGTGTTGTTTATGTAGATAAAACTACTGATCCTTTAGCGAGTATTGAGAAGGTAGATAGTAATACCTATATATATAAGAACCCTCAAGGAGAAAATGTATTTAAGTTGGAGGATATTAATGTAAATACTAGAGTAGCTACTTCATTTCATGTAGTGAATGTGACAGACTTACGTAATAATAAGAGTAATAATATACCTTTTGAGAGTTTATCTTTTGCTTTTGGTAATGAGACTGTATTATTTGCATTAATTTCTAAAGGACAATATAAGTTGATTAATGACAAAGGAATAGACTATACTGTTTTAGACGCTTTAATGGATGAACCTAAACAAGATGTGATGAGTAGAGTTAATATGATTAATGACTCAGTACAAGCTGTTATTGATAAGGGGATTGCTATCATGGCAGAAAAGAAAATTAGAATAGCTGCTGACAATAAGATTTTTAGTGATAATACGGAAATAGGGAATGTGGTTTTTAAGACAACCAAAGATAATGGGACTATCTATGCATTCTTTAATAAAAAGACAAAAACAACTATTGGATATTGGTCAAGCTTTAAAGAAAAAATTAATATGGGGGATTTGTATAGAGCTGAGAGTCCTGCATATATGTTATTTACTTATGATAATCAACGTTTCAGAGTATATCAGATGTCTAATAATGGTGTAAAAACACCTTTTTCTCAAGAATTATTAGCTATTATGTATGCTAATGGTATTGACTTTGAAAATGTAAGTGATGAAACTATTAAAGTTTTAAGTGATAAGTTAGCAGAAGAAAAGAGAATAGCTAAAGAAAATGATGTAAATATTAGAAGAGAGAAAGGATTCTTAATCGATGGAAAAGGTGTGAGAGTAGAGGGTGAGATTTCTATCGCTTTTGATAATACTGATATGCTGGAGAATGATATTTTTGGTGGATCTGGTAATATAGCTGATATTTCAAGCTATGGTAATAAAGTTTTCGTTTATGCTGAAAATGCAAAAGGTAAGTTTAAGTCAACTAGTTATAAGGCTAGTGATAATGTTAAGTTTGAAGTTACTTTAGCTAAAGATGGTAAAGTAGAGCGCTATGAAGGATTTAATTATGATATTGCAAATAAGACTATGGGATTTTTAAATAAATTAGCTAGTGGGGCTACTTTCTTTAAACATATATATGGAAATAATAAACTCGAATTATTCTACAGCCCTACAGAGAAGTTTTATACTATAAAATTAAAAGATGTTAAGAATGGTTTTGCGACAACTAGAAGTGATCAAGATAAACTTATAGCAGCTATTAAAGCTTATCTAGGATGTGAATCAATTAATTTAGAAGGAATTGATTTGTTTAGCCTAGAAGGATTAAAACAATTAGTAGATAAGTACGATACTCAATGTAACTAGCCATTATAAATTAAGAATAAAAAAAGCCCAAGTCTAATTTTAAGCTTGGGCTTTATTATTTTATGTAATGTATCTATCTAGAAAATACGTTTAATCACGTGGAATATTTGGTATACGCTATTAATAGGGTATTCAAATGGTTCGTATATTTTATTACGGCTAGATAAGGTGATGACACCTTTTTTCTCGTCATAGTTCGTAATGTCTTTTAAGAAGGTAGCATCCTTAGTGATGACGATAAACCCATAAGTCGTGTTTCTAAAACCGCCTTCCCATAGGTGACGTCCTACTTCACGTCCTAGTACTTCTGCTCCATCAGGGGTATCTTCTATGTTCCCTCCATTCATAGAGTCTCCTACTACATCAAAGGCCTTGTAATGACCAAGCCCAAACTTATCTACTCTGAACTGTACTGTGTCAAACTCTTGTATAAGCTGTGCGTCATCCTGATAGCAGGTAATATAAGAAGCATGAGCTGATGAAGGGATCTTCAGTACCTCTATATAGATACGCCCATCAGGGTAGAAGGTAAACTTGTTTCCGTGGTTATTATACATAATCTCTGGTACAGTATCCTTCGTGATATTAGTCGCTTCGAAGTTATATAGCTCCTGAGTAGGAGTATCTCCAGTTAGTTCTTGTATCGCTGGAGATGTATGTGATGTTAATAACATACTTCCTTCTCCTGTTAGTAACCAATGTTTGCTCAAGCTTAGGGCAAATTTGGTTAGATTCTCTATAAAGTTATCGCTGATGTTTACACGTCCATTTACTATCTGAGAGAAAGAAGACTTAGTATACCCTAGTTTTTGTGCTAGATCTGTTTGGTTCTTCGCTAATCCCTCAAAGAAAATCCACTTGATGGCATCGTTTACGCGTTGAATTCTATCCATAATAGTAATGATATTTAAAAAACTTTGTTTCTAATTGTTTTTATAATCGAAACTTTGTTTGTATATTTGTAAAAGTAATAGGAACAAAATTAGTCAAAAAAAGCATAGGTAGCTAATTTTAAAGGGATAAACTGAAATAATAGCGGTAGAATACTTCGACAGATGCAAGTAAGATATTCTAGATAAGCAGTAAAAATCTCCTTTATAATACGAACGATGTTTATATTTTGGGTATGTCTTGTTCGATATATCAATACCAAAAATAAATTGTTATGAAAGCAGTGATGAGTACATCAACCGTATTTGAAGCAGGAGAACCAGCTATTCTGACTTTAAAAGAGAAACAAAGCATAGAGCGTGAACTGTATCTATACAGCGCCTTATACAGAACTAATGGTACTGGATACTTTACCTCAGGAGAGCGTATCTGTATAAACCAAGAGAGAGGGTATCACCTAAGCGTAGGGGGAGAAGAAGAGCTAAAACCTTATCAAATATCTAGTGAGTTAGAAGAAAAAATAGCTAGGTTAAGAGATAGAAGGTAGTGGATAAGGAATAAGTGATTATAAATAAAGTTTCGATTATTAAGTTGTTTTATCATTAAAAATAAAAGTTATGACAAAAAGAGTAGCAGGTAGTCAATTAAATAAGTTGAGAAGATATAAACTGATCTTGGATTTATATAACCAATACAAGACCGAAGACATCCCAGTGACGGTGGTATGGAAGAAATATATCTGTCCTGTGTATCCTATCTCTCGTACGACTCTATATGAAGTGCTGAATACGCCAGTGTATAAAGAACTCGCAAAAATAGAGGCAACCATGAAAGACCTAGATTAGAGTTATTAACAGTGTTTATAAGATGTGAATAGAGTTGTTCAGTCTCTTGACAACAAATAGGTTATGGTGTTGATAAGTGAGATCTTTGTAGCGTAATAATCAGGTTATCAACAGTGATTATAGGAAGTGAACAGAGTTGTTCAGTTACTTAACAGAAAGTTGAGTTAAGGTAGTAAAAGAGCGACCTTTGTAGAGTAGAAATACAAAAATAAGAAGTGTTTTGAAAGATTGAACAGAAGTGTTCAGTTGCTTAACAGAAAGTTGAGTTAGGGTAGTAAAAGAGCGATCTTTGTAGAGTAATAATCAGGTTATCAACAGTGATTATAAGAAGTGAGCAGAAGTGTTCAGTTACTTAACAGAAAGTTGAGTTAGGGTAGTAAAAGAGCGACCTTTGTAGAGTAGAAATGCAGAAATAAAGAGTGTTTCTTAAGACTGAACAGAAGTGCTCAGTTGCTTGACAGAAAGTTGAGTTAGGGTAGTAAAAGAACGACCTTTGTAGAGTAGAAATGCAGAAATAAGGAGTGTTTCGAAAGACTGAACAGAGTTGTTCAGTTACTTAACAGAAAGTTGAGTTAAGGTAGTAAAAGAGCGATCTTTGTAGAGTAGAAATGCAGAAATAAAAATTAGGAATATAGGAGTAGTACTTGCACAATAGGCGCCTACGTGCAATGTCTTTCCATCAGTATATTCTTTCCATTACAGACGAGAGCAATCTCATCACAGTATTTATAATCCAATAAAATTAGAGTAAAGTGAACTTGCTGTCAAAAAGCGAGCAAGGATAACTATGCCTTTATTGTTTATGTATAATCCAATATAAATAATTGAAAATATGATAATTAAAGTATAACCAATCCAAAACCAGTGTGCTAATGAATGAAACAATAATAGCGACGGTAGTGGGCTTCGTTTCATCATTAGCGACATGGTGGGCGGCTAGACGTAAGAGTAAAGCTGAGGTACAAAGCTCAGAGCTCGATAATGTAGAGAAATCTCTAAAATACTATAGGGATATAGTAGATGACTTAGGAATTAAATTAAAAGAAGCTACCAATGAGCTTTATAAAACGTCTAATCTGCACCGTGAGGCTATCGATGAGCTAACTGCTGCTAAGAAGGTAATCATCAATCTAGAACAGAAACTAGAGAAATTGGCTCTACAGAATAAGGAGTTGATTGATGAACTAAGGAAATATAAACAGCTAAATGGCAAGAGAGAATGAGAACACAGTTAGTTAGACAAGCTCAGAGTCAACTCCATGTACAGGAATGGCCTATCAAGAATAATAAAGGACCTGGAGTAAAAAAGTATCTGAACAGCGTAGGACTAGGTGAGGGATATGCGTGGTGTATGGCTTTTGTGTACTGGTGTGTACAAGAGGTGTGTACTGATTATAAACTGTCAAATCCTTTAAAGAAAACGGGAGGAGTTTTAGCTCAATGGAATGCGAGTAAAGAGCTTCGTGTTATGAAACCTGAGGTAGGAGATATCTTCATCATGGACTTTGGAAAAGGATTAGGTCATACAGGTATCGTGATTGCTGTGAATGGTGATGTCATCACAACTATAGAAGGGAATACGAATGATCAAGCAAGTAAAGAAGGGTATATCGTGGCTGAGAAGAAACGTCATGTCCAAACGATCAATAAAGGATTTATCAGCGTGTTTAGTAACTCGTGACGTTATACAGTCTACCCAATCACAAAATCAAAAAAACTATATGAATATGAAAAAGCATGATCGATATATGCTCGTTTTTTTAGTGTTGTTGTTAGCACTTCTATTGATGAGCTGTGGTAGTCGCAAGACAGCGATTAATATGCAACCGACCACCACTGAGCAGGTAACCCAAACGGTAGAAGAAGTAAAGAGGGATACAGTACTGATAATCCCTGCTGATAAGAGTCAGTATGTGGCTGAATTAGCTGTACAAGGAAATAAAATAGTTGTGAAAGATGCGAATATAAAGCGCAGTAAAAACAAGGTGTTACAACCGCCAAAAGTACAGCTTCAAAATAATAAGCTAATCGTGGACTGTGAGTCAGAAGCTCAACGACTGTTCTTCGAATGGAAGGATAAGTTTATCAAAGAACAAAAGCTAGTGGAGACAAGAATACCCGTAGCTGTACCCCTGAATCTATCATGGTGGCAACAGACACAGATATGGCTGGGAAGAGGGTTTATGTTGTTGGTGTTCTTTGGTATAGCAGGCTTTATCGTTAAGTCAAGAATATAAAATATTAACCAATCAATAAATAGCACATAGTTGAATAGAGCGCTATATGAGACTATGTGTATAAAACAATTAATTAACCAATAAATAAAGTAAAATTATGGCAACAAATCAACAACCAGTAAAAATTAAAGGAGATACATCAACTATTGTTGAATATGAAGGAGAGGACTTTAAAGTATTAAAAAAAGAGTCTTTTAATGAACGAACTTATAATACTAAGATAGAAACTTTGTATGGATTAGGAGACCAAGAGATTAAGTATGATAGAGTAAGACATTTCGATGGTATCACCATTGGCGACTATGAGAAATTAAAATCAGAAATGGGAGAAGTTAGTAAAAATATTGATATTAACGAAGATCGATATTTATCGAATATTTATTTGTCTGAAAATCATGGAGAGGGGTATAGTGGTTTTAAGTCTTTTGATTACGGATTATTAAGTGATAGGATTCATTTAACTATGGTTGCCAATAATACGGAAGATTCTAATACAATGTCTAGCTCTATTGAAATTATTGCTAATGCTTTTAACGGAGGATCTCTTAAAATAGATGATAAAAATGTAGTAAGATCTGTTAATGGTGTTTTAGCAGATGAGTCTGGAGAGTTACCATTAGAACTGAATGTATTAACTAGTGCTGATGGTACGAAGTTTAAATTAATGGTTTCTAACGAAGGCTTTTTAGGAGTACAAAAGATTCAATAGAACTGATTTACCAATGCCTTAGGTTCGCTTAGGGCATTGGTTTTAATACCCCGTTCTCTAGAAGTAGTGATTTAGTAGCAATAGTATCGACTAGATCAGTGTTGTGATCTGTGAGGATGATGATTTTATGTCTAGCAGCAGTTTTAATAGCATCTGCTATAAACTCTTGTAGCAGAGGAGAAATACCAGCGAAGGGTTCGTCTAATAGACAGATAGATTGAGGTAAGTTTAGAATGTAAAGAGTCTGGATGAGTTGTTGTTCACCTGTTGATAAGTCACTAATTCTAGTATCTAGATATTGATGAAGGGATGTGTTTCGAATCATATCTTCTTTTACGACATCTTTTACTGTAAGATACCTTGGAAAGATATTGAATTGTGGTTTATAGCTGAAGTACTGATTGAGCTTATGACGATTAGTTATTACTTTATTATCCACTTTGATATGGATGTGATCAGGTTTTGTATTACCGAATAAGATTTTCATTAATGTACTTTTACCAGAGCCATTGCGTCCACGAATATTGAGTATATCTCCTGTGGAAGAAGTGAAGTATATGCCTCTTAGTATGGGTTTATTCTCAACTGTGTAGTTAAGACTGTCAATATGTAAGGTATGGTTATAAGACATGTAATAAATATTGAATGAGACATGTGATGACTAAACAGCCTAAAGCGGTTAGGAGTAAGGTTTTTATAATCGGTGTTTGATTGTTGCGGTGATAGAATAGTTCGTTCTTCTTGAAGGTCAGAAAGTAGATACTGTATAGACCTAACGTGATTATAGGAATAAAGAAAAACAAAACGTTGCGCATCGCTATGCTTAGGATAATATTTAAGGCGAGTATAGATAGTATGTTTCTCCAAGGGATAACCATATTGGGATGCATAAATGTATAGTAGTTAGGTTTATAAGATGTAATTTACCCTTTTTTTCTACATCTACTGAGAATTAAGAGAATTTTAATCTATGATGAAGCTGATTTATTAGATTAGAGGAACAAGTAGATTATGTTTATAAATAAAGATGATGTTTTCGTTAGAGTGTAAATTAATTGTAAAACTTCATTGTGTCCGTTGGCATTCGATAGTTTTAAGTATATTTGTCTCTAAACTAATAACATCAATATGAATTTCGGTACTATTATTAAAGAGGCACACTCAGGTGTAGCTTATTTAGCCTTGATTTTCTTAGCTATAGTAGCAGTGAATGCTTTTATGGGATTATCAGGGAACAAAGAGTTTAAAGACAAAGACAGAAAATTAGGATTGTTTGGATTGATATTCACTCATATTCAGTTATTATTAGGTCTTGTACTTTATTTTGTATCTCCAATGGTTCAAGGATTTGGAGTAGCAATGAAAGATTCTACATTAAGACTTTATGCTTTAGAGCACCCATTGATTAATATTATCGCGATAGTATTAATTACTATTGGATGGTCTAAACACAAGAAAGCGACAGATAGTAAATCTAAGTTTAAGAAATTTGCGATTTTCTATACATTAGGATTAGTGTTGATTTTATCAAGACTTCCATGGAAAGTATGGATGCCAAGTTTATTCGCTTAAGCTTATAAAAATATAGAGTAAAAAAGGATCTTCGAAAGAAGGTCCTTTTTTATTGGTATGCTTATTGCAAATATTCGTCTGTTCTATTTTATAAAACATGAAAACATATCAATATTTACTAGCCATATCTTTTGTAATTTTCTTATCGAGTTTCGGTGGGACTACAAGAATCGTAAAAGAAAATAATGTAAAAACATTATTGACAAAAGTAACTCCAGATTCTCTAGAGTTAGACAACGATTCTATCGTAATGGGAGAAGAAGAAACAGAAGATTTTATCGTAGTAGATGATGATACACAAGCATCTTATTATCACGATAAATTCACTGGAAGAAAGACTGCTAGTGGAGAGGTGTTTGACAACCAGAAATACACTGCAGCCCATAAAACACTACCGTTTGGGACAAAAGTGAAAGTGACTAACTTAAAGAATAAACGCTTTGTGATATTGACTATTACGGATCGTGGACCATTCGTTAAAGGTAGAAGTATAGATATCTCTAAAAAGGCGTTTGGTGAATTGACAGACAATGTTGGTCGCGGTGTTCTAGATGTAAAAATAGAAAAGTTTATAGGAGAAAATGAAGAGCAATTATAGTATAAAATATTATTTTATTGTAATCATATTAACCCTGTTTTTAGGAAGTTGTTCTTCTGTAAAAAATGGACAATACACTTCTAAAGGTAATTATAAATCGAATGTAACGGCCTCTTATTACCACAAAAAGTTTAATGGAAAGCGTACAGCAAGTGGGGAAAAATTCCACAACTCGGGGATGACAGCCGCACATAAAAGCTTGCCTTTTAATACGAAGGTAAAAGTTACGAACGTAAGTAATAAAAAATCTGTAAAAGTTCGTATTAATGATAGAGGGCCTTTTGTTAAAGGACGCGAAATAGATCTATCTAAAAAAGCTTTCATGAAACTAGCGGATCACAAAGGCGAGGGATTATTACAAGTAGATATTAAAATCATTAAATAATACTACCATTTCTTATAAGGATGATTAGCGATATAAGAGTTATAATACTTTAGATCTCCTGTCACTTCCTCTCCTAACCATATAGGTTTCTCGAATTGTTCATTTTCAGCAGTTAATTCTATTTCTGCAAGAATTAAACCTTCATTATCTCCGTGAAAGATATCCACTTCATAAGTGTGCTTACCAACTTGGATAAGATATCTTGTTTTAGATATTACAAAATCTTCACATAAGGCTATCAGTTGATTTGCTTCATCATAGTTTATTTCTTTTTCCCATTCTAGACGAGAAGTACCTGCGTCATTACTCTTTCCTTTAATGGTGATATAGGCATTAGTGTCTTTTAATCTGATTCGAACAGTTCTTTCTGGATGAGAGTTTAGATAACCTTGAGTTATTTTATTAGACTTAAAGGATTGCTCTATGAATTCTAGAGAGTTGACTAGAAATTTTCTTTCTATTTCGATCATGATTGTTAAGAATAAAATGTAATTTTATGCCAAAATAAACGTTTTTATTTTACTAACGATTTAAAAGTAGATTTTTTTTCAAATGAAATTACGACATATGTTGCGCTCACCTCATGGGGTAGAGGAATTATTTAATAAATATGTTATTGACGGGAAGGTTTATGCTACAGAGGATTTACTTTTTATTGTTGATTTAGTGCATATTTTTAGACCTAAGAATAATAAAAAAATAAATAGAGTATCTATTGATGCGCTCTTAGCTTATCTAAAAACACATGAGATAGAAAGAGTTGCTTTAATGGAATACTTAAAAGACCTGTTATCTAATCGACACTTTAGTCGTATGGTATCAGATGCTGGTATACTACAAGATGCTGATTTCTTCGATGAGGTTAAAAAGAGATTATGGGCCAAGGTGTTGCCTTATCAGCCAGAGAAACAAACGTATGAATACGTTTTAAATCAGGTGTTCTATAAACATACTGATGCTGAATGGGTAGATATGATCCCTGAAGAACAGTTAATAGAATTGTTTACCTTATTAAACTTCAATACTATCTTCACTGAAGAGAAAGATGGTGGTGTCCTTAATGAATTGTTGACATCTATAGATATCATTACTCAACGTATGAGTGGTAGAGCGATGGAGAGCTCGATTATCAATATGGTACCAGAGTATTCTCATTTAGAAAGCCCTTTTAGAGCTTTGGAACAAGAGTTTTCTATCGTATTGCAGAGTTTCCATAAAGGAGAAATGAAGTTCTTATTGGAGCATGATATTAACTATAAGCAAATCGTAGTATTGCATAAGCAATGTCAGGAATTTGTAAATCAAGCCTTCAAGAACAGTTCGAAGTATGGTATCTCTATGAAAGTAAACCAAAGTTTACTTAGACTGAGACAACAGTTGGCTAGGGTATATATTCTTATCTCTATCTTGGTAGTAAAAGAAGGTACAATATTAGAAAAACAACAAAATTCCATAACACTAGCTCGTAAGCTGATAGAATATAACTGTTATAAGTATAATGTGACAGGACTAGTCAAAGAGAGTACACAGCTGATCTCTTATGAGATTACACAACATACTGCTAAAACTGGAGAACATTATATCACGAATACAGGTAAAGAATATTGGCATATGTTCCGCGGGTCTATGGGAGCAGGTATTGTGGTTGGTTTTATGTGTATTTTAAAAGTTTTTGCACATGAAGCTGATGTAAGTAATTTCGGAGAAGCAATGTTGTATAGTTTAAACTATGCGTTAGGTTTCTGTTTGATTTATTTATTAGGTTTTACTTTAGCTACCAAACAGCCTGCGATGACTGCAGCTACGATTATTACAGCTATTGAGAATGGAAGAAAACAACATATAGACAGTGTAGATAAGCATATTGGTTTTGCTAAGCTATTCGCGAGATTGTTTAGATCACAGTTTATTGCTTTCATTGGTAACGTGATTCTAGCTTTCCCAGTGGCACTTTTGTTGATCTGGGGAATAGATCAGTTGTTTGGTGTAAATATCACTTCTCATGGATGGGATAAAATGTTAATAGATGCAGACCCTATTGAGTCACGCGCTCTATTTCATGCTGGAATAGCAGGAGTGTTCTTATTTATGTCAGGGATTATCTCTGGTAATGTATCGAATAGAAATAAGCATAATAAAGTGTTTTATAGAATTCAAGAGCACCCATGGCTAAAAAGAAATATCGGTGTAGCTAGTACAACGAAATTGGCAAACTGGGTAGATACAAAATGGCCTGGTATTATTTCGAATGTTTGGTTTGGTATTTTTATGGGTACTTGTGGTACGATAGGAGCGTTTATAGGTTTAGGTATTGATATACGCCACATAACATTCGTAAGTGGTAACATTGCTTTAGGATGGTATGGATCAGGTTTTAATGCTCCTGTAAATATGCTTATTTGGGCTTTTGTAGGAATGTGGTTGATCGGATTAATGAACTTCTTAGTGAGTTTCTCTTTATCTCTATTCTTAGCATTCAGATCTCGTAACATACCTCTTAAGGAAACTAAGGACTTGATCAAAGCAACTTGGAGACATTTTAAGAGTTTTCCGATGGAGTTCTTTTTACCTACATCAAGTGTAATCGTAGACAAACCTGCACAGCAGACAGGGGATAAGAAGGAAGATAAAACAAAGTAATTTATTTGTATATAAAATAAGAGGGGGCTATTACACGTGTAATAGCCCCCTCTTTTATTAATTGATGTCGTTAGAATCAGTTCCTGTTTTAGATTGACTTTGATGACTTCGAGTATTCTTTAAACTAGTTTTCAACATTTCTGATTGTTCTGCGAATTCTAATCGAGAGACATTGATGTAATCTTCTAAATTATGTATGTTTTTGGCTAGCTTTCTAAGTGATGCTCTATCGCTTTTGATAAAGAGCTCACTCTGCATATTTGCTTCTTCGTGGCTAAAGCCTAGTTTTTCTAACATAACTCCTCCTACATAGACAGCAGAGAAGAAAGTCTCTCTATATACTTCTGTAAGACCGTCCTGTAAGTATTCATAAGCATTCTTACGGTTCTTCGCTCTTACAATAACTTCTACATTAGGGAAGTTCTTACGAAGTACAGCTACTAGTTGTTGATTTAGTTCAGGAGGATCCATTGCTGCAATAACGTAATCGGCTTGATCCACACCAATAGACTTTAATATATTAATAGAAGTAGCATCTCCATAATAAACATTAAAGCCTAATTTACGCAAATGGTCTACACGTTCTGCGTCATTATCAAGAACTAGTGTAGGTACATCATTGGCTTGCAATAGTCGCCCAATAGTATTACCAAAGTCTCCGAACCCTGCAATTACAATTTTCTTTTCAGCAGTAATATGTGATAGATCGTCATATTCTTGTTTGTCTGTAGTAGAAGGGCTTAATCCTAAGTAAGGAGCAATCCATTTCTCATTAAGAAGTAATAAGATAGGGGTTACTACCATAGACAGTGCTGTCGTAGCTAGTAAGTAATCATACCACTGTTGGTTGATTAGATTAATCGTTTTACCTAATGCTAAGATAACGAAAGCGAACTCCCCAACTTGTGATAGTAAGATAGCAAATAAGAAGTTCTGATCTTTTGGGAACTTCTTCCACTTTCCAATAGCTAGTAAAACAATAGTTTTAATTGCCATAGTACCTACTAGTAAGCTAGCGATAATTAGTGGTTCATTGATAATAATCTGGAAGTTGATAGTAGAACCTACTGCAATAAAGAAAATTCCTAAGAGGAGTGCTTTAAAGGGTTCTATATCACTTTCTAGCTGATGCTTATATGGATTATTCGCTAATACTACCCCTGCGATAAAGGCTCCTAGGGCAGGTGATAAACCTACCATCTGCATTAATAGTGATACTCCAATCACTAGTAATAAAGCTGAAGCAGTATAAATTTCTCTAATCTGTAAACGACCTACTGATTTAAATAGAGGATTTACAATATAATTACCTACTAAGAAGATAATAGATATAGCTCCAAGAATAGCTAGTGTTTTCATAAAAACAGGGGCTCCATCTAACCAGCTATTTGCCTCTGTAGAAATTGGTGTCTTAGTCGAAACGGCTAATAGTGGGATAATAGCCATCATCGGGATAACCATAATATCTTGAAAGAGAAGTACGGCAAAACTTGATTTACCTGCATTTGATTGGTTTAATCCCCGCTCAGATATAGTCTGTAAGATAATCGCCGTAGAAGACATGGTGATTACAAACCCCATAGTCAAAGAGGTTCCGATACTTAAACCAACCCCCCAATGGGCAATGGCTGCCACGATAGCAGTAGTTCCTACTGCCTGGGCGGTACCAAGACCAATAATCTCATTCTTAATTTTCCAAAACTCTTTGGGGTCTAGTTCTAACCCCACAAGGAACAGCATCATCACAACACCGAATTCGGTAGCATGCATGATGTCAGCACTGTCATTTCCAACAAACTTTAGTACAAAAGGACCAATAAGTACACCTGCAAAAAGGTATCCTAATACAGACCCCATTCCTAATTTCTTAGAAATTAGAACGCATACAACAGCTGCAAATAGAAAGACAAATGCTTGTGCCAAAAAATCATTCATTACGTATAGCTATTTTTTTAGTTAATCAATAATGATGTAATTATCATTATATGTTTTCATAGTTCTTACAAAATTAAAAAAAGAGAATAGGATTATTAAGAATATATTTAAAAAAAAGAAGATTATTTTTGTACAAGATGTTTTTTAGGTCTGAATAGATAATTAGTTGATTAAATGAATCGTAAGATTATACATGTCGATATGGATGCTTTCTACGCTTCTGTAGAGCAATTAGACTTTCCTGAACTAAGAGGAAAGGCACTAGCTGTGGGTGGTAGTGAAGAAAGAGGTGTTATCGCGGCAGCTAGTTATGAAGCTAGGAAGTATGGAGTACGTAGTGCAATGAGTGCGATGATGGCAAAGAAGAATTGTCCTCACCTTATTTTTGTTAAACCTCGATTTGAAAGGTATAAAGAGGTGTCTCGTATTATTCGATCTGTTTTTTATGAATATACTGACCTAGTAGAACCATTAGCATTAGATGAAGCATTCTTAGATGTAACAGAGAATAAGATAGGATGTCCCAGTGCTACGTTGATAGCCCATGAGATTAGGATGAAGATATTAGAACGAACAGGCTTAACAGCTTCAGCTGGTATTTCGATTAATAAGTTTTTGGCAAAAATAGCAAGTGATTACAATAAGCCTAATGGACAGAAAACGATAGAACCTGATGAGGTGATTAGTTTCTTAGAAGAACTAGAAATAAAGAAGTTCTTTGGGATTGGAAAAAAGACTGCGGATAGAATGTATCATTTGGGAATATTCACAGGTAAAGATTTAAAAGCAAAATCAGTAGAGTTTTTAACAGAGCATTTCGGAAAGGCAGGACAAATATATTACGATATTGTAAGAGGTCTTAGCAATTCTCCTGTAAGACCTAATCGAACTATAAAATCAGTAGGTACAGAACGGACGTTCGATGAGAATCTTTCTTCAGAGGTCTTTATTGAGACAAAGCTTGACATGCTAGTAGAAGAACTAAGTTTGCGTTTAAAGAAACAAAGCTTAGGAGGAAAGACTATTACATTGAAGATTAAGTACTCTGATTTTGTACAACAAACACGTAGTACTACTGTTCCTTATTTTGTATCAGATAAAGAGATTATTCTTGATTTAGCAAAGGTGTTATTATATCAAGAAAAACTAAAGGATTCTGTCCGATTAATAGGTGTGTCGCTTTCTAATCTTAATACAGATGAAAAGAAGAAGCCTATAGCAGTGCAATTAAGTTTTGATTTTTAATTTTGTATAAATCTGAGAAGTACTTTAGTATTTTGAAGATTGTAATTTTAATGTGTTTAAAGAATGATAAAACCAGCATATTTAAAGAAAGGAGATAAAGTAGCTATTGTGTGTACTGCTAGAAAGTTTAGTCACGAAGAAGCGAAACAAGCAATCGCTCTGTTAGAATCATGGGGACTCGAAGTAGTATTAGGAGATACTATTGGTTTAGATAATTATCAACTAGGAGGAACAGATCAACAAAGAGCGAGTGATTTTACAAAACAACTAAAAGATCCTAGTATAAAAGCGATATGGTGTGCTAGAGGTGGATACGGTACAGTGCGTATTATTGATGATATTGACTTTAGTGGTTTTGTTGACAATCCGAAATGGGTAATAGGCTTTAGTGATGTTACAGTATTACATAGCCATATTCATAATCTAGGAGTAGAGACTATACATGGACTTATGGCTTTTAGTGTAGAGAAGTCTTTAGTAGAGTCAAGAGATTCGTTATATAAAAGCTTATTTGGTGAAGGGCTTGCTTACGAAATAGAAAGTGATAATAGCAATAGACTTGGTACTGCAAAGGGGCAGTTAGTTGGAGGCAACTTATCTATATTATATAGTCTTTTAGGCTCTAAGTCTTCAGTTGATACAAAAGGGAAAGTACTTTTCATAGAAGATTTAGATGAATATTTATATCATATTGACCGTATGATGCATAATCTAAAGCGAAATGGCATGTTAGAAGGTTTGGTTGGTTTAGTTGTTGGAGGCATGACAGATATGCATGATAACGCAATACCTTTTGGTTATGATGCAAAGCAAATTATACTGTCTATAACAGCAGAGTATGATTATCCTATTGTTTTTAATTTTCCTGCAGGGCATGGGGTTAGTAATTTAGCATTGAATCTAGGTAGTCAAGTTCACTTAAAAGTCGATTCAGATAAAGTACAATTAAAGTTTATATAAAATGGCTAAACATCATGAGGTAGGTAAAGAAGGAGAGAATGCAGCCACTGATTATTTGATTAAAAGAGGGTATGAGATTCTCACTAGAAATTATTTTGCTGAGAAAACAGAGTTAGATATTGTTGCTTTAAAAGATAATATCCTTGTTTTTGTTGAAGTCAAGACAAGAAGCTCTCTTGATTTTGGTTTGCCTCAAGATTTTGTAAATATTCGGAAGATAAAATTACTGATTAAAGCTGCTAATCTGTTTATTACCGAATTTGAAAGAGAAGAAGAAGTTCGTTTTGATATTATTGGTATTTATAAGAAAGGAGAAACTTTTGATATCGAACATATAGAGGATGCTTTTTATTTCTTCTAAATAGAGGATGATTATAATTCTCTAAAAAATGCCTGATTCTAGAAGGCTGAAATGTAGATTTTGTAAGGAGTATACTCTTTTGGTATATAGTTATTTAAAAAAAGTCTTAATAAGGTTTGTTTCTTATTTAGAATCAATTTATTTTTGCACTCATTAAATGAGTCTAAATAATATATCATAGTATGAAATTATTCAATACTTTGGTACTTACTATTTTTGGGGTAGTAGTAGGTATCGCTCAAAACTCTACGGTAAAAGGACGTATAGTTGATGAATCTAACAAACCTATTCCTTTTGCAACAGTTGAAATCGTTGAATTAAATGTTGCTACTCAAACGGATAATAACGGAGAGTTTGTTTTCAATAATCTTAAGAGAGGAAAACAAACGCTAAGAGCTAGTTTTATTGGATTTGGCAATGTATCTAAAACATTAAATGTTGATAAAGATGCTGAGGTAACAAACTTTGTATTAAAACAAGTGGATAATTCTCTTTCTAATATTACAGTTTATGGGAAGAGTAATAAAAACGTAAAGAAACTTCAAAACTTAACAAGATTACCTTTAGGTATACAAGATCAAGTGCAAAATATTTCTATTGTTTCTGACGCTATTATTGAAGAACAAGGAGCTTTGACTGTGACAGAAGCGGCACGTAACGTAGCTGGTGTTACTCAGTTTTCTAGCTATGGAGGTGTGAAAGAAAGTATGTCTATTCGTGGATTTAGAGGAACACCAATATTAAAGAATGGGGTTGCTTTAGATTCTGATTTTAGAACAGCTGCAGGAATTGTGGATATGCAGGGAATAGAAAGTGTACAAGTTATCAAAGGATCTGCAGCTATCAACCAAGGTATTGGTAATGGATTAGGTGCAGCTGGAGGGGTAATAAATGTAGTTACTAAAACTCCTAACTTTAAAAATAAAAGAGAAATAGGTTTTAGAGCTGGTAGTTACGGGCAGGTACGTCCTACAGTTGATTTCGAACAGGTACTAGATAAGAAAGAAACGGTATCATTCCGTTTTAATGGTGCTTATGAAAGAAATGATGGCTTTAGAGCATATACTGGAAATGATAAATATTATTTAAATCCTTCGATTACTTATAAACCAGATGAAAAAACAACAGTTACAGCTGAGTTAGATTATTTGGAATCTAATGCAGTACCAGATTTAGGTACTACTAACTTAGGGCCTGATAATGTGAATAAGCTTTATGATATGCCACATAATAAGTTCTTAGGTTATAAGGATAATTACCTAAAAACAAATATTCTTTCTTATGCTTTAAGAGTAGAAAGAGAGTTAACGGATAAGTTAAGCTTAAGAGTTTCTGCAGTGACTGCTGTAAATAGAAATGATCAAGAAAATATTGGTGTTAGTAAAAATAAAAAACTTGGATATGATTATTTAAATAGATCAATGTCTAAGTCTAATACAAAAGACGAAAATAGTGTTGTTCAAATTGACTTAGTAGGTAAAGACTTTAATACAGGAGGATTAAAACACACTTTCCAAGTAGGTTTTGATTTTAGACAAACTACAGTTACTTCAAATAGTTATGATACTTATTTTAATAATAAGAAACTAGGTAGAGGAGATTTCATTGACACAATTTACGTTTTAGGAGATTGGTCTAATGATCGTCCTGATGGAGTGACTTTTGGTCATAAAGAAGAGACTGTTATAACTACACCTACCATTGGTTTTATGGCACAAGATTATATCCAAGTAGGAGAATATGTGCGTGCTTTATTAGGAGTGCGCTATAGTAGACTAAATGGAAATAATACTGAGAATGCTACTGTAGATAGATGGAATCCAATCTTTGGATTGATTGTTTCGCCAACTAAAAATATTAATGTATTTGGATCTTATACAACTACAACAAGTTTAAGACAATCTAACAATCAATTAGCTAGTGGTGGTGTTGGTGGTCCACAAGATACTAAACAGTTTGAAACAGGAGTTAAAACAAGTTGGTTTAATGAACAATTATTGTTCAACGTAACATACTTTAATGCTAAAAACAGCAATTTATTAGCTCAAGTTTATGATGCTAGTGGTAATGCTGTTACTGGTATTTACGAAAAAGCAGGTAATTTAAATCGTCAAGGAGTTGAAATTGATTTGACAGGTAAGATTACAAATAACTTGCAAGTAATGATGGGATATGCTTATCTAGATGCACAGTATAAAGATAGCCCTGTTTATTATGAAGGTTCAGCACCGATGAACGCACCAAAACATACAGCTAATGGATGGGTGAATTACCAATTTGATGGATCGTGGAAAGGATTAACAGTTGGAGCAGGAGCTTATTTTGTAGGAAAGAGACCAGTTAATGAGTACAGTTTAACACCTAACGCGGCTCATGGAACGATGGCAGGAGTAGAACCGTTTGATATGCCTGATTATACTACAATCAATGCACAAGTTTCTTACTCATTTAAAAATGCTACTTTAAGAGTATTCGCAAATAATATTTTTGATAATAGAGGTTATACTTCATATTATAGAGGAGGATACATCAATGAGATTGCACCTAGAAATTTTGCAGCTCAGTTAACTTATAGATTCTAATTAAAACAATTGAATTAGTAAATAAAAACACGACTTTACTCGCAGAGTAGAGTCGTGTTTTGTGATTATAGACCTTTTTATGAAGACAAAAAAGAAGAATGCCTTTCGAAAATTAATGAACGATTTACATTTATGGTTAGGTATAGCTAGTTCATTAATATTATTTGTTGTGTGTCTAACAGGAACAATCTATACTTTTAAAAGTGAGATTCAGCAAATGCTAGCACCAGATATGTATAAGCTGACAGTTGTTAAGGATGAGGTTTTACCTATTGATACCATGAAGGCTTTTGTTGAATCTACTTACCAAGGAAAAGTACAACGTGTAAGTATAAAAAATAAGAAGAACGCTCCTTATGTTTTTTCTGTAGGATTTAAAGACAAGGATAAGAAGAACGAAACCGTTTATCTCAACCCTTATACTAATGAAATAGTAGGAGTTGGTAGAGGTCCAGCAGATGAGTTTTTTATGACTGTATTTAAGTTACATAGATGGCTATTATTAGATATGAAAATAGGAAGACCTATTGTAGGAATAGCGACTGTTATTTTTGTTTTTCTTTCTATATCAGGTCTGATACTATGGTTCCCTAAAAAGATAAAAGGTTGGAAGAGTATAAAGCCAGGTTTTAAAATTAAGTTTAATGCAAATTGGAAACGTATTAATCACGACTTACACAATACATTAGGTTTTTATACTCTTATTATTGTTTTGATTATGTCTTTGACAGGATTGTGTTGGTCTTTTGAATGGTATAAGGATGGTTTAAGTTCTGTTTTAGGAGCAAAGGTATTCGGTGGACGTAATGAGGTCAAACCAGAATCTACTTTGACAGAAGGAGCTAAGACTTTAGATTTATCTGACGTTATACAACGAGCTAATCAAACTATCTCATACGAATATAGAACGATGACTGTATCCTTTCCAAAAGGAGATAAAGGATCTTTTGAAGTCAGTAAAAATGAAGCAGCACGTTTTAACGAAACTGTGACTGACAGAGTGTTTATAGATCAATATTCTGGTGATATTATTAGACAAGATATGTTTAGTGATAAGAGTGTAGGAGAGAAGGTAGCTAGTTCTATTCGCGCTTTACACTTTGGAGATATCTATGGAATGTTTTCTAAAGTTATTTGCTTCATTGTCTGTTTGATAGCTACAAGTTTGCCGATAACAGGTATTTTTATCTGGATAAATAAGATGAAGAAGGGGACTTCTAATAAAGTATAACATTTCTTTATAATTCAGATGTTTTTATGTTTAATAAAAAATGTAACTTTGCTTAATAACCTAATTTTAGATTTATATTATGTATCCAGAAGAAATAGTAAAACCGATGCGTCAAGAATTAGTTGATGCAGGATTTGAATCATTACATACAGGAGCTGATGTAGAAGCAGCTTTACAAAAAGAAGGAACTACACTAGTAGTTGTAAACTCAGTGTGTGGATGTGCTGCACGTAATGCTCGTCCAGCAGCAGTAATGAGTTTAGGAGGAGAGAAAAAACCTACTAATGTGATTACTGTATTCGCAGGAGTAGATAAAGAGGCAGTAGATGTTGCTCGTCAGCACATGTTCCCATTCCCTCCATCATCACCTTCTATGGCTTTGTTTAAAAATGGTGAATTAGTTCACATGTTAGAAAGACATCACATTGAAGGAAATACTGCTGATGCTATAGCAGAGAACTTAATGGATGCTTATAAAGAATTTTGTTAAGAAAGAAGACCACTGAATAGTGGTCTTTTTTTATTCTATCTTCGCTATTAGTATGTTAACCGATTCTAGTTAATTTGTTTATAAATATTTTTTAAGTAGATACTTTTTATGTAATTTCACAAACATAGTGACTTATATAAGCGTTAATTTGCGAAGTATGTTTATTGTTGTATATATGTTTAAGTGTATATTTGCGATAAACTAATCGATTAATGCAAAAAATAATATCCTACCCTATATCCATACTATTTGTGATTATTATGCTAATAGTATTATGTGTATTTCACGCCTTACAGTGGATTGCATTTAACTTGTTTGGATATAAAGCTCATAACATTACTGTTAATGGACTTGTATGGTGGCTAATGGCCTGTACAGGAATCCTTGGTACGAGTTATAAGTTCCGTCAAGAAGAGGAGCTTCCTACAGATCGTCCGATCATATTTGTATCTAATCACCAGAGTATGTTTGATATTCCGATGATTATTTGGTTTTTTAGAAAGAATCACCCAAAGTTTGTCAGCAAAAAAGAACTAGGAAAAGGTTTCCCTAGTGTGTCCTATAATCTTAACCATGGAGGCTCTGTATTAATAGACCGTAAGGATGCTAAGCAGGCGCTAAGTGCTATTAAAGGATTAGGACAGTATATTACTAAGCATAACCGATCTGCAGTAATCTTCCCAGAAGGGACACGTAGTAGAGACGGTAAGTTGAAGAGGTTCTCTGAGAATGGAGTTAAAATGCTTTGTAAGTTTGCTCCTGATGCATTAGTTGTGCCTTTGACCATTAATAATTCTTGGAAGATATTCCGTTTCGGAAACTTCCCTTATGGGTTAGGAGCGAAAATAAGCTTATATGCTCATCAACCTTTTGCTGTGAAAGAGTATTCTTTCGAGGAAATTATGAAGAGATGTGAAGAACAAATCAAATCAAAACTAGAATAAGTTTCTAAATATAAACTAGTCTTTTACTACTATCAAGCAAACTAAACCAAGGAGTAGTATAAAGACATAAACATAATAATATGTCTATAAAGAATGTTCGCCTAGAAGTAATGCAATTCTTAGAAAAGAATATTGATAGCTTCGTAGAAAGTTATCTGATCCCCGTAGAGAAAATATGGCAACCATCAGACTTATTACCAGACTCAGAAGGTGAAAACTTTTTGGAAGAGGTAAAAGAATTAAGAGAATACGCTAAAGAATTACCTTATGATTTTTGGGTTGTTTTAGTAGGTGATACAATCACTGAAGAGGCATTGCCAACGTATGAATCTTGGTTGATGGATGTAGAAGGAGTGAACCAAAAAGATGGTGAAGGTGGTAATGGATGGGCTAAATGGTTACGTCACTGGACTGGTGAAGAGAACCGTCACGGAGATCTTCTTAATAAGTATCTATATTTATCTGGTAGAGTAGATATGAAAGAGATAGAGATTACTACTCATCACTTGATTAATGATGGTTTTGATCCAGGTACTGATAGAGACCCTTATAAGAACTTTGTATTTACGAGTTTCCAAGAGTTAGCGACTTATATTTCTCATAATCGTGTAGCTAAATTAGCGAAGCAGTATGGAGACCATAAGTTGTCTAAGATCTGTAGATTGATTGCAGGAGATGAGATGAGACATCACCATGCATATAGTGAGTTTGTTGACCGTATCTTTAAAGTAGATCCTAGCGAAATGTTATTAGCATTTGTGGATATGATGAAGAGAAAGATTACGATGCCAGCTAACTTAATTCGTGAATCAGGAGGTAAGATGGGGGATGCTTTTGAGCTGTTCTCTGATTCTGCACAGCGAATAGGTGTCTATACAGCGCATGATTATATCGATATTATGCAGAAGCTTATAGATCGTTGGCAAGTAGCAGAGTTGAATAATCTTACAGATGATGCAGAGAAGGCAAGAGATTATCTAATGAAGTTGCCAGCGCGTATGGCTAGAGTAGCTGACCGTATGACTATCGGTAAAGAAGAACACATATTTAAATGGGTTAAACCAGCCCTTATTAAATAATAAATACACAACACAATAAATATGGACAAGCGTATAGATCAAGTCATCCTTTATGTAAAGAAAGAGTTACAGCAAGCTGAGAGCGGTCACGACTGGTTCCACATTGAACGAGTTTATAAGAATGCTTTAAACATCGTACAAGGAGAGGGAGAAGTGAATCTAGACATAGTGAAACTAATAGCCTTACTACACGATATAGCAGATAGTAAATTTCACAATGGAGATGAAACAGTAGGTCCAACTAAAGCCAGAGTATTACTAGAAAACTTAGGGTATGATGAGGATACT
Organism: Myroides sp. ZB35; assembly: GCF_001865835.1. Taxonomy (NCBI): domain Bacteria; kingdom Pseudomonadati; phylum Bacteroidota; class Flavobacteriia; order Flavobacteriales; family Flavobacteriaceae; genus Myroides; species Myroides sp. ZB35. Next base: position 1,011,104 of record NZ_CP017769.1, on the reverse strand, counting down.
ATTGACCATGTTGTAAAAGGAATTGAAAATATATCTTTTAAAGGAGGTAACTTTAATCAAGCTTTTCGTTCTAAAGAATTAGACATTGTACAAGATGCAGATCGATTAGATGCTATCGGTGCTATTGGTATCGCTAGAACATTTAATTACGGAGGGTATAAGAATAATTTGATTCACGACCCGAGTATTGATCCTAAGATTGGAATGTCTAAAGAAGAGTATAAGAAGAACGTAGGAACTACGATTAATCACTTCTATGAGAAACTACTTCGTTTAAAGGATTTAATGAATACCGAAACAGGAAAACAATTAGCAGAAGGAAGACATCGCTTTATGGAGTCTTTTCTTAGCCAGTTCTACGATGAGTGGGAAGGTAATGCTTAATACGTTTTATAAGAATAAGAATAAGCCATTCGTATGAATGGCTTTTTTTATGCCTTCTAAAGTGGTTATTTCTGATAGAAATCAAATAATAAAGCATTTTTCGAAACAATAGGTATTGTAAATTTATTTTTTTGTTAACTTTAGTTAAAATTATTAAATACGACTGAATATGCGTTTAGACTATGAGCATGAAAATCGACCACTAAAATCAAAGAGAAATTATCTTATTATTCTTTTTAATATTATTACCTTATTACTTCTTATCAACTATTTACCTTATGAACCTCAAGTGAATAAAGGACTCGCTCTTTTAGTCTTTGTAGCTGTGTTATGGTTGACAGAAGCAATACATGTGACCACCACAGCCGTATTTGTACCTGTGCTTGCCATAGGACTTGGATTGACGGATACTAAGCCCGCTTTAGCCTCTTTTGCAGACCCTACTATATTTCTATTTTTAGGAGGTTTTGTATTAGCAGGAGCGCTGCATGTACAGAAACTAGATATGATCATAGCCAATAAGATTATGTACCTCGCTAAAGGAAGGTTGTCTTATGCTGTATTTTATCTCTTTTTAGCTACAGCTGTATTATCAATGTGGATTAGTAATACTGCTACAGTAGCGATGATGTTACCTTTAGTGATAGGAGTATTAGGTCAGTTAGATAAAGAGAAGTATAGAAGTACCTATGTGTTTGTACTCTTAGGTATTGCATATAGTGCTAGTATCGGAGGGATGGGAACAGTAGTAGGTAGTCCACCTAATGCCATCGTTGCTTCTCAGTTAAATATTTCTTTTGCAGAGTGGATGAAGATGGGGATTCCTATGGTCTTGATATTATTACCATTGATGATAGGGGTGATTTACTTTGTGTTCAAGCCTAAGCTAGACTTTGAGTTTAAAGCTAATACAAAGAAAATCCCAATGACTTCTGATAGATGGTTGACATTAGCTATATTTATTACTACAGCGCTATGCTGGATCTTTAGTGACCAGTTAAATCCACTAGTAGCTTCCCTAGTAGGCTTTGAAAGTAAGTTTAGTAATTTTGATACCTTTATTGCCTTAGGAGCTTTTATGCTGATCTGTGTGAGTCAGGTTTCTAGATGGAAAGAGTTACAGCACAATGTGGATTGGGGAGTTCTTCTTTTATTTGGAGGAGGTTTGACTTTGAGTATGGTACTTAGAGATTCTGGCGCAAGTGAAGTTTTAGCAGACTTATTAGTATCAGTGATTAAGGATAGTAGTTATTTCACTATTGGGCTAGTAGTATCGTTCTTTATTGTATTCTTGACAGAGTTTACTTCTAATACAGCTAGTGCCGCTTTGTTAGTTCCTTTGTTTATAACGATATCAGACCAGTTAGGCTTACCGCCATTAGGATTGTCTATGATTATAGGTCTAGGAGCTTCGTGTGCCTTTATGTTGCCTGTTGCTACTCCACCTAATGCCATTGTATTTGGTACAGGTGATATTCGTCAGAAGGATATGATGAAAGCAGGTTTTGTATTGAATATTATCTGTGCGGTATTAATTGCTATTATCGCGTATTTCTTTTGGTTACAATAACTAAATACAAGTTATACTATATAAAGTAAATGGGCTGTTATCTTTTGATAACAGCCCATTTATTATTTAGTCTCTCGTGATGAGATATACCTTATTTTATATCCTAGTATGGTTTTTCGTCTCTTCCTTCGTAGAAGTTGATGAAAGCTCTATTTACCACTCTATTTCCTCCTTTAGTAGGATACTCACCAGTGAAGTACCAGTCTCCTAAATTCTTAGGACAAGCGATATGTAAGTTCTCTACAGATTGGAATACAATCTTAACTTCAGACTTTATGTTTACATCCTTCACCATTACAGCGATTTTATTAGAAATCTCTTCATCTGTAAATGGCGCATAGATATCTTTTACATAGTTAATGACTTCATTGTCTTGTAAGTGCTCCTGTGCTTTAGACTTTTTATATACTTCATCCACGATATGATATAAGTTGCGGTCTTTTAGTAACTCTATAGCCGCTTGGAAAGCGATTAATCCCTCTAGCTTAGCCATATCGATACCATAGCAGTCAGGGTATCTCACCTGTGGAGCAGCAGATACTACCACGATACGCTTAGGGTTAAGTCTATCTAGCATACGGATAATACTCTTTTTAAGTGTAGTACCACGTACGATACTATCATCGATGATCACTAAGTTATCAGTAGGTTTGATCACACCATAAGTCACATCGTATACGTGAGCTACTAAGTCGTCACGACTACTGTCATCTGTGATGAATGTTCTCAGTTTAGCATCTTTTACAGCGATTTTCTCTGTTCTTAGTTTTACAGATAAGATCTCTTGTAACTTCGCTTCAGATAAGTTTTCTTTATTCTTTAGAATATCACTTATTTTACGTTGATTAAGGAAGTCTTGTGCTCCTTCTACCATTCCGAAGAATGACGTCTCAGAAGTATTCGGGATATAAGAGAACACAGAGTTATCTGTATCATCTCCGATCGCTTTTAATACCTCAGGGAAGATTAGTTTACCTAAGTCTTTTCGCTCTTGGTATATATCTGCATCATTTCCTCTAGAGAAATACACTCTCTCAAAAGAACACGCTTTAAGAGGAAGAGGCTCTAAGATTTGTTCAAATTTTACAGAAGCATCTTTGCGGATAATGATAGCCTTACCAGGATCTAATTCTTTAATCTCTTCAAAAGGTACATTGAATGCAGTCTGTATCACAGGTCTTTCACTAGCTACTACCACAATCTCATCATTCTCGAAGTAGAATGCAGGGCGTATACCGGCAGGGTCACGTAATACGAATGTATCACCATGTCCGATCATACCAGCCATCGCAAAACCTCCATCCCAGTTCTTAGAAGCACGACGTAAGATACGCGCTACATCTAGACGTTCTCCGATTAGTGGAGACGCTTTCTTTTTAGTATATCCTTCTTGTTTTATCTTATAGTATAAGTCATTTACTTCATCATCTAAGAAGTGTCCTATCTTCTCCATTACTGTAATGGTATCAGACATTTCTTTAGGATGCTGACCTAGTTCTACTAAGTCTTGGAATAAATCACGTACGTTAGTCAGGTTGAAGTTACCCGCTACGATTAGGTTTCTGTGCATCCAGTTATTCTGGCGCAAGAATGGGTGAACACTCTCGATATTGTTCTTTCCGAATGTTCCATATCTTACGTGACCTAAGAAAACCTCTCCTAGATAAGGAATATGTTTTTTCTGAAGATCTACGTTGTTTTGGTATTCAGGGTGTGCTTCCATCTCTTCATTGATACGCTCATTGATCTGCATGAAGATATCCTGAATAGGTTGTGCTTTGTTTGAACGAACACGACTAATGTATCGCTCCCCAGGTTCCATATCAAGTTTAATACTTGCTAGTCCAGCTCCATCTTGTCCTCGGTTGTGCTGTTTTTCTAGTAATAGATACATCTTTTGTATCGGGTAGAAAGCACTTCCATACTTCTCTTTGTAGTAGGATAACGGTTTTTTTAGTCTTAGAACCGCTATACCGCATTCGTGTTTTAAAGCGTCGCTCATGTTAGTTGTGTGTTGTTGTTGAATAAAAAAAGCCCCATAACGAGGCTTATAATTTTACATTATTGTTTTAATTCGATATCGAATTGAGTTAACATTTTAAATTGTTGTAGTCTTCCCACCACTTCTTTGTCGTTTAATTTTTCCATCCTTGATGTTCCAAATTCTTCTACACAGAATGATGCAAGATTAGAGCCATATATAATAGCGTTCTTCATATTTCTGAACGAAACATTGCTGCTCTGTGTCAAATAACCTGTAAAACCACCTGCGAAAGTATCTCCAGCTCCTGTCGGATCGAACACTTCTTTTAACGGTAATGCAGGTGCGAAAAATACGTCTTTATCTTCAAATAATAAAGCACCATGCTCACCTTTTTTAATAACAACGTATTTTGGTCCCATAGTATGAATAACTTCAGCAGCCTTCACTAGAGAATACTCTCCAGATAGCTGACGTGCTTCTTCATCATTGATAGTGATAACATCGATTCTTTTTAGCACTTCCTTTAATTCATCTAGCGCACAATTCATCCAAAAATTCATGGTGTCTAGAACGATAAGTTTAGGCTTAGCGGTTAATTGATCTAATACTTTGATCTGAATGTTTGGGTGTAGATTACCTAGCATTACTACATCAGATTCTTTGAAATCTTCTGGTACGATAGGATTAAAATCAGCCAATACATTAAGTTGTGTATCTAAAGTATCTCTAGAGTTTAGATCATTATGGTATCTACCACTCCAGAAGAAGGTTTTTCCTTCTTTTACTACTTCTATTCCAGTAGTATCGATGTTTCTACTATTTAAAAGATCCAAGTGCTCTTGTGGGAAATCATTTCCAACCACAGACACTATAGCAGATTTAATATTAAAGTGTGAGGCAGACAATCCGATGTATGTCGCTGCACCACCTAATATCTTGTCTGTTTTTCCGAATGGAGTTTCTATTTCATCAAAGGCCACCGTCCCCACTATCAGTAATTTATTCATATTTTTTGCAAAGAAATAAGCTACAAATATATGGCAATACTCTTTTTACTACCAAATTTAAAAGCTATAATTAACTATTTTGCTAACACTGAGTGTTTTAGTATAGATTGTTGTTTTTAATGCAATTATCTAGTACTTAGTCAGTATTATTCTATAAAAAGATGATGTCGTCATCTTTATCACATGCTGTTATTTAACACAGAATTAAATAATTATAAAGTCTTTTCTCTGAAGCTTATCTGGCTTCTTTTTTAGAAACTACCTGATGCATAATACAGCATACACAGGAGTCTATACACTAGCTTAAAGATAGTGAAATAATCATAATGATAGCTAGGCAGAAGCTTCTAAAAAGCGCCTTCTTCAAGAGTGCCACAACACCTCTTCAAGATTCCTTCAATAAAAGCCTTGTTAGCTAGAGCAATATTGGAGAAATGTTGAAGAAGTGTTGAAGGAATTGCTTCTACTGCTTATAAATACTAAGGTTAGAGTGTGTTAAGGTTTATTGTGTGATTTGCTTTTTTTATATTAATGTATTGGTAATTAGTGGTTTGTGTTTGTTTTGTCGATAAGTTAGGTATAAAAAAGTGTGCTGTTTTTTCTGCTAATAGAGGGTAAGTACCCCCTAATCTCGTCAAAAAACAGAAATAAGGAGTTGTAGTTAGCCTTTTATAGGCCTAATAAGTGTTTTTTAGTGGGATAGAATAGAAAAAAGAGAAATGTTTTTTAGATTTACGATAACGAACTAACTAACAACCTTATTAATTATGAAAAAGAACTTAATGCTTTTAATGGCATGTGCTATGGGAACTCTCGCTAGTGCTCAGTTTCGTATTCCTTTTAGACTGACTAAGTATAATAATCTAATACTAAAGACAGTCGTGAATCAGAAGGATAGTTTAGACCTGATGTTTCAGGTAGCGATGGATGATGGCGCTATCTCGCCTGTGCGTGTGAATAAGGTAGAGCATATCATTTTTGACAAAGAAGATTATAGTGCTTCTAATACAGTAGAGATTAGTGGGCATGTGTGGGATGGTATTTCTTTTGTAGATAATCAGTATAGCGGATTAGAGTCAGATGGTAAGATCGGTATGGCGTTGTTTAAAGATAGTGTATTAGAGATAAATTATGATAAGGAAGAGTTAGTCTCTTATACGAGTATGCCTAGTGTAGAAGGATATCAGTCGGTTCCTGTTCATTATCGAAACGGTGCGATGTTTATCGATATGCTGAGTGAGATAGCTGGGCGGGAGTATGTACATCCTTTTTATCTTCAGTCTGGTTATTCGGGAGGGATACTATACGATGACAAGTTTGCGGAGGAGAATAGGTTAAAAGATAAACTGGTTACTATAGATCATAAAGAATTAAAGAACTCAGCAGGCAAAAGTGTGATTACGAATACTGCTGAGGTGACTAAGGTGAGTTTGGGTAGTGCTGAACTACAGCAGGTGAGAGTGGCGTACTTCTCAGGAGAATTAAAGAATCAATCTTTTAGTCTGTTTGGAGCAGATATGATGAAACGTTTTAATTGGATTATTAATGCTGATAGAACTAGGGCGTGGATAAAGCCGAGTAAGCATTATAAGGATGAATTTATAAAACTATAGAAGAGTTATGAAGGGGGTGAGTATAGTGGGCTTCATATTTTGTTTTCTTGTGCCTTCTTTAATGTTAGCACAGGGATTACATATTATAAAAGAGCCTATCGTATTATTAATGAATGCTGCTGCAGGAGAGAGATAAATACTATGAGGAAATTGACTTTAGAGAATGTGATATCTTTTTTGAATACTGATACGAGTCGACAAGAAAAGGTGATTACTGAGAACAGTGATATTGCTTATAATTTTGGATCCGGTCTTGATATAGATGATTTACTTATTTCGCTAGAAGATGAGTTTGGGGTAAGTTTTGAATATTTTGAATTTGACTGTTATTTTTATCCCGAAGGTTTTGAATATAGTTTAAAGGGATGTGTGATGATGATGGTTAATGGGGTTTTGTTACCTTTTAATATTGTAATCGCTATTTTAAGATGGGTATTTAATGTTCCAGAGCAGTATAAGCCTGATCTTAATAAGGAACTGTGTACGCCTGTAACTCTTTATGAGTATATGATGAAGAATAAAAAGAGTATGTAGTTTATTTTGTAATCATTAATATGTTTATTTTTGTTAAAAAAATACAATTAATGAAAAAGGAGTACTTTATCTCTATTAATGGCGAAAGTCAGGGGCCATATCAGTTCTCTGAGTTAGGACAGTTTATAATTTCTCCGACTACGCTAATCTGGCATAGTGAATTGCATGATTGGACAGAGGCAAGATTTCTACGAGAGTTTGAAGTGTATCTTCAGAGACCGATGTATAGTACGCCAAATTATGGGTATAATCAAAATGTTAGTTTGGCTTATACTAGGGATAATCGATATGTGATTGTAACTACGCCTACAGAACGAATTCACTATCGATACGCTGACTTTGGAGAGCGTTTTGTAGCAGGGTTATTAGATGGTTTGATTCTTTTAATACCAAGCCTCTTTTTTCCATTTATAGCTGGGTGGCTCTATTATTCATTAATGCAGAGTAACGATGGACAAGCGACTATAGGGCAAAAAACGATGAAGATCATGTTGCTAGACTGTAAGGGGCAGCGAGTAACTTTTGGTCAAGCTACAGGGCGATTTTTTGCTAGATTATTATCTGGTTTTATATTCTGTATTGGTTATTTTATGTTTTTCTGGTCAGATCAGAAGCAGACTTTACACGATAATCTAGCGGAGACTCTAGTAGTAACAGAGATTCGTAGAGAGAGGCTGTAAGTACAGTGTATGTGCTATAGTAGAGAGATGGTGTTACAAGGAAAGTATAATCAGTGATTATATACGAGGTAAGAAGAAAATGAGGTGAATGACATTAAACAATGCCAATATCAGATAATGAATTAGCATACTTCACAGAATATGGAGCTAGTGAGTTATGCGATAGGTTATTTAGTAGTGACTTAGATTTTTCGGATATAGAGAGACCTTCTCTTATGTAGTATAACGACAAAGAGCATCCCTTAAAAAGATGCTCTTTGTTGTTTTATTAATTTTCTTCAGACTCGTAATATTCGTCTATTAATAATTTAGTTCCTGTTGCTGCTTTTACTGCAAGGACGTCACATCGTTCGTTCATAGGATGGTTGTTATGTCCTTTTACCCATTTAAACTGGACGTTGTGTTTGCGGTATACTTTTAAGAAGCGTTGCCATAAGTCAGGATTCTTTTTGTCTTTAAAGGCTTTTTTCTCCCATCCGAATACCCATCTCTTTTCTACAGCATCTACCACATACTTAGAGTCCGATACGACTAGGACATTAGTGCCTTCGTTCTTTAGCATTTCTAAGCCTACGATCACCGCTAGTAGTTCCATGCGGTTATTGGTAGTTTTGCGATATCCTTGGGATGCTTCTTTATAGACATTATGACCTGCCCACTCTAGTATCAGTCCGTATCCACCAGGACCAGGGTTACCTCTAGAGGAGCCATCGGTATATAGTATTACTTGTGGCAAATTCATTTATAATATTAAAATAGTAGTTTCTCGATTACTTGTGGGAAGTGTAGGTGTTCTAGTTTAAGTACAGCTGCGCCTACTTCTTCTGGTGTATAGGAAGGCTCTATCGGAGTAGAAGCTTGGAATATAACAGCTCCTTCATCGTAGTTTTCGTTTACATAGTGAATAGTGATTCCAGACTCTTTTTCTTTATTTTCTACGACTGCAGTGTGTACGTGATGACCATACATTCCTTTACCGCCATATTTAGGCAATAATGCTGGATGTATATTAATTACTTTATTCGGATATTTTTTAACAAGGTCATCGGGAAATTTCCATAAGAAACCCGCTAATACAATTAAATCAGGTTGAAATTGTTCTAATTTTTGAGATACAGCGCCATCATTTAGCATATTTCTGTCAAAAATCAGAACTGGAAGATTTCTTTTTTCAGCTTTTTCTATTACCTTAGCATTTTGGTTGTTAACCAATATAAGGTATTGATTAGAAATAGACTTGCTTTCAAAGTAGTTGATGATGTTTTCTACATTAGTCCCTGAACCAGAGGCGAATAGAGCTATGTTTTTCATGTAGTTAGTTGTGTTATGAAGTTGAAAGTACAATAAATAAGTACAAAAAAAAGAATAATAACTGACAATAAATAGAAAAATAGCGATAAGTATTAATAATTTTTATAATTTCGCACCGACAATTAACATGGAAAATCAGGATTTAAAATAAAGTTTTTTATTTTTGCCTACGAAATTAAATTTAAAATTAAAGATTATGTCAGACATTGCATCAAGAGTAAAAGCGATTATCGTTGACAAATTAGGTGTTGACGAGAACGAAGTTGTAGCAGAAGCAAGCTTCACTAATGATTTAGGAGCTGATTCACTAGACACTGTTGAGCTTATCATGGAGTTCGAAAAAGAATTCGATATTCAAATTCCAGATGACCAAGCTGAAAACATTGCTACAGTTGGACAAGCTATCTCTTACATAGAAGAAGCTAAAAAGTAATAACTATATCCCGCGTGTTTATTCCATAAACATGCGGGTGTTATTATTTTTTTGAAAATGACTGATTTTTAGAAGAAACAAAAAAGGACAGATTGGCAACAATCTAACATATACAATCAAACAAACACCCCAATGTTTCCTTTTTTTACAAAAGTGAAGATTGGGATTTTTTTTTATAGTACAAACCATATAAGTTATTTTATGAAATTAAAGCGAGTTGTTGTAACCGGTTTAGGTGCCCTTACGCCAATTGGAAATAATATTCAAGAGTATTGGAACAACCTAATTAATGGAGTAAGCGGAGCTGCACCCATTACATATTTTGACGCTACCAATTTCAAAACTCAGTTTGCGTGCGAAGTAAAGAATTTTAACGTAGAGGATTTTATCGAGAGAAAAGAAGCACGTAAGATGGACCGTTATGCACAGTATGCTATGGTTAGTGCAGACGAAGCGATCAAAGATTCAGGATTAAATTTAGAGACTATTGATTTAGATAGAGCAGGAGTTATTTGGGGTTCAGGTATTGGAGGATTAGAAACATTCCAAAACGAGGTGACAAACTTTGTAGAAGGAAATGGAATACCAAAGTTCAATCCTTTCTTTATCCCTAAAATGATAGCGGATCTTGCAGGTGGACATATTTCTATGAAATACGGTCTGAGAGGACCTAACTTCACTACAGTATCTGCATGTGCATCATCTACTAATGCTATTATCGATGCATTTAACTATATTCGTTTAGGTATGGCTGATATCTTCGTAACTGGAGGTTCTGAGGCTGCTGTAACGATAGCAGGTATCGGTGGATTTAATGCAATGCATGCACTATCTACTAGAAATGATGATCCTAAGACTGCGTCTAGACCAATGGACAAAGACAGAGAAGGATTCGTATTAGGAGAAGGAGCTGGAGCTATTATCTTAGAAGAATATGAACATGCTGTAGCACGTGGTGCTAGAATCTACTGTGAGATCGGTGGAGGAGGTATGTCAGCTGATGCTCACCACTTAACAGCGCCACATCCAGAAGGATTAGGAGCTACTAATGTGATGATCAACTGTCTTAAAGATGCTGGATTAGAGGCTAAAGATGTAGATGTGTTAAATATGCACGGTACTTCTACACCACTAGGAGATATCGCAGAATCTAAGGCTATTCTTAATGTATTCGGAGAGCATGCTTATGAGATGAACTTGAACTCGACTAAGTCGATGACAGGTCACTTATTAGGAGCTGCTGGTGTTATCGAGGCTATCTCAGTGATTTTATCATTAGAGCACGGTATTGTTCCACCAACAATCAACCATTTTACAGATGATGAAGCGATAGATTCTAAGCTAAACTTCACGTTTAATAAAGCACAGAAGAGAGATGTTAAAGTTGGAATGAGTAATACATTCGGCTTTGGAGGACACAATGCTTGTGTGTTGGTTAAGAAATTAGAGAAGTAAAATCATCCTATAAAGATGAAAAAGTTACTAAATAGAATATTCAATAATTCCCGTTCCTTCAATAATGAAGACGGGAATTTTTGTCGAAAGGTGACTGAGATAGTCGGTGTAAAACCAGTAGAACTATCTTATTATAAAATTGCATTCACGCATCGATCGATGAATAGATGTGATGAAGAAGGTCATCCCATTAACTATGAGCGCTTAGAGTTCTTAGGCGATGCAATGTTAGGATCTGTTATTGCTTCTTATTTATTTATAGAAGTTCCGAGTGGAGATGAGGGCTATTTGACGAAGATGCGTTCTAAAATTGTTAGTCGAGAAAATCTGAACCAATTAGGTAAAGATTTGAAACTAGTCTCGCATGTAGAAAGCAAGATGGGCAATCAACAGTTCGGAGAGAATATACATGGTAATTTATTAGAGGCTATTATAGGTGCTATTTATCTTGATAGAGGTTACCCTGCGTGTGAGAAGTTTATCCACGAACAACTGTTGAGCAAGGTGTCAGATATCCAAGAGTTAGAAACGAAGATAACTAGTTATAAAAGCTTGCTAATCGAATGGTGTCAGAAGAGAAAGCATACGTTTAAATACGATACTTTTGAAGAAGACACGGCAGAAGAATTAAAGTACTTCGGTGTACGTCTGTTTATAGACGATAAACTAGTCGCTAAAGCGAGAGCTACATCTAAAAAGAAAGCAGAAGAAAAGGCATCACAACGTGCTTACTTCGCATTTCAAGAACAGATAAAGCAATAATTTTTGTTAATTCCTTAACGTTTATATAATCTAATATGGTGAGGTTATACAAATATAGCTCGATAAAAGTTGTATATTTGTGTAACTAATTTCTTATATGGGTATAATAAAATATAAGCTTGAAGACTTTGATAGTGAGGATTATCGTTTAATCGCCATACATACTTCCAGAAAAGAAGATTATAAAGTAGTGTATTTTATTAATTCAATACTTGAGATTAATCTAGAACGAAGTAAGAGGGATGTAGACATCTTTACAGATGTGGGACACGCTTTTTTTTCATTCTATGAGTATGATGACTTTGATCATCATGTGTATTGGAAGGTGGTAGCGAATAAAGCTTTTCTAATACCTGAATCAGGGTTAGACTCTCCCTTATTTGTCTCAGCCAACCATCCAGTAACAAAACAGGGGTATTTATTGCCCGAATTAAAGTCAGTCGATTATTTGATTAAGATAGAAGAAACTGATAGTCAGTTCGAAATTGGTACAATCATTGATCGGTTGAATTCAGTAAAAATTATATCTGCAGCTTATGAGATAAAGCAAGAGATATTAAAAAATAAAACGAACTTAATTTTTTAAAAATATGTTAGCACAAAAAAAGACGAAAATCGTAGCAACGTTAGGACCAGCATCTAGTACGAGAGAGGTATTACATGATATGATTAAAGCTGGTGTAAATGTTTTTAGAATCAACTTTTCACATGCTGATTATAAAGATGTTCAAGAGAAAGTAAATATAATCCGTGATCTAAATAAAGAATTTGGATATACTACTTCTATTTTAGGTGACTTACAAGGGCCTAAATTAAGAGTAGGTGTGATGTCTGAAGATGTTATCGTGAATCCTGGTGATGTGATTACATTCTCTACGAAAGAAGAGTTTAAAGGTGACGCAGAACGCGTATACATGAATTATAAAAAATTCCCAACTGACGTTAACGCAGGAGAGAGAATTTTATTAGACGATGGTAAACTTATCTTTGATGTATTAGAAACTAATGGAGAAGATGAGGTAAAAACTGTAGTTGTACAAGGTGGACCACTTAAATCTAAAAAAGGGGTTAACTTACCAATGACGAAAGTATCATTACCAGCGTTAACGGAAAAAGATATTAGAGATGCTATTTTTGCTTGTGAGTTACAAGTAGACTGGATCGCATTATCTTTCGTTCGTACACCTGAAGATTTAATGGACTTACAGAACTTGATTAAAGAACATTCTGATCACAAGATTCCAATCATTGCTAAAATCGAAAAACCAGAGGCAGTAAAGAATATTAAGAAGTTAGTAGCTTACTGTGATGGTCTGATGGTAGCTCGTGGAGATCTAGGTGTTGAGATTCCTGCTCAAGAGGTGCCATTGATCCAAAAAGAATTAGTTCACGTAGCTAAGAATGCTAGAATCCCTGTAATCATCGCTACACAGATGATGGAGACGATGATCTCTAGCCTTACTCCTACTAGAGCTGAGGTAAATGACGTTGCAAACTCTGTAATGGACGGTGCTGATGCTGTAATGTTATCAGGAGAAACTTCTGTAGGAGCATACCCAGTACAAGTAATCGAGAAGATGACACAGATTATTCAAAGTGTTGAGACTTCTCCATTAATTAAAGTACCACAAAGTCCACCTACAATCAAGACAAACCGTTATATCACTAAAAATATTTGTTACCACGCTGCTTTAATGGCGAATGATATCGAAGCTAAGGCTATCTGTACATTGACAAATAGTGGTTATACAGCGTTCCAAATTTCGGCTTGGAGACCAAATAGTAATATATTAGTATTCTCTTCTAATCGTCGTATTATTACTCAATTAAACTTGTTATGGGGAGTTCAGGCTTTCTATTACGATAAATATGTGAGTACTGATGAGACTATTGAGGATATTAATGCTATGGTAAAAGATAAAGGATTAGCTGAGCCAGGTGATATGGTTATCAATTTAGCAGCAATGCCAATTATCGAAAAAGGTATGGTGAATACACTAAGAATATCAGAGGTACAATAATTATCGTACTTCCACAATATAGAAAGCTCAGGACATGGTTCTGAGCTTTTTTTGTTTAATCCAGTATGGCATAGCATATAATTAATGAGAAATCTGAGGTAAGGGTATAAAAAAAGCTCCATTGCTGGAGCTTTTAATAGTTTGTAATGAGGTGCAAAAATTAATTATTTTGCCTCTGCGTATCTTCTTGCTACTTCCGCCCAGTTGATAACATTAAAGAAAGCATTAATGTAGTCAGGACGACGGTTTTGGTAGTTTAAGTAATAAGCGTGTTCCCAAACATCCATTCCTAAGATTGGAGTTCCTCCACAAGCAACACCAGGCATTAATGGGTTGTCTTGGTTAGGAGTACCACATACTTCTAATTTACCATCTTTAACACATAACCAAGCCCATCCAGACCCGAATTGTGTAGCACCAGCTTTAGCGAAAGCATCTTTAAAGTTTTCGAAAGATCCGAAAGCAGTATTGATTGCATTAGCTAACTCACCTGTTGGCTGACCACCTCCATTAGGAGTCATTACTGTCCAGAATAAGTTGTGGTTATAGAAACCACCACCGTTGTTACGAACAGCTCCATTAGCCATGTCTAAGTTAGCAAGGATATCTTCGATAGTTTTTCCTTCTAAAGCTGTTCCAGCGATAGCTGCGTTTAAGTTAGTAGTATAAGCATTATGATGTTTTGTATGGTGGATTTCCATCGTACGTGCATCAATATGTGGTTCCAATGCATCGTATGCATATGGTAATTTTGGTAATTCGAAAGCCATAATTCGTATTATTTAAAGATTAATATTAATTTTATTTCAAATTTAAACAAATAAAGCCTAATATGGAAGGTTTGTAATGTTTAATATAAGTTAATAAATAGAACCTACTTCATGCTTGATAAGCCTTCATTCTCAATATATAACGCGTCTGCTGGGTCTGGAAAAACCCATACTTTAGTTAAGGAATATCTTAAGATTTTACTCCTTGATAAGCAAGATGACGCCTATAAAAAGATACTTGCTATTACTTTTACGAATAAAGCCGTAGCAGAAATGAAGACTCGTGTTGTATCTTGTCTAAATGCTTTTTCTAAAGAAGAGCTAGATCCTAAATATGGAAGTATCTTTAATCAAGTACAAGAAGAAACAGAATTAGAGGAAGGATTTATAAGAGCGAAGTCAGGACGTATTATCAGAAGTATTATTCACAACTATGCTTCTTTTGATATCTCTACGATAGACAAGTTTACCCATAAGGTTATTCGCTCTTTTGCTTTTGATTTAGAATTACCGA
Organism: Myroides sp. ZB35; assembly: GCF_001865835.1. NCBI lineage: Bacteria > Pseudomonadati > Bacteroidota > Flavobacteriia > Flavobacteriales > Flavobacteriaceae > Myroides > Myroides sp. ZB35. The sequence continues at coordinate 996,066 of NZ_CP017769.1, read as the reverse complement.
TGACTTTTGAGGTTTCGTTAGATTCAGATGAATTGCTACAAGAGGCGGTGGACGCAGTAATCGCAAAAGCTGGTGTGGATAGTGAATTGACAGATTTGTTGATTGACTTTTCTATTGATAAAGCAGATAATGATAAGAGCTGGGATATCACGAGAGAGCTGAAAGAAGTGGGAGCTTTACTATTAAATGAAAATAATAGAGAAGAAATAGCTTTGTTCTCTGAGCATACTTTACAAGACTTTGTAAAAGTGAGAGATTTTCTTCGCGAAGAGATTAAAAAAATTACAGCAGAAAGCATTGTTCTGGGGCAGAGTATAATGGACTTAATAGAGTCTAAAGGAATGGATAAAACTTCGTTCTCAGGACAGTATTTCGTCAAGCATATAGAGAATGTGATTCAAGATACTGTAGGTACAACCAAGCGTTATCACGAATTTGATGATATTAAAATAAAGAAGACTGCTAAAGATGTGGAGTTAATCGAAGCTTTTATACCAGATTTTCTAAAGGTGTTAGCGCAGGTATATGATTTGTATTCTCGTAGAGCTTTTTATACTGCTTTCTTGAAAAACCTTACCCCTTTATCGCTGTTAAGTACTATAGGGCAGGAGATGGATAAGATTCAAGAGGAGCAAAATATATTGTCGATCACTCAGTTTAATGCGATTATTCACAATGAAATACAGAATCAACCAGCACCATTTATCTATGAGCGTTTAGGAGAGCGATATCATCACTTTTTTATAGACGAATTTCAGGATACATCAGAAATGCAATGGCAGAACTTGGTGCCACTGATTGATAATGCATTAGCAGGAGAAGATCATACAGGAACTAAGGGAAGCCTGATGATAGTAGGTGACCCTAAACAGTCTATCTATAGATGGCGCGGAGGAAAGGCAGAACAATTTATTGCTTTGAGCAAGGATGAGAATCCCTTTGCTAATCCTGATAAACAGACCGTGAACCTTGGTCGTAATTATCGAAGTTATGCTGAGGTCATTCAATTTAATAATAGATTTTTTAAGGATGTCTCTCGCAACTTTATTAACGAGGATTATAAAGATCTATATGAGAATAATAGTTATCAAGAAGTTAATAGTAAAGCTGGCGGGTATGTAAATATTGAATTCTTACAAAAGGATGAAGGAGAAGATGCTGAAGAGAAGAATATGCAATATGCGCAAGCTACGCTGAATACTATACAAGGCGTTTTAGAGCAGGGGTTTGATCTGAAAGATATTGTTATTCTAACACGTAAGAGAGATCACGGTGTGTTATTAGCAAATTACTTAACAGAGAATGGTCTAGAGATACTTTCTTCTGATTCGTTATTGATTAACAATGCTAGTGAAGTGAGGTTAATCATTAATGTACTGAAGTTCTTAAAGACAGAGCGCGATCTAGAAGCAAAAATGATGATGCTGTACTATGTAAGTGGTAAGCAAAGTGATTTGACAAAGAAACATGATTTTATAAAAGCGGGACTTTCTTTTGAGACTGAGTTAGAATTAGAAGCTTGGTTAGTAGACCACAATGTGCCTATCTCATTTGAGGCTTGTCGTTCGAAGTCATTGTACGATGCTGTTGAGGCTATTGTTTTAGCTTTTTTACCAGATAAGAGTGCTAGTTCTTATGTTTTGTATTTCTTAGACTTGGTATTAGAAAAGTCTTTAAAGAATCAATTTGGGATTAGTGACTTCTTAGAATATTGGAATACAAACTATCACAAGTTTAGCATACCGACACCTGAAGGTAGAAATGCTGTGCAGATTATGACGATACACAAATCTAAGGGGTTAGAATTTCCAATTGTTATATTTCCTTTTGCAGAAGAGGATTTCACACGCCCTAGTCGTGATAAACTATGGGTGAATATAGAGACGGATAAAGATCAGATAATGTTCCCCAAAGCTTTGGTTGACTCTAAGAAGGAAGTGGTGGAATATGGTGAGTATGCTCAACTTCTGTATGAGAAAAAAGAACAAGAGATGTTGCTGGATAATGTAAATGTTCTTTATGTAGCATTGACTAGAGCTGAAGAACAGTTATATATTATTAGTTATAAAAACGTAACAAGTAAAGGAGAGTTTAGAAATAATTTATCTAAACTATTCTTAGATTTTTTAGTGACAGAAGGTGTTTATAATGACGTAGATTTAGTCTATGGATTTGGAGAGAAGGTAAAGGTTTCTAAAAGTAAAGAGGTCATTACGGATGAAGTGAATAAAATGATTCTTCCTGTAAAGAGTGTATTGGATTTTGAAGCAATCAAAATTGCACAGAGGGAAGCTTTGATGTGGGATTCTCATAACCAAAAAGCGATAGAGTATGGTAACTTAGTCCATAAACTGATGTCGTTTATAACAGATTATCGCGATGTAGATGCTGTGGTAAGAGAAGGGCTAGAAAAGGGATTGATACAGGAGGATGCAAAGGAGCGTTTTAAAGAGATTATTCAACGTATCGTGAGTAACCCTGATTTAGAGATTTTCTTTAGAGAAGATAATATTGTATTTAACGAGCGAGTAATCATAGGACCTTATCAGCGCAATACTATACCAGATAGAGTAGTGATAAGAGGAGGACAGGCTTATATATTAGATTATAAAACAGGTAAAGAAGAAGAGAAATATAAAGACCAAGTGAAGGCTTATGGGCAGTCTTTAGTGGAAATGGGTTATGAAGTCGTTAAAATGGTGTTGCTATATACAGGGGAGAACTTAAATATAATACATTTGTAAAAGAGTATAAATTGTTTAAAACTTAAAATATTATGTACGGAAAGATTAAAGATCATCTTCAGAATGAATTAAAGTCAATAGAGGATAACGGATTATTTAAAAAGGAGAGAATTATTACTTCGCCACAAGGTGCAGAGATTACTGTTTCTACAGGGGATAAAGTTTTAAACTTTTGTGCAAACAATTATTTAGGATTGTCATCACATCCAGAAGTAATTCAAGCAGCAAAAGATACATTAGATACCCATGGATTCGGAATGTCTTCAGTGCGTTTTATTTGTGGAACACAAGATATACACAAGAATTTAGAAGCAACTATTGCTGATTTCTATGGAACAGAAGATACTATTCTTTATGCAGCAGCTTTTGATGCTAATGGAGGAGTATTCGAACCATTATTAGGTGCAGAAGATGCAATTATCTCTGATAGTTTAAACCACGCTTCAATTATTGACGGAGTGCGTTTATGTAAAGCAGCTCGTTATCGTTATGAAAATAACAATATGGCTGAATTAGAAGAGCAATTAATTAAAGCGAATGAGGCTGGTCACCGTTTTAAAATCATCGTAACGGATGGTGTGTTCTCAATGGATGGTCTAGTAGCACCATTAGATAAAATATGCGATTTAGCTGATAAGTATGATGCTTTAGTAATGGTAGATGAATGCCATGCTGCTGGATTTATCGGAGCTACAGGTAAAGGAACATTGGAAGCTAAGAACGTAATGGGACGTGTGGATATCATCACAGGGACTTTAGGTAAAGCTCTAGGTGGTGCAATGGGAGGATATACTACAGGTAAAAAAGAAATTATTGAATTATTAAGACAACGTTCTAGACCATATTTATTCTCTAACTCTTTAGCACCAATGATTGTTGGAGCTTCTATTAAAGTATTTGAAATTTTAAAACACGATACTTCATTACGCGATAAGTTAGAGTGGAATACAAACTACTTCAAAGACGGAATGAAAAAGGCAGGTTTTGATATTATTGATGGTGATTCTGCTATTGTACCAGTAATGTTATACGATGCTAAATTATCACAAGTAATGGCAGATAGACTTCTAGAAAAAGGGGTTTATGTAACAGGATTCTTCTTCCCTGTGGTACCAAAAGATAAGGCGAGAATCCGTGTACAATTATCAGCTGCACATACTCAAGAACATTTAGATAAAGCTATCGCTGCATTTACAGAAGTAGGTAAAGAGCTAAAAGTTATTCAATAAAAAAGGTTAATACAATAAAAAGTACTATTCTTAACGAAATTTTTTGTAAATATTGATTGATAATTGTACTTTTGCTAGATTATTACGGTAAAGTAAAAAATAAAAGTTATGAAACATTTCAACAAATTATTTGCAGCAGCAATTCTTTGTGCAGGGCTTTCAGCTCACGCGCAAGACGCTGACCATCCGTGGGCTGTAACTGTTGGAGCAAACGCAGTTGACACAAAAGTAAGTTCAGCTAAAGGTTTTGCACACAGAACAGGAGGATATTTTAAAACGGATAACTGGAATATCTTACCATCAGTATCTTACTTAAATGTAGCTAGATACTTAGGTGATGGATTCTCTTTAGGATTAGTTGGGTCTGTTAATAAAATTGACAAATTCATCAAATCAGAAGCAGAAGGATATGAAAAGTACAACCCTGGAGATTTAACTTACTACGGAATTGACGCAGAAGTTAAATATAGCTTCAAAGAGATTTTGAAATCGAAAGTAGTTGATCCATTCATCTTAGTAGGTGGAGGTTATACTTTTATGGGAGATGCAAGTCAAGGAACTGTTAATGGAGGAGCTGGATTAAACTTCTGGTTTACTAAAAACGTTGCTTTAACTGTGCAATCTACTTATAAACATTCATTCTCTGATTCTAGAACACCAGACGTAGGAGTTGCTTCACATATGCAACACTTTGCAGGTATTCGTTTCCAATTTGGAGGAAAAGATACTGACGGAGATGGAGTTTTAGACAAATATGACGAATGTCCAGAGATCCCAGGTTTAGCTGAGTTCAACGGATGTCCTGATACAGATGGAGACGGAATTCCAGATCATTTAGATGAGTGTCCAGACTTACCAGGTTTACCAGAATTCAACGGATGTCCTGATACAGACGGAGATGGTATTCCAGATAATAAAGACGAATGTCCAGAGATCCCAGGTTTAGCTGAGTTCAACGGATGTCCTGATACAGACGGAGACGGAGTGCCAGATAATAAAGATGAGTGTCCAGAAGTACCTGGTCCAAAAGAAAACAATGGTTGTCCTTGGCCAGATAGAGACGGAGACGGAGTGCCTGATCATTTAGATAAATGTCCAGACGTACCTGGTCCAGCTTCTAACAACGGATGTCCTGAAGTTAAAGAAATTGAGCCTGAGAAAGTAAAACAGCTTAATGACTACGGAAAAACATTATTATTCCACACTGGAAAATATACTTTCCAAGATGGTTCTTACGCAGTGTTAGATAATATGGTTAAAATCATGAAAGAATACCCAACTGCTAATTTCCACATCGCTGGATATACTGACAGTACAGGATCTGACAGAATTAACTTACCATTATCTGATAACAGAGCTAACGCTGTAAAAGTTTACTTAATTGAAAAAGGAATCGATTCTGCTAGATTAACTTCTAAAGGATACGGATCTAAAGATCCAATCGCTTCTAACAAAACAGTTAAAGGACGTGAGTTAAACAGACGTGTTGAAATCCAATTAGCTAAATAATTGATTTAAAACACATAATCTATAGAAAACGCTTCGAGTAATCGGAGCGTTTTTTTTGTACCTTTATTTTATGAAATCAAATACTTTTTTAGATAAGCTGAGTGCGCAGATTTATGCCGATTTTCCTAATTCTATGGATAATTTGGTGATCGTTCTTCCTAATAAAAGAGCTAAGGTCTTTTTGTTAGAAAATTTAAAGAAGTATTACAGAAATAGTGTCTTCGCTCCAGAGATTATTAATATTGAAGATTTCATTCATCAGGTGTCTAAGATTAGAGGGATCGATTCGATAGAATTACTTTTTAAGTTTTATGTAGTTTATCAAGAAATAGAGGGAGGTAATGCACAGGATTTTGATCGCTTCTCTAGTTGGGCTAATATGTTGTTAAGTGACTTTAATGAAGTAGACCGTTACTTGTTGAATCCTGATTATGTATTCTCATATTTAAAGAATATTGAAGACATTAAACACTGGTCTTTAGACCCTGAACAAAAGACAGACTTAATTGTAAATTATTTAGCTTTTTGGGAGCAGATACCAGTATACTATAAAAAGTTCTATGAGGTTCTATTAGAAGAGCGCATTGGTTACCAAGGATTGATATATCGAGAGGCTGTTAAATCTCATAAAGAGTACTTGAATAGTAATAATAAGGTGTTTTATTTCGCTGGGTTTAATGCATTGAATGCAGCAGAGGAGAAAATTATTCAACATTTCTTGTTAGAGAAAAGAGCTAAGGTGTTTTGGGATATTGATAAACATTTTATGGAGGATCCTTATCACGATGCAGCGCTCTTTTTGAGACGTATAAAACGCAATTGGATACACTATCAATACAACCCTTTTGAATGGATAGTAGATGAGTTTGGCAGAGAAAAGAATATACAAGTGATACAAACTCCTAAGAGTGTAGGGCAAGCAAAGATCGCAGGGCAAATAGTAGAAGGACTTGGAGAGGAAGCTTCGAGATTAGAGAAGGTTGCCATTGTTTTAGGGGAGGAGAATTTGCTATTACCAGTATTGCATAGTTTGCCTTCTTCAGTATCAAGTTTGAATATCACAATGGGGTATAGTGGTAAGAGTAATCCTATTCAGATCTTATTGAACAAGATTTTTAAGATGCATTTGGCCGCTATACGACGCTCAAATAAACAATATGTTGTTTACTACAAGGAAATTTTAGATGTATTGACTAATCCTGTATTAACGCAAATTATTGTTCCTGAAAAGGTTATTAAAGAAATTAATGATCGAAATCTTAGCTTCTTTAGCATGAATCGTTTTGCAGAGTGGATAGAGGATCCTGATTTTCCTGTTCGTAAACTTGTTTTCGGTAGATGGAATGAAAGGTCATCTGTTGAGGTTTTACAAAACCTTATTGAGATTGTATTAGCTATTAAGTATAGTTTAAATGATGAGGTACACAGTGACCGAATTAGTAAAACATTCTTGTATTCTTCCTATCAGATGTTGAATAGGTTAGTTTCTTATTGTCAGAAATATGATTTTATACAAAGTTACGATACTTTGTATTCGTTGTATAAACAAGTGATGGATATGTCTGAAGTATCTTTTGAGGGTGAACCTTTAGAAGGACTACAGATAATGGGGGTGTTAGAGAGTCGTGTTTTGGATTTTGACACTGTTATTGTGACTTCTGTTAATGAAGGGAAGTTCCCTGCAGGTAAGTCAGTTAATTCTTTTATTCCTTATGATGTAAAGAGAGAAATAGGCTTGCCAACTTATAAGGAAAAGGATGCTATTTATAGTTTTCACTTTTATCACTTGTTGTTAAGGGCAAAGAATATTTACCTTTTGTATAACTCTCAATCAGAGGGAATGGATGCTGGAGAAAAGAGTAGATTCTTAACGCAGTTAGAAGTAGAACAGTTAGAGGCACATGATGTAAAATATGTTACCTATTCTGCGGATTTACCTGAAAAAGCAAATGAGTTGATTCAGATTCCGAAGTCAGACCTCTTAAAAGAAGAGCTAAAGAATATTGCTACAACTAAAGGTTTCTCACCATCAGCTTTATCTAATTATCTTCGTAATCCTATACAGTTTTACTTGCAACGTGTCTTAAGGATTAGAGAAGTGGAAGAGGTAGAGGAGAGTGTGGCTTTAAATACTTTGGGTACTATTATACACAACTCTTTAGAGAATTTGTATAAACCCTTTAAAGGAGCTAGGCTTACAGTGGAGATTATTAACACAATAAAAACAAAAGCTGATGCAGAAGTACAGTTACAGTTTGAAGAGGTGTACAACAGTGATAAGGAGAAGATAGGAAAGAATCTACTCGCTTTTGAAGTAGCTAAACGAAATGTGTATCATTTTCTAGAAGGAGAGATAGAAAAGATAAACGGAGGGGATGATATTTTATTATTGGAGTTAGAGACAGAACTTACTTTTACACTTGAAGATCCTAGATTACCTTATCCTATTAATCTATTTGGATTTGTAGATAGAATAGAGGAACGAAATGGTGTAATCCGAGTTATCGATTATAAAAGTGGTAAAGTAGAAGCAAATGATGTTAAGTTAAGTACATGGGAAGGACTTACACTTGATCTGAAAAATGATAAGATTATTCAGTTATTGTGTTATGCTTTAATGTATACGAAACACAATACAAATCAATCTGTGGAAGCCGGTATTTATTCATTCAAGAATAGAAAAGGTGGCTTCTTATTTTTTGGAGTAAAAGAAGGAAGAGAGGTTGATCATGCTATTACAAATGAAACCTTAACCTTATTCAAGGATGAATTAGTTGCCTTGTTGTTAGAGATACTAAACCCTGATGAGGATTTTATAGAAAAAGAATTATAGAATATAGGGAAGCTTTTGCTTCCCTATTTTTATTTTATCGTATTTTTTAGTGCTTCTAGTAGCTCTTCTTTTGCTTCAATCTGAAGTAGGTGACCTCCAGGGATAATAGTTAAATCAGAGTCTGTATTTTCAACTTCTTTAGTGATGTCGTCAATAGAAAGAACAGGATCTGCATTACCTACAATCATACTTATAGGGTATGGAGCAAAATGGAGTAGAACTTCTCTGTCATTTCTTGATTTCATTCCCTCTACAGCTGCTAGTATGCCTTGTTTAGGTATTTTAAGAGCAGTATCTAAGTGTTCTTGTACTTCTTTAGCGTGAGTGATTTTAGTGTCTTCTAAAAAGGTGTTGTTAATTGCCATAGTAACAAAGAGGTCGCTATTCTTTTTGATTACTTCAGTTGCTCTGTCTCTGTTAACTTGTCTTTCTGGGCTGTCAGCTCTGGTAGTAGATGAAACTAATATTATTTTCTTTACATTATCTGGATATAATTCTCCGAAGGCTAGTGATACATAACCTCCCATAGAATGACCTATTAGTGTTACCTTTTTTAGATTTAAAGAATTTGTAATTGTAAAAACTGCGTCAGCCATATCTTCCATACTGTGTATGTAACCAATGCAACCTGATTCACCATGTCCTAAAAGATCAATAGCAATCACTCTATATTTCTTTGAAAAATAGTCAAGGTAGTAATTCCACATTTTACTATCTTCTAGAAATCCGTGTAGAAAGATTAAGGTGCTTCCTTTTCCTTTGTCAGTATATGATAAATTGGTGTTTTTATATAGAATTTTTGTAGTAGCCATTCTTTAATTTTGTTGCAAATGTATGATATACTATGACTTTGTCAAATCTTTTAACATTCAACAGAACTCCAGGTATTACAGTTATATTAAACCAGTCTAAATAATAGAAAAGATTATCTTTGCAGTTCTAATTTCAAAATATTTAGTAAAATGAAAAAAATAGTTGGTGCGTTTTTGTTGTTATGTGGAATAACTTATGGGCAATCAGGATTACCTTATCAGATTTATACAAATAAAGGAAAGAAAGTTTCTTATGAAAAGATGATAAAATCGCTTAGTAAAAGCGAGGTTGTTTTATTTGGAGAGTTTCACAATAATTCATTAGGCCATTGGTTGCAATTACAAGTAACAGAATCTTTAGGAGATAAAAGAGAATTGACTCTAGGAGCAGAGATGTTTGAAGCAGATAACCAAGAAGGGTTGACTAAATATGTAAAAGGAAATAGTACAGAAGAGCAATTTCAAGAAGAAGTGAGGCTGTGGAATAATTATAAAACTGATTATAGACCATTAGTAGAATATGCAAAGGAGAATAAATTAGAATTTATTGCGACTAATGTACCTAGACGATATGCAAGTCTATTGTTTAAAAAAGGTACTGCTGCATTAGATACTTTAAGTGTACAAGAGAAGAGTTGGATTGCACCATTGCCATTTCCTTATGATGCTAATTTGCCAGGATATAAGAATATGATGGCAATGTTTGAGGATCATAAAGATGAGAATTTGCCGAAGGCGCAAGCAATTAAAGATGCTACTATGGGGCACTTTATTGTTCAAAATTTAAAACCAAACCATTTATTCTTGCACTATAATGGTTCTTATCACAGTAATAATTATGAAGGTATAGTTTGGTATCTTAACCAATATAGGCCTTCGCTAAAAATAGCTACTATTAAGATGGTAGAGAGTGATAATGTTGGTCATTTCGAATATGATAATTTAGACTTGGCTAACTTTATTATTGTTATAGATGCGAATATTTTAAAGTCATTTTAACGCTTTACTATAAAAAACCTTTTTTTTTCTTAAAAAAAGTCTCAATTGGTCTATTTTAGTGAATTAGCATTGTTTTATTCTTTGTTTATATCGAGTATAAATAGAAGGGTAGACTTTGTTGATAACGTTAAGAAGGTGTATTTTTGAGAGATTTTTTCAAGAAAAACAATTAAAATTACATTATGGCAAAATCTGCACTTTTAAAGTCATCCTTAGCTAAGAAATATTGGATGGCTCTTACAGGGTTATTTTTATGCTTGTTTTTAGTAGGTCACTTGGCGGGAAACCTTCAATTGATATTTGGTGACGCTTCTGCATTTAACGAGTATGCGTTATTTATGACTACTAATCCAGCAGTAAAAGTATTATCTTATGTTACGTATATTTCAATCCTTTTTCACGCGATTGATGGTATCGTTTTAACGATTCAAAACAAAAAAGCACGTCCAATCGGATATGCAAAAAACAATGCTGCTTCTAATAGCTCATTTTCTTCAAGAAACATGGCGGTATTAGGAACTTTACTTTTAGTATTCATCGTGACTCACATGGCCAACTTCTGGGCTAAAATGCACTTTAGTGAAATGCCTTTACAAACTGTAGAAGTAAAAGTAGAGGGTCAAGATCCTGTAGTAGTATATAAAACAGTACAAGAGCAAGCTATCCCAGTAAACGCTGTTGAAATGGGACAGATAGAAGTAAAAGGTACTAAGTTTTATCAAGCAGGTACAGACTTAAAGATTGCTGATGGATATAAAGATTTACATAAAATTACAATTGAGTTCTTCCAAAACGAAAGTACTGGATTAATCGCTACAATTGCTTATGTACTTGCTATGGTGGTTTTAGGATTCCACTTATCTCATGGATTTGGTAGTGCATTCCAATCTTTAGGAGCTAATAATCCTAAATATAAGGGAGTACTTAAAGGGCTTAGTTTCTTAATTGCGTATGTTGTACCTGCGCTATTTGCTATCATCCCATTATATATTCATTTTATTAAATAGTCCTAAAGAAATTGATCATGAAATTAGATTCTAAAATACCTAATGGACCACTTGATAAAAAATGGTCTGACTATAAAAATCATATTAAATTAGTTAACCCAGCGAATAAACGTAATATTGATGTTATCGTTGTAGGAACTGGATTAGCAGGTGGTTCTGCTGCTGCTACATTAGCTGAGTTAGGATATAACGTAAAAGCTTTTTGTTATCAGGATTCACCTCGTCGTGCGCACTCTATTGCTGCTCAAGGGGGGATTAACGCTTCTAAGAACTACCAAGGTGATGGTGACTCAGTTTACAGATTATTCTATGATACTGTAAAAGGAGGGGACTACCGTGCACGTGAAGCAAACGTTTATCGTTTAGCTGAAGTTTCTGAAAATATTATTGACCAATGTGTAGCTCAAGGTGTACCTTTTGCACGTGAGTACGGAGGTTTATTAGATAACCGTTCTTTTGGTGGGGTACAAGTATCTCGTACTTTCTACGCTAAAGGACAAACTGGACAACAGTTATTGTTAGGAGCATATTCTGCTATGAACCGTCAAATCGGTCGTGGTAAAATCCAAATGTATAACCGTCATGAGATGTTAGACATCGTTAAAGTTGATGGTAAAGCAAGAGGTATTATTGCTCGTAACTTAATCAATGGAGAGATAGAACGTCACTCTGCTCACGCTGTAGTTATCTGTACAGGTGGATATGGTAACGTATTCTTCTTATCTACAAATGCAATGGGTTCTAACGTTACTGCTGCTTGGAAAGCACACAAACGTGGAGCATTCTTCGCTAACCCTTGTTATACACAAATTCACCCAACTTGTATTCCTGTAACTGGTGACCACCAATCAAAACTTACTTTGATGTCTGAGTCATTACGTAATGATGGACGTATTTGGGTTCCTGCAAAAATGGAAGACGCTATAGCAATTAGAGAAGGTAGATTAAAACCAACTCAAATCGCTGAAGAAGATAGAGATTACTACTTAGAGAGAAGATACCCATCATTCGGTAACTTAGTACCTCGTGACGTTGCGTCTCGTGCTGCTAAAGAAAGATGTGATGCTGGATATGGAGTTAATGCTACAGGTGAAGCTGTATACTTAGACTTCGCTTCTGCTATTGACCGTTATGGTAAAGAGCAAGCTCGTATTCAACACTTAGATGAAAACGACGCTAAGCTAGTTTACAAATTAGGTAAAGATGTAGTTGAAAATAAATATGGTAACTTATTCCAAATGTACGAGAAGATCGTAGATGAGGATCCATATACAACTCCGATGATGATTTACCCTGCAGTTCACTATACAATGGGTGGATTATGGGTAGATTATAATTTAATGTCAACTATCGAAGGATGTTATATCCTAGGTGAAGCTAACTTCTCTGATCACGGTGCTAACCGTCTTGGAGCTTCTGCATTAATGCAAGGTTTAGCTGATGGATACTTCGTATTACCATACACTATTGGAGATTATTTAGCTAATGATATTCGTACTGGAACTATCCCAACAGATTTGCCAGAGTTCGAAGCTGCTGAGAAAAATGTTCGTGATATCATTGACCATTTAATGAACAATAAAGGAACACATTCTGTTGACCACTTCCACAAGAAGCTTGGAAAAATTATGTGGGATAAAGTAGGAATGGCTCGTAACGCAAAAGGTTTAACTGAAGCTATGGCTGAGATTGCTGAGTTAAGAGCAGAGTTCTATAAAGATGTGAAAGTATCAGGTACTGCAGAGAGCTTTAACCAAGAGTTAGAGAAAGCTTTAAGAGTAGCTGACTTCTTAGAATTAGGTGAATTATTCGCGAAAGATGCTTTACACCGTGAAGAATCTTGTGGAGGTCACTTCCGTGAAGAGCACCAAACTGAGGATGGAGAAGCAAAACGTGATGATGAGAACTTCGCATACGTTGCTGCTTGGGAATACAAAGGAAACCCAAGTGATGCAGTGCTTCACAAAGAAGACTTAGTTTATGAAAACATTAAATTGGTAACTCGTAGTTATAAATAATATTGAGACTTAGGTCTTCGGACCTAGTCTTTTTGTAAAAATTCGACACAAATGAATCTTACACTTAAAATATGGCGTCAATCAAACGCTAAAGTACAAGGAAAAATGGTTGATTATAAAATCAACAATGTTTCTCCTGATATGTCTTTCTTAGAAATGCTTGATGTATTAAACAACGAGTTAATCGAGAAAGGTGATGATCCAGTAGCTTTCGACCATGACTGTCGTGAGGGTATCTGTGGTATGTGTTCTTTATTTATCAATGGTGAAGCACACGGACCAGACAGAGGTATTACTACATGTCAGTTACACATGAGAAAGTTCAAAGATGGTGATACTATCTATATCGAGCCATTTAGAGCTAAAGCTTTCCCAGTAATTAAAGACTTAGTCGTTGACCGTACTGCTTTTGATAAAATTCAACATGCAGGTGGTTTCGTATCTGTAAATACTTCAGGTAATACACAAGATGCTAACGCTATTCCAATTCCTAAACATGATGCTGACCGTGCATTTGACGCAGCTACTTGTATTGGATGTGGTGCTTGTGTGGCTACATGTAAAAACTCTTCTGCTATGTTATTCGTATCTGCAAAAGTTTCTCAATTTGCTTTGTTACCACAAGGTAAAGTAGAGGCAGCTGATCGTGTACTTAATATGGTAGCTGAGATGGATGCTTTAGGATTCGGTAACTGTACTAATACAGGAGCATGTGAGGTAGAATGTCCTAAAGGAATTTCTTTAGAGAACATCGCTCGTATGAACAGAGAATACTTAAAAGCAAGCTTGAAATAATAGTTTTTCTTGAAATAAATGAAAAAGCAGATATAGAGATATATCTGCTTTTTTTATTTTTGTACTCTAATTTATTGGAAAGAGAATTCGAGTTATGAGGAGTAAAAAGTCAATAAAGCACTGTGTCTTTAATTTATTAAATAATGATTCTAATGCTTTAGAAAGCAAAATAATACAAGGAGGAATCATTATTTTGATATTACTGAATGCTATCTCACTGATCTTTGAATCAATTCCTGAAGTTAGTGAAGAGTACAGTTCTTTTTTTTCGTCATTTAACTTATTCTCTGTAGTCTTCTTTTCAGTAGAATATGTGTTGAGAATGTGGTCTATTACCTGTGATGAGCGATTTAATCAACCTTTTTTAGGAAGGTTAAAATATGCTTTTACTTCTATGCAGTTAATAGATTTATGTGCTGTGTTACCATTTTATCTAGCTTTTGTACATGTGGATCTCCGTATCATAAGATTAATGCGTGTGTTTAGATTATTACGCGTATTTAAGATTACTCGTTACGTATCAGCTTTGGCACTTGTGGTCAATGTATTTAAGAGAAAAGCGAGTGAGTTAGCGATTGCCGCATTTATGTTGATCTTTTTATTGTTAATAGCTTCTACAGCTATTTATTATGCAGAGAACCCTTCTCAGCCTGAGGCATTTTCTAGTATTCCTGATTCTATGTGGTGGTCTGTTATTACGATTTGTACTGTAGGTTATGGAGATATCTACCCTGTAACTGTGATCGGTAAGCTAATAGGAGGAGTACTTGCGGTTATTGGGATAGGCTTTTTTGCTTTACCTACAGGTATTATCTCATCTGGTTTCTCAGAGATCTTGGCTGAAAGAAAGGAGAAGAAGTTATTAGCGTTACAAAAAACGAATGTTTCTAGTTGTAATTGCCCGTGTTGTGGTAGACCTCAAGAAGAGAAGTAAGAATTATTGCTTATTTTTGGAGTATAATCTAAATATCGTAGTGTAATGAAAGTTGCCATGTTACAATCACCATTGGTATGGGAAGATATAGAAGCGAATAAAGAACATTTTTTAGAAAAGCTAGATTCTATAGAACAAGATACAGATTTGGTAGTTTTACCTGAGATGTTTGTGTCAGGCTTTACAATGAAGCCTGAGCGCGTTTTTTTGACTATGGAAGACGAGTATATCACCGAGTTACAATCGTTGTGTAAAAAGCATCTATATGCGCTTACAGGTAGTATTGTTATTAAAGAAGGAGAAGACTACTATAATAGAATGTTCTTTATCTCTGATGAAGGTGAGATTAGTACTTATGATAAACGACACTTATTCTCATTAGCAGGAGAAGAGAAGGTATATAAAGCAGGGGTAGATAGATTAGTAGTTAACTATAGGGGATGGAATATATGCCCTTTAGTTTGTTATGACCTAAGATTCCCTGTTTTTAGTAGAAATAATGACGGAGTATATGACTTATTAATCTATGTGGCTAGTTGGCCAGATCAGCGTATTTACGCATGGGATTCTCTGCTAAAGGCACGTGCTATAGAGAATATGAGTTATTTGGTAGCTGTAAATAGATGTGGAAGTGATGAGAATGACAATATCTATTCAGGCCATTCACAAGCCTTAGATATGCTAGGAGGCTATTTAGTAGAACCATTGACAGGAGAACAAGTAGTGTATGTAACCTTAGATAAAGCAAAACAAGATAAAATAAGAAAGAGTTTCGGTGTACTTAGAGATGCTGATTCATTTACTATCCTATAAACAAAAAAGGCTCTTAGTTTTTATGCTAAGAGCCTTATTTGTTTATAAGTTGATTTGTTCTTTAATATCCCAGTTGGCACGGACATCTATCTGTTCAGGGAAGTAGACAGATTCTTCAGGTTGTCTTCTGTCCCAATAGTATCCTTTATCCCATACGCCATTTTTATTGTCATCATAGATAACTCTTATGTAGTACATTCTAGGGGGTAATGCTAAGAACTCGAATGTATTAGAGCTTTCACTATATTGACTAACGATTACTTTTTCTTTGTCATCTAGTAATTCAACGATAACAGGATAACGCTTTAATCCATTTAGTGTAATGGTCAAGTTTCCATAATCTGTATAAGCTGTCGTTTTATTGTTCAGCACGATTGTATCATTTGCTTTTCCAAAGAAGTCTGTAATAGCTCCAGGCCATAGTGTTACCTTGTAATTATCTAGTTCTTCTTTCTTAAACTTTAGATAGAACTTTTGTTCCCTTGCTTTGTTATCTATAGTAAAAGGGACTGCTACAGAATCTTTATTAAAGATGGTGATTAGATCTTTATTAATAGACTTAACAGGTGTAGTTGTTTCTACTAGTAAATCAGATAAGAAATCAAGTGTACCTGATTTTCCTGACACGGATAGCGAATCTATTTCTTTCATCTTAGGTCTTGGTTTAACCATAAATGTCTTTGTAAACTCACCTTTCGTAGCAGTGAAGTGCAGAGAGTCTGCTTCTATCTTTGGGAACCAAACTTGCAAACTATCTTTATCTGCTAGTTGTGTATAAGCACTAGGGATTACTACCCCATCTTTTTTAACTTCTACGGTAGCTCCTTCAGCGTTTCCTATATACGGTAAGTACCATTTGTTTTGGGTAATCTGAGCAGGTCTAGAAGCCTCGAATTTCTCATCAGACTTGAATAGTGTCAAATCATAAGATTGATCTGTTGGAATCTCAATCGGTTCTTTTATAAAAGCTATTTTATCCTCAGTAGGATTAAACATAAAGTTGCTGTTCTTATCCTTTAATGCTACTAAGTAATACTTTCCTGCTTTAATATTCTCTATAGAGAAAGTTGTAAGACTGTCTAGTGTATTCGTTACATAAAGAGGTTTTTCTCTATAGATAGTAGAATCTTTAAATGTCTCAGCATCGTATAGCATTACATTGACGAAGTTATCCGACTTTAATTGATGTGCAGTTCTTATCGTTCCACTTAGTTTCAGAGAGTCGATATAATCTCCTGTAGAGAAGATATATTTAAACTGTTTTAGGACATTACCTTCATTGTTATCCGTAATAGCGTCCCCGAAGTTAAAACTATAAGTCGTATTCGGTTTTAAAGTGTCTATAAGATTGATCGTAACCGTCTTTCTAGCATTTCCCATAGGTAATACTTCAGGCATTCTATCCATAGGAGGAGAGATAATCAAGTTTTGATTTACGTTTTTGATCTTAACGAATTCGTCGAAATCAATAGTAATTTGCTTTTTGTCAAAATGTATAGAGTGGTTCTTAGGACTACTTCCTAGTACTACAGGTGGAATAGTATCTTTAGATCCTCCTGAAATAAACCCTCTTTTAGCACAGTTCGAAAACGTTATAAAACAAAATACTGTAAAACAAACAATAAAGTATATACGAAACTTAGACATAGTTTTAATTTAAAAGACAAATTAACGACTATATTTTTTAGTTAGAAAATATGTATTATTAAAACTTTTAAATGCTACGAGCCAAACAGAGAATCGTGATTTTAGTATTCGGTATTTGTAATAATTTTTTACAGCATGCCTCTAAGGTATTCCCTGTAGTGAGGATATCATCTAGCAGTAAGAAGTGATTGTATTCGTCGTCTTTAAAGTTTAGGTCTAGATCAAAGACTTCTTTTGTTTGACTTTTTCTCTGAAAACGTGATTTAGTTGTCTGAGAAGAGGTTTGAAGTGTTTTGATTAGAAGTTTATTGTTTATTTTGATGTGAAAGTGATCACTTAGTGCTTTCGCGAAGTCGTCTACTTGATTATACCCTCGTTTCTTTTGTTTCTTTTTATGCATGGGGACAGGTATGATAGAAGTGATCTCCTTTAGACGCGTTGTTTTGGTTAGTTGATGTGCATAGATAGTACCTAAGAAATAACTTAGCTCAGGATGATTTCTATATTTGAGATTATGGATGATCTGCTGCACTTTGCCTCCTTTAGAAAAGAAAAGTAAACTAGCAGCAAACTCTATGGGTATCTTACCATAGAACTTAGCCATAGAATCATTTTGATCTATAAGATGTTCTTGTGTATAAGGTATTTCGTTTCTACAAGTAATGCATAGATATTGTTCATTTCTCAGTAATATGGAGTTACAAGCCATACAGTTCTTGGGAAAGAGGAGATTCAGAATATCAGTTATAATCATCAGTTCTAGGTTACTATGTGGGTTATTTAGATGTTATGCTAAAATTAATCAGAACTTTCTCTACGTAATTATTAATAACAAATATCTTTGTGTTGAAATGAAGATATAGAAATGAAAATAGAAGAAGTACAACAGCAAATCATGCAATTAATGGTATTAATTGCTCAAAATAAGAAAGAAGAAGCCTCTGTAGCAATAGAGAAAATAGAAGAAAGTATCAATGATGGACTTGACTATGCACAGACAGATGACGAAGTAGTTCGTTGGGGGAAATTTTTGAAGATTATCGAAGAGCTAAAACAGAAGATAGGATAATGGAACAGCACCAACCTTGTTATTGTTGTAGTGGTAACGCATATAGTGAGTGTTGTGAGCCGTATGTGACGAATACTACAGTTCCTTCTACTGCAGAGCAGCTGATGCGCTCTAGGTACACAGCCTATGCCTTAGCTAATGCGATATACATCATTAATACTACCCATCCTAAGACTAGACACTTTCATAGTAAGAAGGCAATTCTACAGTGGGCTAAAGAAAATACATGGCAACGCTTAGAAATTCTTGTCAGTGAGGAGAGTCGTGTAGTATTTAAGGCTTGTTATAAAGATGCAGAGGGCAATGTGTGTGAACACTATGAGGATTCTTTGTTTGAAATGTTAGGAGGGAAGTGGTATTATGTATCGGGAACATTTAAGGAATAATCCTTGTGTTTTAGAGGAGGTAAATAAAAATTACTTCGTAACTTAGTGAAAATATAAAACTGTATAAGTATGAAACCAACCAGAATTGAAAGCGACTTAATAGGTGAATTAGAAATTCCTCAACAGGCTTATTATGGTGTACAGACACAAAGAGCAATCAATAACTTCAAGATATCGACAAGTAAGTTGTCTGATTACCCTGAGTTTGTAAAAGGATTAGCTATTGTAAAATGGGCGGCAGCTAAAACCAACTTTGAATTAAACGTTTTAGACGAAAAAATATATAAGGTTATCGCTGATGTATGTCAGGAGATAATAGACGGTAAGCTACATGCTGAGTTCCCTGTAGATATGATACAAGGTGGAGCAGGTACTTCTGTTAATATGAATGCGAATGAAGTTATCGCAAATAGAGCTTTAGAAATCTTAGGTTTCGAGAAAGGTGATTATCAACACTGTTCTCCAAACGATCATGTAAACTTATCTCAATCTACTAATGATGCATACCCTACTTCTCTTAAGGTAGCTGTATTCGAAATGAATAAGAAAGTAGTAGAGAAGCTAGAGAAATTAGTAAAAGGATTTGAGACTAAGGCTGTAGAGTTTGAGAATATTATTAAGATGGGAAGAACTCAACTTCAGGATGCAGTGCCAATGACTCTAGGACAAGAGTTCGGTGGTTTTGCTTTCACTTTGAAGAGAGAAATAGCAGTTCTTAACCAAGCTAGCCAAGCGTTCTTAGAGATTAATATGGGAGCTACCGCTATCGGTACGGGATTAAACGCTGTACCAGGTTATGCAGATCTATGTGCTAAGAACTTAGGAATGTTGATGAAACAACCTGTTACTTCTGCTGAGAATTTAGTAGAGGCTACATCTGATACAAGTGGATTTGTTGCTTATTCAGGAATCTTGAAGAAAGTAGCTATTAAGTTATCTAAGATCTGTAATGACCTTAGATTATTATCTTCAGGGCCTCGTACAGGACTTAACGAGATTCAACTACCTCCTATGCAGCCAGGTTCTTCTATTATGCCAGGTAAAGTAAACCCTGTTATCCCAGAAGTAGTAAACCAAGTGTGCTTTAAAGTAATCGGTAACGATATGACTATCACAATGGCTTCTGAGGCAGCTCAGTTACAGTTAAACGTGATGGAGCCTGTATTAGCTCATACTCTAATGGAGTCTATGACATGGTTAGAGAATGCTATGGAAACATTAGTAGAGAAGTGTGTAGTAGGTATTAAGGCTAATGTAGAGCATAATAAGGAGTTAGTATTAGGAAGTATCGGTATCGTTACAGCGCTAAACCCTTATATCGGATATAAAGCAAGTACTAAAATCGCTAAAGAAGCATTAGAATCTGGTAGAGGAGTTTATGAATTAGTATTAGAGCACAATCTATTAACTAAGGAGAAACTAGATGAGATTCTAGACCCTAAACATATGCTAGCACCGCATTCGATCTAATCGATACGTGTTATTAAATATAAAAAGTCTCCTACTAGGAGACTTTTTTATTGTTTATAGATGTAACTTTTTTAAAATCTGTTGTCTCAATACAAATTGGTAAGTTTATTGTAGTGATATAATAGCTTTAAAATGTTTGTTATGAAAGCATTAGTCATCGGAGGTACTGGAGCAACTGGTAAAGTACTCGTACGTCAACTACTTTGTGACGATGATTTTCACGAAGTAGTCATATTTATTCGTAAAGAATGGGATATTCAGCATCCTAAGTTAGTCGTTCATTTAGTTGATTTTGAACAAATCGATCAATGGAAGCATCTAATAGCAGGAGATGTAGCTTTTAGTTGTTTAGGGACTACACTGAAGCAGGCAGGCTCTAAACAAAAGCAATGGCATATAGATTATGATTATGTCATGCAGTTCGCTCAGTATGCAAAAGGAAATGGAGTAACTAACTTTGTATTATTATCAGCTAAGGCAGCTTCTGATAAGAGTGCATTCTTCTATAGTAGACTAAAGGGAACATTAGAGCGCTCTGTATTGAATTTGCGTTTTGAGAATACTATTATTCTGCGTCCAGGACTTTTATTACGTCCAGGGACTAACCGTATGGGGGAGCGAATAGCTGCTAAGATTTTGTTTTTCTTTAATAAGATGCGATTGTTTATGAAGTATAAACCGATAGAGGTGGTTAAAGTAGCCAATCGTATGCGTAGAGAAGCGAAGAATCACTGCTGTCGTCGCTTGATTATCGAAAGCAATGAGATATAATAAAAAGGCTTATCTCTTAGAGACAAGCCTTTCATTTATTTTGTATAGTATTACTTAAAGCTAGTTGCTATCTTAAGTAGAGCTTCAGGATCGCTGACACCTTCTTTTACATTCATCAGTTTTATCGTATCATCATCTCCTAGACCAGTGCTCAGTGGTAGCTGTTGAGGAATCTTAGGAGTCTCACCGAACAAGGTTTGGTATAGCACTATAGAGTTTACGAAGACAGCGTCATTAAGCATATGACGTGATCTATCTGTGTGACGTAGCATATCTTTACCATCCTTAGTAGCGGTATAACCTTCTTTGCCAGCATAGGCAGCACCTAATACAGCAGAGAAGTTTAAGAATCCAGTGTTAGGTAACGCTTTAGCTACTGCTACACCATTCTCTACTAGTAGAGGTTGATAATCTTTATAATCTGCACTATTGTACTCAAATGGAACCGTCAGACCATAGATATAAGTAGCTACATCAGGGCTGTTTTTGGCTATCTGATCATGTACTTCTGCTGTGTTAGATTTATACTTGCCTAGTTCTTGTATGGCTACAGGTGTTGATTCTTGTAGAATCACATAGTCTAGATAGTTTCCATCTTTATCCGTTTGTTTAAATAATTTTTCAGCATTTTTCTTGTTTGAAGAGATGATCTGATCAATGCTTACCCCCATTTCTAAAAGGGATTTTACCTCTACTTGTTTATTGTTTTCCTTAGCGAGTGCGTCTAGCATTTTCGGAAAACTAGCGAAGTACTCCGTATGGCTATTCCCTACGAATAGTATTCGTATAGGACCTTCTGCTTTAGGCGGAGTAGGTTTTGCGACTAGTTCTTTCATAGTCTCTCCGTCTCCTTCACCATTTTTGTTCTTATCTCCACACGATGTAAGAACTAATGCTCCAATAAAAGCACTCAATAAAATCTTTTTCATAGCAATTATATTTGTTAATATAAATAAAAATAAGCAATATAAACGAGATAATGTTCTTGTTTATGATTTATTATATCTAATTAATTGACGATTGTATTTGCTCTGTATGAGTGAGATAGGGAGTAGCTATAATGTGAAATAGGCTTCACAATAATGCGAAGCCTATTTCAGAAATTAAGTATGTGTAAAAGGATTATTTAACTTTATTGAACTCTAAGTTCACATTGATCTTTACATCTTTAGCGATAGCTTGTCCTGATGGATCATACGCTACTCCGAAGTCAAAACGGTTGATCGTAGTAGATGCTTGGAATCCTAATTTAGTATTTCCTTGTCCATCATCTTTTAATAAACCACCATAAGTAAGGTCAAAAGTTACAGGCTTAGTGATATCTCTGATTGTTAAGTTACCTTCTAATTTGTATTGATCTTTACCTACTTTTTTGATTGATTTACTCTCAAAAGTCATTGCAGGGAACTTCTCAGCTGCGAAGAAATCATCTGTTTTTAAGTGGTTGTCACGCATCTCGATAGATGTGTTCACACTGTTCATATCTACTGAGAATTTAAATGTTCCTTTCGTTAAGTCTTCAGGTGTTCCTTCGAATGTTCCCTCGTATTTATCAAAACGACCATCTACGAAAGAAATTCCTAAGTGCTTCACAGAGAAGTTTAAAAATGAGTGGTAGTTATCTACATTCCATTTTGTTTGAGCGAATGATGCAACAGAGAATAATGTTGCTACGAATAATAATGCTATTTTTTTCATGATAATAATTTTAATTGTTCTGTTATATACTACAAATGTAGTACCACATTTAGCTTTAAGCACTTAACCTACATTAAGAAGTGTTTTTATCTTGTGTAATTGTGGTTTTTTATTTCTTTTTTTTAATCGTAATCCTTTCTTTAATAGTAGGATAGAGGAGTTTATTATAATTGAAAATCTTTATCTGTATATAGTTTAGTATTTTGTATTTCTTTGATGTTTTTTGCTCCACCTAAGAACATATTGATAGTCAATTCCTTATTTAACTGATCGATTACAGACGTTACCCCTTGACTACCTCCTAGGTGTAGGGCGTATAGTATAGGACGTCCTATCGCTACAATATCTGCTCCACTAGCTATGGCTTTAAAGATATGAGACCCTCTTCTCACTCCACTGTCAAAGATGATAGGTACACGCTTATTCACTGTCTTAGCTACTAGTGGTAGTACATCGAATGAAGATGGCCCTGCATCTAACTGTCTTCCTCCGTGATTAGATACCCATATCGCATCTGCTCCTGCTTGGATGGCGATTTCGGCATCTTCAGGTGACTGTATTCCCTTGATGATAACTGGTAGTCCAGTTAAGTCCTTTACGTACTTAATGTCAGAAGGCTTAAAGTCTTGTTTGGCTTGAGCATATATTTCTGTAATACCAGCTCCTTTACCAGTCTTGTTGCCATCAGCTTGTTGTGCTGCGAATAACTCTAAGTTACCCATTCCTAGTGGGAAAGTGAAGCCTGTCTTAATATCTTCTTCTCTATACCCACCTACTGGCGAGTCTACTGTAAGGATGATAGCCTTAGCTCCGTATTTCTTAGCTCTGTTAAGCGTAAACTTGTTGAAGTCATCATTTTTACTCATGTATAACTGAAAGAAGAAAGGCGCTCCATTAATACCCTCTGCTACTTCCTCTATTGTTTTGTTACCATAAGTACTAAGCGAGAATAGTGATCCTGCTGCTATCATACCTTTAGCAGTAGCTATCTCTCCATCTACGTGAGATAGTCCTTGAGCTGCCATTGGTGCTTGTATGATAGGTGTTTTTAGAGGAATACCGAATAGAGAAGTAGATAAGTCAATATCCTCATGTTTAATCCCTTTTAGCACACGAGGCATGATGTATTTCTTATCGAAGTTCTCCGTGTTAATCTTTAAGTTATTCTGGTCTTCAGCTCCACCTACGATATACCCAAAGGCACCCTGATCCATCTCTGCTTTTACTTGTCCTTCTAGCTCGTGTAGGTTTACTATTTTTAGTTTTTTATCAGCTGTACTCGCTTGGTATCCTTTGCCTTTTTTGTTTTTATCTTGAAATACAGTTTTTGTTGTAGTATCCTTTGTTACTACATCAGCAAAGGCACTTGTCATTAGTGTTATTGCAGTTAATGTGAATATTGTCTTTTTCATAAAAAATCTGTTTTACTTTATTTATAGGACAAAGTTACGGAGGGGTAGATGTATTAGTGGTTAATATAGATTAAGAACGTATTTAGTTGAATAAAAACAATATGTAGCATATTAAATTCATTATTTTTTGTTTTTTATGAGAATGAGGTAATGATGATTGTTTTTAAATAATTGTATATATTATCTATTAGGGTGTGTTTTTTGTTTATTTAAATCTATTTATAAGAATGGAGTTGAATATTTTTGCCCTTATTTGGAGTTTATGCCCTTAAAAGACTTTTTTAAGTTATTTTGGAGTTTGATTGCTGTTTTAACTTGTTGTATATTAAGTGTATGTGCATTTTTGGATTAATACTGTTCGGAAGTTGTTCGGTAATACCCAGTGTTTACTCAGACTAGAGAGTGTTTTACCGAACTAAATCAAATCTGTATCCGAACAATCTCCTAATAAAGAAGAACCGAAAATGGGTTATATTTTTTGTAAAGTGCAACATGAATCATAGTGTACACACTTAATGACATAAAAAAAGCCACTCTATATCAGAGTGGCTTTTGTGTATAGGGTAGATGATGGATTACATCATTTTCTTTAACCAGTTTCTCATAGATACTTCGTTCTCTATGATTTTTTGAAATAATTTCTAATGTAAAACGTGATTATATGATTTTATTAATATTTATAATCATTATAAATATTAATTACTTAGTGGTTTTTACGGCTTGTGCACAAATATACATATAATAGATTAGGAAGTAGCTTACAAATATACATATAAATAACTGTTTTTCAATTAGTTGTACTGATTTATTGTCATTTTTTTATGCTAAAATTGTGTATCTTTGATTTAGTCGGAAAAGGCAAAATGGAGGTTGTAAAATAATATGTTTTAATTTTTTTAGTTCAAAGTGAAAATTATATGAAGGGAATAGTAAAATCAGTTTTAGAGAAGGTTTTAAATAATGATTTAGGCTCATTATCAAAAAAGAGAATTTCTAGGTTATTGAGTAAGTCATTAATAGAAGGTCTTCTTTTTGAGCGTATCAATCTTAGTCAGCTGTTTGATGTGATTGATATAGAAGTACAAAAAATATTGGCTGAAGATAATGATGATAAGAGTATTTATGCCCATGATAAATGGTGTTCATTAATGATTAGTTATTTACCTGATTTAGATAGTGAAGATGTAGAGTTTTTGTATTTGGAGTTTTTGAAAAAAAAAAAATGTAGTCTCTTCTCTTCTTAAGAAGTTAGTGAAAAAGCTATGTAGAATTAAGGGAAATAAAGGTTTAAAGAGGTATTTAATAGATTATAGTAAACTTTTGTTCATATCTATTTGTAGTTTCTCGTATCACTGCTTTATTGATGAAGAAAATAGTAACAATAGTTCTGTAATTAGAATTTGTTATTAGTTTTTAAGAATACATCATAAAAAATATTATTAAAATGAATAAAGAAGTTAGAGATTTAAGTTTTGAATATATTGATATTGCAATGTCTGTTGCTTGTGATTCAGATTTATTAGATAAAGTTCCCGTTCTTGGAACGTTTAATAAATTGTACAATATTAGGAAGCGTTTTAAAGAGAAGTGTTTTGAGGAGGAGCTTAAGGAATTTCTTACTCAAATAGAGACTATAAAACTTGAAGATAAAATAAGATTTCAAGAAAGAATAGAACAGTCAACGGAATATAAAAATTTAGCTGAAAGGATATTAATAGTTTTAGATGGTTTTAATGAAGTCGGTAAAGCAACAATTGTAGGTAAACTATTTAGAGCCCTTATATTAGAAAAAATTACAATGCAACAGTTTAAAAAAAGTATGTTTATAATAGATAATTGTTTTTTAGATGATTTGATTCAGTTTAAGGAGTATTACTCTTTTGAGAGAAGATCGATGTCAGTAGAAGCTCAACAAAGTATGTTACAGTCTGGTTTACTTGATATTAAACCAGTAGATGTCGCTAGACAACGTTTGAAAAATAAAAGAGCGAGGAGAGAAGATAATTATTACGATGTTAATTTTAAACAATATAAAACCACTATTATAGGACAAGTTATTTTGAATAATGGGTTTTAATAGATATAAAAAAAAGCCACTCTGATACAGAGTGGCTTTTGTGTATAGGGTAGATGATGGATTACATCATTTTCTTTAACCAGTTTCTCATAGATACTTCGTTCTCTATGATGTTTTTAAGGTCAGCGATTGCTACACGGTCTTGTTTCATCGTGTCACGGTGACGGATAGTCACAGTCTTATCTTCTAATGACTGATGATCTACAGTAATACAGAATGGTGTACCTAGTGCATCTGCACGACGGTAACGACGACCTACTGCATCCTTCTCATCATACGCTACATTAAAGTCCCATTTAAGCTCTTCGATTATCTCTTGAGCTAACTCAGGCAGACCATCTCTTTTTATTAATGGAAGTATAGTAGCTTTAGTAGGAGCTAGTACAGATGGTAATCTTAATACTGTACGAGTAGAACCGTCTTCTAATGTCTCTTCTACTAATGATTTAGAGAATACAGAAAGGAACATACGGTCTAGACCTACTGAAGTCTCTACTACATAAGGTACATAAGAAGTGTTGGTCTCGTTATCGAAGAACTGTAGTTTCTTACCAGAGAACTTCTCGTGTGCTTTAAGGTCAAAGTCAGTACGCGAGTGAATACCTTCTAATTCTTTAAATCCGAATGGGAAGTTAAACTCAATATCAGTAGCTGCATTAGCATAGTGTGCTAATTTCTCATGGTCATGGAAACGGTAGTTCTCTGCTCCCATTCCTAATGATAAGTGCCACTTATGACGAGTCTCTTTCCAGTATTCGTAGTACTTCATCTCTTCACCTGGTTTCACAAAGAATTGCATTTCCATCTGTTCGAACTCACGCATACGGAAGATGAACTGACGAGCAACGATCTCGTTACGGAATGCTTTACCTGTCTGAGCGATACCGAAAGGAATCTTCATACGACCTGTCTTCTGTACGTTTAGGAAGTTTACGAAGATACCTTGTGCAGTCTCAGGACGCAAGTATAAGTCCATAGCAGAGTCTGCAGAAGCTCCTAGCTTCGTACCAAACATTAGGTTAAACTGACGTACTTCAGTCCAGTTTTTAGAACCTGTATCAGGGTCAGCGATCTCTAGCTCTTCGATAAGTGCTTTTACATCTGCTAAATCTCCTGAATCAAGACCACGAGCCATACGCTCTAAGATTTCTTTTTTCTTCGCTAAATATTCTACTACACGAGGGTTAGTAGCTACGAATTGTTCTTCGTCAAAAGATTCACCAAAGCGCTTTTTCGCTTTCTCGATTTCCTTTTGAGCTTTTTGGTATAATTTTTCACAGTAGTCTTCGATAAGAACGTCAGCTCTATATCTTTTCTTACTGTCTTTATTATCAATTAATGGGTCATTAAACGCATCTACGTGACCAGAAGCTTTCCAAGTGGTAGGATGCATAAAAATCGAGGCATCAATTCCTACAATATTTTCGTGCATTTGTACCATGGATTTCCACCAGTACTCTCTAATGTTTCTCTTTAACTCCACACCATTCTGAGCGTAGTCATACACTGCGCTTAGACCATCGTATATTTCACTAGAAGGGAAGATGTATCCATACTCCTTAGCATGCGAAATAACGTTCTTAAAAATATCATCTTGTTTTGCCATAGTGCAAAAGTAATAAAAGACTTTAAGATTAGGAACTCTGCCATTGGCATTTTAGTGTTAATAACCTAAAGTTTATTGATTTACTATATTAATTAATCGTTTTTAGTTGAATGTTGTTGATTGTATGCTGATAATATACGCTCAGTATTCTCGATATGGCCTGTCATATCCCATTCATCATGTCCTGGTATAATGACTTTAGCATTCTTAAATTTTTGTTTTACGGCTTCGATAGTCTTAGGCCAAGCTATCACGTTACCATCGGCTATATTACCTATAGTGGTAGCTTCGGCACTCTTAATCAGGCATCCTCCGTATAATACTTCTTCTTTTGGAAACCAGACTACGGTATTATCTAGTGAATGTCCTTCTCCTAAAAAGTATACAGCCAACTTCTCATTGCCAAAGGTAAACTGTTTTTCTTTATTAAAAGAATGTTGAGCTTGTGGTTCATTGCGTTCTTTTAATATTTCATTGGTCAATGCATAGGTATACGTCTGTGCTCCTATACTGTTAAAGTAACCTAATCCACCAGAACGATCTTCGTGGAAGTGGGTAGTGATGACCCATTTAACCTCTTTGTTATGATTCGATCTGATGTACTCTAATAGAGGTTCGTACTGATCTTTATCCCAAGGTGTGTCTATTAGAATAGCACCTTCATCTGTCAGTACGTACATCGAATTAGAAGAGTATGTTACTCCTTGAAACTCTTGATAAGTAGTGTATATATACATATTATCATTGAGTTGTTTGATTTTTAGTTTGTCAGATTGAGCGTGTACTAATGTAGTACAGATTAACATCGTTATGACACTAAGTATTCTGTGCATGGCTTATTTATTTCGTATTGAGATTAGTGATGAGGTTATACCCATCCTTTCTTCTTGAATTTTTGGATAACAGCTAAGAATTGGTTCATTTCTTCTGGTGTGCCTAACGTTACTCTGCTCCACTGTAATAGGGGAGGGAAAGGACGACCTACGATAATGCCTTCTGAAGCCATACCATCTATATACTGCTGTTGATCACATTTTATCTTGTGGAATAAGAAGTTTCCTTGGCTAGGTAGATATTCTATTCCTAGTGCATCAAAGGTCTCTGTCGTGATACCAAGAGAATTAGCATTCACTGCTCTACTGTGTACGATGAAGGCATTGTCTTTTAAAGAGGCTGTACCTGCTACTGCAGTAGTCATACTAATGTTCTCTACTGCCATATATGGACTTAGTTCATTCGCTAGATTTTCTGTAGATAGACTATATCCTAATCTCATACCTGCCATGGCAAATATCTTAGAAAAGGTACGCAATACGATAACATTCTCTCTTCCTTCTCTGATAAAAGAAGTCCCACTCACGAAGCTTTTGTCAGTGATGTATTCTGCATAGGCTTCGTCCACCATAAAGAAGTTCTTCTTAGCGTCAACACTAGTCACCCAATCTGTGATAGCACTAGAGCTAGTTAATGTCCCTGTCGGGTTATTAGGGTTGCATAAGTAGATGATAGAGATGCCATCAAAGTTGTCTGCTGCTTGCTTCATCTTAGCTAGATCCATACAGAACTCCTTATCTAGTGGTACATTAACGACAGGAATACCCATGCCTTCTGCATGACTAGCAGCTAAGAAGAACGATGGATCTGGTGAGATAAGCTGTACTTTCTGCCCATTTTTGATTGCTTTATATACTTGTAAATTCACTGTAGCTCTAATTAGATCAGAAGATCCCACTCCTAGAGTTACCTGAGCTGGAGACATCTTAAATATATCAGCGATGGTGCGTTGTAATTCTTTTATATAACTGTCAGGATATCGATTTACATTAGATAAAACGTCAATAATTGCATTTTTAGCTTTAGGAGATATACCTAAGCTATTTTCGTTAAAGTGTAAAAATAACGGGTCGTCAACTGATGTTGGTAAACCTAAATCTGCAATAGATCCTAATGCTTGTGTTGTTGCAAATCCTTGTGTAAGGATACTTCCTGCGAACAACGTTCCTGATAGTTTTAATAAATCACGTCTGTTCATAGTGAATAGAATTACTGTATTATGTAAATAAAAAATGCCTCAATCGGAAGATAAGGCTCTTAGAAAAATTAAAGTTAGTGGATATCTATTGAATAATCGATACTTAGATTAGAATATTTTGGTATAATTTTATGAATTACATCAGAATTATGATGTTTGGTTAAAAGTAGTGTAATAATCAAGGAGAAATAAGTAGTTGAATTATAAATAAGTAAGAATGCACTAGGGTAGGCTAGGAGTAAAAAATAACATTATAATATTGCTAACCCTTATGAATAGCGGAGCAGATGTTAATATAGTAGTGTGAATATTTTGCGAAATAGCGCTACTTATTGTCAATGAGGGTGGTAAATGAAAAATATTCTACTAAATATTTTGTTGTAAGTTAATTTGTGTTAAATTTACATAGTCTTTAATGAGGTGCATATCTTTATGATAATTAAGTAAATAAGGGTAGTACCAAATAATTTAAAGGTTGTTTAATTATATACAAAATTAACTATGAAAAAAATCACGTTTATGGTATTAGGAATGGCTGCTATGGTAGCTGTTGCTTGTGGTGAGAAGAAAGAAACTGCAAAAGAAGGAGAGGCTACTACAACTGAAGTAGAAGCACCTGCAAAAGAAGAGGCTCCTGCTGCTTCTGGATACGATGCAGTATTAGACAAGTATGAAAAAATCGCTGATGAGCACATCGCTTTGATGAAAAAAGTACAAGCTGGAGACACTGCAGCTCTTACTGATGCTACTAAAGTAAGCGAGGAATTAATGAAAATCGCTGAGGAGTTACAAAAAACTGACCCATCGACTATCACTAAAGAGCAAACTGCTAGATTCCAAGCTATCGCTGAGAAATATCAAAAAGCTTTAATGCCTTAATTACGGCTTTAAATAGTATACTTAGAGAGTGCTATCCTTTTTGGGTAGCATTTTTTTTTATAATTGAGGTTTTAAGGCTATAGTGTCCCATTAGTTGCGACCATTATGGGGCATATAGGGGCAGATATAGTCATAAGAGTCTATATCATCAAAGCAGTGTTAGTAGAATAGTAGCTTTGTGGTGTAGTTCTTTGACATATTGTTTATTAGTGATTCCTTATTGCGTAAAAAGCAAAAGGGAGTATTATCTAGATAATACCCCCTTTGGTAGTAGATGAGAAGTGAAGTTATTCTTCCTCTTCTGTATTTTTTAACTTCATAAGTAATGTGTAGGCTCCTTTAGTAACTATCTTCTGATTAGCTAATTGATCTGCGTTTATTATTTGTACATATCCATCTTCTTTAGGGCCGATTTTTACAGGAGTCATCTCATAAGTTTGTTTTGCTGTTTCTATAAAAACATAGTTTTGTTTCTCAAAATAAACAACACTTTCTTCTGGCAAAGCTTGTGATACAGCTGCGTGTGTATCTATGTCAGCATTCATATACATACCAGGAACTAGCTTCTTATCAAAAGCTTCAAAGTGACAATGTACTTCTGATACTCCATCTGTGTTTACATCCATGCTGATTAGTATAATCTCTCCTTCATATTTCTTATCTGGTGCACCGTTAGTATAACTTACTACACGCTGTCCAACCTCTAGCTTATCAAGGTCTTTTTCATACACCTTTAGGTTTAGGTGTATATCGGTAGGGTTAATTAATTCGAACATTACATCAGAAGGAGTTACATACTTACCCACATTGACAAAAACATTACTCACAAAACCACTAATAGGGCTGTAGATATTAATAGTTCTACTAATGTTAGTATGAGTCAGTGAAGCAGGGCTAATGTTGATTAAACTTAACTGCTGTGCTAATGCATTCATCGTGATGCGTTGATTATTCATCTCTGCTTGCGCGATTTGCATGACCTTATCGCTACTCGCTTGACTTGCGTTTAGGTCTTTCTGACGGTTGTAATCTAGTTTTGCAAACTCATATTTGTCCTTAGCGATTAAGTAATTCTGCTGTAATTGGATATACTGAGGGTCTTCCATCGTAGCGATTAGTTCACCCTTTTTGATATGCATACCTGGTAATAACTTAGTACTCTTAAGGTATCCTCCTAGAGGGTTAGTTATGGAGATGAGGTTCTGTGGAGGCACATCTATCTTTCCATTTAGTTTTAGCGTTGTTGCTATTTTGCGCTCAGTCAGAGAGCCCGTTTCTATAGTTGTATTCTTCATCTGTGCATCAGTTAGATGTACAGTGGTTGTGTCTTCGTCTGTTGTAGAGATAGGATCTTCTTCTTTTGGCTCTGTCTTACATTGGGTGAATAGTGTGATACTCGCTAAGGCAAGTCCTAGAACAAAGTATTTGGTATTGATATATTTAGATAGCATGATTATTAATTATTAGAAGTTAAGTAGTTAATCTGGATGATATTGTCATTGTACATTTTTAGTGTATCTAAGTACTTATTGACAGTTTCTAGAGCTTGGTTAATCAGCATCACATATTCTAGATAGTTGATATCTCCGTTGATGAACTGTAATTGGGCTGTCTTTGTAATTGTATTAGAGTTATCAAAAGAGAAACTTTCATATTTATTTAGAATATCTTGGTTGTTCTGATGTGCTATTAACAACTGTTGATAACGTGAGTTCATAAGGTCTCTAGTCATCGTGTATTCTGCTTCTGCTACCTCTTCAGCTACTTTAGCACTCTTAATACGACCTCTCTGCCCACTAGTGAATAGGGGTAGTGAGATACCTACTTGAAAAGAATGGAAACGATTATTCCTGTCGTAATACACATCGTTAGCCGCCATGCCCATAAAGCTACTGTTATTATAAGCAGCTTGTAGGTTAGGGAGTTGTTTAGAGCGTTCTAGTTTAGTTTGTTCTTGAGCAATTATCTTTTGATTTTCTATCAATTGTAGCACTGGGTTATTCTCTAAGTCACTTTCTAGACTAGACAGTTCTAACTTCTTCTGTTCTAAAGAAGGAACGATGTTCTCAGATGTATTTAGTAAATACTGAAGCTGAAGTTGGATTAATTGTTTTGTTTTTTGTACTTCACCTAATTGTGCTTGAATACTTAGTTGTTGATTCTGAGCCATTGTTTTCTCTAAAATATTGCTCTCTCCTTTTTGTAGACGAAGAGTAGCCTTGTTGTAGAAATTGGCGTATAGGCTGTCTGCACGTAGTAATAGTGCCTCCTTCTCTTGCCAATAGATAAAATCATAGAAGTTCTGAGTGACTGTTTTCTTTAGTTCATATCCCTTTAGGTTAAGGTTATAAATGCTTTGTTGATGTTCAGCTTTGTATACGTTCTTCTGTTTATTATATACCGTCGGAAAAGCAAAGTCCTGAGCAATAGAGAATTTATTGTCCGTATAAGGACCGTTTATTTGTCCAAACTCTCCTGTGATAGTTGTTTGTTGTATATCTGTGGCTGTTCTAATAAATGCTTTAGCATATTCTGTTTTTAGTTTTTCTGCACGGATAGTACTGTTATTCTCTATCGCTTGGGCTAGGGCATTCTCTAGACTTATAGGTGTCTGTGCTTGAGCAGAAAGACCTAGTCCTAAGAAGATAGCAATAGCTGTTATCGCTTTTTTCTTTTTCATAAAGCTGAAGTGTAATTTTTGTTCAAATGTGATATACAACAACGGTAGTATAAATAGGGTAAGGAATGTAGCTAACATTAGACCTCCGATTACTACTGTTGCTAATGGGCGCTGTACTTCTGCTCCTGCACCGTTACTCAATGCCATAGGTAAGAAACCAAAGGATGCAACACAGGCAGTCATTAATACTGGGCGAAGTCTAGATTTAGCTCCTCTAACTACGATGAATACAATGTTTTTTATTCCAGATTTCTGAAGTCTATTAAACTCAGCAATAAGTACTATCCCGTTTAGAACAGCAACACCAAATAAGGCAATAAAGCCTACTCCTGCACTAATACTGAATGGCATACCTCTAAGCGCTAATAAGAATACACCTCCGATGATAGAAAGAGGGATGGCAGTAAAGATCATTAAGCACTCTCTGATATCTCTAAAGGCAAAGAACAGCAATAGGAATATCAAGACAAGCGCTAAGGGAACTGCTATGGCTAATCGCTCTTTTGCTTCGTTTAAGTTTTCGAATTGCCCTCCATAGGTAATTTGATAACCTGTAGGTAGTTTGATTTGTGCTTCTACTTTTTCTTGTAGCTCTTCTACTATACTCTGTACATCTCGATCTTTTACATTGAATCCTACGAATATTCTACGCTGTGCGTTTTCACGTTGGATTTGATTAGGACCTTCTTTTATTTCTACATTTGCTAATTGATTTAATGGAACTTGATTACCTAAAGGAGTAGGGATTAAGAGATTTTCGATATCAGATAGGTTTTTTCGGTTGGTTTCGTCCATACGAACAACCATGTCAAAACGCTTTTCTCCTTCATACACCATGCCTGTACTTTGACCAGCTAACGAAGAATTGACTATTCTATTAATCTCAGCTATCGATAGTCTGTAACGCGCAATAGCAGGGCGGTTATACTCAATCATTAATTGAGGCATTCCTGTTACGGGTTCTACATATAAGTTAGTTGCTCCTTTTACAGTATTAGCTATATTACCTATTTTACCCGCTATTTCTGCTAATTGATCAAGGTCTTCGCCGAATACTTTGACTACTACATCCTGTCTAGCACCTGTCATTAGCTCGTTGAAACGCATCTGTACAGGGAATTGGAAGCCGACAGTCACGCCTGGTACTTCTTCTAATGCTTTAGTCATCTTCTCTGCTAGTTCTGGAAATGTCTTTGCTGATGTCCATTCTTTTTTGTCTTTTAGGATAACCATCATATCGCTAGCGTCCATAGGCATAGGATCTGTAGGTACTTCTGCACTACCTATCTTAGTCACTACTTTCTCTACTTCAGGGAAGCGTGATTTAAGGATATGTGCAGTCTTTTGTGTACTTTCTATAGTAGTGGTTAAAGTACTTCCATTTAGTACTTTTGTGTCTACTGCAAAGTCTCCTTCTTCAAGAGAAGGAATAAATTCTCCTCCTAAAGTAGATAAGATGTATAGGGCAATAGCAAATAAGACTCCCACAATAGCATAGATTGTTTTTGGTATTTCTAATACTTTGACAAGGCATTTTTGATAGAACTTTTCTAGTTTAGCTATTACTCTTTCAGAGAAGTTAGGTTTATGAGTAACTTTTCGGCTCATAATTAGAGAGCTCATCATCGGTACATACGTTAATGATAATAAGAATGCTCCTAATAAGGCGAAGGCTACTGTCTGAGCCATCGGTTTAAACATCTTGCCTTCGATACCTTCTAATGTAAGAATAGGGATGTATACGATAAGAATGATAATCTGACCAAAGACTGCACTGTTCATCATCTTAGATGCTGAGTGTACTACAGTCTTATTCATATCTTCTTGAGACAGTCTATTCATTGATTTATACCTGGCGTTATGGGAGAACTGATGGAGTACGGCTTCTACAATAATTACAGCTCCATCTATTATTAATCCAAAGTCTAGAGCTCCTAAACTCATTAGATTACCACTTACTCCGAAGAGATTCATCATACAAATAGCAAATAACATCGCTAGGGGTATAATAGAGGCCACTAGCAGCCCTGCTCTCATATTTCCTAAGAATAGGACTAGTACAAATACGACGATAAGTGCTCCTTCAGTTAGATTGGTCTCTACAGTACCGATGGCATTATTAACCATTTTAGTACGGTCAAGGAAAGGTTCTATAACAACGCCTTCAGGCAAAGTCTTTTGGATTTCGGCTACTTTATCTTTGACATTCTTGATGACATCATTGCTGTTCTCACCTTTAAGCATCATTACGACAGCACCTGATACTTCGCCTTTATCATTATAAGTCATGGCGCCATATCGTGTAGCATGCCCTATCTGTACTTTAGCCACATCTCTAATTAGAAGAGGCAATTCAGTATTTTTAGAAGTAATAGCAATATTCTCTATGTCTTCTATAGAGGCTACTAATCCTTCTGTTCGTATATATAATACAGTAGGTCCTTTTTCTATATAAGCCCCACCTGTATTCTCATTATTGTTTTCTAGAGCAGAGAACACATCGTTAATTGTGATGCCATAGGCGTCTAGCTTGTTAGAATTAACAGCTATTTCATACTGTTTTAGTTTTCCTCCAAAACTGCTGACTTCGGCTACTCCTTTAACAGAGAGTAATTGACGGCGCACAACCCAGTCTTGTATTGATCGCAGTTCTGTAAGGTCAAACTTGTCTTCATATCCTTCTAATGGTCTTACTACATACTGGTATATCTCTCCTAGTCCTGTAGAGATAGGACCTAGTTCTGGTTGTCCAATATCTTGTGGGATATCAGCTTTAATTTGATTTAAGCGTTCTCCTACTTGTTGTCTTGCCCAGTAGATATCTACGTCTTCGTCAAATACAATAGTCACTAGTGATAATCCGAAACGAGAGAAACTTCTCATATTCTTAATACCAGGAATATTACTGTTTGCTTGTTCTATAGGGAAGGTTACTAACCGCTCTATATCTGTAGCTCCATAAGAAGGAGCAACTGTAATGACTTGTACTTGGTTATCTGTGATGTCTGGTACAGCATCAATAGGTAGTTTAGATGTCTGGTAGATACCAACACCGATTAGAGCTAATACAAATAGCCCAATGATGAGTTTATTCTTTACAGAAAACTCAATTATTTTATTTAACATGATTTTAGTCTGTTAATACGTTAAAATTGCGTGATAGGTATAGCCAACTTATCCATGTATGGATACACAGAAAGC
Source organism: Myroides sp. ZB35 (assembly GCF_001865835.1). Lineage (NCBI taxonomy): Bacteria > Pseudomonadati > Bacteroidota > Flavobacteriia > Flavobacteriales > Flavobacteriaceae > Myroides > Myroides sp. ZB35. The sequence goes on along the minus strand of NZ_CP017769.1, from coordinate 959,445 downwards.
TAACTTATTCTTTGCGAAAAGGTATTAACAGTATTTAGGCGGTTGCCAAATAGAGGATAGGTAATTACTCTCAACTTCATCTTCGTTGAAAGCGTGTATTTTATTGTCCAGTGTATTGAACTTAATACGGTCTATTTTTAGAATAGGAGTAGGGGTAACGATGCCTACTATACTTACAAAGTGTGTGTGCGTAACGAAAGGAAGTTTCTCATCCATAGGATCTCCTTCTTCTTTATGACTTTCACTGTAATGTATTTGTAAGAATCCCCAGAGTGATAAATCTGGATTACTTGTCGTATGCTCAATGTAATGTTCAACCAATAGCGGAAACTTCAACACCTGACCTAGCTCAGTTGTCGAAATTAAAAAGAGTGCCATAAGAAATATTGCTATTTTTCTTTTCACTTTAATTGGTTGTTTATGAATTGACTAGTACAAAGTTACTAATTCCTTGTATAATTATGACGCAAGATAGTAATTTGTATTTATTCAAAGTAAATATACTGTTAAGTTCTAATGAGATTTTAATAATGAGGTTGATGTTATGTAGGTTGAATAAAAAAGCACCTAGCTCTTAAGAGTAGGTGCTTAGTATCTCTATGATAAAAAACTATCTTCGTCAAAATCATATTCCTTATTAAAGAAAACAGAATCACTGTGAATAGCTTCAAAGTGTTCTTCTATTTTTTCTAAGGTATAGATAGTTTCTAATTGTCTCCAATGTTCTCTAGTTAATGGTAAGAATGCTAATGTATCTGACCCATCTGATATTTTGCAAAAGCGAATCTCATACTCAGGCTGTAATATACTGTTAAGCCATATAATCGTATTATCTCTGTCTACGATAATATGAGTATGAATCTTATTGTCATAATTTACCTTTAGTTGTAGTTGCTCATTTGGTAGGTCTTCTATAGATGCTGATAGATGACCTGTTTGAAGACAGGTTTCTATATATTCTACTATTGCATCATCGTATTCACTCCAATCTACCCAGATCACTAAGTCGCTCTGTAAAGAGTGAAAATCTTCGTATAGACCTGTTTCGAAGTACTTTTCTAAAAGTGTTATTTTGTCTTGCATATATAATGGTTAAGCGTTTAAATCATCCCTAGAATACTTAACTAAAGTACTGTAAATTAAGTATAAATAAAAGGCTTAAAAGTTAAAATAAACCTTTGTATAGATTAATACTAATACAAATATTGTGCTAAGATTATCTTTAAAAGCTATTATTCATTAAAAGGTTCAAATTCTCTTTCTGGAAATGCTTCAGTAAGTATTCCTTTTGTACATAGCCATTCTATTGCATCATATAGATTGTTTCCTAAAGCATAGATATTCTCCTCATGTCTAGGCAATACAAAATAGGTATTGTTATAGAATATAATCTCATCTCCATCAAAAGTATCTCCTATGCAAATCCCTTCTAATACCTGTTCTTTAGTTAATACATCTTGACCATCATCCCAGAAGTAGTATTGCGTTACTCGTTCTAACCATTCTTTTCTCTCTGTTATCATTCGATTAGGAGCATAGATACGGATATATGTGCCTCCTAGTACACCTACCCCATATTGTAAAATATAGGTCTTATAATCTTCTTCAAAGTTGAAGTTTAGTACTTGTTCACAATTGTTAATATCCTCAACAGATGGTAATACTAATTCTGATGATTGTGTATGGATATTAGGTATGACTGTATAGTGATTGAATTTACTCATTTATATATTTATCTTCTATATTATTTAAACCTTCTTTAAAGTCATTATTGATTTGATACAATTCTTCAATCGCAATAGGATTGATAGATGTAGAATCAATGTGCTTTCCTTCTTTAGTCCACATAGGAGGGAAGATATGAAAAGCTTTGTCTAGTGGAAGTTGTGCCGTGTCTTCTTTCCATGTATTCCATCTGAAATCTTGGTAAAACTGATCTATATTACCTGCTATGAAAAAATAAAGTAAGTCTGAATAACTGATATCAAGCGGTTCAAAGTCTAATGTATCTGGCGCAAAGTAATATACTTTACCTATGTCCTCTCCTAGGCCTCCACTATTGATACAGAAGTAGCCACCTAAGACATCTAACGCGATAATATAGTAACCACTAGATTGATTGTTTTGATCTATTGTTTTGCCTTTGTTCCATTGATAACTAGAAGGTAGCGTTTCTGTTCCTCCACCTAGTACTCTGATCCATCCATTGTCTATCAGTATTCCTCCAGTCTCATATACTATAGCACCTAGTGGAGAGCGTGTCGTTACTTGAAGTTGTAAGAGAGCTTCTTCAGCTACCTCTTTATTGTATTGAGGCAATAATGCTATTGGTCTTACTGCATCGTTTAGCCATTCATTGATAAGGGCAATTCCTGGTTCTTCTATGTTTATTAAATCAGTAAGTGTTTTCATTCTTTATTTTTCGGCAAAATACGAAAAAAGGCTGTCTATTTAGACAACCTTTTTATAAAGTATGTGGGTATGTTATATGTTTAACTACCTAAGACTGCTGCTGTAGCAAAAAGAGTTAGTGTCAATATAAAGATAACAACACCTATTAGTGAAATCACTAAACCTGCAATTGCTAATCCTTTTGGTTTTTTAAATACTCCAATTGCAGAGAAAATTAATCCTAATAACCAGCATATTCCGTTTATAAAAGGAAGCCAAAATAGAAGAATTGCAACAATTGATAAAATAAATCCTGCTAATCCAAGATTATTCTTTTCTGGAACGATAGGAGGATAATAAGCTTGTTGTTGATTGTATCCTTGTTGGTTATATCCTTGTTGTGGAGGAGGAGGTGTAGATCTAACCTCTTGCTCTATTTCTCTCTCAAGTTCTTTTGCAGCCTCTACTACAGGCTCAACAACTTCTTCTTTTATCGTCTCAACGATTGGCTCAACAACTTCTTTCTCTATGTTGTCTACTGTCTCTTCGATAGATGAAGTTACTCTATCAACAATAGATTCGTCGTGTTTAGTTTCTTCAGATGAAGGCACTGGAGGAGGAGTATGCTCCGTATTTTCAGAAACTTTCTTCCCTTCTAGGTTTTTATTATCTTCCATAGTGGTTCTATTTTAATAGATCAAATATAGTTTTTATTTAACAAATAAAATATACTTATATGTTTAAAAATTAATATTTAATTAAGTGTTTTTAGCTAAAATAATATATTATGTTCTTTTCTGCTTCTTTGTTGTTAATTTGTAAAGGTATTTTTTTAAGAAAATAAAGGCTGGTTTTAAGAAATAAGAGCATAAGGATTAGGAAATAGAAAGCCTTTTCGTAGGGAGGGAGGGGAAGATAAAAAAAGCCCTTTAGTTAAATATCTAAAGGGCTGTTGAATTTATTAAAGAGGAATATTTCCGTGTTTTCTGTTTGGCATATTTACTTCTTTATGTTCTAACATAGAGAATGCCTTAAGCAGTTTTCTACGAGTCTCATTAGGAAGAATTACTTCATCAATGAATCCTCGTTGTGCCGCTCTGTATGGAGTAGCAAATTTGTCTGCATATTCAGCTTCTTTCTCAGCTAGTTTTGCTACTGGATCTGCTGCTTCTGCTATTTCTTTTTTAAAGATAATCTCACTAGCCCCTTTAGCTCCCATTACTGCAATTTCGGCATTTGGCCACGCAAAGTTCATATCTGCTCCGATGTGTTTAGAGTTCATTACATCATAAGCACCTCCATAGGCTTTACGAGTAATCACCGTTACTTTAGGTACTGTAGCTTCACTTAATGCATACAGTAACTTTGCACCGTGTACGATGATACCATTCCACTCCTGATCTGTACCAGGTAAGAATCCAGGTACGTCTACTAAGACTAATAGAGGAATATTAAAAGCATCACAGAATCTAGTGAAACGAGCAGCTTTAATAGAGCTGTTTACATCTAAACATCCTGCTAAGAACATCGGATTGTTAGCCACAATACCAACACTTTTACCTCCTAGTCTAGCGAAACCTACTACGATATTCTCAGCGTAGTCTTTGTGTATTTCGAAGAAAGAGTCCTCGTCTATGATGTGATTAATTACCTCTTTCATATCATAAGGCTTATTAGAGCTCTCAGGTACTATCTCATCTAGTTCATATCTATACTCTTCGCCTGCAGTATAAGGAAGACTCATCGGCTTCTCCATATTGTTTTGAGGCATATAAGACAATAGCGTTTTTACATCCTCTAGACAGGCTACGTCGTTAGGAGATGTCGTATGAGCTACTCCAGACTTCGTAGAGTGAGTACTTGCTCCTCCTAATTCTTCTGAAGTTACCTCTTCATTAGTTACTGTTTTTACAACGTTAGGTCCTGTTACGAACATATAACTAGACCCTTCTACCATCATTGTGAAGTCAGTCATCGCAGGAGAATATACTGCTCCTCCAGCACATGGTCCCATAATAGCAGATAGCTGAGGTATCACACCAGATGCTTGTACATTGCGGTAAAAGATATCTGCATATCCACCTAATGATCTTACACCTTCTTGTATACGTGCTCCTCCAGAATCGTTTAGACCTATCATTGGCGCCCCCATTTTAAGAGCCATATCCATTACTTTACAGATTTTCTCTGCATGTGTTTCAGACAGTGCTCCTCCGAATACGGTAAAGTCTTGTGCGAATACATAGACTAAGCGACCGTTGATCGTTCCATAGCCAGTCACTACACCATCTCCGTGATATACTTCTTTATCCATACCGAAGTCGGTCGTACGGTGTGTTACTAACATACCGATTTCTTCGAATGAACCTTCGTCTAGTAGGTATTCTACACGTTCACGAGCAGTAAGTTTCCCTTTGCTGTGTTGTGTATCTATTCTTTTTTGCCCTCCGCCTAATTTAGCTTGGGCTTGTATTTCTTGTAATTTATTTATTTTCGGATTCATAGGATTCTTAGTTTGGTAATCGAAGTTGTTTTTGGTCTTCTAAATACATCTGTAGCGCAAGGTATGCCGCTATCTCTGCTTCATCTTTATACTCTTCTTTGATTAAATCAGCATTGTAGTATTTCTTCACGAAGTTCGTGTCAAAATGACCTTCTCTAAAAGCATTGTGTTCCATTACGAACTTACCGAATGGCAATGTCGTACTGATACCTTTTACCTTATATGCTTTAATGGCTTCGATCATAATCTCTATAGCCTCCTCACGTGTCTGTCCATAAGTAATTAACTTGGCTAACATCGGGTCGTAGTAGATAGGTACATCCATACCTTCTTCTATACCGTTATCTACACGGATACCTTCTCCAGTAGGTAGTTGATAGATTTCTAAGTTCCCTACACTAGGTAAGAAATCATTTAGAGGGTCTTCTGCATAGATACGAAGTTCCATAGCATGTCCTTTGATCTCTAAGTCTTCTTGTGTAAAAGGAAGCTTCTCTCCACGAGCTACCTTGATTTGCATCTCTACTAAGTCTAATCCAGTGATTAACTCTGAGACTGGATGTTCTACTTGAAGACGAGTATTCATCTCTAAGAAGTAGAAGTTAAGGTGCTCATCTATTAAGAACTCCACCGTACCAGCTCCTACATAATCACAAGACTTAGCTACCTTAATAGCTGCTTCTCCCATAGCTTTACGCACTTCAGGAGTTAATACAGCAGAAGGGGCTTCTTCTATTACTTTTTGGTGACGACGTTGGATACTACATTCTCTTTCAAATAAGTGAACTACGTTACCATGTTTATCCGCTAACACTTGTATCTCAATGTGTCTAGGCGAACCTATATATTTCTCAATGAAAACAGAACCATCTCCGAAAGCATTGGTTGCTTCAGAAATAGCACGCTGCATTTGACTTTCGAATTCTTCTTCTTTTTCTACGATACGCATCCCTTTTCCACCACCACCAGCAGCAGCTTTGATTAGGATAGGGAAGCCTATTTCTTTCGCTACTTGTTTCGCTTTGGCTACGTCAGTGATAGCCTCGTCTAGACCCGGCACCATAGGGATGTTATAGTCTTTTACAGTTTCTTTAGCAGCCAGTTTATTACCCATTACTTCTATAGCATGCGTATCTGGACCGATAAAGGTAATCCCAGCTGTATTACACGCTAAAGCGAAGTTAGAGTTCTCACTTAAGAATCCATATCCTGGGTGGATACCATCTACATTTAATGATTTTGCTACTTCTAATATTTTATCTCCTAATAAATAAGATTGGTTAGAAGGAGCCTCTCCGATACATACAGCTTCATCAGCCATACGTACGTGTGGAGCATTACGATCAACAGTAGAGTACACAGCTACTGTCTTAATACCCATTTTTTTAGCTGTAGTCATAATACGTACAGCTATTTCGCCACGGTTGGCAACTAATATTTTTTTCATCTTTATTCGAATTCAATTAACACTAATCCTTTATCAACAGTGGCACCTTTAGTCACGTTGATGGACTTAATAATCCCAGCTCTAGGAGAAGATAAGTTGTTCTCCATCTTCATAGCTTCTAAGATTAATAAGTTGTCATTCTCAGCTACTTCTTGCCCTACAGTTACCAAAATATCTAGGATAAGACCAGGCATAGGAGCCTTGATAGAATTAACCTGCTTAGTAGAGTTTAAGGAGAAGCCTAATTGATTGATTAGCTTATCGAGTTCGGTTTGGATATTAACAGAATAGTTATTCCCGTTGACATTTACAGTATAGTTTTTGTCTGTAAAGTAGTTCTCAAGTATTTCCACGTCATAAGATCTGTTGTTTTTGAGTACGTGATATGTAGATTCATTTACACGAGATACATTGATGTCTCCTTGTAATAAATCTTCACTTTCAAAAACAGTATCAGCATTCACTTTTAATTGATACGTTTTATTCATTATATTTTTAGTTTTTGGTATTCGTAAATATAATTAAATGTGTGATATATAAATAATATTTATTGATAATTTAATTTTTTACTACACTATGGTGGAAATATTGTTTTTTTACAATAATTTTGGTTGATTCTGATTGTAAATAAATAAGATAAAAGAGGTTACAAGGTATTCAATCGGAATTTTTTATACTATTCTCGTTAAGTAGAACAGGTATTCTCTGATAGCTAAACGGCTTTAATCAACATTGTGTTTTATTGTATTTGAGTCCGTAGTGAGTCCGTTATGAGTCCGTAGTAAGTCCGTTATTTTATACAAAACAACGGAGTTATTATGGAGGGGTAATATAGGTAGTTAGCTAAGATGGAAAACTAGTCTAGAGGAGGTGTGAAGGGAATGTGGAGTGAGAATGGAGAAGGGGGTAAAAAGAAAAAGGTAATCTCTAGTTAGAAATTACCTTTTATAATAGTTATTATTCTTCGTCTTTGTTTTTTAAAGGATTCCATCCTCTTGATTTTAAAGGGATTTTAGTGTTTGCTCTTGAGATAAGATGAACACCTTCACTCTCTTGTGTTGTGTGACCTATCACTGTTAAGTTTGGATTCCCCTTGATTTTGTCAAAGTCTTCCATTTTAATAGTGAATAACAGTTCATAGTCTTCACCACCATTGATAGCCATCGTAGTGGCATCGATATTAAACTCTTCGCAAGTGTTCATAAACTGAGGGTCTAATGGAAGTTTCTCTTCATATAGATTACATCCTACCTTAGAACTTTTGCAAATATGCATAATCTCAGAAGACAATCCATCAGAGATGTCTATCATCGCTGTTGGTTTTACACCTAGATCTGCTAAGAGCTGTTTGATATCTGTTCTCGCCTCTGGTTTTAACTGTCTTTCGATGATGTATTCGTAGATAGATAAGTCTGGCTGATTATTAGGGTTTACTAAGAATACTTGTTTCTCACGCTCTAGGATTTGCAATCCCATATAAGCAGATCCTATATCTCCTGTTACCACTAATAAGTCGTTGTCATTCGCTCCATTGCGGTATACTAATTCTTCTTCTTTAGCTTTACCAATAGCGGTCACGCTTATAATCAACCCTTTTTGTGATGAGGTAGTGTCTCCGCCTACTAAGTCTACTTTATAATACTTACACGCTAAGGCGATTCCTTCGTATAACTCATCTAGAGCTTCTAGAGGAAAACGATTAGATACTGCGATAGATACTGTAATCTGTGTAGGGATGGCATTCATCGCACAGATATCGGATAGGTTAACTACCACCGCTTTATATCCTAAATGCTTAAGAGGAGAGTATGCAAGGTCAAAGTGCACTCCTTCGATTAATAAATCTGTAGAAACAACTACTTTATCTTCTCCAAAAGACAATACTGCAGCGTCATCTCCGATGCCTTTAGTTGTACTCTCGTTTTCTATTGTAAAGTTTTGTGTTAAATGTTCTATTAATCCAAACTCACCTAAATGTCCTATATCTGTCTTAGATTGATTTTTATTCTCGATCATCGTATATCTGCTTTATTTTAAAGTAATGCAAAGGTAAAAAGAAAAGGCGATAGATTTATTTCTATCGCCTTTTAAACTATAAGTTAGCTCTTTTAAAATATTTAAAATAGCCATTATATGTATTGAAGTCTGGTACTAGACTAGCGTAGTAGCTAGGGTCTTCTTCTTCTATTATTTGTAACAGAGAGCGCCATATTTCTATTTCAGTAATAATCTCTCTAGCATAGTATTCGATATCATTTATCTCAAGGCCTTTATAGTAAGTAAGTGATTCTTGAGATTTTTGAATTAATTCTTTAGCCATTTGACGAGCATTTTCTTTTTCGCCAACTTTATAAGAACCTTCTACGAATGGATGTACAACTTCGTATAAACCATAGTATTTGATAGGCATGTTCGTCATCGCTATATCGATAACTTTCTTCGCTTTCTCATCTTTACCCTCTATTAATAGTTGTTCCATCAATCGAGCAAGGTTGATACGGTAGCTCAGTGCATTACGTCTAGTCTGAGGATCGTGATAGATTTTATCACTTCCCATATTACCCCAGTACCACTTCGTTACGATATCGTACATTCTATCTGCGTCTATAGAACCTCTATCTAGTGCATGAGAACTCTCTGTATCAGATTTCAGAGGAACTAGTTTATATACTAAACCACTTAACTGTAAGTAATCTTTCATCCAGATGAAATCATCATCTCCCCAGCTACCTCCAGAGAAGTATATAGGTCGTTCCCAGTTATTATTTGCTACTATATCTAACATGATAAGGCGGTGCTTATAGATAGCCTGGTCAGTAATGTTAACGTCTAGATAAGGTAATATATCTTTTCTTAAGTGAGGAGATACGATATTGTGTTTCGCTATATTAGCACTATCTACAGGTATTCTGATCTGATTAGTAGGAGCGATATACAATGTAGTTCCTGCCTCTGTTTTAATCTTCGTTCTATCGTCATCAGATTTAATGAAGTTAAGAAGAGAGTTGATGTCTATTCTTTCGTCAATCATCTTGTTTACGATGATAGCATCTCTTTTATTACCTACATATTGATCATGTGTGAATGAGATAGGTAGAGGCTCTGAGTCATACGCTTTTGCTCTCATCTGGTCAATATACCAGTCTAATGGAAGTAAACTCGTACATACAACTCTTACGTCTGTTCTGTATCCTTCTACATCTTGTAGATACCACAGTGGGAATGTATCGTTATCTCCAATAGTAAATAAGATAGCATTCGGATCACATGAATCTAAGTATGCTCTAGCGTTAGCAAGGGCTGTATAACGATCTGAACGGTCGTGGTCATCCCAGTTTTGTTGTGCTAATAATACAGGAGCTGCAAATAATGATACAACTAGAACAGCTGGACCAGCTATTTTTGGTTGTACATACTTTTTAAGACCGTCGAAGATAGCATATACTCCGAATCCAATCCACATCGCGAATACATAGAATGCTGGTACTACAGCATAGTCACGTTCACGCGGTTCGAAAGGGCGTTCATTCAAGAATATTTTAAGTGCAAAACTTGTAAATAGGAATAACACTAACAATACCCAGAACATCTTAGGGTCTTTACGATAGTGAAATACAATACCGATAAGCCCAAGTATAAAAGGTAAGAAGAAATAAGTGTTTCTACCTTTGTTTTCTAATGTATCTGAAGGTAAGTTATCTTGAGACCCTAAACGTATTTCGTCTAAGAATTTGATACCACTAATCCAGTTACCGTGTTGTAAGTCACCTTGACCTTGTACATCATCTTGTCTCCCTGCAAAGTTCCACATTAAGTAACGCCAGAACATATATCCGAATTGGTACTCAAACATAAAGCCGATATTACTAGAGAATGAAGGTACTTCGATTTCTAGGTATTCTCCATATTGATCTAGGAACTTGTCAAGTCCATCATAATCAATTTCTCCACTAGCGAGACCTTGTTTTACTCCAGATACTAATTCTTCTAACTCTTTTGTTCCAGCATATTGAGAAGATACTCTGAAGTCTAAAGGTTTAGTATAACGCATATAGTTGACACGGTGATTCTTGTCTGTACTCCACAGTCTAGGAAGGAATCCTTTATGAGTACTGTCGAAGTTTTGTCCTGCGTTTTTATATTCGTTTACGATTTCATACTTACCTGTTTGGTAGTTTCTTTCGTAGTTTGGTTTTTCGTCTTTCCAAGGATTGTTTTTATCTAATCCTACATATTTTTTAGTGAAGTAAGAATCGTAATAGATACTTTCTTCTCCATACTGTTCACGTTGGTAGTATGCTAATAGCTCAGAAGCATCAGAAGGTGTGTTCTCATTGATTACTACTTTTGCATTAGCTCGGATAGGTAACATTATCCAACTTGTCAATCCGACAAATACAAAAAGAAGTGTTAGAATAATCGTGTTCGCCATTATTTTGTTTTTCTTCTCTGTGTATCTCAACCCGAATACAAAGAAGGCAACAATCAATAAGAAGGCAACAATAGTCCCACTGTTAAATGGCATTCCTATCGAGTTCACCATAAAGATCTCTGTCTTACCAAATAAGGCTAAGGTCTTAGGGAATAAGAAAGCAAAAAGGAAGAATAAAACTCCCACAGCCGCTATATTGGCTATGATAAAGTTTTTGATAGTTACTTTTTGATATCTTTTAAAGAAGTATAGTAATGCGATAGATGGAACTGTCAACAAAGCCATTAGGTGGACTCCAAATGAAGCTCCAATAACTAACCCTATCAATAATAGCCAACGATTACCTTTAGGAGTGTTGATGTCATCATACCATCTCACACCTAAGTACAATAGAAGTGATGTTAGAAACATAGCAGAAGCATATACTTCAGACTCTACAGCGTTAAACCAAAAACTATCTGTGAATGAAAAGGCTAATGAACCAACAGCAGCACTACCTAAAACAACGATAGCATTGATATTCGTCCACTCACTTTTCGCAACGACGATTTTCTTAAGTAAATTAGATAATGTCCAGAACATAAAAAGAATGGTAAACGCGCTGGAAATAACAGCAACCATGTTTACCATTAGGGCAACTTTATCTGGAGAGGTAGCAAACATCGAGAAGAAAGCTCCTAACATTTGATAAAAAGGAGCCCCTGGAGGGTGTCCTACTTGTAGTTTAGCAGAGGTAGCAATATATTCTCCTGGATCCCAAAAGCTTACTGTAGGCTCTACTGTTAGTGTATAAGTCAATAGGGCAATGGCAAAACATAGCCATCCACCTATAACATTCCACTTCTTGTAATTGAATGTCAACATATTTGTAATTACTAGATATTTTTTCAGATTGTATATACAAAGAAAAGATTTTTTTTGTGTTGCGTGAAGGAATTAGAAAAAATTAATTTTTTTGATAGAAAAGTTTGGAGATTATAAAAATAGTTATACTTTTGCATCCGCATTGATGAAGTAATTACGCTTTACGGTATGTAAAAAAGGTATTGGCCTATGGTGTAATGGTAACACAGCTGATTTTGGTTCAGTCGTTCTAGGTTCGAGTCCTAGTAGGCCAACAGAAAAGCCTCTTGATTTTTCAAGAGGCTTTTTTTATTTTAATTGTACGTAAAAATAAAATGTTAAAATTATCAATACTCTCTCTTGACTATGAGTATCTTAGCAAAATAGGGGGCTGAGAGTGATTAAAAAAGACATTTTATATTTGGAAGAATCAAAAAATGTGCTAATTTTGCATCCGCATTACTGAAGTAATTATGCCAAAGTAATGAAATGGTACTGGCCTATGGTGTAATGGTAACACAGCTGATTTTGGTTCAGTCGTTCTAGGTTCGAGTCCTAGTAGGCCAACAAAAAACCTCTTGATCATTCAAGAGGTTTTTTTATTTCAAGAATAAGGAATTGAAATAAGAAAGGTCAGAGCACGCTCTGACCTTTTTTTGTTATTAGTTTTGACCTTTGAATTCAGGTTTTCTTTTTTCTAAGAAAGCAGTAGTTCCTTCTGTGAAGTCTTCTGTTTCGAAGCATTCTCCGAAGTTCTTGATTTCTTCGTGGTATCCGTTTACACCATCTTTAAAGTTAGCATTAATAGATTTTATTGCTCTTCCAATTGCAGAAGCAGAGTTAGAAGCTATTTTGTTCGCTATTTTCTTTGTGAATGCTAATAGTTCTTCTTGCTCTACAACGTGGTTCACTAATCCATAAGATAGAGCTTTATCAGCTGTTATCATCTCTGCAGTCATGATTAGCTCCATTGCTCTTCCTTTTCCAATAAGTTGAGGTAAGCGTTGTGTTCCGCCATATCCTGGGATTAGTCCAAGTGTTACTTCTGGAAGTCCCATTTTAGCGTTATTAGAAGCTATTCTGAAGTGTGCTGACATCGCTAACTCTAATCCACCTCCTAGGGCAAATCCATTAACAGCAGCGATTACTGGTTTGTTGTAATTTTGAACATAGTCGAATAGAAGCTCTTGTCCTTTGGCAGCTAACTGTGAACCTTCACTAGTGTTGAAGCTAGAGAATTCTTTAATGTCAGCACCTGCAACGAAAGCTTTTTCTCCACTTCCAGTAAGGATGATAACACGTGTTTCACGGTCTTTTTCAAAGTGTTTAAGGGCTTGGTGAAGCTCTTCAATTGTTGGCTTGTTTAAAGCGTTTAATTTAGTTGGTCTATTAATGGTTATAATGGCCAGACTTCCTTCTTTTTCTACTAGAATATTTTCAAAATCCATAATATCTTTTATTTGATTAATTATTTATAATAGGCAAGGTAACAATAAATGTGGTGCCAAGACCTTCTTCTGTTTCGAAGACTATTGTACCGTTGTAATTTGTAATTATGTTTTTTATGATTCCCAATCCTAATCCCATGCCACTTGTTTTGGTAGTGAACTTAGGTTGGAATATTTTGTTTAGATCTTCTTGCTTTATACCTGTTCCGTTATCAGCTACTTTGATGATTGCGCTTTCTTCTGTTCTAGATATACTCACTTTTATTTGTGGGCTCTTCTGCTCAGATGGGATAGCTTGTATTGCATTTTTGACTAAGTTAGTAATAATTCTGATTAGTTGTGTTCTATCTATTTTAGAGATGATCTCCTGATCGGTGCTTTCAAACCAGATATAGTCTTCATTAAAGATGTCAAGTGTTAATTTTACAGTATTGACAATGTCAAGAGTTTCGTCTTGCTGAGCAGGCATTGCAGCAAAGCTTGAGAACGCTGTTGCAACAGAAGTCATCGTATCTATCTGTTGTATTAATACCTGTGAAAAATCTTTTAGTTTAGTTTTAATATTAGGATCATTAGGGTCAAATCTTCTTTCAAAGCTTTGAACAGTCAGACGCATTGGAGTAAGAGGATTTTTTATTTCGTGTGCAACTTGCTTAGCCATTTCTCTCCAAGCTTGCTCTCTTTCTGTTTGAGCTAGTTTTTCGTACGAATCATCGAGTTTCTCCACCATATCATTATATGCAGTGATAAGAGCTGAGATCTCTTTACTAGTGTTGCTAGAATCAATCTTTTCGTTTTTTTGCCCGAACTTAGTACTTGTAATCTTGACACTAATATTGTTTAGACTTTGGGTAATATAGTTTGACAAGAAGTAAGAGATAACAATAGACATAATCAGCATAATGATATATACTTGTCCAAATTTAACCATGAAGTTCTGAATCTCGTTCTCGTAAAACTCTGTTTTCTCCTCATACGGTATTTTAAGTATACCTAGGGGTTTGTACTTTAAATCCTTTAAGAAGCTATATGCGATACGTATACGGTTGCTATCTACCGTTTTTATATCTACAAAGCGTTTGTTTGGAGAGGACTGTATTGTCTTTAAAACTAAAGGAGAGATGTTTTTAGAGATGCTATCTACAGAAAAGGTACCTCTTGAGGTAATCAAGAGGTGTCCTTGTAGATCGTGTATATTGATCTCTGTATTGTGTATGGCTGCTAGCTCATGTATTTTATCTCTAAAAATGCGAGGGATATTCTCTGTTGTTAGAGGGTATTCTGAGGTTGTTAAGATGTAGTTTATATTCTCGTTGATAGAGTTTTCTGTCCTTTCTAGTCTATATTGATGATAAGTACGTGCTTCTTCTCTGAATTGATACACTGATACAGCTGATATCAATACAGATGAGATAATACTCAAAAATATAAGTGAGAAAAATATTCTATTTCTCAGAGAAAAGTTCTTTAATATAAAGTCATCTTTCATTATTTTCTGCTATCGCGAATTCGTTTGTATAAGCGTATTCCTAGCATTAATAGTATTGATAATCCTACTAGACCTACAACTCCAAATATCCAATTAAAAGTACTTTTTAAAATTACTAAAAATACTACAGAAAATAAAATCAAGGTAGCTCCTTCATTCCAAATTCTAAAAAAGGAAGATGTTTTAGTCATATTCCCTGCGTTAATTTGCTTGACAAATTGATGGCACTTTAAGTGGTAGGCGATTAAGCAGACTACAAAAAGTAATTTGACATGCATCCAAGGCAATTTTAATAAAACCGGATTATAGATTAACATACCTATACCAAAAGCAGTTGCTAATACAGCTGCAGGCCATGTGATGATATTCCACAGGCGATTAGTCATGATGGTATATTGATCTCTTAAGATGTTAGATTGTACTTCAGGCATATCCTTCGTCTCGGAGTAATATACAAATAGACGTACGATATAGAATAGTCCTGCAAACCAGCATACTATAAAAATAATATGTAGAGCTTTTAGATATAGGTATAACATGCTATTATTTGTTTTGCCATTCTTTAATCCAAGTAACCATTGCATCTATCCACATGTCATCATCATTCATACAAGGGATTGTTCTAAACTCTTCTCCTCCGTGTTTTAAGAATTCGTCATGTGCTTCCATGCCTATTTCTTCTAGAGTTTCAAGACAGTCGGCTACAAAGGCAGGAGTAACTACTGCTAGCTTCTTAATTCCTTTCTCAGCTAATCCATTTACAGTAGCATCAGTTGGAGGTTGTAGCCATTTGTCCATTCCTAATCTAGATTGGAATGAATTAGTGTATTTATCAGCAGGGATGTTTAATTTTTCAACTACTTGTCTTGTTGTTTCTAAACATTGATGTCTATAGCAGAACTCATGTGCTTTGGAAGCTGTCTGGCAGCAAGACCCGTCTATAGTACAGTGTCCCTTCGTTACATCTGATTTGCGGATATGTCGTTCAGGTACCCCGTGATAAGAGAATACGATATGGTCATAGTCATACCCTTCTAGATGACCTTTTATAGTATGAGCTAGAGCATTTACGTATTCCTTCTTGTTGTAGAAAGCGGGGAAGCTCGTAACTTTCATCTGAGGAAAGTGTTTCTGTCTTACTTCTTCTGCTAATACATTAATAGTCTCTGTAGTTGCCATGGCAAACTGAGGGTAAAGAGGGATCATTAGTACATCATCTATACCTTTGTCTTTTAATTCTTGTAAACCTGTTTGGATAGAGGGTTCTCCATATCTCATAGCTAATGCCACTGGTATGTCCACTTTTGCTTGTACTTTCTTTTGTTGTCTTTCAGAAATTACGATTAGTGGTGAACCTTCTTTCCACCATATTTTAGAATAAGCTTCTGCTGATTTCTTTGGTCTAGTATTCAGTATGATTCCTTTAACTAATAAACTTCTTAGGATGTATGGCATGTCTATTACTCTTTCATCCATTAAGAATTCTCCTAAGTATGGTTTTACGTCTTTTGCTGTAGGGCTCTTAGGTGAGCCTAGGTTAACTAATAATATACCTTGCATGTTGTTAATTATTTGTGTTGAGAGACATTAAGTATTTTTTTGGTGTAGTGCCAAACTTCTTTTTAAAGGCAGCAATAAAGTGACTAGCAGAACTATAACCAATCTTTAGTCCTACTTCGTTTACATTATAACTGCCGTTGTCTAAGAGCTTACGTGCGTATTCCATCTTATAGTCAAACAAGAAGCTGAATACAGAGTCACCGTAAATCTGCTTAAAGCCCATTTTTAGTTTTTTAATGTTAATACCTACTGAGTCTGCTAACTCTTGAAGTGTAGGTGGTTCTGCCATTTTACTGATGATGATATCTTTCGCTTTTTTGATTTTAACGACATCGTCTTCATCAGATAAGAATGGGCAATTCTCTATGTTTTGATCTTCATTCTGATTAAATAGTAAACTAAGTAACTCGTATGTCTTACCAGTGTAGTATAACTTCTTGATAGTTGAGTTCATATAGAAGTTAAATAGCTGATTCAGAACTATAGCCATAGAAGGAGTGATTTCTTCTTCAGAGTAATACTTCTTGTCTCTGTTTTCACCAGTTAAGAAACCGATGAACTCTGCTTCTGTTGAAAAAAGAGCATGGAACTTCTTAATAGAAATTAAAACACTTATGACCCATGTATTAGGAGATATCTCTAAGTGTACAGGAAGCTGTTTTTGAGGATTGTAAAGGATCAAGAATTTTTCTTCATTAAGCGGAAGAGAATATGCTCCTTGATTGAATACAAATTTGGCAGACCCTTTTAGACCAAAGTAAAATTGGATAACATCTGTTCCCATTTCTCGTTGAAATGTTATGTTCTCTGTTAAGTTGTTTTCGAATCTTAATATCGAAAAATTATCATCAATTATTATTTCTTCCGTAGGACTCATAGCGATACTTTTTAAACTTAAGCTAGAAACTTATCTAGTTACTTTTTATTTAGAATGATTCTATATAGAGTGTCTTTTA
The DNA here is from genome assembly GCF_001865835.1 of Myroides sp. ZB35. Lineage (NCBI taxonomy): Bacteria > Pseudomonadati > Bacteroidota > Flavobacteriia > Flavobacteriales > Flavobacteriaceae > Myroides > Myroides sp. ZB35. Next base: position 942,376 of record NZ_CP017769.1, on the reverse strand, counting down.
ACCCTTGTCATTGTTGCAAATGTACTGTATTATAATGAAATGCAATGCTTTTTTTTTGAGAAATCCCTTAGCGATATAAATAGTCCTTCTAGCGTTACTTTTGTCGATTCTTTAATCTTAAATTTGTTTACTTTTTTGAATTAACTCTGTGGTATGGACAAAATAGATAAGACTAAACCTGCGACTTTTTATGCAGTGGGATTAAGTTATAAGAAAGCGGACGCTGAAATGCGCGGTAAGTTTAGTCTAAGTGATGAGGCCAAAGACAATTTATTAACTCAAGCTAAAAATGAAGGAATCGAGAGTTTAATCGTGATTTCTACATGTAATAGAACGGAGATATTTGGTTTCGCACAACACCCTTTCGAACTGATTAAATTATTATGTGATAACAGTAATGGTACAGTGGATGACTTCCGCAATGTGGCTTATGTATATAAGACTAAGGAGGCTATAGAACACTTATTCCGCGTTGGAACAGGACTAGATAGTCAGATATTAGGTGATTTTGAAATTATCAGTCAGATTAAGAATGCTTTCTACTTAGCGAAGGAGAAAGAACTGACAACGAATTACTTCGAGAGATTAGTCAATGCTGTAATCCAAGCAAGTAAACGTATCAAGAATGAGACTGAGCTTAGTTCTGGAGCTACTTCTGTATCATTTGCTTCTGTACAATATATTATGGATCATGTAGAAGATATATCTAATAAGAATATCTTGTTATTCGGAACAGGTAAAATTGGTAGAAATACATGTGAAAACTTAGTGAAGCATACTAAGAATGATCATATTACACTTATTAATAGAACAAAAGAGAAAGCGTTAGAAGTAGCAGGTAAATTTAATCTTATCGTAAAGGATTATGCAGATTTACAAGCAGAAATACGCAAATCAGATGTGCTTATCGTAGCGACTGGTGCACAGAAACCTACAGTAGATAAGGTGTTGCTTAACTTGACAAAACCTCTTGTTATTTTAGATTTGTCTATTCCTAAGAACGTGAGTGATGATGTGACGGAGATAGAAGGAGTAGAATTAATACACCTTGATTATTTATCTCAAATGACAGATAAGACGATCGAGAGAAGAAGAGAGTTCATTCCACAAGCAGAAGAAATTATAGAAGAGATCATGTCTGAGTTTATCGCTTGGACGAAGATGAGAAAATTCGCACCTACTATACATGCTCTTAAATCTAAGCTAGAGCAGATAAAAGATGGGGAATTAGATTATCATAAAAAGAAATATGATAACTTTGATTCTGAGCAGGCTGAACTAATCAGTATGCGCATCATACAGAAGATCACTACGCACTTTGCAAACCATCTTCGTCATGAAGATACAGTAGTGGATCAGAGTATAGAATGGATAGAAAAAGTGTTTCATATAGAATCAAATTAAAATGGGTAGAATTATTCGTATAGGTACACGTGATAGTGAACTAGCAATGTGGCAAGCAAAAACAGTAGAACAATCTCTTCAGAAATTAGGGTACAAAACAGAGTTAGTACCTGTTAAATCTACAGGAGATCTAGTATTGGACAAGCCATTATATGAGATGGGAATCACAGGAATCTTTACTAAGACTCTAGATGTGGCAATGATAAAAAAAGAGGTAGATATCGCAGTACATTCTATGAAAGATGTACCAACAGCTCTACCACAAGGAATCGTACAGGGAGCAGTACTTAAACGTGCTAATACTGTAGATATCTTATTACATAAAGGAGATACATCTTTTATGTCAGAAGAGGTTGAGGCAGTAGTAGCTACAGGAAGTTTAAGACGTAAAGCTCAATGGTTAAACCGTTTCCCAAAGCATACAACAGTTGACCTACGAGGAAATGTAAATACTCGTATGGAAAAACTACAAAACAGCGATTGGAATGGAGCAATCTTCGCTTCAGCTGGTTTAGATCGTATTAAAAAGAAACCATCGAACTTCATTAATCTTGACTGGATGATACCAGCACCTGCACAGGGAGCTATGGTAGTAGTCGTAAATGCAGATGATAATCATGCTTTAGACGCAGTAGCTCAGTTAAATGATTATGAAACAGAGATGACTACTTATATAGAAAGACAGTTCTTAAGAACATTAGAAGGTGGATGTACAGCTCCTATCGGTGCTTTAGCTACTTATAATGATCACGATGACACGATTAATTTTAAAGGGGTATTATTCTCTTTAGATGGTCAACAGAAGTTCGAAGTGAACAAAGTAGTGGATATCGCAGAGTGGAAGAAGCTTGGATTCTTTGCAGCTAAAGAAATTCTTGAGAATGGTGGTAGTGAATTAATGGAAACACTACGTCAACAATTAAAAAAATAAAATGTCTTTTAATCCAACTATTTTATCTACACGTAAGATTAAAGCGAGTGTACTAGATGCTGTAGCTTTAGGGAAGGTGCATTTAGTAGAACAAGATTATATCTTGACAGAACACTTAGTATTCGACTTGGATGCTGTACATGAGTATGTATTGTTTACGAGTCAGAATGCGGTAAAGAGTGTGATTAGTCAAGGGTATAAAGAAGTTCTGAATAAGAAACCAGCGCTATGTGTAGGGATAAAAACAAAAGAATTGTTGGAGGAGAACGGTTGGGAAGTTAAGGCTTGGGCACATTATGCAAAAGAATTAGCTCCTATCATTGTTCAAAACTATAAAGATAGAAACATAACATTCTTTAGTGGAAGTATCAGAAGAGATCTGTTGCCAGATGCTTTTAGAGCAAATGGTATAGTCTTTAATGAGTTCACAGTATATCAGACTGTACTTAATCGAATAAAGAATGAATATAAAGTAGATGGATTGTGCTTTTACAGTCCTTCAGCGATAGAGAGTTATCTTCAGCAGAACAGCATCACGACAGAAGTGTGCTTCTGTATAGGAGATACTACAGCAGAACCATTAAAAAGAGTTACACAGAATATTGTAATAGCGAAGCAACCTACAGTGGAAGCTACATTACAAGCTTGTGTGGATTATTATAAATAGAGTCAGCTAAAAATTGACGTATTAAAATCGAATAGAAATGATTAAAAATGATTTATTCTTAAGAGCGTTAAAAGGTGAAACAGTAGAGAGACCACCTGTATGGATGATGCGTCAAGCAGGTAGATACTTACCAGAGTTTCGCGAATTAAGAGATAAGTATGATTTTTTTACACGTTGTAGAATGCCAGAAATCGCAGCTGAGATTACAGTACAACCGATTCGTATTGTAAAACCAGATGCTGCTATTTTATTCTCAGATATTTTAGTCGTACCGCAAGCTATGAACATTGATGTAGAGATGAGACCAGGAGTAGGGCCATGGGTACCTAATCCTATCCGTTCTGCTAAAGATGTAGAGCAAGTTATCGTACCTAATATCGAAGAGACATTAGGATATGTAATGGATGCTATTAAAGTAACGAAAGAGATGTTAAACGATGAAGTACCATTGATTGGATTCGCTGGTTCACCTTGGACTATCTTTTGTTATGCAGTAGAAGGAAAAGGTTCTAAGAGCTTTGATTTAGCGAAAGGCTTCTGTTTTTCTGACCCAGTAGCGGCGCATACATTATTACAAAAAATTACAGATACCACTATTTTATACCTTAAAGAAAAGGTAAAAGCAGGTGTAAATGCAGTACAAATATTCGATTCATGGGGAGGAATGTTATCTCCAGTAGATTACCAAGAGTTCTCATGGCAGTATATTAACCAAATAGTAGAAGCATTAGCTGATATCACTCCAGTTATCGTATTTGGAAAAGGATGTTGGTTTGCATTACCTGAAATGGCGAAGTCAAAAGCGTCTGCATTAGGAGTAGACTGGACTTGTAGCCCACAGAACGCTCGTCTATTCACAGGTGGAGATATCACATTACAAGGTAACTTTGACCCAAGCCGTCTAATGTCTCCGATCCCTACTATTAAGAAAATGGTACACGAGATGATCGATGCTTTCGGTAAAGATAAGTATATAGTGAACTTAGGTCACGGTATCTTACCTCATATCCCAGTAGATCATGCAAAAGCATTTATCGAAGCGGTAAAAGAATACGAACACAAGTAAAATATTGACAGAAAAGCCTGCCGAAGTATGACGTAGGCTTTTTTGTTTTACTATATCATTTGACCTATGTTAAACAAAGGAACAAAAAGTGAAGAAGAAAGACGTATAGAGTCTATTGTTCAGAAGTTGTCTTCTATTGGATTTACACCAGAGGACAAGAAATTTATAGAAGATCTAGACGTAGAGCTTCAAAAGATAGGCCTGAGTTATGAACAACTGTTGATAACAGAAGGTAAGGACTTAGCCTTACACTTACATAAATTCAACTTCCCTTGGGATAAGATGGAAGAGTTCACAGATCTATTAGTGAAGTGGTCTTCTCAAGAGCCTTCATTAAAAGCAAAAGCAAAGGCTGTCTATCAATATATTCAAGATGAGAGTAAAGCATTCTCATTTAATATCATGACTAAGATTAGTCGCCTTTAAGAGATCACTATTTACAGCAGAAACAGGTTGAGGTGTCATACACACTATGATAGTGATATGTAGGACTAGAGGAGTCTGCTTACTATTGTTTATTTAAAGATAAGGTAGAGAGGCGCAATATAATGTATTGGCTGAACTACGAAACAATAGTTTTTTTAATGATGAGTATCCTGACAGAGAGAGGATATGTACTATTTATAATATGAAAGAACAATTTTATCAATATATACAACAGCTTCAAGATATCATTACGAAAGGACTTGAAGATATAGATGGAAAAGCAAAATTCCAAGAAGACCTTTGGGAACGTCCTGAAGGTGGGGGAGGTCGCACACGTGTGATCGAGAATGGAGCGGTATTCGAAAAAGGAGGAGTAAATATCTCTGCCGTACACGGACCGTTACCAGTAGCGATGCAAAAGTACTTTAATGTAGGAGATGTAGATTTCTTCGCTTGTGGATTATCATTAGTGATTCACCCGAAGAGCCCTATGGTACCTACAGTACATGCCAACTGGCGTTATTTTGAAATGTATGACAAAGAAGGTACAGTAGTGCGTTCTTGGTTTGGTGGAGGACAAGACCTTACACCTTATTACCTATTCGATGAGGATGCTACGCATTTTCATACTGTATGTAAGACAGCTTGTGATAAGCATAATCCAGCGTTTTATCCATTGTATAAGAAGCAATGTGATGAATATTTTTGGAATGCACATAGAGAAGAGGCACGTGGTATCGGAGGATTATTCTTTGACCGCTTAGAAGCAACAGAAGAAATGTCTATGCAACAGTGGTATGACTTCGTAACCGAAGTAGGAGATAGCTTCTTAGAAGCTTATGCACCTATCGTAGAACGTCGTATGGATACCCCTTATAGCAATGAGCACCGTACATGGCAAGAAATCAGAAGAGGTAGATACGTAGAGTTTAACCTTGTTCATGATAAAGGAACTCTATTTGGATTAAAAACCAATGGACGTATCGAATCTATCCTAATGAGTCTACCACCACATGTACAATGGGTATATGACCACCATCCTGAAGAAAACAGTTGGGAAGAAAAGCTGTTGAAGGTATTAGCTAATCCTGTTGATTGGATAAAGTAGAGACGCAATATTTTGCGTGTCACAATTAATGTTTACAGAATATGTCACGGATTATAAATCCGCGCCAACAGTAGAGACGCAACACATTGCGTCTACCATAATACGTTACAACGATTGCGCGGATTTGTAATCCGTGCGTTAACAATAGTATATAAACATATAAAACCAAAAATAATTATGTTTCCATTACAAAGAGGTAGAAGATTAAGAACAAATGAGTCTATTCGTAGTTTGGTAAGAGAGACTATCGTGACTCCACAAGATTTTATGTTTCCTATGTTTATAGCAGAAGGGACTAATGTACAAGAAGCTATTCCTTCGATGCCAGGTATGTTTAGACGTTCTGTGGATTTGACAGTAAAGGAAGTAAAAGAGCTTTATGCATTAGGTATTCGCGCAGTGAATATCTATGTAAAAGTAAGTGATCACTTAAAAGACAATGCAGGAACAGAAGCATGGAATCCTAATGGATTAATGCAGACTGCTATCAAAGCGATAAAAGATGCATGTCCAGGTATGATCGTAATGCCAGACGTAGCATTAGACCCATATTCTATATACGGGCACGATGGTATTATCGAGAATGGAGTAGTAGTGAATGACCCTACAGTAGATGCACTGACGAAGATGAGCGTATCTCATGCAGAGGCAGGAGCAGACTTCGTAGCACCTAGTGATATGATGGATGGACGTATCTTGCGTATGCGTGAAGCATTAGACCAATCAGGATTTACGAATGTAGGTATCATGAGTTATTCTGCTAAGTATGCATCTGCATTCTACGGACCATTCCGCGATGCACTAGACAGTGCACCGAGAGCAGATGTAGAGATACCAAAAGACAAAAAAACATACCAAATGGACTATGCTAATCGTATCGAAGCTGTAAAAGAGGCGTTATATGATGTAGAAGAAGGAGCAGATATCCTTATGGTAAAACCTGGTATGGCTTATTTAGATATCGTACGTGAAGTGAAAGACGCTGTGAATGTGCCTGTAGCTGTGTACCAAGTATCTGGAGAGTACGCTATGGTAAAGGCTGCATCAGAGAGAGGATGGCTTGACCACGATCAGATCATGATGGAACAATTAACTTGTATCAAACGCGCTGGAGCAAGTATTATTTCAACATACTTCGCTAAAGAAGCATCTATTCTATTGAATAAATAGTTAGAATAAGTACTATAAATAGAAGAAGCTCGTTGATTTTGTCAACGAGCTTTTTTCATTATAAACTATTGATAACTTTTTTTCTAAATAGTAGTAAGAAGTGTTTTAACTTTATCCACTAGTAAAATTATAGAATATATGATGCCTGATTTTAAAAATAAAACATATCGATTAGCAGAGTTTATCTTACTTGTTAAAGATCGAAAAGAAAGAACTACGGAGTATGATCCAGCCTATCAGTATGCTATTTATGCTGTAGAAGATGAGGCAGATGTAGAACTAGAGATTTATGTTGGTGATCCTGTTGAGGTGACAGAGGATAATGAAGAGGTATATCCAGACGCTGTTACAGAACTAGATATGTGGTATCTGTGCTCTGATGAAGATATACAAGATGTAGTAGACTTAGCAGTGAGCCAGAAACCTACAGTGACGGTAGAAGAGCTCATCATGGCATTAGATTACTACCTGACGATAGATGATTTTATTGATTTTGACTAAAAGATATAAAGTCTGTTATATGTTATTTGTCCGTTTATTGCACTAAAAGGACTGTTTTGTATACTATAATGTTCATTTTGTTTCTCTATTTTTGATGGAAATAAATAAACAACAACAATGACAAAAATTATAAAAACTAGTTTGCTACTTCTTGCTACTATTAGTGTAGTAGCATGTGGCGGTAAGGATGAGAAAACACAACCTGAAGCTGTGTACGAATCAGAGAGAGGAGAAGTAGCCGAAATGACTATGTCTGAAAAAATCAAACTAGGTGAAGACATCTTTAAAGGAAAAGGAAACTGTGCTTCTTGCCATCAGACAGATAAAAAAATAATAGGACCTAGTGTCAAAGAAATATTACAAGTGTATGATAAACACAACGCTGATCTAGTTTCTTTCTTGAGAGGAAATGAGGAAGCTATAGTTGATCCGTCTCAGTTTATCATTATGCAAGCTAACTTAGAGATCACGAAGAAGTTTAGCGATCTAGAGATGGAGGCACTTATTGCCTATATGCGAAGTTTATAGATAATAAATAAACAGTAAGATATCGAAAAGCCTTGAGTCAATAGATTCAAGGCTTTTTTATATTCAGTAAGAGATAGATTTTACCCATTAATATAAAATGCAATTCAGACTAGATTGAATGATAAATGGGAATAAAATACTATTTATTAGGGGGTGGTCGGCATGTGGTCGGTTAGTGATGGGCATTTGGTCGGCTTAAAAGTACCAAAAATAGCCTATCACTATCCCATCATATAGGCATCATATAGCTACCAAGTGGAGTGGAAGTAAAAGTGAGTAAAAGGGAATTAGAATAGAAAGCATAGTAATGTGCTTAATATTAGTGTGATATGAAGTGAAAGAATAAGATAGTGCTACATATTATAAAAAGAGAATAAAAAATTGTTGTCTAATATGCGAAGAAAGTGCTCATTCTTAGAGAAATAAAATGAAGAGTTCTAATATTAATCTGTAAAGTGTAAATGATCTATATCCCTTATAAACACTGGCTATTTAGAAGCATTCTACGATTTTATAAGGACTTTAATTAGTAATTTTACTAAACAAAAATAAACTAACAATTCAATGGACTTCATATATCAAGATCCGTATCCGATTCAGAAAGATGATACGCAGTACAAAAAGATTTCTTCTGACTATGTAAAAGTAGAAAAATTAGGAGATAGAGAGATATTAGTGGTTGATCCTAAAGCGATTGAGATGATTGCTGAGACAGCGATGACAGATGTGTCATTCATGTTGAGAACATCGCACTTAGAAAAATTAAAAGCTATCCTAGACGATCCGGAAGCGACAGATAACGATCGTTTTGTGGCTTATAACTTATTACAAAACGCAAAAGTAGCAGTAGAAGGACAATTGCCTTCTTGTCAAGATACAGGTACTGCTATCGTAGTGGCAAAAAAAGGAGAAAACGTATATACGGGATCGAATGATGCCGAGAGTTTATCTAAAGGTATCTTCGAAACATACCAAAAGAAAAACTTGCGTTACTCTCAGATCGTACCTATCAGTATGTTTGAGGAGAAAAACTCAGGTTCTAACTTACCAGCACAGATCGATATCTATGCTACACAAGGAGCTAAATATGAGTTCTTATTCTTAGCGAAAGGTGGGGGATCTGCTAACAAGACGTTCTTATACCAAAAAACAAAATCTCTTCTTAATGATAAAAACTTAACGGAATTTATCAAAGATAAAATCATGGATCTAGGTACTGCTGCCTGTCCTCCATATCACTTAGCATTAGTAATCGGTGGTACATCTGCTGAGGCAAACTTAGCGGCTGTAAAGAAAGCATCTGCAGGATACTATGATAACTTACCTACTTCTGGTAATATGGGAGGTCAAGCGTTCCGTGACTTAGAGTGGGAGAAAAAATTACAATTAATCTGTCAAGAGTCTAAGATTGGAGCACAGTTCGGGGGTAAATACTTTACTCATGATGTACGTGTGATCCGTCTTCCTCGTCACGCTGCTTCATGTCCTGTAGGATTAGGAGTATCTTGTTCGGCAGATAGAAATATAAAAGCGAAAATCACTGCAGAGGGATTATTCGTAGAACAATTAGAGACTGATCCAGGACGTTTCTTACCTGCAGTAGCTCCTCACTTAGAAGAGCCTGTGGTAATCGACTTGGACAAGCCAATGAAAGAACAATTAGCAGAGTTAACGAAGCATCCTATCAAAACTCGTGTAATGTTAAACGGAACTGTTATCGTGGCGCGCGACATCGCTCACGCTAAGATCCAAGAGATGTTAGACAATGGACAAGAGATGCCTGAGTACTTCAAGAATCACCCAGTGTACTATGCAGGGCCAGCTAAGACTCCAGATGGTATGCCATCAGGAAGCTTCGGACCAACTACAGCAGGGCGTATGGATCCTTATGTAGATAGTTTCCAAGCGGTAGGTGGAAGTATGATTATGTTAGCGAAAGGTAACCGTAGCCAAGCGGTAACTAATGCGTGTAAAAAACACGGTGGTTTCTATCTAGGTTCTATCGGAGGACCAGCTGCTATCCTTGCAAAAGAGAATATCTTAAGCGTAGAGGTGGTTGACTTCCCAGAATTAGGAATGGAAGCTGTACGTAAGATCGTAGTGAAAGACTTCCCTGCCTTCATCATCACTGATGATAAAGGAAATGACTTCTTCGCAGATCTATAGTAATCAGAATAAACTAACAATTTATAGACGACAATGAAAAGCCGATACTAGCGACAGTATCGGCTTTTTTTAATTAGGAATTTAGAATTAAGAATTAGGAATGTCCCATCCACTAACGGTGTCAAACAGATGTTTTTTTAAGGCTCTGTTCTGTGTCACTTCCTATTGACATACTGTATAGCACACAGTATGTCATCCCGACGATAGGAGGAATCGCACTAGTTTATTCTCACGACTATTTCTACATCTCGTGTGTGATCTTTCCTTACGTCAAGATGACAAAGACAACGGGTAAGGTGTAGGTTAGTAGTAACTTCCAAATATCACTACTTCTTTGTTATTCCGACGATAGGAGGAATCATATTAGTATATCATACATTGATATAGTCAATATAAGTGCCTGAATAATAATATAAGTAGCCCTATTCTGGTAAAGAATAGGGCTGTTTTTTTTAAAACTTACTTCTTATGTCTCAAGAGTAGTAATAAGCTAATTAGGAGTAATAAAGCTGCTATGGCAAAGGCTATACCAGGTAAGTATGGTAAGGTATTGTCCTGTGTGTATAGGTAGAAACAATAGGTAAATACTGGTGGAGCCACAATAGTCGTTAATCCGTTAAGGCTTCCTAATACCCCCTGTAGTTCTCCTTGATGTTGCTGATCTAGTGACTTAGAGAGCATAGACTGAAAACCTGTCTGTTGTATACTTCCTAGTAAGTATAATGTGATACCTACCCAGAGTTGTATTTCAGTAACACAATAACTCAAAAAGAGTAATCCTATAAAGCTTGTTAATAAACCGATGTAGACAAGTTTTTGGTCTGATAGTTTAGTAGACAAGTATTGCAATAGGTATGCTTGTACTAAGAAGCCTATGATGCCTATAATGGTTAGTGATAATCCTATTTGCTGTTTACTCCAGTCAAACTGTATCATGGTATAGAATGACCACGTACTCTCCATGCTATGTGATGCAGCCGAAAGTAAAAAGAATACAATAAATAGTAGACTTAGTTGTTTAAAGCGTTTGATACTTTTTAGAGATTGTAAAGGGGAGATTTCTTTTAGTGATAATCGCTTTAGTGAACGTGAAGTATTGGTTTCTGGAAAGAAGAAATACCCATAAATAACATTTAATAAACCTAATATTCCCGCAAAGTAAAAAGGGTAGGTAAAATGATATTCTCCTAATAATCCTCCTACTAAAGGGCCTAGGATAAAGCCAATATTGAAAGCTGCATTTAAATAGCCAAAGTATTTCGTTCTGTTATCTTCATCCGTTACATCTGTAATCGTAGCTGATGCCACGGCAAAGGTAGCACCTGTCACTCCGGCGATAAGCCGACTGATGAATAGTAACCAATAACTATGAGCAAGTGCCATAATAAAACAGTCTATAGAGAATCCAAAAAGAGAAAGTAATAATACTCGTCTACGTCCATAACGATCGCTAATAATCCCTAAGATTGGTGCAAAGATGAATTGCATAAAGGCGTAAGCTAACGTAAGTACACCTCCGTACTTCGCTGCTGTGCTGAGGTCAGCATGTAGTACGTGTTCTAATAGTTCCGGTAATACTGGAAAGATAATACCGAAGCCAGCACTGTCTAATATAATGGTGATCGTAATGAATATTACGATGCTGTTAATCTTGTTTGATTGCATAAGTATATATAATAAAATAACGGTACCCTAAAGATGGGGGTACGCTTAAATAAACTGAGTCACTTACTACGCTGTAGGGGGCGATTGTGATTCGGAATGTTATTTTACTATTGCTGCATAATGGACAAAGATAATGTGTAATGGGTTTATTATCAAAGAGTAATTGCCTTTTTTTAAAATAAGAGAACAGATGTGTACAGTTCTAGAAGGTTATATTTCTATGAATTTTAGTACCTTGCTTACTCATTTGTAAGTACCATGAACGACCTATTATCTTATATATACAATACCCCTTCTAGCTTAACGAAAGGCAAGGGAGGGGACGAATTATTCTTAGCGAAGTACAGTGAGATACAGAAGAAGACTGATGCTCCATGCTTTTTTTGGGGTAATGTGAAGGATCCTTTTATTATGGCACGTTGTTTAATCACGTTGTCTAATGTGGTGAAGTCTAGTTTTAATTTATCTCCTGCTGATCTAGCTAAGCTAAAAGACCCTATTGCTACAGCTGGGGATGGTAGAGTGCGATTCGAAGGATTCTCTCACTGTGCAGGAGTGTACGCTCGTGTAGATGTATTGCCTGATGGGTTAGATGGGGAGTTCTTAGAGAATGGGACTACGAATGTAGACTTTAACCAACCGATGCTTACTGCGCTGAATAGTATTAAGCAAAAGGAAAATGTACTGCTGTCAATAGGTCAGAAGGAGGTTAGTATTCAGACTGAGGATAAGAAAATAGTGGAACGAAAAGTACCTCTTCCGATTAAGTGGATTAAGGGACTGAGTACGGTACAGATCTATCTGTCTAAGGCAGAGAAAGTACATACGTTTAATAAAATACAGACACAACAACTGTTTAGAGGTATTCCGAAAGGGGAGATCAAGACAGATTATTACTTAACTGTACGTGGTAATATGCCTGTGTTTACACCTGTTAAGTCTGCTAATGCAGTCTGTGTAGGAGGTATTCATCGCTTGAGATTGTTAGAACCTCTATTGCCTTATATAGATACTATGCAAGTATATCCACATCCTGATATGCAGAGCACCACGTGGCAGTTGTATTTTGGCGATATTCGATTTAGTTTGTCTTTATCTCGTGAAGCTTTTAGAGGGTTCTCGGGAGAGGGAGCAGCATTAGAGTCGTTAATAGATGATGTGGATGACGAGTGGATAGATGCGATGGATAAGTATGCTTATGCGAATCAACGCTTTAACCCGACGATGTTTGCGATGGAAGAAGGGATGAGTTTCACTGATGCAGATAGTCTGACAGGGCGATTAGCAGCTATGGGATTATTAGGGTTTGACTTAGATGACAATGCTTTCTTTTATAGAAGATTGCCCTTTAAGCTAGAGCGTATCCTAAGTCTAAATCCTCGCCTAAAGAATGCTGAGAAACTAATAGCTGAGAATAAAGTAGAGATTATTAGTGATGCTAATGGACGGGTAGAAGCTCGTGTAGAGGGAACTGGTGGTGTGAGACATACGGTAATCTTAGATGGTGATCAGGAGCGATGTACTTGTGAGTGGTATGGTAAGTACCAAGGAGATAGAGGAATGTGTAAGCATGTGCTGGCAGTGAAGAAGGTTACGGTTAAAGGTTAACAGTTAACAGTTGACAGTTGACAGTTTATGGTGGACGGTTAAGAATGACTAGCTTTGTGGATACTAGTTGGTTATACAGTACACTAGTTCCTAATTGATTGTTCCTTACATTATTGTTATAATTTTATTACAGTATTTGGCAGTCGGATAATTTGAGATTAACTTTGCGCCATGCAAATAGACAAAAAAGACATCAGAAGTTTATCTAAGGAACAATTAAGGGATTTCTTTGTTTCTCAGGGAGATAAGGCATTTAGAGGAAACCAAGTGTACGAGTGGTTATGGAGTAAAGGGGCTCATAGCTTTGAAGATATGAGTAACTTATCATTGGCTACCCGTGAGATGCTAGATGCTAACTTCGTAATTAATCATATCAAAGTAGATAGTATGCAGGTAAGTACTGATGGTACTATCAAGAATGGTGTGAAGTTACACGATGGTCTTATCGTAGAGTCTGTTTTGATTCCTACAGAAACACGTACTACAGCCTGTGTATCTTCTCAGGTAGGGTGTAGTTTAGACTGTGAGTTCTGTGCTACTGCTCGCCTTAAGCGTATGCGTAACTTGAATCCTGATGAGATTTATGATCAAGTATTAACAATCGACCAACAAAGTAGACAGAATCATGGACACCCGTTGTCTAATATTGTGTTTATGGGAATGGGAGAGCCGTTAATGAATTATAATAACGTACAGAAAGCCATTGAGAAGATTACTTCTGAAGAAGGGCTAGGGATGTCTCCTAAGCGTATCACAGTGTCTACTTCAGGATTGCCTAAGATGATCAAGAAGTTGGCAGATGATGGTGTGAAGTTTAAGTTGGCAGTGTCTTTACACTCTGCTATCGAAGAGACACGTAATCGTATTATGCCTTTTACTAAGAATTTCCCATTAACGGAGTTGCGTGAATCACTTCAGTACTGGTATAGTAAGACGAAGAGTCGCGTTACGTATGAGTATGTGATTTGGAAAGGAATTAACGATGACAAAGCTTCTGTGGATGCATTAGTGAAGTTCTGTAAGTATGTACCGTGTAAAGTAAACTTGATTGAGTACAACCCTATTGATGATGGAGAGTTCCAACAAGCAGATGAACGTGCTACGAATAGCTATATAGCAGCTTTAGAGAAGAATGATATCACTGTAGTGGTACGTCGAAGTCGTGGTAAAGATATTGATGCAGCTTGTGGTCAGTTGGCTAATAAATCATAAGTTTAGTTTAGAGGAAATTACGTAAAGAATTGTTTAGCAATTTCTTAATGATTTCTATTTGAGGGAAACTATCGAATGATATAAAAAAGTCGTATTTTTGGGTGCAATGAACATAGTACAGCAAATAAAACAGCCTATACAGAATGAGATGGAGCTTTTTGAAAAGAAGTTCCGCAACTCAATGACTACTAAGGTAGCCTTACTAAACAGAATCACTTACTACATTGTAAATAGAAAAGGGAAGCAGATGCGCCCTATGTTTGTATTTCTAGTAGCGAAGATGGTGGCAGGTGAGGTTAATGAGCGTACTTATCGAGGAGCTTCTGTTATAGAGCTAATTCATACTGCTACTCTAGTACACGATGATGTAGTAGATGATAGTAATAAACGTAGAGGTTTCTTTTCCCTTAATGCTTTATGGAAGAATAAGATAGCCGTGTTAGTAGGTGATTACCTATTAGCAAAAGGGCTTTTATTGTCTATTGACAACGGTGATTTTGATTTACTTCGAATTATCTCAGTGGCTGTACGTGAGATGAGTGAGGGAGAATTACTTCAGATAGAGAAAGCGAGACGATTAGACATTACAGAAGAGGTGTATTATGAGATCATTCGTCAGAAGACAGCTACATTGATTGCAGCTTGTTGTTCATTAGGAGCTGCTGCTGTCGATCCAGATAATGCAGAACTTATAGAGAAGATGCGTAAGTTCGGAGAGTTAATCGGTATGGCATTCCAGATAAAGGATGACTTATTTGATTATACGGATGGACCTATCGGTAAGCCGACAGGTATTGATATCAAAGAACAAAAGATGACACTTCCTCTTATTTATGCTTTGAATACTTGTGAACCAAAAGAAAAGAAATGGTTGATTAACTCTGTTAAAAATCACAATGAGGATAAAAGACGTGTGAAAGAAGTCATCGCATTCGTCAAACAAAAAGGAGGTCTAGAATACGCTACTACTAAGATGGTAGAGTATCAACAAGAGGCTCTAAATATACTACAGGAGTTTCCAGAATCTACTTATAGAGAAGCTCTGTTCACGATGGTGAATTATGTTATAGAAAGAAAAAAGTAATTTTTTTCACTTTCCTTACAACCTTTTTATTTAGAATTGCGTCTATGTATATAGATAAGCAATTCTAAGTATTATGAAAGGTATTATTTTATTTGTCACTTCAGTTATAATCCAGTTTATTATGTACATTTTAAACTTCTTTCAGTAAAGAGGTTAGATGTTGTATTTAAGTAATAGAAGATTGCAACTATGAAGTTGATAAGGCTACACAAAAAGAAATTAGAAGATTATATAGATGATCTGTGTGCTCATAAAAGAGTTGCACAGAAGGAGGTCTATGACCTTGTGTCTGGTAAGATGCTCTCTGTCTGTAGACAGTACATTAAGGACATTCACTATGCTGAGGATGTGATGATAGCAGGGTTTATGAAAGTCTTTACGAATATAGATAAGTTTGAAAGAAAAGGGAATTTCGAAGGGTGGATAAGACGTATTATGGTGAATGAATCTATTTCTTTTTTACGTGGGCAAAAGAGCTTTCATTATATAGAAGATGTTGAGGTAAGAGAAGAAGTTGTAGAAGATGATATCGAATTATCTATTGAGGATATACAGCTATTAATAGATCAGTTACCAGAAGGATGTAGAGCGGTGTTTAATTTATATGTAGTAGAAGGATATAAACATCAAGAGATAGCAGAATTATTAAAAATACAAGAGGGGACATCTAAATCTCAGTTAGCACAGGCTAGAAAATTACTACAACAGCAATTAGCAATCTTAAAAACACAAGGGGTATGGAATGGAATAAAATAGATAAACAGTGGAAAGACAGTTTAGCAGATAGAGAGATAGCTCCTTCTTCTCAAGCGTGGGATAAACTATCTTCTCAATTAGATCAGCAGGCTAAAGCGAAGAATAAGTCTAATGTGAAGTGGTGGATAGGATTAGCAGCTAGTTTATTGATAGGGGGATTCTCAGTAGTACAATTTATAACTACTGATGTAGATAATCAGGTAACACCTTCTATAGAGTTGCCTACTATGGAAGAGGTTGAAAATACATTAGTAGAGCAAGAAACACCCAAAGCAGATACAATCTATAATCAAGAGAAAATAACTGCACCTAGGACATCTCCTGTGATAACAAAGGAAGAACTTAACACACTGAAACAAGAACATAAGCAATTAGCAAATGATAATATAATGGTGGATACAATAAGTCCATTAAAGCCACAAAACCTACAAGAGGTATTCATAGGACCGGTAATGAATAAGCCTTCGAAGAGAATAGTGGTGAATAGTGATGATTTATTAAATCAAGTGGAGGGGGAGATAGAGATTGAGTACAGAGAATCTGTAATCAAGAAGATTTATGACAAGACCAAAAAAGTGATTGTAGAACGATCTAATTAGTCAATTATGAAACAAAAGAATACATTAGTTATGGCTCTTGCGCTATTTGCTACTTTAGGTATGTATGGGCAAGTGAAAAAATTCAATAGAGAGGTAAATAGTATTGCTGTAAAGATTCAGAATACTACAGTATCTGAAAAAGAAGATTTAAAAATTAAAGTAGATTCACTAAATGTGTTAGTTGAGAAAAAGAAGCTTACAGAAGAAGAAGCACAAGAGCTCAAAAGTAAATTAGCTTTAGAGTCGTCTACTCGATTAGAAAACACTATAAATAATCTGAATGATAGTTTATATAACACTGTTCAGAGTCATGTACAGTATTCGATTAAATCAGGACAATTCTCTGAGGGGGTTGATGGAGATCAGTCGGGCTCTGCAATTGTGATTGGTAGAAAAAACTATATACAGAGAGGTAATAGAATAGTAGGTGATAGACGCAATAGGTTTCAGATCCAATTTGCTTATGGGATGAGTAATTTAGCAACAGAAGGAGCTTTTGCTAATTCAGATATTCTCTATGTATCTTCTAATTTTATTCAATGGGGATTCAATATTAATAGACGTTTATTGAAAGAAAGTAACTTACTACACCTAAGATATGGAGTTTTATTAGAGTATAATAATCTAAAGCCAACAGAGCACCGTTATTTTGAAAAGCAAGCTGATGGTCAAGTAGCTATTGTTGAACATGATAAAGATTTGCGTAAGAATAGACTGGCAATACGTTCTGTACAGATACCTGTTTATTTAGAGTTTGATTTTTCAAAACCTAAGGTAAATGAGAAGACTGGTAGAACTTATTTTAGAAGCCAAGAAACTTGGAGAGTAGGTATAGGAGGGTTTGTGAATCTTAATCGCAAAGATACTTATCAAGTATACAGATACACTGATGAAGGCCATGAGTTTAGAACTAAGGAGAAGACGGACTTAGATATTAATAAGGTGAGATATGGAGTAGGTGCTTATGTTGGTAATGGGGATTGGAGTTTATTTGCTCAATATGAATTGACACCAATGTTTAAACACAATGATATTAAGCAAAATATGTGGTCATTTGGTGTAAGAGTAGATTTGTAAATTACATACAAAATGAATAGTTAGGTTATAGGGAGTTGTTTTTAGATGATTTATTCTAGAAACAACTCCTTTTCTTTTACCTTTGCACTTGCCATAAATGAGTGTATATCGCAATAATTCTATATATTGAGATATAAATGAACTAAAGTAAGTATATGATTTCCAAAAGTACCATAGATGCCGTATTTGACGCTGCTCGTGTAGAGGAGGTGATAGGAGACTTTGTAACTCTGAAAAAGTCAGGGAGTAATTACAAAGGCTTAAGTCCTTTCGTAAACGAGAAGACTCCGTCATTTATGGTGTCACCTGTGAAGCAAATATGGAAAGACTTTAGTTCTGGAAAAGGAGGTAATGCGATTAGCTTTATTATGGAGCATGAACACTTCTCTTATCCTGAGGCAATACGATATTTAGCAAAGAAATATGGTATCGAAATAGAAGAGACAGAACAGAGCGATGAGGAGAAAGAGCAACTGAATGAAAAGGAGAGTATGTTCATCGTGTCTGAGTTTGCGAAGAAGTACTTTGAAGAGACATTGTTCAATGCGGAAGAAGGTAAGGCAATAGGAATGACTTACTTTAAAGAGCGTGGCTTTACTCAAGAGACAATTAAGGAGTTTGGGTTAGGGTATTCTCCAGATCAGTGGAGTGCTTTCACAGATGCAGCTCTTCAGAAGGGATATTCTTTAGAATACTTAGAGAAAACAGGGCTTACCATTGTAAAAGAAGATCGTAAGTTTGACCGATTTAAGGGAAGAGTTATGTTTCCTATTCAGAGTATGTCCGGTCGAGTATTAGGATTCGGAGGACGTATTCTTATTACTGATAAGAAAGCTGCTAAATACCTAAACTCTCCTGAGAGTGATATCTATCACAAGAGTAAGGTACTATATGGTATCTATCATGCTAAACAAGAAATTGCCAAACAAGATAACTGTTTCTTAGTAGAAGGGTATACTGATGTTATACAGATGCATCAGACCGGTATAAAGAATGTCGTGGCTTCTTCGGGTACTGCATTAACGCCTGACCAAATCCGTTTGATTAGTCGATTGACTAAGAATATCACGATGTTATTTGATGGGGATGCTGCTGGTATTAGAGCTTCTCTTAGAGGGGTAGACTTGATATTAGAGGCAGGGATGAACGTACGCGTATGTCCTTTGCCTGATGGAGAAGACCCAGATAGTTTTGCTCGAAAGCATTCTAAAGAACAGCTAGACGAGTATTTCAAGAATAATGCTACTGACTTTATCCGTTACAAGGCTAATCTATTAATGGGGGAAGCGAAGAATGACCCTATTAAGAAAGCAGAGTTAATTAGAGATATGGTACAGAGTATCTCTAAGATTCCTGATCAGATACAGAGAGAAATCTATGTGCAGGAATGTGCTCGTATAATGGATATTTCTGAGGATGTAATCTTTAATTCTTTAGCTCAGATTGGTCGAAAAGAATTAGCTGAGGCAAATAAGAAATATACACAGGAGAGGAAGCAGATGGAGGTGGTGCATTCAGAGCAACAACCAAAAGAAGCAATTGATCCACAATATAATTTAGAACGCAAGATCATCGAGATATTGCTGTTGTATGGTAATATGGAAGAGTTGTTTATAGAGCTCTTATTAGATGTGAATGAGGACAATGAGGTAATAGAGGTAGAACATAAAGTAGAACAGAAGGTATATGAACGTATTTACCTTAGTTTGCAGGAAGATGAGGTACAGCTAACCAATCCAATGTTCAAAGTGATTTATAAAGATATTATGGATTACTATCATCATAACGCTTGGGATCTGGAGAAGTATTTAAAGACATTAGATCCAGAAATGGCTCAGGAAGTAACTAATATTATCATGGAGGATGAGAAGGAAGCTTTGCACAATTGGGAGTCTCAGAATATTATAGTGAAACAGAAGGAGCAGGGAGTATCTCAATATGTGACAGAAACTATTCTAACTCTTAGAATGTTCTTATTGAATACCATGATAGAAAAGTATAAGGTAAAGCTGAAAGATAGTGATGAGAAGAGATCTTATGAGATGCTTACGCTAATTATGGATTACACAAGTCTGATGAATATGTTCTCTAAGAGATTAGGTCAAGTAACATCAAGATTTAAAACGATAGAAGACTAAAAAAAGAGGCTATTGCCTCTTTTTGTATTAATTATAGAATTGAACAGTAGTTATTACATCGTATTGCTCACTTTTTGTTTTAGGAACAATGGTATGGTAAGTAATATAACCATTATATCTATAGCCTTTGTTCACTTTAATTTCTACATTTAGAATGTTTTGAAAGTTGTAATTACAACTTTCTTTATAGAATGTTGATATGTCAATAATTTTACTGAAACGCTCTTCATATTTTTGTCCAATAATCAGCTCATCATATCTCCAATCTATAACATTTCTATAGTATTGAGCTCCATGCACTCTATTTTGGAAATCTCTTTCATTTCTAATGACAATAAAGGAATCTCCTTTGAGTCCTTTTACATAGAAATTTAAAGGGCTAAAATTAGGTGTCTCATTAAGTTGTAATGATCTATAGGTTTCATTACCACAATAATCATCATCTGAAGAACATCCTGCTAGGGATATTGATAATATGGTAAGTAAAAACAATAAAAACTTTTTCATAACTAATATTTTTTAACAAAGGTATTTGTTTTAATATATAGTTAATAATAAAAAAATATATTAGTAAGTAATTATTTGATTTCTATAGGAATTATACAAACAGGTATAGGGTTAATCTTATGTTGGTTGATTCTATTTAATCTGCTATATATTTCAAAAACTTCTTTTTCTCTTCCTGTGAAGTCTTCTGCTTTAGCTCCTTTTTCGTGTGCTAGCATAGCTATTTCTAGTTCGTCATAATTAGCACCTAGTTGATCTTCATCAGATCGCTCATCCCCAAATAATCCATCAGTAGGTTTAGCTACTATAATACTACTAGGAACTCCTAAGTACTCTCCGATAGCACGTACTTCTGATTTCATTAAGTCTGCTATAGGGCTTACGTCTACACCACCATCACCATATTTAGTAAAGAAACCAACTCCGAAGTCTTCTACTTTATTTCCTGTTCCTGCTACTAGACTTCTGTGTAGTCCAGCATAGTAGTATAATGTAGTCATACGCAATCTAGCACGTGTGTTGGCAAGTGTAAGGTTTAAGATAGCTTCATCATCTGAAGAGGGAACAGCTGTTTTTAATGTTTCAAATGTCGAAGTTAAGTCTGCTACAGTAGAGGCTACATTAGTAAACTTTTCTTGTAAGAAAGAGATATGTTCTTTTGCTCTTGATACTTGTGAGGGATCTTGATGGATTGGCATTTCAACACATAATAGAGGTAGTCCTGTCATAGCGCATAGTGTTGAGGTGACCGCAGAATCAATACCACCTGATATTCCTATTACATATCCACTTACTTTTGCATTCTGCGCATATTCTTTTAACCAATTAACGATATAATCTGTTACTGCTGAAGTATTCATTTTAGTGTTGTTTACCATGACTTTAAATATTTATGGAATAGGTTGATATCTATCTTATTATATTTGTACATTGAAAATAAAAAAAGATAAAATGACTTTTTCCAAATTTACTAATTTATCTAGTGCTGTATTACTAGTGAGCTGTGTTTTTTGGTCTAGCTGTGGAGATAAGCAGAGTGAACTTGAAAGAGAGATTAATGCTATTCCTATAGATATGACAGTTACTCGCTTTGATCAGGAGTTCTTCAAGTCAGAAGATGCTGATCTTGCAAGTATTAAAAAACAGTATCCGTATTTCTTTAATGAGAATTTATCTGATGAGTTTTGGATAAAGAAAAAACAAGATACCATATTCATTGAGTTAAATGAAGAGGTAGAGAAGAAATACCAAGATTTAGGTGAATTGCCAAAGCAATTAGAAGATTTCTTTAAACATGTGAAGTATTATTATCCACATGAGACTTCGAAGAAAAAGGTAATAACATTAATCTCGGAAGTGGATGTGACTGCAAAAGCTATTTATGCAGATTCGTTAGCATTGATTGCTTTAGATACTTATTTAGGGAAGGATCATCATTTCTATGTTAGTTTTCCTGAGTATTTAAGACCATCTTTTGAGCCTACACAGATATTACCTGATTTAGCAGAAAGCTTTGTGTTACAGAAAATAGGAGGCAATAGAGATCGTACTTTCTTAGGAGGTATGGTACAATACGGTAAGGTATTATACGCTAAGAAATTATTGCTACCTAAAGTTAATGATGCTTATATCATGGGGTATACTTTAGAACAGATGCAGTGGTGTCAGGAGAATGAGCCAGAGATGTGGAGATATTTTATAGAGAATAATTTATTATTTGATACAGACAGTAAGTTGAGTAGTCGATTTCTTACAGCTGCTCCTTTTTCTAAGTATTATTTAGATATTGATGGTGATAGCCCAGGGAGAACTGGAGCTTGGTTAGGTTGGCAAATTGTCAATGCGTATATGCAAAATAATAATGTAACTTTGCATGATCTGTTTAATACGGATGCAAAAGAAATATTTGAAAAATCAAAGTATAAACCAAAGAAGTAATGAGTAAAAATCACGTTTCTGATATAAATATTAGAGTAGAGTTAGACGAGAATAAAGTACCAGATAAGTTGTATTGGACTGCTAAAGATGGAGGTGTAGAGAAAGCTAGTTCTAAAGCAATGTTATTATCTATCTGGGATCATAAAGCCAAAGAGACATTGCGTATAGACTTGTGGACTAAGGATATGCCTGTAGATGAGATGAAAAAGTTCTTTCATCAAACATTAGTGGCAATGTCAGATACATTTGAGCGTGCTACAGAAGATGAGAAGATGGCTGCAACAATGAAAGACTTCTGTGATTATTTTGCAGAGAAATTAGATCTTTTAGAAAAGTAATTATAAGAAAGAGCCTCATACGTTTAAATGTATGAGGCTCTTTTATTATACAACCATAAGATTACAACCTCTTATGTCAGAATGGTCAAATCTTCCAAGTATTTCGAAAGAACCATCTTTATATTTTTTTCCTAAGTCTTGTGTAGCGATAAAGGAACAAGAATTAAGGTTAGCTAAATCGATTACATTGACCCCGCCTGTTTTGCCTTCTTCTACATAGGTTAAAGCATCTTCTGGATCACGAGTTAAGATATCCATCCATGGTGGGCATTCAAAGATACCATCACCAAAAGAATAGCCTTGAGATAATAGTTCTGTCATTCCATACTCAGAGTGTATTTTAGAAACCCCAAAACCTTCACATAATACTTGGTGTAGTTCTTCTCGTATCATTTCTTTACGTCTACCTTTCATACCTCCAGTCTCCATAATGATAGTATTGCTAAGGTTAAACTTTTGCATTTCTATCATATCTAGTAATGCATAGGTAACGCCTATTAATAAGACGTTTTTACCCTCTTTATCTAAGTTTATTAGCATCTTAGCTAGTTCTTCATAGTTGTGTAGGTAGAATCCACTTTCAGGCTGATTAGAGCCTTCTATAAGATCTTCTACCATATAGATTAGAGAAGAACCTTCTCTTTCTAAATAAGCAGGTAAAAGAGCTAAAACAACATAGTCTTCGATATTTCCATAGAAGTGAGAGAATGCTGCTCTAAAGCTGTATTCATAATAGTCTAGATCAGTCACATGATGTTTACTAGTTATCATTCCGGTAGTACCACTACTTGTGAATGTTATTTTTATAGGATCTATTGAAGATAAAACATCTTTGCTCTTAAAGAACTCGATAGGTAGAAAAGGTACATCGGTTAATGTCTTGACTTGCTCAGGAGTTTTATTTAGAAGATTACAGAACTGTTGATAAACAGGATTATGTTCATACTGGAATCTAAAGACTTTCATAGCTACTCTATGAAAATCTTTTTTTGTTTGTATTTGGATGATTTCTTCAGGTTTAAACACGGTCTATTATATTTAAGTACAAAAATACAAATAAAAAAAGAGCATCACTTTAGTGATACTCTTTTAAGAATATAAAATCATTAAAATGTATTTCTTATTTTACTACTATTTTTCTAGTAGCAGTAGCATTACTTTCCTTTATCTTCATAATGTAAATACCAGCATTTACACTATAAGGTAAGTTCAACTCTCTGTTATTAACAGTAGTTGTAAATACTTTTTTTCCTACAACATTGTATAGCTCTACTTCTTTTGGTTCATTTTTAGTAGACTCAATGTACAATTTACCATTTGAAACCGCTGGGTTAGGGTAAATAGATAGCCCTTCGATATTCTGATTAGAGTATCGAGGTTCATTATTATAGCGCAAACCACTTTGCGCAAATGCTGTGCTTCCGCCTAACATTGCAATGAACATTGTGATATAAAAGTATTTTTTTGCCATCTAACTAAAATTATGGTATAAAAGTAATTATTTAAAATGACATAAAAAAACAAAAAAGTGCCTATTTTTTTAAATAAGCACTTTTTTTTAACATTTTTATCTTAGTATTACTATAGACCTACTGTCCAACCTTTAGTCCACTCTGGAACACCAACTCCATTTCCTGCTCCTTTAGCCTCTCCAGCAGTGAATACTTTAGATACATCTACTGCATCTCCTTTAGTATTTTTACCAGATGTAGCTTTACCTACATTGATAAGTTTTACATTGCTTAAGATTAAAGAACCATCTTTAACGTTAGCAATAGTCTCATCGTGCTCCACGTCGAATGCAGTTGCATAAGCTCCGATTACTACATCAGAAATATTTCCTTTTGTTCCTTCACGTAATTTCATTGCTGTTCCTTTTCCGTCTACTGCAGGTAATAATGTTACTCCTACGATAGTTGGATTAGAGTAAGGGTTTGCAGCTCTGTTTTTAGAATTGTTATCTGCTTCGAATCCTTTATCTGCTGTACCCGATTGTTTTGAATACCAGAATTTGTTTTCTTTCCCTGACCATCCTTCTGTCCAGTCAAACTGATCATCATCATTATTAGTAGATACTAAGTACTGTGCACTAACTGTTCCTCCGAACCACTCAAATCCGTCATCAGACCCTTCGTGTGCTTGTACATATTGGATTACAGTTCCACTTCCTA
The DNA here is from genome assembly GCF_001865835.1 of Myroides sp. ZB35. Taxonomy (NCBI): domain Bacteria; kingdom Pseudomonadati; phylum Bacteroidota; class Flavobacteriia; order Flavobacteriales; family Flavobacteriaceae; genus Myroides; species Myroides sp. ZB35. The sequence continues at coordinate 917,316 of NZ_CP017769.1, read as the reverse complement.
CTCCGAACAAAGAAAGCCCATTGAATTCTTTTTCAGCGTTGTAGTTCGCTCCTGCATATTCGATTCTTAAATATTTAATAGAACCTGAGTTATCATTAGCTACTTTTCCACCGTATGTTAAGTCTGATACTTCAGCTGTTGCTGTTTCTGCTTTGTTAATAGGTGCTTTTCCACAGATTACTAGACCTCCCCAGTTTCCTCTACTTTTCTCTACACCTGTCATTACTACAGGATTGTTCTGTTTTCCTTCAACATAGATTTTTCCTCCTTGTCCTACTGCGATATAAGCAGAAGTACCACCTTCTCCAATAATTTTAACTCCTTCAGGGATGTTTAAAGTAGCTCCATCGTTTACTACTAATTTAGAAGTTAATTTATATGTTTTGTTTGCTTCTAAGCTTAGTTTATCTCCTTTTTTAAGTTCTCCACCTAATATGTCTCCTTTTAAACCTGGAGTAGTTGTTCCAGGATCTGTTGTTCCTCCTCCGTTATTATCATCACTTGATGAACAACTTGCTAATGTTAATGTAACTAATGCAATACTGAATCCTGCTCTTAATAATTTTTTCATGTGTAATATAGTTTTTTATATTGTTTGATACAAAGATGTCTAGAAAACAGAAAAAACATGTTAACTCATTGTCATTGAATAATTAACAGTTTGTTTCCTCAATATTAAATAGGTGTTAACTAGGTTAATTATATTAGTATAAGGGCTTGTAGTTTAAGTGTGTGTAAATAGGAAAGAGGAATGAGTACTTTTGTAAGTAATTAGGAGAGAAATATTTTTTAAAATAGATCATATTGAATATGATTTTAATTGACCTTTTTTAGTAAAAAATAAAGCGAGAGCCTTATTAGAAGACTCTCGCTTTGCTTTTTGGGTATTATATGATATTTAGATTCTAGAATGAATAGTTTAGGCTTAAGCTAAAGTTTCTTCCAAGTTTATATGATCTTACTAAGACATCTTGAGTCTTGTTTTGTTGTTCTCTTTCAATTTTTGGGTCTAATAAGTTTTTAGCATTTAAACCAATACCAAACCTTTTATTAAATTTCATTTTGAAAGTAAAATCTAACATACCAAATGCTTTGTCTACTAGGTTACCACTTTGCTCTGTTCCGATAGAGTATAATTTATCAGAGAAATGAGCATAAGATACAGTAGCCATTAAGTTTTTCTCACCCCATTCTTTGATATAAGATAAGTCAGCATTTAATAAGAAATCTGATGCACCTGTGAAGTCTGAATTGTCATGTGTAAATGAGGTAGTGATATATTTATTCTCTCTATTCACTTTTTCATTATCTAATTTTTGGTACGTCTTCATTATAGAAGCGTTTAACCCTCCCGTTAGTTTATTAGTATTTACATCATCGAAGCTGATTAAGTTTTTACGTACTTCTATTTCTACTCCTGCTGCGTATCCATAGTCACCTGTATTCGCATACGTGATATCATTAGAAGAAGAAGCTGAAACGATCTCGTTGATTGGGTTTTTAATATATTTACCAAATACAGAAGCAGAGAATACTTCATCATTAGTAGGGAAGAATTCCCACTTAAGATCTACGTTATAATCATCAGATGCATATAAGTCTGGGTTACCTACTTTAATCTCAGTTACATCCTCATAGATAAATCTAGCTCTCTCTTTGAATTGAGGTAAAGTATATGTTTTAGATGCAGCAAAACGAAGGTTATTTCTATCATCAACAGCATACTTTAAAGATAAGCTTGGTAAGAATGCATTTTTATCTAATGTATTAGAGCTCTTATCTGCGTCTAACTGTGTTTGCCAAGTTACTTTTTGAGTGATTGTCTCAAATCTAGCTCCGATAGTACCTGATAATCTATCTGATAATTTGTATTCTACATTTGCAAAACCTGCATGTACTGTCATATCTCCATCATACGTTTGAGGTAATAACGCATTAGGTGTATTCGCACCTCCTCTGAAAGTGTATGTTTGGAAGTATCCGTTATTGAAGTTTTGTTGATTAAAGAAGTTATCTAATGCATACGGATTTATATTGTTGTTGTAATCAGCATTGATTTGAAATACGTACTGTGTAGCCTTAAACTCTCTGTTCTTTTGACGTAAGTTATACCCTACCGTTAACTTTCCGTTGTATAGATTCTCACTGTTTTTACCGAATTTATAAGATGCAGCGATATTTGCACCTACTTCGTTTTCGATTAGATCCTCGAAGTATCTGTTATTATCAGATCTAGAGTTAGTTGAGAATTCGTAGTTATCCTCTCCTTTAACTTTGTTTAAAGTGTACATCTGTCTGTCAGGAGTTTGAGCAGAAATATTATTAAGAGCTAACCCCCAGTTTAGGTCTATTTGATCATTTAATTTATGATCTCCTAATAATTGGTTTACGAATAGACGATCTTGTCTGTAGTTTTGTCTTGATAGAAGCGTATTTTCATAATAGTCTTTTCTATCTGTAATATCTCTGATAAAACCAGTGTATTCATCTAGTTTTTCTTGAGTACCATTGATTAAAAGAGAATTGTATTTAATACTATTTCTAGAGTTGATATTATACTCAGCATTTAACATCGCAGTAGTATTCGTATTGTACTCATAAGACTTCATGTATAAATCTTTTGTAAAACTGTTTTGAGCTTGAGCAGTACGATTAATTCCTTCTTTGAATTTGTAATTATTGTCAAATGATACAGTAGCAAAGATGTTTAATGAAGACTCTGCTCCGAAGTAGAATGATTTACCACCATTCAGTCCTAAACTCATTCCATAAGGAGATTTGTTTTTTGTCTGTGCAGAGTTTTTAAAACTAAAACTTTGAAGCGCATTACTAGGTTGTTTTGTATTAGAGAATCCTAAAAAGTTTCTGTCTGATAGAGATCTAAACTTATCTTCTCCTACAGCATTAGAATTAATGTTTGATCCTAAACTAATGTTGAAGAATCCTTCTCCACTGTGTTTTTTAGAAATAATGTCTATATTTCCTCCTGCGAAGTCTCCAGAGTTTCTTGCACTATATGTTTTATCTATTGAGATGTATTCTACGATATCAGTAGAGAATAAGTTTAAATCAATATTCTTTTTCTCTGGGTCATTTGAGGCTAGTGGCAATCCATTTAGAGAAGTACTGTTATATCTATCTCCTAGTCCACGTACGAATATTGTTCCTGTACCTTCTTGCTTGGCTACACCTGTTGTTTTAGCTACTGCAGAAGCTACATCACTTACCCCTTTACGAGATAATTCTTGTGAACCTATATGTTGTTTGATCTCACTAGATCTCTGTTGTTCTATAAGTAGAGCTGATTCTCTAGATTTAGAACGTGTAGCTTCCACTATCACTCCTTCTAGTTCTACGTGTTCAGAGGCTAATGCTATATTTAATGTTTTTGATTCTTTTTTTGCAACTGTGATTGATTTTTCTTGAGTTACATATCCCATATATTGAAACTGTAATATATAAGTACCTGCTTCTATCGAGATACTGTAACTTCCATCTAATTCTGTGTTTACTCCTTCAGAAGTATTTTTAATTGCCACGGTAGCATAGGCTAGTGGTTCATGCGTAGAGTCATCTGTTATTTTTCCTTTAATTTCGGCCTTTTGTCCATAAAAAGTGGCTGATACCATTAAGGTTAAGATCACTAAGAAATTTTTCATATAAATAAGTGTGTTGTATTATTGGTGCAAAGAACCTAGATGAATGTATAGTGAATGTTAATCAAAGTTTAATTTTTTGCGTATATTAGGTTATCAAATTGTTAACATATTAAATTATTGTAAAGTCTATATTTAGTAATGTATTATGCTCTATATTTGACCTACTAAAACACGCAACACAAGTATGAAAAATTCTGAAATTAAGATCCTTTTAGCTGATGATGAGCAAGATATTATCGATATCATTGGATATAATTTAGAGCAAGAGGGGTATCAAGTATTTACTGCAACAAACGGTAAGCTAGCAGTGGAGTCTGCAACTCAAAACAAACCACACCTTATTATATTAGATGTAATGATGCCTGAGATGGACGGTATAGAAGCATGTGAGTTGATTAGAAAAAACAGTGGTCTATCTAATAGTGTAATCACCTTTCTAACAGCACGTGGGGAAGATTATTCACAAGTAGCAGGTTTTGAAGCAGGGGCGGATGATTATATTACTAAGCCTGTCAAACCTAAGGTACTAATGAGTAAGGTAAAGGCATTACTTAGACGTGCACGCTTCAGTGACGATACTTCTAGTAATACTATAGAAGTAGGAGATATTAGAATAGATAGGGATGAATACAGAGTATTTGTTCGCAAAGAAGAAATTGTATTCCCTAGAAAAGAATTTGAACTACTTTATTTATTAATGGCTAAGCCAGGTAAAGTGTTTACTCGTGACGAGATCTTAGATGCAGTATGGGGTAATGAAGTGGTAGTAGGCGGAAGAACTATCGATGTACATATCCGAAAACTAAGAGAAAAAATCGGAGATAGTTACTTTAAGACTATAAAAGGAGTAGGATATAAATTTGACCACGCAGAATAGTTAATGGCTACAAAGTTTAAAAACTCTTATAAGTTTGCAATAAAGTCTTCATCTTCTATTACCTTGATAAGCTTTATTGTAACCTTTCCCATAGGTGTATTTTATCTAAACATTCCTGTTTGGATAGTGTTAGGATATCTTTTAATCTTATTTACGATGTCCTTTTTTATTCTTCAGTATCGTGTAGAGCACTTTATCTACAGAAGAATAAAAAAAATATATGACAATGTCTCTCTGTTAGAACATGCTGAGCTGAGAAGTAAAGCCGTGACGACTGATATGCAGACCTTGACAGAAGAAATCCAGAAATTTGCTAAAAACAAGAAAATTGAGATTGAGTCTCTTCAAGTGAGAGAAGAATATAGAAGAGAGTTCTTAGGGAATATATCTCATGAACTAAAGACTCCTCTATTCACGATACAGAGTTATTTAGAGACTTTACAGGATGGTGCGATTAATGATCTTAAAGTCAGGGACCGTTATATAGAGCGGGCAGCTCAGAGTGTAGATCGTCTTATCTATATCGTTAATGACTTAGATATGATTACTAAGCTTGAGTCTGGTGATCTACACCTTAATATCGTGACTTTTGATATTGTAGAGACGATTCGACATGCTTTTGACTTTTTAGATTATAAAGCCAAAAAAAGAAATATATCTCTAATCTTCGATCTGAATTATAACAAACCTATTTATGTAGTAGGTGATAAGGAACGCATAGGACAAGTCATTACGAATCTAATAGATAACTCTATTAAATATGGTAAGGAAAAAGGGACTACGGAAGTAACTATTGAAGACTTAGTGAATAATAAATTAATTATCCGTGTTACAGATAATGGCTTAGGGATTAAGAAGGAGAATGTGTCTCGTCTATTCGAGCGCTTCTATCGTATAGATAAGAGTGGAGCTAGAGCAGTGGGTGGTTCTGGATTAGGATTGTCTATCGTGAAGCATATTGTAGAGGCACATGAAGAACATATTTATGTAGAGAGTAGTTTTGGCTATGGATCAGAGTTCTCTTTCACTTTAGAGAAAGCTTTCGTAGACCCTACTGATAATTAATTATGTGCCAATATGGTATCTATTTGTTGCAGATAAAATTAAAATAGGATAGTTTCACTATAATTACTTAATTTTGCGCAAATTTATAATGAAGTATATCACGTGGGAAGTAAAAATAAACTAAAGCGATTCAGAGAGAACGAAACTTTTGACATTGTATATCAGCCGACTAGAGAAGATATGATAGGAGAGTTACCTCAAAAAGGTAATTGGAATAAAGACGTTTTTAAGAATGACAATCCTATAGTATTAGAACTAGGATGTGGAAAAGGAGAATATACAGTAGAGCTAGCGAAGCGTTTTCCTGAGAAAAACTTTATTGGTATTGATATTAAAGGTGCTCGTTTTTGGCGTGGGGCTAAGACAGCTGTAGAGTCAGGAATGACTAATGTGGCTTTCTTACGTACACAAATCGAACTTATCGAGTATGCATTTGCATCAGGTGAGGTGAGCGAAATCTGGATTACTTTCCCAGACCCTCAGATCAAGTATAAACGTACTAAACACCGTCTAACGAATAGTGAATTCCTTAAACGTTATAAGAATATTTTATCAGAAGATGGTATTATGAACTTAAAGACGGATAGTGAGTTCATGCATGGTTATACATTAGGACTTCTACATGGAGAAGGACATGAAGTTATCTACGCTAATCACCACATTTATAAAAATGAAGGTGCACCTTCAGTAGTAACAGAAATTCAAACTTTTTACGAATCACAGTATTTAGAACAAAATAAACCTATAACTTACATTCAATTTAGAATTAAGTAAGATGGGAGTAGAAGTTGTCACACTTTTATTTTTCGGTTTTTTAGCAGCTACCTTGGGAGTTTCTCTTCCAGGGTTGCTTAATATGACAGCTGTCAAGATTGCTAAGGAAGAAGGAGGGCGCAATGCTTTCTCGTACGTCTTAGGAGCTTCGACCGTTATTTTTATTCAGACCTTTATCGCCATATTCTTTTCTAAGCTTATTGATTCTAGCCCGAGTATTACTGAGGCATTACACGAAATCGGTTTAGTTATTTTTGCGATATTGACGATTTACTTCTTCTTTTTTGCAAAGAAAAAAGAGATGAAGAAAAAGAATAATCCTAAGAAGAGCAAGTCACCTTTTGTTTATGGACTTTTCTTAGCTTCGATCAATGTATTCTTAATTCCCTATTACGTTTTTTTAAGTATTACTTTAGCTACTTATGATTATCATATCTTTGACCTGATCTGTACTATATTCTTCTCATTAGGGGTAGTGATAGGATCAGCGATGATGTTTTATCTCTATATCTCATTCTTTAAGAAACCTTCTAGAGAGGATGCTTTTATTCTGCGCAATATTAACTACGTAATCGGGACTATTACAGGTATTATCTGCTTGATCACGATATATAAGTTATTGAAATAATGGACAAGCAGGATAGTTTCTTTGAACGAGTTTTCACTGTTGCGAGACAGATACCAGTAGGTAGAGTGACTACTTACGGTGCTATAGCTAGAGCTATCGGAGCAGCGCGTTCGGCGCGTATGGTAGGTTATGCGATGAATGCGTCTCATGATGATGATACAGTACCTGCACATCGTGTAGTGAATCGCAATGGATTATTGACAGGTAAGTTTCATTTTGATGGAACTAATCTGATGCAACAGTTATTAGAGAATGAAGGGGTTGAGGTAGTAGATAATAAAGTGGTCAATTTTAAAGAACTCCTTTGGGAACCTACTGTGTACGAAGGAGAATAAATAACCTTATAGACCGCTTCTTTTCTCTAGTAGTGTATTTTAATCCAATTATTTAGATGTTATTAGTTCATATTTTGAATTAGTTTGTTTACTTCTTATTTTTACAGAAAGAGGTCTGTTTTTCTCTAATAAATAGCTGTTATTTCCTTTTAAGAGTTTTAGAAGACTCTTTATTTACTGTTTTTTTGCATATTTAGGCTATTTAAGCCTTTTTTTGTGTCTTTTTTTAAAAAATAAGCTTAGTTTTTTTGCATTCATATTGAGATTTTAATGATTCAAATCATTGAATATTAGTTGTTTGTGGTTGTTTTTGTTTTTAGGGATTAAAAACCAGAATAGCCTGTAATCCTAGATATACTACGCTTTAGATTGAGCTCCTTCAAGAGTTCTTCAACATTTCCCCAAGATCGCTCTAGTAGAGGGCTTATTTCTTGAAGAAGTCTTGAAGATGTGTTGGGGCAGTGTTGAAGAGGTTATAAGATATAAGGAATGAGTTATTGCTTTTTTAGCTGTACTTTTAGGTATTCAAAAAACAGTTATGAAAAGCTTTTTATTGTTAGTATTATCTTTTTTTTTTCGGTTGTAGCTAGTTGTTACTCTAGTGAGGGTATTAGCTTCTCTTATCTTAAGAAAGATCTCTTAGGGTCTTGGGAATATGTGTCTTCTAAAGTGTATGATATAGAAGGGAATATAGTAAGAGAAGGGGTAGAAGAGAGTCCTGATCACTGTAAACTGTTGATTATAACTTTTGACGAAGAGACGATTAAGTATTTTAAGTACAATGGGAAAGATACCGAAGGGAATTGTTTAGTATTGAGCAAAAAAGTAAAGTACGATTTAAGAAATGACTGTATTTATATACTTGATAGTGAGGGGGAGTTAGATTTAGAAGAGAGGGTGGTAATTAAAGAATTATCTGCTGATACGCTTTCTTTTTACAGGAGGTTAGTGGATCCTAGTATCAGTAATGGAGTGGCACTTCAAGGGATAGAGTTAAAACTAAAAAAGGTGAAATAGAAAAAGGCTGAAGATGTGATAGAGTACAGACTAGAAGTCTGCGCTAGTACATTTTACCTTTATCTCAGATAATAAGTGTATTACGTTTATGGATGTTGTATAAATGTGTACCATGATTTATATAAATACATAAAATGGTTTTATCTTTGGGAGTATAATATAGTTAATACAATGCAGAGACAAATTAAAGTTAAGAACTTCGGACCAGTAAGAGAGGGATATACAGGTAATGATGGATGGATAGATATCCACAAGGTTACTGTGTTTATAGGTGATCAAGGTTCTGGTAAGAGTACTGTTGCTAAATTGATAGCTACTTTTGTTTGGTTAGAGAAAGCTTTGATTAGAGGAGATAAAACTTTACCTCTTAAAGAGAATGCTTTTATTGAGTTATTAACTTATCATCGTTTACAGAATTATATAGAACCATATTCAGAACTAGAGTATAAAGGAAATTATTACCATCTAAGAGTTGTTGAAAGCGAAGGTAAGTATAATGTAGAGGCAACGTTATTCAATGATCAGAATATCGTACAACCTAAGGTCATGTATGTGCCTGCCGAGCGCAATGTGTTGAGTTCGATAGAGAATCTTACTCATGTTTCTAGTTTAGTTGCTGGTAGCCTACAGACCTACTTGATAGAGTACAGATATGCTCAGTTAACGAATAAGGATAAGGAAGTAATCTTACCTATTAATAAAGCGAGCTTCTTATACGATTCATCTTCTGATAATAGCTATGTGGTAACGAATAATAAGCGACTAAAAGTAACGGAAGCTTCTAGTGGGTTTCACTCTGTAGTACCTTTGTATTTAGTAACGGATTATCTTTCTCAGTTTATTAAACAAGATGAGCAGAAATTGATTAATTCACTTAGTGCAGATCAGCAGATTCGGAGAAATGTTGAGATAGTCATGTCTAGAGCAATACAGGATGGAGACCATGTTGATGATTATAGATTAGATTCTACTGTATATTTAGATGAAAAACAGAGAAATGTAGATAACAAATACATCTGCCGTAGTGTAATCAATATTGTAGAAGAGTTAGAGCAGAACTTATTCCCTAAGTCTCAACGTAAGGTACTGAATAAGTTAGTTGCTTATAATAATGAGAATGAGTATAACCAGTTAGTCTTAACGACGCATAGTCCTTATTTGATTAATTATTTAACACTAGCAGTGAAGGCTAGTCGTGTAGCACAGTTAGCAGCAGATAATACTGAGGCTCTAAATAGGGTGGCTAATGTAGTTCCTCTAGAAGCAGTATTAGGAATAGATGATCTAGTGGTGTACCAATTAGATGAAGAAAGAGGAAGTATTGAACAGTTAGAAATGTATAAAGGATTGCCTTCTGATGAGAACTATTTAAATGATAGTTTAGAAGATATTAATATACAGTTCTCTGAATTATTTCAAATAGAGGATTTATGCAAGTAGATTTTTTTGATACTTCTTTTTTGACTGTTTTTTCTACTAGTAAGGTAGGGATTAGTGATGCGAATTCGGATAGTAATACGCCAGCAGTTGTGAAGTTTGAAGAAGAAGATACTTGGGATTTTACGATTCATAATCCGAATAGGTATGAGGTAGAGTACAGAGCAATAGATTACTGTATAGATATTTTCAGATTGGTTAATGATGATACTTTTAGTAGTGCTTCGACAGGTGAGGAGTTAATCAAGCGATGTGAAGGATTCCTCTTTAGAGCAGAACAGTTTGTTGTGTTTTTTGAGATAAAAACAGGATTGGGAAAAGGATGGTTTACAGATGCTTGTAGAAAGTTTGAAGAAACTATATTGAGTTTTAAAGAGCATCACTCTGATAAAAGTGATTTAATACGCAATCCTATTATTAGTAATAAGAATTACAGTACATATAGAGTCCCACAGAACTATGGTGTACAGAATGATATTTTAAGAGATAAGACAGGACTAAATATCGAGGTGAAGTTATCCACTTCGTATGATGTAGCATAGACAATAAAGAAACTCCACTTGATTAGGTGGAGTTTTGTTATTTATAGTATTCCTCTTTTTGATAGCTTTAGAGATCATATATAGATATGTGGTCAAAAAGGTCGGGTATTAAGAAAATATCTAGTAGAGATTTCTAGTGACGTCCATTGTGTGACGCGCATGATAATGCGTCTGTACTTTGACGTAGTCAGGAGGCGTGTGGGCTAAATGCGTTTGTGGATATGCTAGTGTGATTCCTCCTATCGTCGGAATGACAAGATACTAGATATTATGCCATAGGTGCAATTTCTAATTCCTAATTAATTTAATACAGTGGGAAGTTAAGACTGAAGACTGTTCTGTCTTCTCGTCTGTGGTACGTTAGGTACCCATTGTGCATCTCTACGATATTCTTAGATAGAGGTAGTCCGATACCTGCACCTTCTTCACGGGTGGTGTAGAAAGGGATGAATATCTTCTCTTTAATCTCAGGGATAATTCCTAGTCCACTGTCTTCTATATCTATGTAGATACGGTTGTTCTTTTCGTATAAGTTAATATGGATTTCTTTTACCTCTTGTTTGGCAGTGGCGTGTATTGCATTCGTCAATAAGTTGATAAATACTTGCTCCATCTGCTTAATGTCCCACTCTAGATTGATCTGCAGATTTAAGTTTGTTTGTACTTTGATACCGTTATTCTTAAATAGAGGCATCAGAGTTTCTATACTCATCTGTATGATGCGATTAACAGGGGCTGATTGCTTTTTAGGAGAGGTCAGCATGGTTAGCTTTCTATAGTTGTCTATGAATTGCTGTAAGTGATTAGTACGATTAACGATCGTATTGATACTTACTTTGATATCATCCATATCTTCTTCTGACAGCTCTTCCTCTTCTAGTATTTCTTGAGTATTATGAGCAAGTGAGTGGATAGGTGTAAGAGAGTTCATGATCTCATGAGAGATAATCTTCATTAGATTCTCCCAAGTATCTTTTTCTTTTTTCTCTAACACTTTCTGAATAGAATCTAATAAAACGATGAAGTACTCTTGATTTTGACTTATTGTATTAGAAGTTTGGAGCATAAAGGTTTGTTTCTCCTCATGCTCTATTTTGATATCGATAGACTCTTTAGACTCTTTAAAGTTTAGCTGTTGTAGATGATGGGTTAGTGTAGGGAGTAGTCGTTCTAGGTTTGTCCAAGACCTAATCTTCGGTATATCGAATAGGGAAGAGAAGTAATCATTGATAAGGAATATGTCCCACTTATCGTTCTTCTTCTCTAGAATTAGGATACCTGTTTCTATATTGTTTAAAATATTTAGATAGACGAGCTCGCGTATTTCGTTTTGCTGTTGTTGTGTTTGCAGTTTATGGTAGAGCTTCTGTAAGTTGTTTAGTGTCTCATTAGGTTGCTCTTTTGTTGTCTTAAGCGAATAGTCATCATACATCATCGCTAGTACAATACGGTCTATGGCTGTGTAATATTTCTTCTGAAAAAAGAAAAGTTCAATGAATAAAGCGACTATCAGTATACATACCAAGACAAAGGAATACACAAGACTCTTAGTGAATAAAAACATGCCTAACAATCCTAATAGAAGGATGACTATAATGCGCAAGAAGGCTTTAAAGTGAAATGACTGCATAGGATTAAACTTAGTTTTTGATATTGTACTTTTCTAGTCTTCTGTATAACGCGGCTCTAGATAACCCTAGTTCTTCAGCCGTCTGAGAGATATTGCCATCGTACTTCTCTAGTGCTTTAAGGATAGAGATACGCTCCATATCTTGTAAGGTATTCTCTTCTGTAGAGGTATCGTTAATCATAGTTGGTGAAATACCGAAATCATGAAGGTTTAGTTCATCCTCTTCTGTTAGGATTAATGCACGCTCTACACGGTTTTGCATTTCGCGTATATTCCCTTTCCAGTCGTAGTAAGTTAAGGCTTGCTGAGTAGATTCGCTAATACTCGGTACAGTACGATCATATTTATGTGCATACTCTTCCACAAAGAATTGTAGTAGAGGTAAGATATCTTCTAGGCGATCTCTTAATGGAGGTAGCTGTAGTGTCACAGTGTTGATACGGTAATACAAGTCTTCTCTGAATGACTTCTCATTGACCTCTTGTTCTATATTAGCATTCGTAGCTGTGATGATGCGGATGTCTACAGGGCGAGCTTTAGACTCCCCTAGTCGAATCACACTTTTAGATTGGATGACTTGAAGAAGCTTAGCTTGTAAGTGAAGAGGTACATTGCCGATTTCGTCTAAGAATATAGTCCCGCCATTTGCGGCTTCGAAGCGACCTTCGGTATCTTGTTTAGCATCTGTAAAAGCTCCTTTAGCATAACCAAATAGCTCACTCTCAAAAAGATTTTCGTTTAAAGACCCCAAGTCTACATGGATGAATGGTTGCTCTTTTCGAGGAGAATTGTCATGTATATGTTTTGCTAATACGTATTTACCTGTACCATTCTCTCCTAATATTAGTGCATTAACATCCGTTTTAGCTACACGACTAGCCATCGTATATACTTTCTGAATGCTAGGAGCCTGGCCTATAAATACGTTATCTTCTTTTTGTGGTTTGTCTACTACTGTTTCTTTTTTGCGCAGTTGCTTGACTACTCCTTTTACGGTTTCTATAAGTGCTTCGTTATTCCATGGTTTTAGGATATAATCTACCGCTCCGAGTTTGATTCCCTCTACAGCAGTCTCTACATTACCATAAGAAGTCATCAGTATAATCTGTGTATTCGGTGCAATATTCTTAATCTCTTTAAACCAAAATATCCCTTCTTTACCATCTTCGAAGCCTACGCGATAATTCATGTCTAGAATAATCACATCTACTTCTTGTTGAGAAAGTATTTCTGCTATTTTTTTGGGGTTATTATTCGTCAATATGGTTTCAAAGTGTCTTTTTAGCAACATTTTTGCTGCAATAAGAACTTCAGAATTGTCGTCTAATACAAGAATTGTAGCGTTAGTTTTTCTCATGGTGTAAAGGTTTATTTCAAAAGCGAACGTTTTAGTGTCCGAAACTGAACAGTTTATTTTTTGATCAAATATTAAGTTGTTGATTTGTAATGATTAATGTGTTCATTAATGATTGGCACATTATTGTTATTATATCTATAAAACAATTAATAATGGATCGTACTATTCCTCGTAAAAATAGAAAAAAAGTTAAGATAATACTTGTTTCAGTTGGTATTATCGCTTTGCTATTGATCAGTTATATCACTTTTTTTCAGCATATCGCTTTAAACGTTTCTAAGAAAGAGATACGTATTCGTCCTGTAGAAGAGAACTTCTTCGAAGAGTATATTTCTTTTCAGTCTCAGGTAGAACCATTGCATTCTTTGTTAGTTAATATCACAGAAGGAGGAGCGGTGATGGAGAGATTAGTAGAGAATGGTAGTATGGTAGTACAGGGACAACCTTTAGTAAGACTGTATAACCCGAGTTCTGAGTTTAACTTTATGTCTCAAGAAGCTTCTCTGATTGATCAAATGAATAATTTGAATGTGAATAAGATGAATATTCGTAATCAAGAGTTAAATTTAACGAAAGATTTGATAAGCATCGAGTACGATTATAAGAATGCAGAGCTACAGTATGATCTGAATAAGAAATTATATGATCAAGAGATATTGTCAGAGAGTGATTGGAACAAAACAAGAGAGGCTCTAACATATCAAAAAAAGCGTAAGGCGCTGATGGAAGAGAGTATCCAAAAAGAGAAACAAAGTAATGCGTTACAAGTAAAACAAATAGATCAATCGATAGCTGTCATCAATAGAAGCTTAGAGCAGCTAAGAGAGAATAAACAGAATTTCTTATTAAAAGCACCTGTATCGGGGAGGCTGTCATCGTTCGAGGCTATATTAGGAAAGACGTATAACGGAGGAGAAAGTATCGGTAAGATAGATGTGATGGAAGGATATAAGCTAGTTGCACAGGTAGATGAGTTCTATCTCGATAAAATAATGCTTAAGCAGAGAGGGCAGATCGATATGAAAGGGCAAATCACGAATGTAGAAGTGATCAAAGTGTTGCCTGAGGTAAAGAGTGGTAGATTCGAAGTACACCTAGCTTTCGATACAGAAAAGGAGCTAAAACTACAGGAAGGGACGACTTTCGGAGTGAAGTTATTCTTGTCAGGAAAAGAGAAAGCGCTCTTATTACCTAAAGGTAATTTCTTTCAAGACACAAAAGGAGAATGGGTATATGTAGTGAAAAATAATAAGGCTACAAGAAGGAATGTAGAGATAGGACGCGAGAATCCTGCTTACTATGAAGTCATATCAGGCTTAGAAGTAGGGGAGGAAGTGATCGTATCAAGTTATAAAGATTATTTAAGAGTAGAACATTTAAACATAGAAGAATAATTATGGTAATAACTATTAATCAAATGTCTCGTGTATTTCAGACAGAAGAAATAGAGACAACAGCTTTAAATCAGGTTTCTTTAAATGTGAAAAAAGGAGAGTTTATCTCTGTTATGGGACCTTCAGGATGTGGAAAGTCAACACTGTTAAATATCATCGGACTATTAGATAATGCGAGTAGTGGAAGCTACCTATTATTAGACAAGGAGATGGTGGGATTAACAGAAAGTCAGCGAGCACAGATTAGAAAAGAAAACATCGGATTTATCTTCCAGAACTTTAATCTAATCGATGAGTTGACAGTGTATGATAATATAGAACTTCCTCTAATCTATAATAAAGTGCCTAGTAGTGAGCGCAAGAAGAGGGTAATGGAGATAGCAGAACGCTTGAACATAGTACATAGATTAAAACATTATCCACAACAGCTATCAGGAGGACAACAACAACGTGTGGCTGTAGGGCGTGCTTTAGTAACGAACCCTAAGATTATCCTAGCCGATGAGCCTACAGGTAACTTAGATAGTAAGAATGGTAACGAAGTAATGGAATTATTAACAGAACTGCACCAACAAGGAGCTACAATCATCATGGTGACTCACTCGAATCACGATGCTTCGTACTCAGAACGCACGATTTTAATGAAAGATGGAATGATCTTATCAGAGAAAATGAATACTAAAATCGTAGATGTTTTTGCAGAATAAAAACACAGAATTATGATACGTTTTTTATTAACACTTGTAGCCGCGCTATTGTCCTTTATCATGCATGGACAAGGTAAGCAAACGGTTACTATCGCTGGAGGAGTACAAAGTATAGAAGTATCTTCTATAGTGATAGTTAATGTTGATGCAACTAGGGATTCTAATACAGTAGAAATAGTCACTGATATGGAGAGCCCAGAAGAGTTAGTACAAATCAGACAGGTAGGAACTAAATTGTCTATTGAATCCAAATCTCCAAACAGAAGATATAAAAGTATAGGAAAGATTACAGTGAATGTTTCTCAGAAGTCAGTACTTACTTATTACGCTAGTGCTATGGCTAGAATAGTGGTGTCTGGTAGAGTATCTGGTGATAGCGCTAAGATATCTGTTGATGGGGCTGGATCTATAAATGCTAATTTCTCTGTGAATACAATCAGTATTAATGTAGACTCAGCCTCTAAGTATGTTGGTAATGTAACAGCGAAGACAATGAAGGCTAATGTAGACTCAGCAGGTCGTGTGGAAGTGACAGGAGATGTCGAATCCCTTGTAGTCAATGTGGATAGTGCAGCGACATTCGCAGGCAAAGGCTTAAAAGCAAAAACAGTAAAAGCTGAGGTAGACTCTATGGGGAAGGCAGAAGTGTATCCTACAGAAAGTCTAAATGCTTATGCAGACTCTATGGGTAAAGTGGTGTACTATAATACACCAAAAGAATTAAAGAAATATACAGATTCTATGGGATCAGTTAAGGCAGGTAATTAGTGTTATGCTAAAGAATTGGTTTAAAATATATATTAAAAATATCAGCAACTCTAGATTGTTCTTTTTGTGGAATATCATAGGGTTAGCTATTGGTATGGCTTCTGTTATCCTAGCAGTGACTTACTATAAGAGTGAGTATAGCTATAATAGATGGATACCTAAGGTAGGTAATATGTATGAAGTAAACCTAGAGATGGGAAAACAATCCAATTCTATTTATATCCCTGCAGGGGTTGGGCCTTATTTATTAGAGAATCAATTAGCTGAAGACTACTGTTACTACGCATTAGAGTATTTAGATTTCTATGGGGAGAGTAGATCAGAACAGGGAGTTGTAAGTAAGATATTAAATACACAAGAGTCGTTCTTTCATTTTTTTTCTTTTGAATTTAAGTATGGCGATAAAGATAGACTGTTCATAGATGACTATTCTATAGTAATATCTTCTAATCTTGCTACTCGTTTTTTTGGAGACACAAATCCCGTGGGTGACACACTGTCGTTAGCGCATCAGAAGTATGTGATAAGAGGGGTGTATAAATTAAATCAACGTGCTACGATAATGCCTGAGGTTGTACTTGCTTCTATAGACTTTGATGATATGGAAGAGTATGAGTTATGGCAAGAGAATGTAGGTGGGCTCGTGTTTAAAAAAGCAGAAGGAGTAGACCAGGTTAAGTTATTAAAAGACCTAGAAGAAGTTTACTACAATAAGAAAAAGAAGAATAAATACTTCGATGATAGAGGAGATGAGGTTACTTCTAAGTTAGTTCCATTAGCAGAAGCTCGATTTGAATCTAAGCAGAGTACTCTATTAGAAGGAAATACAAAGAGAGAAACAATAGGGTTAATCAGTGGGTGTTCGTTCTTAATCTTTTTACTGACTGTAGTGAACTATATCAGTCTGAATCAGTCTAATGTCTTAAGTAGAGCAAAGGAGTTGTCTCTAAGAAGAATTATAGGAGCTTCAAAAGGACAGTTGGTATTACAGTTACTTTTTGAGACGGTACTGAATGTCTTAGTTGCGTTAAGTATTTCTTTGGTTTTAGTAGAATTGAGCTTACCTATCTACAACAGTTTTTTACATCAACACTTAGTGTTCTCTTGGGAAGCTATGGGGATTGTGATTTTACTGATAGGTGGAGGAATTATTTGTCTAGGAGGTTTGTTACCTGCTTTATACGGTAGTATTATCGCGAGACAACACACTAAGGGAGGACAAGTACAGCTTCATCTAAGTATCTCTAAATGGAGAATGGCATTCGTGGGAATACAGTTGGTGATTGCTTTCTTTTTCTTAATCGCTGGATGGCTAGTGTATAATCAAGTGGATTATATGCAAAGCAAAGAATTAGGATTTAAGGGAGAGCAGGTATATCAAGTCAAGCTATATACACAACAGATCAGACGTAAGATGTATAGGTCATCTAAAGTCATAGAGCAAATAGCGGATATAAAAGGGGTGAAAGGTGTAGGGCTGTCTACGATCTCTTTTAAAGGAAATAGTATGAATACGAATCATACGGCTTATTATCAACAACAGAAAATAACGGACTTCATCATGGATGGGGTAGATGAAGGGTATATACAGATGATGGGCTTCAATATGCTGGCGCTTGAGGAGGATATAGATGAAGATCTCCCAACCGTATATGTCAATGAGAAGTTTGTTACTCAACTAGGTAAACAACCTAGTGATGTAGTAGGGGAAGTCATAGCGTATGACAGTAATACGTTTATCATAAAAGGGGTAATAGGAGACTTTAACCGAGACGGGTTTGAAGAGAGCATAAAGCCAATGCTTCTGTTTCACTGGAGAGATATAGAGTTTTTACCTTATGGTATAGAGTCTCTATCTGTGCAGATAGATCCAGAGATAAAGGAAGAAACTCTAGAACGTCTACAAGCGTTCTGGATAGTGAATGTCGATTATGAGTATCCGTTTGAGGTGATGGCTGTGAAGAAACAGTTTGCTCAGACTTATCAGAAAACATTATCACAGCGCAATATGTTTATGCTGTGGAATGGAGCAGTAGTGTTGATCGCTCTGTTCGGACTCTACGCGGTGATGTCCTTTGCAATAGAACAACAATTAAAGGAAATCGTGATCAGAAAAGTATTAGGGGCTAGTGAGAAAGAACTCTATCTAAAGTTACTAAAGCCTTTTATATATGCTCTGGGGATTACTTATGTATTAGTACTATATCCTACATATTGGTTGATGAGCAGATGGTTAGATAGGTTTGTAGATCATACAGATATTTCGGTTTACCCATTTGTACTTTCTTTAGTGCTACTCTCTGTTTTAGTCTTTGTGGTTTTAGCAAGTAAGCTGTATAAGGCTGTTAAAATCAATATTATTAATTATATCAAATACGAATAAAAATGTTAAAGAACTGGTTGAAAATATATTGGTACAATACGATGAAGCACAAGATGTATTTCTTGTTGACAGTAGTAGGATTGACACTAGGTATTGCGTCAGTTGTATTAGCATCGTTGTACTATCTAGAAGAGTCTAGTTATGATCAATGGAACCCTTATAAGGATGAGGTGTATCTCGTAGAGACTGTAGCTCCGAATTTCTCTATGACAGATCAGTTCCGTCCTATGGGAAGGTATCTAAAGGATAATTATAAGGAACTAGATGATTATATGTACTTTGGATATAATGGTTCTTTAAATTTTATTTATAATGAGAAGACAATAGATGTAAAGGATACATATGCTGTACAAGATAACTACTTTGAGTTTTTTCCATTCGAGTTTGTATATGGCAATGCTGAAAAAGCGTTAGTTAATCCTAATGATGTAGCAATAGATATTAAGATCTCTGAAGCACTATTTGGGGAAGGAGTAAACCCAATAGGTAAGACAATAGAAGCTGTTAATCCAAACTATGATAGTCAGGGTAACACTAGGTTTATAATCTCTGGTGTATACAAAATAGGAGACCTACGCAGTTCTTTTGCTCCTAATGCAGTTATGAATAATTTGCCTGAAAAGCCTAGTGAAAATGATGACTGGACGAAGGAATTTGGATTAAATCTATGTGTGAAGACTAAACAGCCTGATAGAATTAAAAAGGCTATAGTGGAGCTTAGAGATAAATATGTTGCCATTCCTAAGGCAGAGAAGGATGGTCTAACATTAGAGCAATATAAAGAAGAGGAGCCTTTTAAATACTATACAGGAGATATCGTATTAAATAAACTTGCAGATGCTCGTATGTTACCGAATAAAAGGTTATTATTCCCAGCAGGTAGCGCAAATGTGCAAATGCTAAACATTAGTATCTTCTTATCTATGACGATACTCTTACTTTCTATTTTTAATTATGTCAATCTATCATTAACGCAAGTAGTGAGTAGAGGAAAAGAAATAGGAATGAGAAGAGTAGCTGGTGGAGGTAAGAGAAGTTTTTATCAGCAGAGTATTTTTGAAACTGCTATTGTGGTTATTCTTTCTTTAGTATTAGCTATTTGTATTATTGAGCTCATTCTGCCTTATATCAATGTCTATTTAGAGGCGAATATCACATTTTCGTTTATCAATGATTTAGCTGTTCTTATCGTTATTGCCACTTTAGTGATTCTGATATGCGGTGGTATTCCTGCTTTTTTTGTTTCAAGATTTGAGACTGTCAAATTATTAAAAGGAAATGTAATAGGGACTAAAGGAGGTAAGTGGCTTAGTAATGGTTTTTTAGTTCTTCAATTTACAATAGCTTGTTTCTTTATTATTGGTTCTATCATCGTCAATGAGCAAGTAAGTTATATGCTCAATAAAAGTCTGGGTTTTAAAGGAGATCAAGTTATTAATATAGAGTTTCTTAATCATAATAGTTATACAGGAAAGCGCGCTGCTAAATATGCAAGCTTCAAAGCCGAACTAGAAAAGATTAGAGGAATAGAGTCGGTATCTACTAGTACCATAGGTTTTGGAAATGCTTCAAATGGTGTATTTGGTACCTATCACAACAACGGGAAAGAGAATTTGATGATTAGTAATGTTATGATAGACTATGATTTCTTCGATGTATTAAAGATTGAATTAAAAGAAGGTAGGATGTTATCTGCTCAATTATCTTCTGATAGTTTAGATAATGTGGTGGTGAATGAGACTTTTGTTCGTAGGATGAATTTGACTAAGCCTCTTGATACTTCAGTAGAACTGCTAGGTACGAATAAAAAAATAGTGGGAATAATTAAAGACTTTAATATCGATGGACTAGAAGATAAAATATTACCATCAGTATATTCTTATATGCCAGAGACTAAGCATAGCTATGGGATGTATTCTGTCATATACATAAAGGTTGTTCCAGAATATTTTAGTAAGACTATTGTTGATATCGAGAAGCTGTGGAAGAAGTACAATATAGAAGAAAGGGATGTGTTTCAATACAAGTTTGTAGATAAGCAGTTTGCAGAGACTTTCCATAAAGTACAGATGGAGAAGAGAATATTTAATATTCTAAGTACTGTAGTTGTATTCATTGCTTTATTTGGACTGTTTGCTGTATCGTCTTTTACAATAGGAACAAAGCTAAGAGAAGTAGCTATCCGCAAGGTATTAGGAGCTGAGACTTTCGGACTGTTAAGACAATTGACATTTCAGTATATAATCTATTGCTTGGTTGGATTCGGTATAGCAGTATTCCCTAGTTATTATTTTTTAAATAAGTGGTTAGCGAACTATGCGTATCGCATAGAGATCGGATGGAGTGTGTATGTGTATAGTTTGTTGTTGATTTTAGGATTGACATTGTTGATTGTTATTAGTCGTGCTTATAAGGCGACTAGAGTAGATGTATTAAAGTATATCAAATACGAATAGAGATGTTAAAGAACTGGTTAAAGATTTATTGGTACAATACGATGAAACACAAGATGTATTTCTTGTTGACAGTAGTAGGATTGGCGATAGGTATTGCGTCAGTTACATTAGCATCGTTATATTATCTAGAAGAGTCTAGTTATGATCAATGGAATCCTTATAAGGATGAGGTTTTTGTTTTAGAGACTAAAAGTGATCAGTTTTCTATTGATAGTCAGCCTTTTGGATTAGGATATTCTTTAAAGGATAATTATCCTATAGTAGAAGACTATATGTATTATAATGGAGTATATTTTCAGACAAATGTAAAAATAGATGAGAAGGAATATACTATTGAGAAAGTAATATATGCTCAGAAGAATTTCTTTTCTTTTTTTCCTTTTGAGTTTATTTATGGCAATGACAAAACAGCGTTTAATAATCCAAATGATATTGCTATAGAGTTAGAATTAGCTGAATTACTATTCGGTAAAAATGTTAATCCATTAGGAGAAGAAATTGAGATAAAGGATGTTAAGTATAGTGTATCTGCTGTCTATAGAATAGAACATGATATAAGAAGTTCTATGAGTCCTAATATTGTAATAGATAAGTTAAGTACTGAAGAGATCGCGTCTAGAGGAGATTGGTTTACAAGTAATTATAATTTAGTAGTTAAAACCAAAGATAAGGAACAGGCTAGGGTAGCTATTGATAATTTATTCTATGAACACTTTTATACTGTTTTAGCAGAGTCTAAAGGAGTTTCTGTAGAAGAATTTGTAGAGACTACTTTTAAAAGCTTCTATGCTAAGAGTTATTTATTACCCTTAAATGGCGCTAGAATGAATGCAATTGGTTACTTTCTTCCTGAAGGGAATACTAATCTATTGATGTTGAAGATTATAGTGGGACTGTCTGTTATGATATTATTACTGTCTGTATTTAATTTTATTAATCTAACATTGTCTCAGTCTCTAAATCGAACTAAAGAAGTGGGAGTGAGAAAGGTTTTAGGTGCAAACAGAGGCTTAATTATTAGTCAAGGACTATTTGAATCTTTTGTAACAACAGGAATAGCTTTATTATTAAGTGTTATTATTTTAGAATTATTAGTGCCGTTCATAAATGTATTTGTTGATACAACTATTGAGTTCTCGTTTTTTAAGTTTATAGGTTTATTATCGAGTGTATTAATAGTTGTCACTCTCTTAGTGGGTATGTTACCAGCACTATATCTCGATAAGATGGATACGGTATCAGCACTTAAAGGTTTTATCTATAAAAGCACTAGTGGAAGAATACTAAAAAACAGTTTTTTAGTATTACAGTTTGTTATTGCTAGTTTTTTTATCACCAGTGGGATATTAATACACCAACAGGTTAATTATATGCTTCATAAAGATCTTGGCTTTAAGGGAGATCAGGTAATAGGTGTGTTATTTGACGAAAATAATCAGTATAATGAGTCATCTGATCGATTAAGTAAATACTATAATTTTAAAGAAGAACTTCTACAATTAAAAGGAGTGGAGGATGTGTCAACAGCTTCTTCACACTTTGGAAGTGGTGCATTATCTAATGTCTTTACTTATCATTCGTATCAATCAGAACAGTTCTTAGTAGAGCAAATCGGAATGGATTATAATTACTTTGATCTATATGATATAAAGATGAAACAAGGGAGAAATATATCTTCTCGCTTTGCTTCTGATAGTATTAATAACATCATTGTCAATGAAGCTTTTGTTAGAGAAATGAAAGAGAAAGAACCACTAGGGAAGTTTATAGAAGGCAAAGGTTTTAAGTACACAATCATAGGTGTGGTAGATGACTATAATAATGAAAGATTAGCAAACGAAGTAAAACCTAAGATTTACTACCACTTTCATACTAATCAAAGGATAAGAAATAACTTTCTGTATGTCTCTATTAAATTAAGTAAAGATAAGATAGAACCTACTCTAGAAGCTGTTGAAAAAATATGGAAGAAATATAATATAGATAGTAAAATTCCTTTTGTTTATGAATTTGTAGATCAACGTTATGCGAAAACTTTTGACCGTGTTTTATTAGAGAGAAAAGTATTTAGAGTATTAAATTATACAGTTGTATTCATTGCTTTATTTGGCTTGTTTGCTGTATCGTCTTTTACGATAGGAACAAAGTTAAGAGAAGTAGCTATCCGCAAGGTATTAGGAGCTGAGACTTTCGGACTGTTAAGACAGTTGTCATTTCAGTATATAATCTATTGCTTAGTTGGATTCGGTATAGCAGTATTCCCTAGTTATTACTTTTTAAATAAGTGGTTAGCGAATTATGCGTACCGCATAGAGATCGGATTGGATGTGTATGTGTATAGTTTGTTGTTGATTTTAGGATTGACATTGCTGATTGTTATCAGTCGTGCTTATAAAGCGACTAGAGTAGATGTATTAAAGTATATCAAATACGAATAGAGATGTTAAAGAACTGGTTAAAGATTTATTGGTACAATACGATGAAACACAAGATGTATTTCTTGTTGACAGTAGTAGGATTGGCGATAGGATTATCAGCTGTGATTATTTCGTATTTATATTATACTGAAGAAATGTCTTATGATACTTGGCACAAGGATAGTGATCGTGTATTTATGGTAGAGACTAAGTTTAGTGAAGAGGAAAGCTGGCCAATGTTATCTTATCCATTTGGCTCTAAATTAAAAGAAATATCTCCTGAAGTAGAAGCATATTCTTATGTAGATAATAGCTATGATGATGGAATGCTAGTGCATAATGGAGAACTGCTTGCTTATACCAAGGCTATTAGTGTACAGTCTAATTTCTTTACTGTATTTCCTTTTGAAATAGTAAGTGGAAGTCAACTACAACCTTTTGATGCTCCAAATCAAGCATATATAAAAGATACATATGTAGAATACTTATTTAAAGATAGAGACCCTATAGGACAGACTATAGTAATATGGGGTGTCTCTTATGTAGTAAAAGGAATATTTAAAGAAGCAAATACATTAAGTTCTATCAATCCTAATATCGTAATGAATGATTTAGATGAAAGGGAGAAAGAAGCTGTTGAAAAAGAGTATTGGGGAAACTACAACTCTGCTTTATGGATAAAACTAAAGGAAGCTCAATCAAGAGAGATTATAGAAAAAAGGTTACTTGATATATATGATAAGTATGTCATGTTGCCTGAGGCTAATAAAAAAGGTATATCTGTAGACGAGTATAAAAGAAGTAGAGGGGAGCATTCTTTTGGTTTTTATTTACATGATTTAAAGGGACAACGCTTTGTTAAAATTGATGATATAAATGCACTTCCAGAAGGAAAAGCTAATGTTGATAGAATATATATTGCCATAGGTTTATCCGTGTTAATCATATTATTATCTGTATTTAATTATATCAATATTACTACAGTACAGGTAATGAATAGAGGTAAGGAAGTGGGGATGCGTAAGACTTTTGGTGCGAATCGTTTAAGTCTGATGTATCAAAATTATTTTGAATCAACTATAACGGTACTAATCTCTATAGTGTTGTCTTTTGTAATAGTAGAATTCTCTTTACCTAGTTTAAGAGTTTTTTTTGAGGCACAGTTGAGTTTTAATATACTAGATTTTATATTTCAACTAATCGTATTCTTAGTATTAGTAGTAGCCTTAGTGGGGACTCTTCCAGCATTCTATATTTCTAGTTTTAAAACAATAGATGTTTTAAAAGGGAATATGAAGAGGAGTAAGAAAGGTGTGTGGTTTAAGAACATATTGTTAACAGTTCAGTTTATTGTTGCTTGTTTTTTTATTATAGGCTCTTTCATTATTTATCAGCAAGTGAGTTATATGTTGAAAAAAGATTTAGGATATAATGCAGATCAAATAGTAGCAGTGAAATACAACTTTAAAAAGGAGGTGACTAATCAGCTAGATGTGTATGAACGGCTAAAAAAGGATGTACTAAAGTTGAAAAATATAGAAGGTGTAAGTGCTTGCTTATTAGACATTGGTGGATATAGGTATGTGTCATCAGGCTTTAGTTATAAAGAAAAAGATGTGCAGCCTGGTATAGCAGCTATAGATTATGATTTCTTGGAATTATACCAGATTGAAATGAAAGAAGGAAGGATGTTATCAAAGGATTTAGCTAGTGATAGTATCCGGAATGTTTTGATTAATGAGAAAGCAATGTCCTTAATGGGAGAATTAGAGCCAATAGGACAAAATATCAAATGGAATGGAGGTGAGCATACTATAGTAGGGGTTGTGAAAAATTTTAATCTGATAGGACTTAAAGCAGATTATAGACCATTATTATTTGTTGCTCTATCTAATAATGGATGGGGGAAAGGTATGAAGGAGATGTCTATTAAAATAAAAGCTAATAAGGCAGAGGAAACAATGAAGGCTATTGAGGAGGTATGGAAGAAGCATAATATATCTGACTTACCTTTTACTTATGAGTTTGTAGATAAGCGTTTTGCACAGAGTTTTGAACGGTCTTTACAAGAACGAAATGTGTTCTTAGTATTGAATTCTTTGGTTGTTTTTATTGCTCTTTTTGGACTGTATAGTTTGGCATCATTTACGATTAACTCTAGGTTAAAAGAAGTTGCTATACGCAAAGTATTAGGTGCGAGACCTAAAGATCTGATACAGAAGTTAACAGGGCAGTACATTGTCTTTTGTTTAATAGGCTTTGGAATAGCTGTGTTTCCAAGTTATTACTTCTTGAATAAATGGTTAAGTGATTATGCTTTTAGAATAGAGATGAGTGTATGGCCATTTATATTTTGTTTTGTCATCATTATAATATTGACATTACTAATTGTTATCAGTCGTGCTTATAAAGCGACTAGAGTGGATGTATTAAAATATATTAAATACGAGTAGTATGATAAAAAACTGGTTAAAGATTTATTGGTACAATACGATGAAGCACAAGATGTATTTCTTGTTGACAGTCATAGGGTTGGCGATAGGATTATCAGCTGTGATTATTTCGTATTTATATTATACTGAAGAGATGTCTTATGATACTTGGCACAAGGATAGTGATCGTGTATTTATGGTAGAGACTAAGTTTAGTGAAGAGGAAGGCTGGCCATCATTATCTTATCCTTATGGAGAGGTTTTAAAGGATATTTCAGATCGTGTAGAAACTTATAGTTATTTAGATGCTCATTATCAGGGAGGTGTAGTGTTGATCAATGGAGAGGCTAAAGTTTTTGAAAAAGCTAGTTTTGGGCAATCAGCGTTTTTTGACGTATTCCCTTTTGAGATTGTACAAGGAAATAAAATAAAACCTTTTGATGGACCTAATCAGGTATTTATCAAGGATACTTATGTGAAATATCTATTTAAAAATGAAGAACCTGTAGGGCAAGTAATTCTTTTGTGGGGAAAGACATTTACAGTAAAAGGAGTTTATAAGGAAGCAGAAACACTGAGTTCTATAAATCCTAATATGGTATTTAATGTTTTGGACGAACGAGTAGAAAATGCTATAGGTAGTAATGGTTGGGGAAATTATAGTTCAGCACTTTGGATTAAATTAAAAAGTCCAGAGTCAAAAGAGTTGATAGAGAAACAATTATTAAGTATATACGACGAAAAAGTGATTGCTCCTGTAGCAAAAAGCAAAGGACTCACGATAGAGGAACTAAAAAAAGAAAAAGATTATGTATTGACATTTTATTTACATGATTTAAAAGGACAACGGTTAGTTAATTCGAATCAAAAAAACGCTTTGCCAGAAGGAATAGCGAATAGAAATAGAATTTATATTGCTATAGGTCTTTCAAGTCTTATCATGTTATTGTCAGTATTTAATTATATCAATATTACTACAGTACAAGTAATGAATAGGGGTAAAGAGTTAGGTGTACGCAAAGTATTAGGAGCTAATAAAGCAAGTACAATGCTGCAAAACTATTTTGAGTCAGCTGTAACAGTACTTATATCTATTATCATTTCTTTAGTTATAGTTGAATATGCTCTTCCTAGTCTGAGAGTGTTTTTTAAAGCTAAATTGTTGTTTAATGTTTTGGAATTTGTGCCTCAGGTTTTATTGTTTCTAATAACTGTAATTTTTTTAGTGGGAACAGTGCCTGCGTTCTATATTTCTAGTTTTAAAACAATAGAAGTTTTAAAAGGAAATATAAAAAGAAGTAAGAAAGGAGTTTGGTTTAAGAATACATTACTAACAGTTCAGTTTATCGTTGCTTGTTTTTTTATCATCGGTTCTTTGATTGTTAATCAACAAGTGAATTATATGCTTAACAAGGATTTAGGTTATAATGCAAATCAGATAGTAGGGGTACCGTATAACCTTAAAAGAGATCTTGTAGAGAATACTCTACCTATCTATAAAAGACTAAAAGCAGATATTCTTAAAATAAAAGGAGTTGAGGGGGCAAGTGCGTGGTCATTGGCAATAGGCGGAAAAAATTATTCGTCTGTAGGATATTCTTATCAAGGCAAACAAATACAGGCAGGTGTAGCAGCTATGGATGATGATTTTTTAAAACTATTTGATATTAAATTAAAAGAAGGAAGAGCACTGTCTCAAGATTTTGCTTCTGATAGTATAAAAAATGTATTGCTAAATGAAAAGGCAATAACAATGATGGGTATTACTGACAATGCTTTAGGAAAAGAATTTGAATGGAATGAAGAGAAAGTTACTATTGTTGGGGTTGTAAAGGATTTTAATTTGTTTGGATTGCATGAAGATTATCGTCCAATGATATTTATGTCATTAGATTTTGAACAAGGATGGGGGAGCAATATGAATGAGATGTCTATTAAGATAAATACGGAGAATGTTAAAGAGACGATGGAAGCTATAGAACAGGTTTGGAAAAAACATAATATCTCTGATTCACCTTTTACTTATGAGTTCGTAGATAAGCGTTTTGCACAGAGTTTTGAACGGTCTTTACAAGAGCGCAAAGTATTTTTAGTCTTGAATTTATTGGTTGTTTTTATTGCTCTTTTTGGATTGTATAGTTTGGCATCATTTACGATTAACTCTAGGTTAAAAGAAGTCGCTATACGCAAAGTATTAGGTGCGAGACCTAAAGATCTGATACAGAAGTTAACAGGGCAGTACATTGTGTTTTGTTTAATAGGTTTTGGAATAGCTGTATTTCCCAGTTATTACTTCTTGAATAAATGGTTAAGTGATTATGCTTTTAGAATAGAGATGAGTGTATGGCCATTTATATTTTGTTTTGTCATCATTATAATATTGACATTACTAATTGTTATAAGTCGTGCTTTTAAAGCCACTAGAGTAGATGTATTAAAGTATATCAAATACGAATAGTATGATAAAGAACTGGTTAAAAATATATTGGTCTAATGTGCTGAAGAATAAAGTCTATTTTATTCTAACATTAGTAAGTTTAGGAGTGGGTTTTGCCTCTGTTATCTTGTCATTCGTGCATTACAGAGAAGAGTCATCTTATGATCAGGCGAATCCGAATAAGGATAATATTTTCACAGTAGAGTCTATTCTGAATGCAGATACGAGCTGGATGAAGTTACCATATCCTTTTGGTTCTAAGTTAAAAGAAGAGTCTTCACATATCATTGATTATACTTATTTGGATAATTATTATGGCGGTGGGACAATGACTGTAGATGGGGTGAAAAAAGGTGTAGAAAAGGTAGGATATGTAAAGTCTAACATCTTTGACTTTTTTCCTTATGAGATTGTAAAAGGAGATAAGAATAAGCCATTTAATGGGCCGAATACTGCTGTTATTACTGATGAGTATGCTAAGCAATTATTCAATGAAGAAGATCCGATAGGTAAATCTTTTGAATACAATAAGGATACATATGTAGTAAGTGCTGTGTATAAACTAGGGAAGAACAGGAATTCAATAATGGCAAATATACTGGTTAATGCAGTTGATCAATATGAGAAAGAGGGAATAGAGCAATGGGGTAATTATAACTCAACTATTTGGTTAAAGTTAGACGATGCTAAGTATACTACCGAAGTGGAAGGGCTAATAAAGGATATCTTGATTAAGCAAGTGTATGTATCGCTAGCGAAGGATGAAGGATTGAGTCTTGAGGAGTATATGAAAAAAGAAGAAGGTGTGACACTGGAGGAGTTTAAGAATCTAAAAAATAAAGGATATAAACTACATGTCTTAGCAACACAAAGAATGCAGAATAACTCTGACTTAAATGGTACTCCTGAGGGAGCAACTAATGTTGGGAGATTGAATATCATGATAGGCCTTTCTTTATTGATATTAGTATTATCTGTATTTAATTATATCAACTTAAGCACTGCCCAAGCGATAGGTCGTACACGAGAAGTTGGAATTAGAAAGACATTAGGTGCGACTAAGAAGAATTTGATATTACAAGGGTTATTTGAGGCTCTAGTTACCTCTATACTAGCTTGTATTATTGCTTTTGTATTGATTGAGTTTACGATGCCATGGTTAAAAGTATTCTTAGATTCACAGATGGAAATAGAAGTATTTTATATACTACCATGGTTGCTATTGTTCATTGTGATTATTGTTTTATTAGTAGGTATTATTCCTGCTTTATTTACTGCTAGTTTTAAAACGTTAGAAGTTCTGAAAGGAGAAGTAAATAAGAGTAAGAAAGGTAAGACATTAAAGAACGTCATGTTAATAGTACAGTTTACGGTGGCTTGTTTCTTTATGGTTGGAAGTTATATTGTATATGGGCAAGTAACTTATATGTTAAATAAGGATCTTGGGTTTAAAGGAGATCAGGTGGTGGTCATTCCTTTCATTAGTAAAGGTCCTTATGAGGAGAAGATTAATATATATCAATCTCTGAAAGAGGAGATCACAAGGCTCAATGGAGTAGAGAATATGTCTATCGCTTCGATCAGTATAGGGAGTAGTTATGGTAGTTCTTCAGGTTTTATACATAATGGAAATAGAATACAGGGTATTAATGTAGGAATGGACTATAATTATCTAAATACTTTAGATATAAAGCTGAAAGAGGGAAGAGGTTTATCACCTGAATTTGCGACTGACTCTATCTCTAATATATTGATTAATGAACGTACTGCCTATGAAATGAAAGAAGAGCATCCTATAGGAAAAACAATAGAGTGGAACGGTAATAAGCTGACAATAGTAGGTGTGGTAAAGGACTTTAATCTATATGGTCTTAAATCTAACTATGCTCCTCTAGTCTTCTTTAGTTTAAAAACAATTCCTTGGGTGGGATTAAATAGTAGACAGATTACAGTCAAGGTTAAAGGTGATAATGTTGAGAAGACAATGAATGAAATAGCGAAGATATGGGCGAACAGGGATATCTCTGACGAGCCTTTTAGTTATGAGTTTTTAGATAAGCAATATGCAAAGACATTTAATAATGTAAAGAAAGAGAGAGATATTTTCTTAACACTAAATGGAATAGTTGTGTTTATTGCTTTGTTTGGATTGTATAGTTTGGCTTCTTTTAATATTAATAACCGCCTAAAAGAAGTAGCTATTCGCAAGGTGCTGGGGGCTAGTTCCTCTAGCTTATTAAAACAATTGTCTGTACAGTATGTAGTGATGTGTCTAGTAGGTTTTGGTATTGCTATATTCCCTAGTTATTATTTCTTAAACAAATGGTTGAGTGATTATGCTTTTAGAATCGATATTAGTGTAGAACCATTTATCATTTGCTTGATTGTGATACTAATATTAACAGGCGTAGTTGTGTTCTTAAAGGCATGGTCAGCAACAAAGATCAATGTACTGAAATATATAAAATATGAATAACCATAAAACAAATTTAAATATGAAAAAAATAGTAATGTTCTTCTTATTAGTAGGAGGAAGTGTGTTCGCACAATCAAAAGAAACGCGTCAAGTTAGTGATTTTAAATCTGTAAAAGCTTCTCAAGGAATAGAAGTGAACTTTACTTATGGAGGAGCTAAGAGTGTAGTAGTGGAAGTAGAGAAATCTGAGAATATGAAAGATGTCAAGACAGAAACGACAATTACTGGAGGGTTAGATATCTTCATTGATCAAAAAACTAATAAAAAATGGAAGAACGGTATCAATATTAGAGATTTTGGAAAAGTAGTAGTTACTATAAATAACCCTAGTTTAGAAGAGGTAAGGTTGTCTTCTTCTGCTAAGTTTAACTTATTGAACAAAGCTGTTGCTAAATCATTTGATGTAAAAACGAGTAGTTCAGCAAGGTTTAGAGGAGAGTTAGTACAAGCAGATAACCTATCTATAGAGGCAAGTTCTTCTTCTAAAATAGAAGGTAGTTTTGAGGTGACAAAGAAATCATCTGCAAGTGTTAGTTCTTCAGCAAGTGTAGATATTTCATTAAAGACTAAAACTGGGGACTTCGGAGCTAGTAGCTCTGCTAGGTTGAGTTTATCTGGGAATGCTGATTCTGTGAGCGCTTCTGCTTCTAGTAGTGGTTCTATTAAAGGATCTAGCTTTACAACTAAAACACTAGAAGGTAAAGCTAGCTCATCAGGTTCTATGGTGTTTAATGTAACTGAGGAGGTATCTGGTAGAGCGAGTTCTTCAGGACGTGTTCAATATTCAGGAGGAGCTAAGATAGTTAGTTCAAACACTTCGTCTTCAGGACAAGTAAAAAATATAGATTAATTAATAGGGATTCTAATGATTAACAACTGGTTTAAATTATATCTAAGATATTTTTGGAAGAATAAATTCTTTTCTATTCTGAATGTTTTGGGATTATCTATGGGGATAAGTGCCTTAATATTGGTATTAATGTATTGGCAAAATGAACATAGTTATAATCAATGGAATCCTTACAAAGATAGAGTATATGAGGTTTATAGTGCGGGGTTTGAAGGAGGGGAAATAAGCCCTTGGTTACCTGCTCCTATGGCGACGCAAATTGACGAGTTATCAGATGTTGTTGAATCATATACTTTTTTGTGGAACTTTACTAGTAGAAAGAGTATTGAAGTTGGAGATAAGCAAGATTTTATATTTAATATAGCTGATCATCAAGCTTCTTATCTCGATATGTTTCCCTTTCCTGCAGTATATGGGTCTATTAAGAGTTATAAGGAGAATAAAGACAATGCTATTGCATTAGAGCATCAACAAGCAGCTCGCTTGTTTGGGGAAGGTGTAGATCCTTCTGGTAAAGAAATAGTCTTGGATGGAGGTATGCGTGTTGTTGTTCGTTTAGTTTATAAAATACCTTCTTCCACATCTAATGCACCAGATGCACTTGTGTCCTATGGAGCTGAGAAGATGATTAAAGATAATATCAATGTTTTCGGAGATTATAATTATAATATACTGATAAAATTAAAAGAGGGAGTTCAACTCAACATAGTAAAAGACAGAATTATCAATACGCTTTATCAACCTTTCTTAACAAGTTATGCTAAAAGTGAGGGAATTACTGAAGACGAGTATCGCGCGAAGTATATGAAGGAAGATCAGTACGTGTTTTTTGATTTAGAATCAGCTCATCTTAATCCGAAATCTCAGATATATGGAAGTGGGGGTAATGCAAAGAAAATCTTGACGAGTATGTTGGTTGTTTCTTTGTTGTTATTGCTATTGTCTATTTTTAATGCTGTTAACTTAAACATGGTACAGAGCTTTAAGCGCGCAAGAGAAGTCGGTATTCGAAAGGCATTAGGAGGTTCGAAATCAAATATAATCAGTCAATTTGTGTTTGAATCCCTTTTGACAGTTCTCATGTCATTTATAATCGCTTTATTTTTAGTTGAATTACTGTTGCCTTATTTTAATTTATTAGTAGATAGAACACTTGTTTTCTATATAAGTGATTTTATAGTTGAATTGTTTGTTGTGGTAGTTGTTATACTTTTATTATCAGCTATATTACCTGCTCTTTTTGCGGCATCTTTTAATCCATTGAAAGTGCTAAAAGGGAACTTTGTGAGAAGTAAATCAGGAGTCGTTATTCGTAATATCTTCTTAGTCTTACAATTTGTCATTGCCTTCTTCTTTTTGACTATAGCTTTGTTTATGAATAAACAAATAACGTATCTCATTAATCAAAACCTTGGGTTTAAAGGAGAGCAAATTGTAAATATAGAATACGAACTATCAGGATTCCAAAATCGAGATGAGGTATTCAGGGACTTTAAAGATGACTTCTTAAAGATTAAGGGGGTAGAAGGAGTGTCTGCTCATTCTTTTAATATTGGACAACAAGTAGGAAGTGCTTCAACTAATTTTATAGGAGATGTTTCGCTACAGAGTGGTAATATAGTCATAGATCATAGCTTTTTAGACGTAATGGGAGTTCAATTAAAGGAAGGGAGGTTTTTTGATCCAGAGTTACAAACGGATAATAGTGAAAAGGTTTTAGTTAATGAAGCTTTTGAGAAGGCATTTAATTTGAAAGAAGGAGTGATTGGTAAGGAGATTCGTTGGAACAATAGAGTATTTCAGATCATTGGTGTTGTCAAGAATTTTAATGTACACGGTTTTAATAAGGAAGTATCCCCTCAGACTTACTTCTTAGGTGACTCAGTAGGATGGTTTCATCATCTATTAGAGACTATATCTGTCAAGCTTAAGACAGATGATGTACAAGGTACGTTAATTAATATTGAGAAGTTTTGGAAAGATCGTGTAGAACCAGTATATCCTATGGAATATGGCTTTGCGGACGAACAGTTTGCCAATACGTATCGTCAAGCAACGTATCAAAAAACATTGTTCTTTGCACTAATGAGTATATCTGTATTTACAGCACTTGTAGGGCTATTGTCTATTGTGTCGTTTAGTATCGAGAATAGATTAAAAGAAGTTGCCATCCGAAAAGTTATGGGGGCAGATTCGAGAAGTTTAATTGTTGCATTATCGAGAAGCTTTGTACTTTATTGTGTACTTGGATTCTGCATATCAATTTACCCAGTTTATTTTGCTGTTCATCTGTGGTTAGAAGATTTTGCATACCGTGAAGTGATAACGGTAATGCCTTTTATAGTAGCGTTTAGTAGTTTGTTTATTTTATCGATACTACTAGTTATATGGAAGGCTTATAAAGCGACACGTATTGATGTTTTAAAATATATAAAGTATGAGTAAGAGTTGGTGTTTAGTATTGACTATTTTGTTTAGTATTGCAGGAGTAGCTCAAGAGCAGTGGACTTTGGAGGACTGTGTAGAAAAAGGAAAAGAGAATAGTTTAAGATTGATGGTGTCTGCTTTAGAGACTAAAGTTGCTGAAAGTAGAAAGCAAAGTGTGGCTTCTTATTATTTGCCCGATATAGGAGTGAACGGGGCACAGTCTTATAATTTTGGATCTGCTATTGATCCTGTTACGAATAGTCGTGTGAGTTCTAATATTCAGTCTACAAGAGCTTCATTAGATGCTGGAGTTACATTATTTGACTTTAGTAATTTTATACAATACAAGAAAGATAACCTAGCTATTGATTATGCTAAATTAGAGAATGAAGAAGTCTTATTTCAATATCAGACTGCTATTCTTGAGTTATTTTATGAGATTATAGGTTCACAGTCTTTTTTAGAAATACAACAACAACAATTAATTAACAGTAAGGCTAACTTAGAGCGTGTACAGAAAGAAGTAGAAGCTGGTGCCAAACCTAAAAGTGATTTCTATGATATAGAATACATCTATCACAGTGAGACTATTAGTATAGAGCAGACAGAGAATACTTTATTGAATCAGAAACTAAAGCTACTTCATTTATTAAATATAGAAGATTTAGGAGTGAATGAGTTTAGTGTGGTACAAAAGGAGGAATCTATAGCACAAATAGAAGGATATGAGTTTAATCCAACACTAGAAAAAACTAGACTGAAACAACAAGTTTTAGAACAAGAGAAGAAACTGATTAGGTCTAAGAGTTTACCTCGATTAGTAGGGAATTATCAATATGGTTCTTTCTATTCAAAACCCTTTAATAGTGATATAGAATTGCGTACTAATTCTTTCTCAAAACAGATGGGAGATAACAAGAGTCAGTACGTTAGTTTTGGATTGAGTATACCGGTATTTCAAGGTGGAAATATACGTAGACAAGTAAGAGTGAAAAATGAAGAAATACGTTTGAATACCTTGCAAATAAAGGTGAATGAAGTTAATCTAAACAATCAAATTACAGAGCTAAAAGCAGAAATTGCACAGTTAGAAAATATCGCAAAACAGCTTCAAAAAAGTATTGAGCTATCAGAGAAATCATTCAGTACAACACAAGCAAAGTATGAGAATGGAAAGGTTGATATTTTCTCATTTAATGCTTCAAAAAATCAATTATTGAACTCTCAATTTGCTTTGATTAAGAACGCTTATAATCGTTCTTTTATGGAAAACAAGCTTAAACTTTTCAATACAAATACACTATAAATATTAGTTATAACATTATTTGTATTTAGAATATATTAACATTAAAAGTTCAAATATTCCCACTATATTTGCGTTAGTCAGAATTTATATTAAATTGTTGAAAACGAATCGCATATAATGAAATTAGATAGAAAAGAAATCCTTAAGGCTTTAGAGAGCATTTCTCTAGCTGGAGAAGGAAAAAATATGGTGGAGAGTGGAGCTGTAAGTAATGTAATGACTTTCGGAGACGAAGTAGTAGTGGACTTAGTACTTAGTACACCAGCTTTACACATTAAGAAAAGAGCAGAAGTTGACGTGATGAAAGTAATTCACGATCAAGTATATGACAAGGCGAAAGTAAAAGTAAATATAAAAGTAGAGGCTCCTGAAAAGCCTGAGATTAAGGGAAAAGCTATTCCTGGTATAAAAAACATTGTTGCTATTTCTTCTGGTAAGGGGGGAGTAGGTAAATCTACAGTTACTGCTAATTTAGCTGCTAGTTTGGCTAATATGGGCTTTAAAGTAGGAGTGTTAGATGCAGATATCTATGGACCATCTATGCCAATTATGTTTGACGTAGAAGGAGCTAAACCTATTTCAGTAGAAGTAGAAGGGCGCTCTAAGATGAAGCCTGTATCTTCGTATGGAGTAGAGATCCTTTCTATCGGATTCTTTACAAAAGGAGACCAAGCTATCATCTGGAGAGGACCTATGGCTGCAAAAGCATTAAATCAAATGATTTTTGATGCAGACTGGGGAGAACTAGACTTCTTATTATTAGACTTACCTCCAGGTACAGGAGATATTCACTTATCTATTATGCAGTCTCTTCCTATTACAGGGGCTGTAGTGGTATCTACACCACAGGCAGTAGCGCTAGCTGATGCTAAAAAAGGAGTATCAATGTTTATGTCAGAGAGTATCAATGTTCCTGTATTAGGTATCGTTGAGAATATGGCATACTTCACTCCAGAAGAATTACCAAATAACAAATACTATATCTTCGGTGAGAATGGTGCTAAGAACTTAGCAGCAGACTTAGATGTTCCTTTCTTAGGAGAAGTACCTATCGTACAGAGTATCCGTGAGGCTGGTGATTATGGTCGTCCAGCAGCGTTACAAAACGATACTATCATCGCAAAGGTATTCGAAGATTTAAGCAGAAATGTAGTAGAACAAGTAGTGTTGAGAAATGAGTCATTACCTGCTACTGAAGCTATCAAAATTACAACTATGGCAGGATGTTCATCAGTTGCTAAAAAATAAGACTTAATACAAGAAAAATATATGGCATCACAAACTATAAAACAGAATGTAGAAAAGGCGTTAGATGAGATCCGTCCATTTTTACAAGCAGATGGTGGAGATATCACTCTTATTGATATTCAAGATGACAAAGTTGTACAAGTTCGCCTAGAAGGCGCTTGCACGGCTTGTAGTGTTAATCAAATGACCTTAAGTGCTGGAGTAGAGACTACGATTAAAAAGTATGCTCCAGAGATCGAATCTGTAGTTAATGTGGGATAAAAATAACATAGTCAATCTTGAGTAATTTAAGGCTTTATTAGCATTAGTTACTTAAGATTGACTTTTATCATTTTTAATAAATTTCGCAAAGGATACCTTTGCACTAAAGAACTACATCATGATTGAGACCGATATAATAATTATTGGAGCGGGCCCTACTGGTCTGTTCGCTGTATTCGAAGCAGGATTATTAAAACTAAAATGCCATCTTATCGATGGACTTCCACAACCAGGAGGACAGTTAACAGAATTGTATCCTAAGAAACCAATCTTTGATATTCCAGGATATCCTAGCGTTGGAGCTGGTGAGCTAGTAGATAATTTAATGGAACAAATAAAGCAGTTTCAACCTGGCTTTACATTAAATGAAGTAGCGGAGAATATTGAGAAGTTAGAAGATGGTACGTTTATCGTGACAACTAACAAGGGGACAAAACATCATGGTAAAGCAGTTGCTATCGCTGGTGGTTTAGGATCTTTCGAACCTCGTAAACCAGAGATAGAGAATCTTGCATTCTATGAAGATAAAGGAGTAGAATACTTCGTTAAAAAACCAGAAATGTTCGCTGGTAAGAAAATAGTTATTGCTGGTGGGGGTGACTCTGCTCTAGATTGGAGTATTTTCTTAGCAGATGTAGCTGCTGAAGTAAGTCTGGTACATAGACGTAATGAATTCCGTGGAGCATTAGACTCTGTAGAGAAAGTACAGGTTCTTAAAGACCAAGGAAAGATTAATATGTTAACTCCAGGCGAAGTTGTTGAGTTAAAAGGAGCAGATAAATTAGAAGCGGTTGTCGTAGATATCGATGGAGAGAAACGCGAAATAGCTTGTGATTATTTTATTCCATTATTTGGTTTAACACCTAAGTTAGGACCTATTGCAGATTGGGGATTAGAGATTGAAAAGAATGCTATTAAGGTTAATAATGCATTAGATTATCAAACAAACATACCTGGTATTTACGCGATTGGTGATATCAATACTTACCCAGGTAAGTTAAAATTAATTCTATGTGGATTCCACGAAGCTACTTTGATGTGTCAGAGTGTGTTCAATATGTTGAATCCAGGTAAGAAATTTGTATTAAAATATACTACTGTATCAGGTATCAACGGATTCGATGGTACACGTAAAGAAGCAGAAAAAGCAGTAGTGAAATCTATAGACTAGTTATGGCTGAGGATATTAAAGTAACCATTATCGATCGCGAAGGTGAGACTCACGTTATAGATGCCCCAACAGATATGGGGATGAATATGATGGAAGTTGTTCGTGCTTATGAACTAGCAGAAGACGGTACATTCGGTATATGCGGAGGTATGTTGATGTGTGCTTCTTGTCAATGCTATATGATTAATGGAGATGAAGTAGAATTACCAGAGAAGGGTGACGAAGAAGACGCACTGTTAGATTCAGATGCTCGTAATGTTAAACCTACTAGTAGACTAAGTTGTCAGATACCTGTAGATGAGAAAGTAGAAGGGTTAGTCTTCGAAATCGCACCAATAGGATAGAATAGAGATTTAATATATCTTAATAAATAAGGCTTGTATCGTACGATACAAGCCTTATTTTATGGTCTCATGTTAAGAGACCTTTTCTTATTAAAAGTAGCTGTAAAGGATTAAAAAAAGGAAGTAAAGTACAACAGACTTTACTTCCTTTATATATTATATCTCTTCGCTTTCTTCTTTATCCTTCTTCTTGCTTTTAATCACTTTCATTACGATAGGTAATGTAGTCACTAATACTAAGAATAAGATAATGTATTCGATGTAGTGTTTTAAGTCTATATCATAGCTGTCTAATAACCATACTTGTAGGTAGTGACCTGCAAAGATTAATGTAGTAGCCCATAAGAAAGAACTGATCACATTGTATAGCATGAACCTCTTGATGTCCATGTGTACAATACCTGCTATAATAGGAGCGAATGTTCTTACTACTGGTAAGAAACGAGCGAATATAATTGCTCTTCCTCCATGTCTTTCGAAGAATACCTTAGATTCGTATAAGTATTTCTTCTTGTAGATAAAGTTGTCTTTGACATTGTAGAGATAGTTTCCACTCTTTTTACCGAACCAATACCCAAAACTGTTACCGAGGATACCTGCCAAGGCGACTAGAGTAGATAATAAGGCTACATTTAAGAAGTCACTTTCTATCGGTACTACTTCAGCCATTAGAGCTGTACTGTATATCCCTGATAAGAAAAGTAAACTATCTCCTGGTAAAAAGAAACCTGCGAATAAGCCTGTCTCTGCAAATACAATAAATAATACGACATATATACCTATTGAATGTCCTGCTATCTGTAAGTTTATATAGAATTCAGGGTTTATAAGTTGTGCTATTGAAAATTCGTCCATAGTGCTTTTATGTTCTGTAATCTAACTTAATTGTTTAGTTTGTTCATTGTTTGTTTCAAATTTATCTATCGCAGCAGTTGATAAAGCATTTCCTAATACATTAGTCATACTTCTTCCCATATCACAGAAGTGATCGATCGGTAAAATAAACGCAATTCCTTCTGGTGGGATATTAAACATAGCACATGTAGCTACGATAACGATTAGTGAAGCACGAGGTACTCCTGCTACACCTTTACTTGTTACCATTAGGACTAACAGCATCAAGATTTGATCTGCTAGGCTCATATGTACATCATATATCTGAGCAATGAAGATAGAAGCGAATGTTAAATACATCATACTTCCATCTAGATTAAATGAGTACCCCAAAGGTAAGGTAAATGATACGATTTTTGGAGAACATCCGTAAGCTTTTAATTGCTCTACTAATTTTGGGAATACTGCCTCGCTACTAGTTGTAGAGAAGGCGATTAGTAGAGGCTCTTTGATTGCTTTTAACAGTCTCCATACATCTTTACCGATGATCAAGTAACCAACTAAGATTAAGACTGCCCATAAAACAGCCAATCCTGATGCGAAGGCTAATAGATACTTACCATACGTTAAGAAAATAGAAAGACCGTATAGTGCTACTGCACTTGCGATAGCTCCTAATACCCCTAGAGGTGCAGTCCACATGATATAAGTTACCATCTTTAAGACTACCTCTGATATTTTGTCAAATAATTTGATTACTGATTTTCCTTTTTTACCTAATGTAGATAGCGCGATTCCAAAGAATACTGAGAACACTACTATCTGAAGAATTTCATTATGGGCAAAGGCTTCGAATATACTTTTTGGAATTAAGTGTTCTACGAATGATTGTAAGCTTAATGAATCAGTTTTAGTTAGTAAGTCACTAGCTCCTGAGACATTGTTTAAATCAAAGTTAGCTCCGACACCTGGCTTGAACCAGTTCACTAATACTAAACCTATCGTTAGAGAGACTAGTGAAGCAGTGATGAACCATCCCATTGCTTTAGCACCTACTCTTCCTACCATACTCATATCTCCCATTTTGGCGATACCTACTACTAGGGTACAAAATACTAGTGGAGCAATAATCATCTGTACTAAACGGATGAAGATAGTACCTAATAATTTAATGTTTTCTGCAAATCCTAATTTGTATTCTGGGAATGAATAGTGATAAATACTTCCAACGATTACACCAAGTACTAGCGCAATGATGATCGCTATAAAAAGTTTATTGTTTTTCATGTAAATCAAATTTGAGCGTGAAAATACCTCTTTTTTTTTCAAATCAAGACGATTTTAAAAAAAAATAACGTACTATAATGGTGTGAAATTCAATTATTATCGTTTAGGTTGTTTTTTTACTTTTTTATTATCAATAATACTATTAATTAAATCTACGCTCAGTATTATAGAAGTGCATTATTTATTAGAGTACACTATTTGTTGTCGTTTGTATAAGAAAGAATGTCTAGACTAAGAGAATTAGTTAACTTTCGAGCAAAATCAAAAGAAAAGCCTATTTTTACGCTTTAATAAAACCCTAACAATGAAAAAAATATTCTTATTTGCTTTAAGCTTAGCGAGTTTATCTGCTTTTTCTCAAGAAGTAATGACTAAAGAGCTTCTGTGGAAATTAGGTAGAGTAAGTCCAGTAGGAGTTACTAAAGATGGTAAAAACTTAATCTACAAAGTAAGCCACGCTAATATGACAGAAGATAAGTTTGATTCTAAGACTTATCAAATTCCTGTAACTGGAGGTACTCCTGTTGAAATTAAGGAATACAAACACTTACTTAATGATAAAAACATTTCTCCTGATGGAAAATTAGTTTTATTCGATGAGGCTGTTAAGATTAATAAAGTATTAGGTAAAGATCTTTATCCGACTATGGAGAAGTCTGATGCGTATGTATATGACGGATTAGACTATAGACATTGGGATACGTGGAATGATGGTACACATAACCACGTGTTATATGCACCTACAGATAATAAAGAGGCTAAGATTGATATTTTAGGTAACGAACCTTATGATGCACCACAGAAGCCATTCGGTGGTGACGAAGATTATGTATGGACTCCTGACGGTAAAGGTATCGTATATGTGTCTAAGAAGAAGTTTGGTACAGACTACGCTACAAGTACGAATACTGACTTATACTTATACGACTTAGCGACTAAACAGACTAAGAACTTAACAGAAGAAAATAAAGGATACGATACACATCCTACATACTCTCCAGAAGGACACCTAACTTGGTTACAGATGAAGCGTGATGGATATGAGGCTGATAAGAATGATATCATTGTTGACTACAATGGAATCAAAATGAATCTTACTGCAGGATGGGATGGTACAGTAGATAGCTACAGATGGAGTAAAGATGGTAAGAAGATTTACTTTATCGCAGCTGTAGGTGGTACTGTACAGTTGTTCGAAGTGAACTTCCCTGGTAGAACACGTATCGCTATCAACGTAAGACAAATCACTGATGGTAACTTTGACGTGACGAGCATCGTAGATGTGACAGGAGATGTAGCACTAGTGACTCGTACAGACTTTAACCATGCTTCTGAGGTATATGCTTATAATATGGCTAAGAAGACTTGGAATCAAGTGACTAAAGTGAATAATGATGCTTATTCTAAGATTGCATTGAGCAAGAGTGAGAAGAGAATCGTGAAGACTGTAGATGGTAAAGATATGGTTACTTGGGTAGTATATCCACCTAACTTTGATCCAAACAAAAAATATCCAACATTGTTATATGCACAAGGAGGACCACAGTCAGCATTGTCTCAGTTCTATTCTTTCCGTTGGAACTTCCAATTAATGGCAGCAGAGGGATACATTATAGTAGCTCCTAACCGTAGAGGAATGCCAGGACATGGAGTAGAGTGGAATGAAGCAATCTCTAAAGACTGGGCTGGAAAACCAATGCAAGACTACTTAGCAGCTATTGATGACGTAGCGAAAGAGAAGTATGTAGATAGAGATAGATTAGGAGCTGTAGGAGCTAGTTATGGAGGATATTCAGTATTCTACTTAGCAGGTATCCATGAGAACCGTTTCAAATCGTTTATTTCACACTGTGGAGTATTTGATTTAGTAAGTATGTACGGTACTACAGAAGAGGTATTCTTCCCTAACTTTGATACAGGTGGAGCATACTGGGAAAAAGATAATAAGGATGCTCAGAATGCATACACTAACTTTAACCCTATTAATAATGTAGATAAGTGGAATACGCCTATCCTAATTATCCAAGGTGGTAAAGACTACCGTGTGCCAATTGGACAAGGACAAGAAGCATTCCAAGCTGCTCAATTAAGAGGTGTGAAAAGTAGATTCTTATATTTACCAGATGAAAATCACTGGGTAGTAAGACCACAAAACGCACAAGTATGGCAAGGTGAATTCTTTCGTTGGTTGAAAGAAACGTTGTAATATATAGCATACTAATAATTAAAAACAGTGTATTTCTGATATCAGAAATACACTGTTTTTTTATGCCACTATTTTTATTTTGTCGTTTTGGTATAATTATTTGATTTATGTTAAAAACCACTTTTAAATATGTGATTAGTATAATTGTTGGTTTATTTTGATGATAAAAACAGAATAATTGTTTTGTGTTTTTAATAAATGTATTTATTAACTTAAATTTGCATAAAAATAAATTAGCTATGAAAAAGATTATTTTTAGTGCTTTAGCAGCACTTGCATTTGTTGGAGTATCATCATGTAGTTCAGATGATAATAGTACACCTACGACAACAGAACCTAATAAAGTCATTAAGAACATTGAGAAGATAGATGTAGTTGTTTATGAAGATGGAGATAAGGAAGAAGACAAAACGTTTAACCTGAGTTATGCAGCAGATGGTAAACTTACTTCTATTGAATATATTAAACGTAAGAAGGATGGTAGTATCTTTGAAAATAGTAAAGGAGATATAGCATACGGAAGTAATAAGAAAGTAGAGAAAATCACTACTCCTAAAGAGGTGATATTGATAAAAGATTTATTGGTATACCAAAACTCGGCTTATAAATATGGTAAAGTACTTAAGTATGACAACAAAAAGAATCCATCTGAAATCCTTGCTTATAATAAGGAGATGGAAGAGTATGTAATTAAAATTACGTATGACGACAAACCTTTCTTTGGATTCCACACATTAAGAGCTGCAGGAGTTATTGATTTATTAGATGGTGTTGAATTAAATCTTGCTAGTCCAAGCGTACCAGCAGAGTTAAAAATGGCTAAAGAATTGTTGCCTAATAATAATCCTATTGCTTATACTTATACGAATAAAGATGGAATTGTACTGGATGACTTAAAAATAACTTACTCTTATGACGAGAATAATTATCCTACTAAAACAGTTTTAAAAGGAACTAGACAAATGGATTTTGGTGATTATGTTGATGGTAAATATGTTCCGGATTGGTTGTCTAATGACATAGAAGTTGTAACTACTTATAGTTATTCAAAATAAAATATATGTACTCTTTCTATTAATTGAAAAGAGACTTTATACTATTCAGTTAGTATGTTAAGACAGTGTATTCTAGAATATAGATACACTGTTTTTTTATTATACGACTTTTCGTTTATAAACGTGACATTTACCTTTCTTATATAGGTTAATAAAAGAATGATTATAGGGTGTTTTTTACCACTTTTTGAGGGGTGGTCGGCTTGTGGTCGGCTAGTGATGGGCATTTGGTCGGCTTAAAAGTACCAAAAATAGCCTATCACTACCCGAACATATGGTGAGCATACTGTAATCATAGTAACTATAGCTAAATCTAGAGGAGTGTAATAGTAGGATGTAACGAAAATGAGTTAATGGGGAGTGAGATGGAGTGAAAGAGTGTTAATGAAGTAGTTATTCAGACGATTTTGTATGAATATGCTAAAGAAATGTAGTTTTGTGGTAGAAGGTAAGGCTGTTTAAATCACTTTTTTTATCTTTACGATTCTAACAAACCTAACGATATGTATAAAAATCAATTAAAAGCATGGGTTTTAGCCCTTATGTTGTCGGCTGGATATTCTGTTACTACAGTAGCGCAAGATAACTTAGTAAACTCATTAAAATTAAATGCAAGTGCAAAGAGTAAAGAGCTTTACACGTTTACAGATGTAGTGAATATTGAAAACACTTCTGTGAAAAATCAAGGTTCTTCAGGGACATGCTGGTCTTACTCTGCGAACTCATTTATCGAGTCAGAAATGATGAGAATG
Source organism: Myroides sp. ZB35 (assembly GCF_001865835.1). NCBI lineage: Bacteria > Pseudomonadati > Bacteroidota > Flavobacteriia > Flavobacteriales > Flavobacteriaceae > Myroides > Myroides sp. ZB35. Next base: position 872,784 of record NZ_CP017769.1, on the reverse strand, counting down.
GGAAAACGCCCTGTAGAGATTTCTCAGATATTCTCTGCTCGTAATGCATATATCGAAAAAGGAAAAATGTATGTAAGAATGCATGGTGCGGTAACGCTAGGTGATGGTGGTGCGTTTCACGATGTGATGAATATGTATAGAATGTATGGAGCAGTACCTCAGTCTGTATATGATGGACTGAACTATGGTACGACGATTAATAAATTTGGAGAGATGGCTGCGGTACAAGAAGGTATCTTAAAGGCGGTAGTGTCTAACCCTAATAAAAAATTAACTCCGAACTGGGAGAAAGCATATACTGCTGCTATAGACGCTTATCTAGGAGAGGCTCCTAAGGAGTTTACATGGGAAGGTAAAAAGTATACTCCACAGAGCTTCGCAAAAGAAGTAGTAGGGATCAACGCTGATGATTATGTAGAGATAGGATCAGACCTAAACTACCCTATGTACGAGAAGTTTGTATTATTAGTGCCTGATAACTGGGCTTTTAATCAAGTGTATAATGTACCAATGCAGGAGCTAACTGAGATCATCGATCACGCTGTAAATAACGGATTTACTGTAGCATGGGCTGGTGATGTGAGTGAGAAATACTTTAGCTGGAAGAATGGTGTAGCTTTCGTTCCTGAGAAGGATTGGGAGGATATGTCTGCTGAAGAGAAAGAAGAAATGTTTAATGGACCAAAATCAGAGAGAAAAGTAACTCCTGAGATGCGTCAAGAGGCATTCGATAACTATACGACTACAGATGATCACGGAATGCACATCGTAGGTATCGCTAAAGATCAAAAAGGTAGAGAGTACTATATCATCAAGAACTCTTGGGGAACTACGAATGACTATAAAGGATATATGTATATGAGTAAAGAGTTCGTGAAGTATAAAACAACGGATATCATGATCCATAAAGATGGTATCCCAAAGGGAATCGCTAAGAAAATGAAATTGTAAATAAAAATAAAAAAAATGTTATGGAAAAATTTGCTGGAGGAATAGAGAATATGATTACTAATACTTTGGGAGCTCTACCTAAAATCGGTGTTGGAATATTAATACTAGTTATTGGTAGTTTTATTGTTAAAGCTATTTTAAAAGGATTAGGTCGTCGTTTTGAAAAGCGTGATATGGAGAAGTCTTTAAGGGGATTCTTATTGAGCATTATTAAAGTGGTTTTATATATCTTATTGATATTAACTGCTGCTTCTACTATGGGTATTCAGACGACATCGTTCTTAACGATATTCGCCTCTGCTGGTTTAGCTATTGGTTTAGCGCTTCAGGGGAGTTTATCTAACTTTGCAGGAGGAGTATTAATCTTATTGTTTAAACCTTTTAAGGTTGGGGATTATGTATCTAATACTAGTGGTACAGAAGGTACTATAGATAAGATAGATTTGTTATATACTACTCTAACAGGACCTACTGGATTAAAGATTTTTAGTCCTAATGGACCTTTAGCCAATTCTGTGATTACTAATTATAGTGATATATCTTCACGTAGATATGACTTCGTAGTAGGTATCTCATATGATACTAATATTAAGACAGCACAGAATGTTATCCAAGAAGCATTAGCGAAGCACAAAGAGGTGAAGCAAGATCCGAAGCCAATCATTTTTGTGAATAGTTTAGCAGATAGCTCTGTAAACTTAAATGTACGTGTATGGATGGATAAAGCTAATTACTGGGATACAGTATTCGCGATTCAGCAGATAGTGAAGAATGCTTTAGATGATGCTAATATCGAGATTCCATTTCCACAGAGAGATATACATGTTATCTCAGATAAAGAAATAAAATAAATAAGAATAGTAGAAAACTCCTTTCAAATCGAAAGGAGTTTTTTTTGCTATGATTTGTAGCGACTGTTTTATTTAAGTTGATACAATATTGCTATATCTTTGAGAAAAAGAAGAAGATGGAAGCAAATCATATTTACATTTACTTATTTGATGGATATTCAGATTGGGAGATTGGATATCTGATGCCTGAATTAATACAAGATAGTCGATACCAGGTATTAACTGTCTCTGATACAGGTGCTGATGTTACTTCGGTAGGAGGGTTAAAGGTTAAGGTAGACTGTAGTCTAGAGGATATAGACATCTCTACACTGAAACTTTTAATACTGCCAGGAGGAGAGATGTGGGAAAAGAGTACAAATAACTTTAATGCTATTGATAGGGTAGTTTATGGGATTTATAAATACCAGTTACCAATAGCTGCTATTTGTGGAGCTACGCTTTATTTAGCTCAGAAAGGTATGCTAGACTACGTGAAGCATACGAGTAATGCCTTGTTCTATATGAAAGGATTTGTACCTACTTATCACGGAGAGAAGAACTATGTAGATCAGCTCGTGGTAAGAGATCAAAATGTAGTAACAGCTAGTGGTATAGGAGCTACAGAGTTTAGTAGAGAAGTGATGAAGGTGCTAGACTTTAACAGTGAATATGTAGATAGATGGTTTCAGTTGTTTAAATATGGTATTTTTCCAGCAGCGTAATACTAACGGAGTCAGAAATGCGTTTATAAACAGAAACCAATAAAAATAGTTCGCTTCAGAGGACATTTTGGTATAGTTAGTGATAACATAATTATGCGCTAGTAATTATGTGAATAATTTCATTTAGTAAGTCTGTGAATCAGAGACTACAGTATAGAAATTGTTTTGAAAAAGAGAAAAAACCACCTATTATTAGGTGGTTTTTTTATGTATAAGATTTACTCTATTACGTAGTCTTTATATTCTTCTGCTATTCTATCGAATAGGGATAATAACTCGATAGGGTCATCAGTAGTCACTAATTTTAAACGATGTGGTTTAAAACCGTGTATTCCTTTAAAGTAATTAGTGTAGTGACGTCTCATCTCTACGATACCTAATCGCTCTCCTTTCCATTCCATAGACCAGATCAAATGATTTTTAGCAGCTTCTAATCTATCTTTGATAGTAGGAGGAGGTAGTATCTCTCCTGTGTTAAAAAAGTGCTTGATCTCATCGAATATCCACGGATAACCAATAGCAGCACGACCGATCATCATACCGTCTAACCCAAAAGTCTCTTTGTACTCTAAGGCTTTCTGTGGGCTGTCTATATCTCCATTCCCGAAGATAGGAATCTGGATACGTGGGTTGTTCTTAATGCGCTCTATATGTGTCCAGTCAGAATGACCTTTATACATCTGCGCTCTAGTACGTGCATGTATAGTCAATGCCCGAACCCCTACATCTTGTAAGCGCTCTGCTACTTCGTCAATATTGATAGATTCCTCATCCCATCCTAGACGTGTCTTCACTGTCACAGGTAAGTGAGTACTCTGTACTACAGCTTTAGTCAGGCGAATCATCAAGTCAATATCTTTTAGTACCCCCGCACCTGCTCCTTTAGATACCACTTTCTTTACAGGACAACCAAAGTTAATATCAACTAAATCTGGCTGTACAGTCTCTACGATTCGAGCAGATTCTGCCATCGCTTCTTCATCACCACCGAATATCTGTATCCCTACAGGGCGTTCATAGTCGAAGATGTCTAATTTCATTTTACTTTTCATCGCATCTCTAATCAATCCTTCAGAAGAGATAAACTCTGAGTACATTAGATCTGCACCGTGCTTCTTACAAAGACGGCGAAAAGGTGGGTCACTAACATCCTCCATTGGAGCTAATAACAATGGATGATCTGGTAGTTCTATATTGCCTATTTTAATCATATTCGTTCTAGAAATTTGAGGCAAAAGTACGATTTTTTTAGATTTCAGGTTTTTAGTTTTGATATTGTTGTGAAATAGGAAAATTAGAGGATGTGATAAGTGTAATGTAAAAGTGAGAATTTCGTATCTTTATCTCCTAAAGCACCTAACATATTATGAGACTCGCCACTTTTGATTATACCCCGTTTGATATCAAATTTTCTTTTCACCGTCTGGTGGAAGCTATGCAAGCTTTTATCGATGATCCTGAGAAGAATGAAATGAAGAAGACGTATTTTAGAGACTTATTAGGTCGTATCAATGAAGTGCCATGTTTGCTTGAGATCATAGAAGATTATAATCTATTAGTAGAACATGAGGCATTGATAGGGGAGTTACTAGAGATATTATTTCCGATAGCCTTGACGGATAATGAGATTAAGGCAGTGGGGATGCCTCTTCAGAAGTTGATGTTTAATCACAGTAGAAGGTTTAGAAAGATTATCGAGGAGAGTGGTGGTAACTATAATATAGAGATCAGAGATTTTAACCAACAGCAGTATTATATAGCGTGCTGTTGTATTATCATGAATCATTATTTTAAGGCGACATTTGACTTAACTCGTCCTCTGTTTGTAGACTTGCCAGACGCTAAGGGGATTATCCATCATTATAGAGTACTGTATAATGCAGACTTCGTAGAGGTAGTGCCTACAGAAGATGCGGTCATGCTGACTAAGGAAGATATCGAGCTACTAGAAGATAATTTTGATAATCTAGAGTTGTGGAAAGAGAAGTTTCCTCAGAAGAGTTGGGTGCTGAAAGGATTCGGTATTATCAGTCTAGTAGATGCCACAATAGAGAATGCGATGTCTTTATTAAAAGAGAATTTCTTAAAAGCAGAGTTACAACGTGAACCAATAGGAGCTATCTTAGGGCAACTATTCAGCTCTATATTCAGAGTGCCTAATCTGCGTATAGGGTACACGCCCTTAGTAGTAGATACATTGATACAGAAGGAGACTAATGAGATGATGGCTATGCCTAGTTTTTTACTAGATGAGGCGAACTCTTCTATTATTCTATCAGAGAAGGCGTATGCGACTGTGGTTGATCAAAAAGGATATTATAGTATCTCTGATGTAGATGTAGTATTAGCTAATGATAAGGAGTGCGTGATGTGTCTACACCTTAAAAGACAGGGGGTGCGCAGTGGACTGTTTAGCCCTGTAATACTGTCTAGTGGTGTAGAAGGTGTCTTCGAGATAGTCTCAGAAGAGCCTAGAGTGCTGAATAGTGTGAATGCACAGAAGCTAAATGCTTTGATGCCGATTATATCAGAGACTTTCCAACGAGTGAAGTCAGATATGCTTAATCAGGTAGAGGCTATTATCCAACGAGAGTTTACGACGATACACCCTAGTGTTTATTGGAAGTTCTTAGAAGAAGCTCGACGCAACTATATCGATAGTGTAGCAGATAAAGATTACTTTATTAATCCTATTGCATTTCAGAACGTATATCCTTTATATGGAGAGATAGATATAAAAGGATCTGGAGCACTGCGCAACGAGGCTATTCTAGGTGACCTTAGAGAGCAGCTAGAGAAGTTAATCGCTGTGTTTCGCAATTGTACTTTTAGCGAGAATGCGTTAATCTTAGAAAGACATATTCTAAAGTTAAAAGCCTATTTGAGACACTTAGAAGAGGACTTCGTGACAGGGTTAGAACAGCGTATTCAGAACTATGTGACCAATGAGGTACACCCTTATTTATTAAAGGATGAACACTTATTTTACAGACCTCGATTAGATGAGTACTTTTCTTATATAGATGAAGAGCTAGGTATCTATTATAGATATAGAAAGATATATGATACACAGGTGGGTAAGATGAATAAGACTTTCACCGACTTATTAGATCAGAGACAAGAGTCTGTACAGAAAGTTTTTCCTCATTATTATGAACGATTTAAAACAGATGGGGTAGAACACAATATTTATATAGGTAGTTCTATCAGTCCAATGAAGTCTTTTGACTTTACGTATCTACACAATCTTCGTTTGTGGCAATTACAGGTAATGTGTGAACAGATGTGTATACACTATCGCAATAATGTGAATGAACCACTAAAGATGGATGTGACTGTACTAATCTTAGTATATGATTCTTCTCTAGGTATTCAGTTCAGAATGGATGAGAAGCGCTTCGATATCGATGGGGCATATAATACCCGATATGAGATTATCAAAAAGAGATTAGATAAAGCGAATATAAAAGACTCGACTGAACGCATCGTACAACCCAAAAAGATTACAATCGCCTTTGCTTCTACTTATGACTTAGAAGAATATCTAGGGTACATTGAGTTTGGACAAAAGGTGGGGCTTCTAGATCACAATCTAGAGCAGTTTCTAATCGAAGATATGCAGAGTGTGTCTGGTCTTATAGGACTGCGCGTAGGTGTGAATCTAGACTTTGATATAGAATCATTAGATTATGATACACTGATGCATAATTACCTTAAAAACCAATACCTCTAAATGCTAATGTAAAGGTGATAACAGATAGAATAATACCTAATGTAAAAATAGCATAAGTGATACGCAAGAACTTATACTTCTTGTTTAAGACAATACCTAAACTATATAGGTCCTTTGTTAGGGCGTGGTGTAGGTATTGTTTGTCTTTCATGATTTCACTTAGAGATTCTTCATATTCTTCAAAAGGCATCTGATGAAATGTTCCGAAAAACAGTAAGTTAACTTGTCTATTTTCAACTTCTTCTTTTGTAAACTTACCTGACGTTAATTTGGGTCTAGTAGATTGTATTGCAAAGATGATAGTCGCCACACTAAATATTAATAATACAAATGTAGGCACAATCAAATGAGCATTGCTCGGACTGTCTAGTTTAGGTATTAATGTTGATAGACAGATAGAGATAATAATCGCATTGACAGATAATAAGATATTGGCCTTTCTATCTGCTATGGCACTAAGTTGAGTATGGTTGCGCAGAGTAGTTCTGAATAGGGTATCAATCGTTCTATTTGATTCTATCTTCTCTTTTTTCTTTTTGTTAGAGTTGATCTTATCTATTTTAGACAGTACGTCTAGCAGATTCTTTTGTTTAGTAGGTTGCCAATTTTGTTGAGCATAGTTGGTGTAATAGCGATGTCTATACAGCATCACATCTCTATTCTGCTCTAACCATTCTAGTCTAGTAAATGTTTTAGAACATAAGTTTTCTATTTCTTTCTTTAGCAGATTACTAGTCTCTACATAATTCTCGTCTGAGAAGTGTGCGAAGTCTGCATCTTTAATAATACACTCTAAGTCATTATCTGGAACATAGTCTAGCTTAGTAGCACGTATTAATTGCATAACGGTTAATACGTCATCATGAGGTACTCCGTTCTCTAATAGGTAAGTTTGTGCCATCTGTGCACCTCGTTCTTCATGTCCTTCCCAAGAATTAATATAACCTATATCGTGAAACCACGCTGCATATCTCAATAAATTAGCATTATGACTATCTACTGTTAAATGATTTAAAATTTCTTCTAAACCATTAACAACACGTACTGTATGGTTAAAATTGTGGTACGTATATTGATGTGATAGTGTATCTTTGTGTATCTGAAAGATGTGTTCTTCAATCTTTTGTAGAATCGTCATAGTCATAACCTTTATAACCCCTAAAATATGAAAATATTTTCTGAAACACCGTTAAAGCTTTCAAAAATCGCTGTTGTACTTTCTTTAACCTCTTTAGTAGGTCTAGTATCTTGTGCAACATTAGAGCCTCAGTACGGTACTAAAAGCGGGGCGTTTTCTCAAGAACGCAATAGCAATCAAAAAATTGTGCATACTTATTATTTGGTTGGAAACTTAAGCCAAGCAAATAATACGGAGGAACAAGAGCATTTAGAAGCTTTTAAGCAGATGTTGAGTCAAGAGAGTGATAAGAACTCAACATTAGTATTATTAGGGAATAATACCAAGAAAGGAATGCCAGGTACTTCTTCTAAAAAAAGAAAGAAAGCAGAAGATGGCTTAGCAAGTCACTTGGGGTTATTGGAGAGTAATAAGGGAACGACAGTATTCATTAACGGTGAATCAGATTGGCAAGGTAGTTATGAAGGAATTAAGAATCTAGATAAATATTTAGTCGAAAGAACAGGGAATAAGAAAGCTCTACTTCCTCGTAAAGTTTGTGGACTAGAAAGGCTTAAGATAAATGATGAGACTGTACTAATCGTGATTGATAGTCAGTGGTATATTGAGAATTGGGATAATCATCCGAATATCAATGAAGACTGTGATATAAAGACGAGAGAAGATTTCTTCGAAGAAGTAAGAGGTGAGATTAATAAGAATCAGAATAAGGTGGTGGTATTAGCGATGTATCACCCTGTATATAGCAATGGTAATCATGGAGGGAAGTTCTCTGTGCAAGATCATTTGTTTCCTTTAGGAGGGAGTGTGCCTCTACCAGTTATAGGCAGTATATACAACTATACTAGACAGATGTCTGGAATCAATCCTCAAGATCTTCAAAGCAAAAAATACAATGAGCTAAATAAGCGCATAAGAACAATCGCGCAAATGTATACAAATGTAGTGATAGCATCAGGTCATGAGCATAATCTACAGTATATAGACAGAGGTGGTGTAAAACAGATAATAAGCGGAGCGATGAGTAATCTTACGCCTGCTAGAGCGGTTGTAGAAGGAGATTTCTCTGCTGGTGTGTTTGGGTATTCTAAGTTAGAGATTAGAGATGATAAGAGTGCTAAGCTTTCTTTCTATGGTTATCAAGATGGGGGATATACAGCTTTATATAGCACTGTGATGTTAGATAACTTTGGAGGAGGAAAAGAAAACCGAAATATAGATAATAAAGAGCTTGAACAACAAACAGCACAAGCGAGTGTATATCCTAAACAATGGACAGAAAAGAGTAAGTTCTATCGATTCTTATGGGGGGAGCATTATCGCAATGTATACGGTACACCGATAACGGCGTCTATAGCAGATTTGACTACTCTAAAAGGAGGACTTACACCTACTATATCTGGAGGAGGTAATCAGTCTATGTCTTTAAGACTAGTAGATAAAGAGGGTAAAGAGTATGTGATGCGTGGTGTGCGTAAGAGTGTGTCTCGTTTTGCACAGACTGCCGTGTTTAAGGATCACTATGTAATGAATGCTTTTGACAATACTTGGACAGAGCGATTTATATATGACTTCTATACTACTTCACATCCGTATACTCCATTTATACTTGATGGATTAGCAGATAGGATAGGGATGTATCACACTAATCCAGAGTTGTATTATGTACCTAAACAGTCTGTATTAGGTAGATTTAATGATAACTATGGAGACGAATTGTATATGATTGAGGAGAGACCTTCGTCAGGATATGAGGATGAAGTAAGCTTTGGGAACGTTAGTAATATTATTAGTACAACTGATGTTATTGCGAAGTTGAGAAAAGATGAGAAGTATGAGGTAGATCAGACGGCTTATATGCGAGCTCGTATTTTTGATATGCTTATCGGGGATTGGGATAGACATGGTGACCAGTGGAGATGGTCAGAGTTTACAGAAGGAGATAAAGTTATCTATAGACCAGTACCTAGAGATAGAGATCAGGCTTTTGCTAAGATAGATGGTGCTTTGTTATCATTGATAAAGAAGCTACCACCACTTAGACATATGCAGAATTATACAGAAGACTTCGCTAATCCGAGATGGATTAATAAAACAGCTTTTCCATTAGATCAATATTTATTAAAGAGTACTTCTTTAGAAGATTGGTTGAGAGAAGCTAAGGATATTGTAGAGAAGTTAGACGATGAGGCTTTAGACGAGGCGTTTAGTAAATTGCCTCAAGAAGTACAAACAAAAGAGGTAGAAGAAATCAAAAAAATATTCAAAGCAAGACGTAGTAAAATAGACGCTTTCTTGCCGAAATATTATAAACAGTTACGCGAGTATGTCATCTTATCAGGAACTGATAAGAAAGAGGTGTTTGATATTGAGAGGTTGGCAGAAGGGAATGTTCGTGTAAAACAATATAGAGCTAAAAAGACAGGGGAAGAGTTAGTATTCGATAAGGTATATAATGCTATTGAGACTAAAGAGATTTGGGTATATGGACTGAACGATGAGGATACATTTAAAGTAAGTGGAGATGAGAAAGCGAAGATTAAGATTAGATTAATAGGTGGTAAGAATCAAGACACTTTCTTAGTAGATAATGCTTCTAAAGTAATCGTGTATGATTATGCGGATAAGAAGAATGAAGTAAAGATGGAAGGTTCTAATGGAAGAACAGTACTGACTAATAAGTATGACATTAATAACTTTAATTATGAGCGAGTACCTCTTAACTTGAATATGTTATTGCCAAATATTGGTTTTAACCCAGAAGATGGTGTTAAGATTGGCTTTTTATATAGTTCTACACGTTCTAAGTTTATTCAAGATCCTTATACAGCAAAGCATGTGTTGAAAGGTTTCTACTCTTTTAATACAAAGGGGTTAGAGGCAGAGTATAAAGGGTATTTTCCTAATGCGACTAATGACTGGATGTTTACGATAGGCGGTAGAGCGACTAGTCCTAACTTTGCAGTTAATTACTACGGACTGGGGAATGAAACGTATTATTTTGATAAAGAAAAAGGCAAAGATTATAAGAGAGTACGCATTGAGAGCTATTCTGTTTCTCCTGGGTATAGATATGAAGGAAAACAGGGAGCTAGTTTTGAAGCAAACTTAGAATATGATGCCTTAAAGGTAAAACATCAAACGGATAGATATATCACCGATGATGTAAATGGTGTAGATGCTAAGGTTTTTGATTTTCAACAGTATGGAGGTCTTAAGGTAGAGTATAACTATGAGCAGTATAATTATCCTGCTAATCCAACAGTTGGTTTTGGTTTTAATTCAAAACTTGGGTGGAGAATGAACTTAGAGGAGACTAAGCAGAACTTTGCGTATTTAGACCTTAAAGCGAGTTTCTTACACTATATTGATAGAGGTGAAAGATTAGTACTTGCGACTAATTTTACATACCAAACAAGGTTTAATGAGAACTATGACTTTTATCACGCAGCCACTATAGGGGGTAATGCTAACTTAAGAGGTTTTAGACCAGAGCGTTTTACAGGAAAGACATCTTTTGTGCAAACAACAGATTTAAGATTTAATGCAGGTCAGTTTACAGCAGGGTTTCTTCCTATGAGTTATGGTTTCTATGGAGGATTCGATTACGGTAGAGTATGGCAACCAGGTGAGTCTTCTACTAAATGGCATAACTCTTATGGAGCAGGACTGTGGATAAGTGCTGTAGAACAAGCGACTCTACACTGTTCTTTCTTTAACAGTGTAGATGGAGGTCGCTTTGTATTTGGATTAGGGTTTGGGTTTTAATGTACCCAAATCCACTTTATAAATTTTACCACCTTTTTTATCTTTTACCTCGTCAGCTAAATAGATAGTGTTGTTATCTCCAAAAGTCACAGACTCTTTTTGAGAGACGTGGTGTAGTTTGTGCTCACTAATCTTTCCATCCATAATAGCGTTGGGATTAAAACCGTCTATTATCCAAAGTTTAGAATGAGATAGCAGTACAAAAGTCTTCTCGTCTGGACTGATAGCAGCACCTGTGATAGCACAGTGTTTGTATATATTACATCCATTGAATGTTTGTACATGTTCAGCTTTGTGATGCCCTGCTTGATTAGGTACTTTATATACTAAAGAGGTTCCATCGAAGCCTTTACTTCTATTTTTAGTGAAGATGTAGAAGTTATTATTGTATAAGATAAAAGCTTCTGCATCATATAATAATTCAGTCTCTTTAGGAGGGAAGGCTTTTTGTTCAGGGTATTCAAATGAAATTACTGCAGCAACCTCTGTCTTATCTTTTTGCAAATCGTCTTTATTTATCTTTAAGATACGTAGATCCTTTCTAGTATTCTTATTATTTCCAAAGTCTCCGATATAAAGATTGCCTTCTTTATCTGCAGTTAATTCTTCCCAGTCTATATTCTTTTGGTCTTTTATTTTTAGAGTATGGCTTATTTTACCATCAGATTTGATTTGATATAATTCATTCTTATTGCCACTGTCCTGTAGTGCCCAGAATGACTTAGAAGTAGCATCATAGTATAGTCCTGATACCTCTTTAAGGTTATTCGGAAGTATAATATGATCTTTTGTGATATCACTCTTTTGTCCGCAACTTACTAAGGTCGCTAGAGAGAATAAGGATATTGTAAGTAATGATTTCATAGTGTATTCTTTTATGAATATAAAGTTACTAAATGTGTTTTTATAAAACATAGAATAGACTACTAAATCTAATGCAATAGATATTATAACCAATTTCTTTTAAATAAAGGGAGATTGTAAGACAGAAAAATAACTAAAAATTGAAACTTTAAAGTATATTTGCAAAATATAGGCTAGGTAGATTCTTTAATTAAAAGAATGTAAGAGCCTTAGAATCTAGATTATATGATTATTGAAAGTGGTTTCAATACTTCTAATGGGCATATAATCCAATAAACTTTGATATTACGAAGATGAAGAACATTAGAAACTTTTGTATTATTGCTCATATTGACCATGGTAAAAGTACGTTAGCAGATAGATTACTAGACGCTACACAGACTGTAACTGCTCGTGAGCAACAAGCTCAGCTTTTAGACAGTATGGACTTAGAGCGTGAAAGAGGTATTACTATTAAATCTCACGCTATCCAAATGGAATATACTCATAAAGGAGAGAAATATATACTTAACTTAATTGATACCCCAGGACACGTAGACTTTTCTTATGAAGTTTCTAGGTCTATTGCAGCGTGTGAAGGTGCGTTATTGATTGTTGATGCTGCTCAGAGTATCCAGGCTCAGACTATTTCTAACTTATATTTAGCATTAGAGAATGATCTAACAATTATTCCTGTATTAAATAAGATTGACTTACCAAGTGCTAATCCAGAAGAAGTAAGCGATGATATTGTTGATTTATTAGGTTGTGACTATGAAGAGATTATTCCTGCATCAGGTAAGACTGGTTTAGGAGTAGAGGATATCTTAGAAGCTATTATCGAGAGAGTTCCTGCACCTAAAGGAAATCCTGAGGAGCCATTACAAGCTTTAATATTTGACTCTGTATATAACCCATTCCGTGGAATTGAGGTAATCTTCCGTGTGGTTAACGGTACGATTAAGAAAGGTCAGAAGATTAAGTTCATGGCTACTAATAAAGAGTATTTCGCAGATGAGATTGGAACACTTAAATTAAACCAAGTAGCTAAACAAGAGATTAAAACAGGTGACGTAGGTTACTTAATCTCTGGTATTAAAGAAGCAAGAGAAGTAAAAGTAGGGGATACCATCACTGATGCAAAAGAACCTACTCAAAATATGATCGAAGGGTTTGAGAACGTAAAACCAATGGTATTTGCGGGTATCTATCCTGTAGACACAGAAGATTATGAAGAGTTGCGTAACTCTATGGAGAAGTTACAACTTAACGACGCTTCATTAGTATTCGCAGCAGAGAGTTCTGCCGCTTTAGGTTTTGGTTTCCGTTGTGGATTCTTAGGAATGTTACACATGGAGATCATACAAGAGCGCTTAGAGCGTGAGTTTAACATGACTGTTATTACTACTGTACCTAACGTTTCTTACTTAGCATATACTAAGAAAGAACCTGATACACCTATTATAGTAAATAACCCATCAGACTTACCAGAACCTTCTAAGTTAGAAAGAGTAGAAGAACCATATATTAAAGCGACTATTATTACTAAAGCTGACTTCGTTGGACAAGTAATGAGTCTTTGTATTGATAAGCGTGGTATTATCACTAACCAAACTTACCTTACAGAAGATAGAGTTGAGTTAATGTTTGATATGCCATTGGCAGAGATTGTATTTGACTTCTATGATAGATTGAAGACTGTATCTAAAGGATATGCTTCGTTCGATTATTCTCCTATCGGAATGCGTACTTCTAACTTAGTGAAAGTAGACGTAATGCTCAATGCTAACGTAGTGGATGCATTATCAGCATTAATGCACGCTGATAACGCTTATCATATCGGTAAGAAGATGTGTGAGAAATTAAAAGAACTTATCCCACGTCAGCAGTTCGATATTCCTATTCAGGCAGCTATCGGAGTAAAAGTAATTGCTCGTGAAACAGTAAAAGCTCTTCGTAAAGACGTAACAGCTAAGTGTTATGGAGGGGATATCTCTCGTAAACGTAAATTACTTGAAAAACAAAAAGCAGGTAAAAAGCGTATGCGTCAAGTAGGAAACGTAGAAATCCCACAAGAAGCATTTATGGCTGTATTAAAGTTAAATGACTAAATACAGCTTTTAAAATATTTAATGAAAAGACTATCAACATTGGTAGTCTTTTTTTTTGATTTAAAATGTAAAAATAACAGACCAATATACGATATGAAAAAAAACTTGTTCATATTCACACTACTTGCATTGGTAGGGTGTAAAGAAACAAAAGAGAAAGAAGTGATTCCTGAGGTTAAACCTTCTACAGAAGAAGTAGTAACTGCGACAGAAGAAGAAAAACCTGCTCTAACAATATATGGTAAGGAAGAAAACATCATTCTAGACATTCTTATTCCTAGATATTACGACAAGGATTTCCACCAAGAAGAATTCAATAAGGTCAATGATAAATGGTTAGCTTTTGAAGAAAAGAAAGGACTTTTTCAAGTTATTAAAGCAGATTATGCCATCAGTGAAGAGATGAATGAGTGTACAGAAAGTGAGCAACTAGGAATCTTCTCTACAGGCCCTGTGGAACCTATTTTTTTCTTAGGGCCAAATGCAATGATCAAGAAAGGCACTAAGACTGCTCTAAACATTAAAGAGCAACCTTTATGGCCTGATGCTCCACAAGAGTATCTATTTAATGGCAAACAGTATATTTTGAGAGCAGAAGGTAAGCAAGTAGATTCTTATGACTATACAGATGATAGTGGTAAGACTAAGAAATATAAGAAGTTTAAAGATTATAAGTTATACCTTACAGTCAATGGAGAGGCAGAACAATTAATCCTTGATGTCCCAAGCTTTAATGACACCTTTGTACAGCTGTTGTTTGTTGGGGATTTAGACGGAGATGGCAACTTAGATTTTGTGTTCGATGCTTCACCTGAATATGAAATACAGTCTGTAGAAGTATATTTATCTAAAGGAGCTCAACATTTTATCTACTTAGCAGGAGCTATATCTGTAGACTTTAGTTGTTAATAAATGGACTAGTGTATATAAATGTAAAAGCCGATTGAATACTCAATCGGCTTTTTATTTAAAGGCTATTTGCTTTATTTTTTAGTGAAATCACCAGCGTAAATTGTTGTGAATTTAGCAGGCTGTAAGTACTTTTTAGCAGCGTCATTTACTTGTTTAACAGTTAACTTTTCTATCTCAGCATTTAATTTGTCATGCTCTGTAAATGGAGTGTCGTATAACAAGAATAAAGAAGATAAATATATTAAGTATCCATCGCTACCTAGATTTGCTTGTTTTGCATTCTTCCATGAAGATTTGTTAGCAGTTAATTCCTCTTCAGTAATACCTGAAGCGATTAATTTATTAAACTCTTCATTCAAAGCTTTTTCTACATCAACGCGTTTAGTAGGGTTCATAAAAGCGTATATAGACCAAGAAGCATTCACGTTTTTAGGATCACTAGGTACACTTAATGAGGTACCTGCACCATAGCTAATTCCTTCTTTTTCGCGTAAGCGTTGAGGGATACGCGCAGTCATAAATCCACCTCCCATTACTTCGTTTGCAAATACTAATGCAGCATAGTCAGGATTTGATTGATTCATCTCAAAGTTTAGTTTACCTATAGCTACAGCATTTTCTTTGTCTGGAGTTTCGAATATTTCTTTTACTTGTTTACTGTCTATAAACTTAGGATATGCTTTTTCATATTTAGCTTTACTATTAAAGTTACCGAACGTGTTTTCTAATAGCTTATCCACAGCTTCTTTGTCTTTCATACCTATTACTGTAGCAATACCGTTATTGGCACCAAAGAAATTCTTGTGGAAGTCCTTAATTTCCTCTAGTTTAACTTTTTTAATACCATCAATGTTCTCTTGAGTTGATGGAGTATAGAAGATACTTCCTTTTTCTTCTTTCTCTGTTAATTGAGAGATTTTGTTGGAAGCGATAGCTTGAGGATCACTTAGTTGAGACTCTAAATTAGTAATATAGTCTATTTTTAATTTCTCTAATTCTGTTTCAGGGTAGATAGGGTTAGTCAATAAATCTTTAAGAATAACCATCGTTTCTTCTATACTACTTCTGTATGATGATACTCCTATGCTAATATTTTGACCATTAAATCTAACAGATATAGTTGACTTTAATTGATCTAACCTATCTTTTATCTGTTGTTTAGTCATAGTCTTAGTCCCAGCATTCAATAGGTTTGCTGCAAAAGAACCTATGTATTGTTTGTTTAATAAGTCTTTTTGATTACCTACTGGTAGTGTCATACTTATTTGTACTTTCTCTCCTTTGATATCTTTATCTATAATACCATATTTAAGCCCATTTCCAAGTTTAGCAGTAGAATATTTCTTCTGTAAATTAGCAATAGATGCTTCGAATGGTCTTAACTCTTCTGATGCTTCTTTTCCTTTATAGTTCTCTACTAGCGCCTTAATGTCTTTATCTAAGAACTCAGTTGGTTTCACTCTTATTTCATCCTTAGAAGGGATAAACATACCTACTGTACGGTTATTATCTTTAAAGTACTTTTTAGCTACCCTATTGATATCTTCTAGTTTTAAGTTCTCTACATTATCTCTGTACAAATTAGCCAGGCGATAGTCTCCAGCTCCGATAATCTCTGTTAAGTTAATAGCAGTTCGGATAGTATTGTTCTTTAAATCTTCTAGACCTTTTGAGATTCTTGTTTTAGCTCTATCTAAGTCTTCTTGTGTGTACTTGATAGTTTCTATTTTAGCTAAAGCAGTCTTGATATCTTTCAGTGTCTCATTTTGATCTTTATCAAGAGGAATATCAAAGTTAAATAAGATAAAGCTTGCATCTCTCACCGTAGGGCTAAAAGAGTATAATGATGACACCTTCTTAGTCTCTACTAAATCTTTATATAAATATCCAGAGGGGTCATTAGTCAGTATAGATTGTAGTGCTACAAGCGCCGCAAAGTCTTTATCTGCGTATGAAGCAGTGTGGTATAAGGTCTGTATATGCTTAGAATCACCTGCACGTCTTACTTCTACAAATTTCTCACCATCTTGAGCAGGTTCTACAGTTAATATTTCATCTAATACACGTTTAGGTTTAGGAATCACAGAGAAGTAATCCTCTACGTATTTTAATGCTTTAGCCTCATCAAACTTACCAGCTATAAGTAGAGTAGCATTGTCAGGTTGATAGTATTTTTCGTAGAATCGTTTTAGTTGTGGTGCTTTGACACGTTCGATATCCTCTTTTGATCCGATAGTACTAAGTCCATAATTATGCCATAAGTAAGCTGTATTAATAGTTCTTTCCATTAATACTCTACTTGGATTATTCTCTCCTATCTCAAACTCGTTTCGCACTACAGAGAACTCTTTGTCTAAATCGGATTGAAGTATAGTAGCATTGATCATACGATCTGCTTCCATCTCTAATGCCCATGCTAGATTCTCATCAGATGCTGCAAATATTTCATAGTAATTTGTACGGTCATACCAGGTAGTCCCTTGAGCTTGTCCTCCTTTGTCAGAGAGCATTTTTTTGATATCACCTAGTTTAGTAGTGCTTTTAAAAAGCATGTGCTCTAATAGGTGAGCCATACCTTTCTCACCGTATCCCTCATGTTTAGACCCTACATTGTACACGATATTAACTATCACATTATTCTGAGTAGCATCAGGAAGTAATAGAACTTTCAGTCCATTAGATAGCTTGTATTCTTTAATGTCTTCAACAGAAGTTACGAAGGCTGGTTTCTCCTTCTGTTGAGCATAAGCGTAATCTGCAGCACTTATTGTTAATGCAAACATAAGTGTATACACTATTTTTTTCATAAATCAGTAATTAAGGTTAATGGATATAAATATATAATATTAATTCTAATAAATTGAAAATCTGATAGGTAGTGAAGCTTTAATCTTTGAATAGTATTAGAAAAAATAAGGCTACTCTATCAAGAGTAGCCTTGTTTTAATAATTATGTTTATACTGATCGATATGACCTAGTAATGTCTGTTTATCCATATATCCAGACTGTTTCCACAGCAGTTTACCTTTTCTAAAAAGCATTAGTGTAGGTACACCTCTCATCTGGTATTGTGTGCTATACTGTGTGGTAAGAGCTGTATTCTTATCTACGTCTATTTTGATAATAGAGATATCATCTTGTAGCTCTTTTTTTACTTCTTCTAGCACAGGGGCTAGCATCTGACATGGACCACACCACGTAGCGAAGAAATCAACTAAAGTTAACTGATCTCTATCGATTAACTCTTGAAAATTACTCATTGTATTATTGTTTAGTTGTTGGACATGTCGCTGTACAGCTACCTCCTTCTTGTAATGGGATAGAGGTGTTCTTGATAGCACCAAAACCTCCGATTACATCGATCATATTGTGGTATCCTCTAGCTTTTAGGATAGAAGCAGCGATTAATGAACGGTACCCTCCTGCACAGTGGATAAAGAATTTACCTTCTGTTGGGAAGTCAGCGATATTATCATTGATATAATCTAATGGAGAATGAGTCAAGTTTTTATAGTTGATATGAGCAGAGTTGTATTCTCCTGGCTTACGTACATCTACTACCTTGATATCTTCATTCGCTATTTTATCAGCTAGTTCTTCTGCTGTTACTTGTTGTACTGTATCGTATTCAAATCCTTCTGTTTTCCAAGTAGAGAACCCTCCTTTTAAGTACCCTAGTGTATTGTCATACCCTACACGAGATAGGCGGATCACAGCTTCTTCTTCACGCCCTTCTGGAGTGATTAATAAGATAGGTTGTTTAATATCTGTGATTAATGCACCTACCCAAGGAGCGAATTGACCATCTAATCCGATAAAGATAGCTCCTGGTATATGTCCGCTAGCGAAGTCTGAAGCAGAGCGTACATCTAATAATAAGGCACCAGACTCTTCTGCTAAAGCTTGGAACTCTTTTGGAGTAAGGGCTTTGTTGTTACTGATGATCGTCTCTACATTCTCATATCCTTCTTTATTTAACTTCACATTTAGTGGGAAGTATGCAGGAGGAGGTAGTAGACCATCTGTTACTTCTTTTACGAACTCTGCTTCTGTCATATCAGCACGTAGTGCATAGTTCGTTTGTTTTTGATCCCCTAGGGTACCAACTGTTTCCTTGCTTAAGTTCTTTCCACAAGCAGACCCCGCACCATGCGCAGGATATACGATAACATCATCTGCTAACGTCATAATCTTCGTGCGTAAACTATTGTATAATGTAGCTGCTAATTGCTCTTGAGTCAAGTCAGCCGCTTTCTGAGCTAAGTCAGGACGACCTACATCACCTAAGAATAACGTATCTCCACTGAAGATAGCGTGATCTTTTCCATTCTCATCTTTTAGTAAGTACGTAGTACTCTCCATCGTATGCCCAGGAGTGTGTAATGCTGTGATCGTGATATTTCCTATTTTAAATACCTCTCCATCTGTAGCAATATGTGCCTTAAACGTTGGGTTAGCATTTGGTCCATATACGATAGGAGCATTTGTTTTCTCAGCTAATGTAACATGTCCACTCACGAAGTCTGCGTGGAAGTGTGTTTCGAAGATATATTTAATCGTCGCATTATCTTTAGCCGCTCTGTCTAAGTAAGGCTGTACCTCTCTTAGTGGATCGATGATAGCAACCTCTCCGTTGCTCTCTATATAGTAAGCTCCTTGAGCTAAACATCCTGTATAAATTTGTTCTATTTTCATATTGTAGTTTATTTCTTTGTTTGTAGTAAAAGTAAGAAGATGTTTTTAAAATGACAGTAACTTAGGTTACAAACTATAAAAACACTTCCTTAATTAGGATATAAATAGCCATGATTAGTACGAAATAACCAAAGCTCTTTTTTAAATTTTTGTCAGGAACGTACTTTGTTAAATAGATCCCGATGAAGATCCCTACCATAGATATTCCGCTAAAAGTAAGTAGCATCGCCCAGTCCATAGCGGTATGACCTAGATCACCTAAGAACCCTATTAAGGACTGTATAGCGATAATGCATAATGAGGTACCGACAGCTTGTCTCATAGGCATCTTGGCAAATAAGACTAAAGCAGGAATGATTAAGAATCCTCCTCCAGCACCTACTGTACCTGCTAGCAGTCCGATCAAGATACCTTGTAATACTAGCCCTGATAAGGCTGGCTTAGTATCTATTGCCTCTATTTCTTTTTTTGGTCTGATCATTTTAGTTGCCGAAGTGAACATCACTAAGGCAAATAAGACCATCAGCACAATATTCTTATCTATACTCCAGCTACCGATGGATATTACATCTGGTACAAGTGGGAGTAAGTAGGCTCTCGTGATATATACTGTGATGACAGAGGGTATCCCGAAGAGCAATACTGTTTTTAGATCTACTTTTTTGTCTATATAGTTTTTTATACCACCTACTAGAGAAGTAGATCCTACTATGAATAGTGAGTATGCTGTAGCTACGAAGGGCTCTACCTTCATGATATACACGAGGATAGGCACGGTGAGTATAGATCCACCACTACCGATAAGACCTAGTGATATCCCGATAAGTAAGGCTAGTGCATACCCTATTAATGCTGTATAATCCATATCTGTACTTAAGGCTTAAGTAGCTCGATATATTTTCTATTGAGCTGTATAATACCTTCGTTTTCTAAAGTTTTTAGTATTCTAGAGATCACTACTCTAGAGGTATTTAGTTCGTCAGCTAATTCTTGATGTGTATTGTTGATAAAGCGGCTGTTGTATATCTTCGCTTTACTTCTCAGTAAGTTACATAGACGCTCTTCCATATTCATAAAGGCAAGACTGTCTATAGCAGTTAGCATTTCGTTCATACGGTTGTTATAACTGTTGAGTACGAAGTTGCGCCAACTCTTATATTTTACCAGCCATTCATCCATTTTTCCTACAGGAACTAAGACTACACTACCATCTCGTTCTGCTATAGAGCGCACCTGACTCTTCGTCTCTCCTAAGCAGCAGGTCAGAGTCATCGCACAGGTATCACCTTCTTCTATATAGTATAGGACTATCTCTCCCTCTCGCTGATCTTCTCTGATGATTTTGATAGCACCTTCTAGGAGTAGAGGAATCTTCTTAATGTATTCTCCTATCTCCATCAACTTTTCTCCTTCTTTAAAGTCTTTTATAGTAGATACTTCTATGATTTCTTCTAATAACTTCTCCTCGAAGGTAGAGCGGTACTTGTTTCGTATGATATGTTCCATAAAAGAATAAACAAATGAATTAATGGTTCTAAGTTACTTTATCGTGACAATATATCAAAAGTATTAGTTCCTTTAATCCATATTGTTTATTAATGAGGAAGCCATCTTCTGATCAATCCATAGAACCAAGTTCCTAATAATGCTCCGATGATCGCAATCAGAATAGGTAAAAAACCTGCTCCAAATAAAGCAAACATTGGTCCAGGGCAAGCTCCTCCTAATGCCCATCCTAACCCGAAAAAGATTCCTCCTATCAGATAACGTGGTATGCTCTTCTCTTTTGGGGTGAACTCTATTGGGTTACCAGAGAAGTCTTTGATATTCTTTTTCTTGATAATATAGGTTGCGATAACAGCGATTGTTAACGCAGTTCCCATAATACCATACATGTGGAAGCTGTCGAATTGAAACATTTCATATATTCTGAACCACGATGCCGCGCCAGACTTAAACATCCCTATCCCGAAAAGCATTCCGACTAATAAATAGGCTAATTTTTTCATTGTATCTTATTGATATAAATATTGTTAATCACTTGTGTTAGAAAATAAAAGGGAACAGTAGGTGTACCATAATTAACCCTCCTATAAAGAAACCAATTACAGCTATCAAGGAAGGCAATTGTAGATTACTCAACCCACTGATTGCATGTCCTGAAGTACATCCTCCTGCATATCTAGAACCAAACCCTACGAAGAACCCTGCTAATAATAGTAGTCCGATAGATTTAATAGAACCGAATACTTCATTAGAGAATAGCTCTGTCGGTATATATGCCTTGCCAGCACTTTCTATACCTAGTGTATGTAGCTTCTCTATCGTCTGATCGGCTAGTGGTATCGCTGCTGGCTCTACACTCAAGAAGTGGTATGCGATGAACCCTCCTAGGATAGTACCTACTAAGAAAAGTAAGTTCCACGTCTGAGCTTTCCAGTTAAAGCAGAAGAAATCACAACTCTTACCTGCTCCCATCATCGAGCACATGGTGCGTAGATTAGAGGAAAACCCAAAAGATTTGCCCATTAATAAAAGTAATATAAGTGTAGTAGCGATGAATAAACCTCCTACATACCAAGGCCATGGGCCATATATCCATTCCATAACATTTAATTTAATAAGACAAAGTTCTCGATTAAAATCGAGAAGAAATGTAACCTAGGATACACAGCACTTCTTTTTTGTTAGTACACCATTTATATTGAAAGATGATTGGATATAGGAATGTAAGTGAAAATTAATACTACGTAATACTGTGATAAGAGGAGAATACTGGGTGTATAAAAGGTGTATTGTTGGAGAAAAGTGCTTCTATGTCCATCATTCTCGGGGTATTGTCCATGTATTGTCGAAGGAAATGCCTCTAAAGCCTTATTTTACTAAGTATAAGGGGAGTATTGTGATTGAGGTGGTATAGGGGTGTTTTAGGGTTATTGTATTGATAATTAGTGTATTGTTGTTTTTTTGGTGGTAAAAAAAGTAAATTGTTTTTTTAGAAAAATTGTTCTTATAGATGGTTTTTGAGGTAATTTTTTTAAAAAAGAAGGTGTTGAAAGAGAATTTTGGGTATAAATAGGAACTTATTTATGCTGAAAACAAAAAAAAGAAATTCCTTTTTTTGAAAGGATAGATTTAGATCTGAATAGAATTTTAAACAGAATAGTAGCAAAAGTTTGTGAGAGTTTATTAGTCGATATGAGTGGTTTTTAGTAGTTTTATAGAACTTAAAAAATAGAACCCAAAACTTAAAAATAGATATACTTATGAAAAATACAAAGCACAACGTTGTATTTCAATTAAACACAGACAACATTAACGAACAGAATGCACTAATGACTTATGTATCTAATGTTAGAAATCACTGGAAAGAGGATGTAACGATACAAGTAGTCGTGCATGGGCCTGGTATCGGAATGCTTAGAAAAAGCAAGACGATGGTAGGAGAACCTCTTAAGGCAGTGATGCAAAAAGGTATACAATTCTTTGCGTGTGAGAATACAATCAATGCTCGCAAAATAGATAAATCAGATATTATCGAGAATGTAGGATTCGTACCTTCAGGATTAGTTTATATTATCGAAAAACAAGAAGAAGGGTGGTCTTATATAAAATGTAATTTTTAAGATTTTATATAGATAGAGAGTGGTATGACTCTCTTTACCTTTGTGTATCAAATAAGGCAAAATAATGAAATTTAATACGGATGCGTTCTGTTCATTCATTGGAGCAGACATTATAGGAAACAGTAAGAGTGAATATGTAGATATTTCGAATATATCCGTAGACAGTAGGTCATTGCAGAATGATCAACACACTTTATTTTTTGCATTAAAAGGAGGTAATCATGATGGTCATGATTATATCGAAGAATTGGTAAATAAAGGAGTCAGATATATCGTCATCTCTGACCAGACTAAGGTACGTCCTATAGAAGGAGTACTTTTCTTTAAAGTAAATAATACATTAGCTGCACTTCAGGGTGCGGCTATTTTTCATAGAGATCGTTTTGATTTTCCAGTTATCGGAATTACAGGTAGTAAAGGAAAGACGGTAGTAAAAGAATGGCTTAACTATCTACTGAGCGAAGAGTATAAGATCATCAAGAGCCCTAAGAGTTATAATTCTCAGACGGGTGTGCCACTATCTGTATTTGGGATAGAGGAGAAGCACAACTTAGGTATCTTCGAAGTTGGAATATCTACTGTGGGTGAAATGGAGAGACTTGCTAAGGTGGTCAAGCCTACTATAGGTGTTTTTACAGCACTTACAGAAGAGCATGGAGAAGGTTTTCGCTCATTAGAAGAAAAAGTGAGTGAGAAAGCTAAACTATTCCAGGATGCTGAGGTAGTTATTTGTGAGCAGAATGAGTTGTTATTACAATATTTTAGTTCTGTTGCTTCTGTATATACTTGGAGTCTGACAGATACGTCAGCGAATGTCTATGGACAGCTTTATTCCTCTAGTCTTACTGTATCTATTGATCAAGGTGATTCGTACTCAGTAGAACTTCCATTCACAGATGATAGTTCTGTGCGTAATATAATGACTTGTATTAGTACGATGTCTTACTTAGGGTATGACTTAGAGAAGATAGCACAGCGTATCCAAGGACTCTATCCAGTAGAACTGCGTATGCAGGTAAAGAATGGTGTGAATAACTGTACGATAATAGATGATGCGTATAATGCAGATTATCAGTCACTATCTATCGCTCTTGACTTTCTAGAGAAGCATAAGGTGAGTGCGTCTAAGACTGTGATACTATCAGATATGTTTAAGAGTGGGTATGAGGAGGAGGAGATATATGGTCAGCTAAAAGAGCTGTTGTCTACACATCAGATAACTCGTGTGATCGGTATAGGAGAGCATATAAGTAAGTATCTAATCGGGACGACGAACACTTATCTATATAGAGACACTGAAGAGTTCTTACAGAAAGTATCTGTAGAGGATTTTAGTGATGAGAATATCTTAGTCAAAGGGGCTAGAGGATTCCGCTTTGACAGAATCGTCACGATGCTAGAGAAGAAAACGCATGAGACTGTACTAGAAGTTAATCTTACTGCGATGTGTCACAACCTTAATTTCTACCGTTCAAAGCTAAAGCCAGAGACTAAAGTGATGGTCATGGTGAAGGCATTCGGATATGGTAATGGTAGCTATGAAGTAGCGAAATTATTAGCTCATGAGAAGGTAGATTATCTAGGAGTAGCTTTTGCAGATGAGGGAATAGAATTGCGCAAGGCTGGTGTGAATACTAAGATTATCGTGATGAATCCTGAGATTAATGCATTCTCAGCGATGATAGCGTATGATCTAGAGCCAGAGGTGTACTCTGTACGTGAGCTTAATGCATTCTTAAAAGTAGCTAGAGAACGCAACTGCTATGAATATCCTATCCATATCAAGCTGGATACGGGTATGCATAGACATGGTTTTTTGACTGAAGATCTAGACGAGTTAATAGAAGTGCTTAGACATACTAATGTGGTCGAAGTCAAATCTATATTCTCACATCTATCATCAAGTGATATGCCTGAATATACAGACTTTACACTTGGACAGATAGAGATGTTTACAGATAACTCAGATAAACTAATACAAGAATTAGGGATTAACCCAATACGTCATATTCTGAATACATCCGGTATTTTTAACTTTTCGGAGCATCAGTTTGATATGGTTCGATTGGGAATAGGATTGTATGGAGTTGGTAATGATAGAGAAGAAATGCAACAATTGGCTAATGTTAGTACGCTTAAAACTCGCATTATGCAAATCAAAGAAATCAAAGATAAAGACAGTGTAGGATACGGTCGGAGATTTCGCGCAGAAGGTAAAACACGTATCGCCACTGTGCCCATAGGATATGCTGATGGAGTACATCGCTCATGGGGACCTGTGGGCTATGTCTTAGTAAATGGGCAAAAAGCAGAGATCACAGGATCTATCTGTATGGATATGTTAATGATCAATGTAACAGAAATAAAATGCCAAGAAAATGATGAGGTTGTTATTTTTGGTAAAGACCTGCCAGTCACTATTATAGCAGATAAAATAAAAACAATACCATATGAGATTTTAACGAGTATTGCACTTCGCGTTAAAAGAATTTTTTTTATAGAGTAAAAAAGTTATATTTTTAACTATTCAAAACTTAAACAATAAAGACTATGGGATTTGTAAAAGAATTTAAAGAATTCGCTGTCAAAGGCAATGTAATGGACCTAGCGGTAGGGGTAATCATCGGGGGAGCATTCGGTAAAATTGTAACGAGTGTTGTAAACGATGTTATTATGCCATTAGTATCTGCTATCATCGGAACACCTGATTTCACTAATATGTATGTAGTGTTAAAAGGAGATGCACCTGATGGGGCACCTCTAGCAGCAGCAAGAGGAATAGATGGTAATGTTGTATTTGCTTATGGTAGCTTTATTACAGAGGTAATCAACTTTACATTGTTAGCTCTATGTGTATTCCTTTTAGTAAAAGGAGTTAACTCATTAAGAAAGAAAGAGGAGGCTGCACCAGAAGCACCTGCAGGACCACCAGCACCAACTCAAGAGGATCTTTTAGCAGAAATCAGAGATTTGTTAAAGAAACAATAATATTATGACTGTGGTTTCTTAAAATCGCTTTGTGATAATAAAAAAGGGTATACTTTATGTATACCCTTTTTTATTGACCTTATCTGACATATTAGTTAATATAAATAAATTATAGTGTGTAATTTTTATTAAATATATTTAAAAGTTTATATTATTTAATAAATAGTGTATTATGATGATAATTTGATAAAAATCACATTACCTCTAGTTTTTGATAATATTATGTTATTTATTTGTTAATGATAAATTAATTAATAGTTAACAAGTATGAAGAAAGGTTTACTTAAATTCTTTTTCTTCTCATTAGCACTTACAGTTACTGGAAGTGTGTATGCGCAAGAAAAGGTAATTAAAGGAAGAGTTGTGGCTTCTGATGATGGTTCATCATTGCCTGGCGCTACTATATTTGTCAAAGGTACTAAAGAGGGAGTACAGACAGATATAGATGGAAATTACTCTATTAAGGTAAATGGTAAGGACGCCGTTCTTGTGTTTGAATTCATGGGATTCAATTCAGCAGAGAAGAAAGTCGGAGAGCTAGCAGTTATCAATGTTTCTTTAGGAGAAGCAACGGAGATGATTGACGAAGTAGTGATTAATACAGGGTATCAGACTATTACTAAACGTAAGGAGGCTGGAGCTGTAAGTCGTATCGAAGCGAAAGATCTTAAGGTAGATGGGGTAGCGGATGTGAGTAGAATGATCGAAGGTAAGGTAGCAGGGGTGACTATACAGAACCCTTCAGGTACTTTCGGAGCTGCTCCTAAAATTACTATTCGTGGAGCTTCTTCTATTATGGGAGATACTAAACCACTATGGGTTATTGACGGGGTGGTTCAAGAGGATATTATCAATGTATCTTTTGAACAATTGGCATCAGGTAACTCTGAATCTGTATTGAGTTCTGCTTTGTCTGGAATTAATGCAGATGATGTATTGAGTATAGATGTACTTAAAGACGCGTCTGCAACGGCTATCTACGGTTCTCGTGCTATGAATGGGGTAGTGGTGATCACTACTAAATCTGGTAGAAGAGAAACACCTATGAGTATCAGTTATAGTATGGAGAATACATTGCGTCCTATACCTCAGTATAGCCAATATGATGTGATGAACTCTCAAGATAATATGATGGTTTATCGAGAGCTTCAAAGCAAAGGGTATTTAGATTACTCTTCTATGTTATATGGGCGTAACAGTGGGGCTTATGGTATCATGTATCGCGCTATGAACCAATATGATCCTGTACATAATCAGTACGGAGTGTATAATAGTCAGGCTGCACAGAATAGCTTTCTACAAACACATGAAAAAGCAAATACAAATTGGTTTAAAGAATTGTTTAGACCATCTATTGTGCAACAGCATTCATTAAGTTTTAACGGAGGAGGAAAGAATAGTGCATATTTTGCTTCTGTTGGTTATTTAGCAGATTCGGGATGGTCTATTGCTGATAAAGTACATCGTTTAACAATGAACTTAAAAAATACATTCTTTGTTAATGACAAATTAAAAATTTCATTATCATCAATTGCTTCTGTACGTGATCAAAAAGCACCTGGAGCTTATGATGCTGAGAAAGATGTAGTAAATGGCTCTGTAAAACGTGATTTTGACATTAATCCATTTAGTTATGCTTTAAATACAACTAGAACATTGCGTCCTTATGATAATAAAGGTAATTATGAGTATTACAGAAGTAATTGGGCTCCATTCAATATCATGAATGAGTTAGACAATAACTATATGGATATTGATGTAAAAGATATTCGTTTCCAAGCAGATATTGATTATAAAATACTACCTAACTTAACGTATAATCTAAGTGGGTCAGCTCGTTATGCTACAACTAAACGTGTACATAACGTAACTCAAGATTCAAATGTAATAGCAGCGTATAATGCTGATGAGTCTACTGTAGAACGTGATCAAAATATATTCTTATATAAAGATCCTAATAATGCTGCATTACCTCCAACACCTATCATGACAAATTCAGGATTAAAGAGAACATATACGAATGATATGACTTCTTTCTTATTGAGAAATAGTTTTACTTACGATAACGTGTTTAACGATGTACATGAATTAGATGTATTCGGAGGAACAGAGATGAGAGTTGTAAATCGTAATAAGGATTATTTCTTAGCGCAAGGAGTTCAATTTGACAAAGGGATGACTACTTATCCAGAGTTATTGGCAATGCGTAAATTGTTAGAACAAGGAGGAGAGTATTTTAACTATGGAGAAGAGAGAGAGCGAACAGTTGCTTTTTTTGCTAGAGCGGCATATACTTATGATAGACGTTATACTGTGGCTCTAACAGGACGCTATGATGGATCAAATAGACAGGGGGATACAGGTTCTTCTAGATGGTTACCAACATGGACTGCTTCAGGAAAGTGGAATATCTCTAGTGAAAAGTTTATGGAGAACTCACATACGGTGAGTAATTTAGCTTTACGCGCTTCTTATGGTTTAACTGCAACATCAGGACCAGCTACGAATTCTTTAGCTATTTATAAACCTTATGTTACTCCTAGACCTAATTTAGGTAATATAGAGAATGGTATTAGTATTAAAGATCTTCAAAATACTGATTTAACTTGGGAGAAACAGCACGAATTAAACGTAGGTGTTGATTTAGGATTATGGAATAATAGAGTGCAATTAGTGGCAGATGTTTACGAGAGAAAAGCATTTGATTTAATTGATTATATCAGAACTTCAGGTATTGGAGGTCAGGAAATTAAACTCGGTAATAATGCAGATATGCGTACTAGAGGAGTTGAGTTTGGAATTACTACAACTAATATCAAAACTCCTGAGTTTAGTTGGTCAACTACAGTTAATGGTTCTTATTATGATCAAGAAGTTACTAGTTTACAAAATACTCCACGTGTACTTGATTTAGTTCAAGGATTTGGAGGTAACGTTGTAGGAAAACCTCGTAACTCTTTATATTCATACCAATTCACGGGACTGAATCACTTAGGATTACCAACATTTGCACAAGCACCTGGTGAAACAAACGTTATTGGGGGAGCAAATTTCCAAGATACAACTAATCCAACAGGATACTTAAAGTATGAAGGATCTATTGAGCCAAATAAAACTTTAGGGTTAACGAATACATTCACTTACAAAAACTGGAGCTTAAATTTCTTAATTGTTGCTTCAGGAGGAAATAAGATCAGATTATATCCATCTTATGCAAGTAGATACAATGATACGGATGTATTTGGTAAAACATTTGAAGACCGTTGGATTAACCCAGGAGATGAGAACTTTACAAATGTTCCTACAATTCCTGATTTAACAACAGCTAATACAGTAGGGGCTACATCAATTTTAAGAGGATATAATACGTATAATTATTCTTCAGAGCGTGTAGCTGATGGAGGTTTTGTGAGATTAAAGAATGTTTCTTTGACTTATGAATTCCCTGATCACTTTAAGCGATCTATGAAAATGTCTAATTTCTCATTGCGTTTTAATGCGACTAATCCATGGTTAATCTATGCTGATAAGAAGTTAAATGGAGAGGATCCAGAGTTCTACAGAACAGGAGGGGTAGCAATGCCACAAACAAGTCAATATACATTGACACTTAATGTTGGTTTTTAAATTATAGATTATTATGAAGAGAGTAAAGATATTAGTTGGTTTATTGTTCTTGGCTACAGCTACAGTAGGGTGTAGTGACTTTCTTTCGGAAGTACCAGACAATAGAACCCAAATAGATACACCTAAAAAAGTTAGTGAATTATTAGTAGGTGCTTACCCTTCTGCTACACATGTTGAGTTTGCAGAAGAGATGAGTGATAACGTTATTGACAACGGAAAACTAAATCAATCAACATTACAAAGCGAGCAGAACTTTACTTGGGTAGTGAATACGGAAGAAAGTTATGAAACACCAAAAGCGTTTTGGATGGCTTGTTATGAGGCAATTGCAAATGCAAATGCAGCATTAGATGCTTTATCTAGTATGGAAAAGGAATATGCAAATAAACCTTCTTTTAAATATGGATTAACTCATTTAAGAGCGGAGGCATTATTAGCTCGTGCTTATAATCACTTTATGTTAGTAAACTTATGGGCTAAGCACTATAATCCTGCTACAGCTGAAAGTGATCTAGGGATACCTTATGTTACTGAAGTAGAAAATGTACTTTTAAAAGAATATAAACGTCTTAGTGTTGCAGAGGTATATAAGTTAATTGAACAAGACTTACTTGAAGGACTTATTGGAATTAAAGGAGCTCAATATGAATCAGCAAATATAGCTAAGTATCATTTTACAGAAGCTTCTGCTAAGGCTTTTGCAGCTCGTTTTTATCTATATAAAGGAGAGTTTGCTAAGTCAATTGAATATTCTAATACGTTAGGAGATTTACCTATTGGTAAGCTAAGAGATGTTGCTGGTACTGCTGATTTTTCAACTGCTCAAAATGAAATTCACTTCTCGAGAACAGAGTTAGACACAAACCTGTTAGTAGTAACATCTCCTTCTAGAAAGAAGAGAACTACTTATGCATCTAGATTTGTACTTACTCAAGGAGAAGCAACTAAGGGAGATAAAGGATTGTTTAGTTCAAGTACTAATCCAGTTTCAGAAGTTATTAAGTCGCCAATGAATTGGAATTATCCTAATGCGAACTATAGTAATAATGACGCTTTTTATGTTCCTAAGTTTAATGAATATTTTAAGATTAATGACTTCACTAATATGACAGGTATTCCTCATGTTACTTTTGTACTATTTTCAAATGATATGTTGTATTTAGATCGTATGGAGGCTTTTGTGATGGAGAATAGAATTGATGAAGCAATTAAAATGTATACTTATTTAGTGTTATTAAGAACAGAGCTTCCTCCACAGTTTAAACCTGAAAGTTTAATAGGAATTTTACAGTATGAGGATATTGAAAAGTTGATTGGTTATGAGGAAGGAAAGTACTCGCCCATAACAAAAATTAATAGAGAACAGGCCGTTATGCTTGAGGCAATATCGGAAATGAGAAGAAGAGAAGGATTCCAAGAAGGATATCGTTGGTTTGATATTAGAAGATTTAATTTAGAGGTTAAACACAAACTAACGGGTGGTTCAGAACATATACTTCAAAAAGGTGATTTGAGGTATCAATTACAGTTACCACAGGTTGCTTTAGATAGAGGAATACCAGCTAATCCAAGATAAATACAATAAAATCAAGTAATTATGATAATTAAAAATATAGTTAAAGGAGCAAGTATTGTGTTTACTACGACGCTATTAATGACTGCTTGTTCTAAAGATGACTCATTGCGCAGTGAATCTATTTTTGATACAACAGAAAAGCCAAAAACAGAATTAGATCTGTGGATTGAAGCTAAATATACTAAACCTTATAATATTGCTGCTACCTATTTATGGGACGAAGCAATGGGTAAAGCTGATAAAACGCTATATCCTCCAAAGGTGTCTAGTGTTAAACCAGCTCTTCAAGTTATTAAGAAGATTTGGATTGATAGTTACTCTGAAATAGGAGGTGAAGATTTTGTAAAAAAGATAGCTCCTAGACAATTGCACTTAATAGGTAGTTATAACCTAAATCACAATGGTACAATTGTATTAGGTGATGCTGGGGGTGGTGCCAAAATCACATTGTATAATACTGATTTTTTAAACTTAAAAAACATAGATAATGTAAAACAGTTTGTACATACTATACAACACGAGTATATCCATATTTTAAACCAAACTAAGCCTTATGACTTAACAGCTTGGACTGATGTCGCAAAAGGTGGAGGGTATACTTCTTCTTGGTATAATCAAACTGCAAAAGCAAGTAACGCTCTTGGTTTTGTTACTCCTTATGCTCGTAACAACTATGATGAAGATTTTGCTGAGACTGCATCTTTTGTACTTGAAAAAAGTAAAACAGAATTGGCTGCATTTATGTTAACTGTACCAGAACCAGGTAGAGCTGTTATTCAACGTAAGATTGACATTGTAGAAAAGTACTTTAAAGAGCAATTCGATATGGACTTTTATGCTTTACGTGATGCTGCAGAGAGAAATACTAATGCTGTAGTATCGGGTGAGGTAGAAGAATAATATTATAAAGACTTTTAATTATGAAAAAATATATAGCAAAGGCTTTTTTAGCGACAATAATTCTTGCTGGAGTAGTTTCTTGTCAAAAAGAGGAAGATAGAGTTTTTGATAAATCTGTAGCAGAAAGACTTTCTGAACAAGAGAAAAAGCTAAAAGATCTATTACTTTCTTCTGAATATGGGTGGAGAGTAGTATATTTTACTGATACAGATGGACTAGGAGGATTTACATATTTAATGAGGTTTAAAGATGCTCGTAATGTCGAAATGGTATCTGATTTTGATCTTTCTGGACAAACAATTGAAAATAGTGAATACACTATTCAACAAAGAGCTACAACAAGTTTAATATTTACTACCCGTACAAAAATCCATGAATTGTCTGATCCAATAAATTCCCCTTATGAATCTGGTCAAGGTTACTATGGTGAATATCAATTTGGTTACTTTGGTAATACAGAGAATGAAATTCATTTTAGAACAGCGAAGAAGGATAGAGAAGTTGTTTTTGTAAAAGCGACTAAAGAAGATTGGGAGAATTTTAAATCGATTCCATCAATGATTGGAAAAATGTCTTCTTTAGATAAACCCTATTTTAGAACTTTACAAATTAAGACAACTGGCGAAGTGAAAGCATACGATTTAGCATATTCTCCTTCTGTTAGATTTATTGAGATCGAAGGGGGAGATAATGTAGTTGATGGCTCTGCTTTTGGTATTAGTTTTAACCCTCAAGGTATAAAAGTAGCACCTGCACTTAAAGTTGGAAGCGATTTGGTTACACAGTTTGATTATAATGCGAAAACAGGTGATTTTGAATATAATGCAAACGGAAATTTTGCATCTATTCAATATAGTTTTGCACCAATTAATACTTACTCAGACTATAAGAAAGTTTTGAATACGCCTGAGGTTAAGCAAGATAGGTTATTCCAGTTTCAAAGTAATACTTCATTAATTAACTCTAAAAGTAATTCTCCTCTATTTTTAAAGATGTTGAATGATTTAGGGAAAACTGCATTAGGAGGATATAATTTAGATTTGATTATATTTAACTTTAATGATAAAGAAGATAATGGAGAATCTAGTTACATCAGATATAGATATAAAGGAGTAAATTATTATTATGAGTTTAAGAATCTTGATGGAGATATAGCTGTTAAGGTTGCAGAAGGTAAATGGTATGGAGGAGCAGCAAGAGTTCCTCAAGAACTTCAGAAGTTTAATCATGGTTTAATGCAAGAGAATATTTTTGTTAAACAAGAGAACTTTAAAATCCAGTATTCTAATCCAGTCGTTACTTTTATTGGAAGTAAAGAAGGTATAGCATTCTCTACATGGGATGTAGGAGTGCCTAAGACTTTCTAAAAAAATATAAATTATTGATTAGTTAAAGCCGCTCATTCGAGCGGCTTTTTTTGTAGCTTATAAAAGCTGTATATACCATTGAGTAAAATGTTTCTTTAAGATTTTTTATTATTCAAGTATATTTGTCTGCGTAATTAAATAGATAAGATGCCTTTAGTAAAAGAAATCAAAGGAATAACCTACAAGGTGTTAGTTTGGAAAGTAGAAGAGAATCTCGAGGAACTGATGAACGGTGTTATGCTACAAGAGCGCTCTGCTGAGCGATTAAAAGGAATGAAATCTGAAGTGCACCAAAAGGGATTTATGGCAGTCAGACAGTTGCTGCACAATGGAGGATATAGTGATAACGACTTGTGTTATGATATAAACGGTAGACCTAGTCTTAGTGATGGTTCATTTATCTCTATTTCGCATTCATTTGAGTATGCTAGTATTATCATTGGTAAGGAGAATGTAGGTATAGATGTAGAGATGAAGCGCGATAAGATAAAGCGTATTGCAAATAAGTTTTGCAATGAAGAAGAACTAAACACAGCTTTCAATGCTTTGGATGAGATTGATACATTGACAGAGATATGGTGTGCGAAAGAAGCTATGTTTAAGATGTGTGAGTCACGTAGCCTAAGTTTTAAAAGTGATATGCAGGTAGAACTTAAAACGAAAGAATGTTTTGTTAATAATGAAGTTTTTAATCAAAAATTCGAATATAAAACAATAGAATTAGATAACTTTGTGTTGGTTTATGCATTAGAGTCTTAATGCTATTGTAATTTTAAAAAGATAATTAGTACTTTTGAGAAAAATATAGATGATGAAAAACAATTTTGAAAATGTTGATTACACGCTTCCTGTAGCTATGGAATCTGAAGTAGTAAGAGCACAGTTTTATAAAAAGACGTATGCTACTTTAGCAGCAGGAGTATTAGCTTTTATTGTATTAGAGGCTATTATGTTGAACACTCCTTTCATTGTAGAAGGGATGTTTACTATTATTGGGATGGGTAAGTTCTCATGGTTGATCGTGCTAGGTGCCTTTATGGGGATCACTTGGTATGCACAGAGACTTGCTGATAACTCAGTAGATAGAAAGGTGCAGTATGCAGGACTGTTTCTATATGTATTAGCAGAGGCATTTATCTTTGTGCCTATTTTATATATCGCTATGTCTATGACTAATGACCTTACTCTGATTTCTCAGGCAGGTATTATGACATTGGCTTTATTTGGAGGATTGACTGGAGTAGTATTTAGCTCTAATGCTAATTTCTCTTTTATGAGGTCTATCCTTAGCATTGGATTCTTTTTAGCTTTAGGTACTATTATTTGTGGTATGATCTTCGGATTTAACCTTGGGTTATGGTTCTCTTTAGCGATGGTAGCTTTAGCTTCTGGATCGATCTTATACTCTACATGGCAGATTAAAAATGAATACGCAGCTAACCAACACGTACCAGCTGCTCTATCATTATTTGCTTCGTTAATGTTACTTTTCTGGTATATTCTGAGAATTGTAATGAGTAGAAACAACTAATTAGAAAGATATATTATACTTTTGAACCGCATTCCATGAAGAGTGCGGTTTTTTATTTTAAGTGTATTTGTTATGATTGACTTTTTTTTTGGAGCATATAGAGAGGCTAGTACGCTTCAGATAGTGTTAGAATCTATCGTATTTATCTTTGGGATTATGAGTGTATGGTATGCAGGTAAGGAGAACATCCTTGTCTACCCTACAGGCATTATTGCTACGATTATCACTGTTTACTTACTCTATGTGATAGGATATTATGGAGATATGATTTTGAATGGGTATTATTCTATCATGAGTGTTTATGGGTGGTATAACTGGTCTAGACAGAAAGACGGAGATACTCTTCTGAAGATTAGTCGTACGAACACTAGTGAGAAGATAAAAGGACTTATCATATTCGCAGTTACTCTTGTGATCATCTATGGCGTATATCACTTCTCTGGCAAAGAGATCCTACCTGAGAACTATATAGATATTATCACATCAGGTATCTTCTTCACAGGAATGTACTATATGGCACTAAAGAAGATAGAGAACTGGACACTGTGGATTATAGGAGATATTATCTCTGTTCCGTTATATGCTTATAGAGGATATGGGATATTAGCAGTACAATTTGCTATCTTTACAGTATTAGCTACGATGGCTTATATATCGTGGTATAAAACAATAAATAGAGAAAAATGCTTAGAGAAATAATCGAAAGAGAACTGACATTTAAGGCTGTGCGCAGTAGTGGAGCTGGTGGTCAGAATGTAAATAAAGTATCGTCTAAAGTGGTTCTGTCTTGGGACTGTCTAAACTCTCAAGGAGTAACAGAAGAAGAGAGAACACTGCTATTAGAACGTCTGAAGAATAGATTTAATAAAGAAGGTGTACTTATTCTAGACGCGGATAATACACGTAGTCAGGTTAAGAATAAAGAGATTGTCATTGATCGTTTCTTTCAGTTATTAGCGATAGGACTACACATCGAGAAAGAACGTAGAGAGACGAAAACTCCTCGTAGAGTATTGCAAAAAAGAAAAGACAATAAACAACAGAATTCTTTAAAGAAAGCCTTGAGAAAGAGAGTGTTTTAATCAAAAAGGTGTTAAACATCTCTTCTTCTTAGATATAGTTGTTTTTCTCTAGAAAAACAGCCTATATTTGTACCATAAATCTCAAAGGGGTGCCGTACGGCTGAGATCATACCCATAGAACCTGGGCGGGTAATGCTGCCAAGGGAGTATATACAGTTCATTCTAGAACTGTTGTGGACTAGTGTAATTATTAATTAATAAGAATAATTGCCCCTTTTATTTGTAGATATTTTTTTTACGAATGAAAAAAACATTACTTCAATCTTTATTGTTAACTGCTGTTTGTGTAAGTTCGACCTATGCACAAGAGAAACAAGTTAAAGATTCTGTTCAACAATCAACACTTAACGAGATCGTATTATCAGCTGTGCGTGCAGATGAGAAGACACCTATCGCTTATGCTAACTTGTCTAAGAATGAGATCGGAAAGCGCAATCTCGGACAAGATATCCCTACCATCATGTCTTATATGACCTCAGTAGTGACTACTACAGATGCCGGTAATGGGATAGGGTACTCTAGCTTCAGGGTACGAGGATCAGACGCTACACGTGTCAACGTGACCTTAAATGGGATTCCATATAACGATGGAGAGTCACAAGGTTCGTTTTGGGTAAATATGCCAGACTTCACATCATCTGTTCAGAATCTACAGTTACAGCGTGGTGTAGGTACTTCTACTAACGGATCAGCAGCATTTGGTGCAAGTCTTAATCTAAAGACAGATGACTTCTCACATGAGGCGAATGGAGAAATATCTAATTCTTTCGGAAGTTATAATACGCGTAAGTCTACTGTGAAGTTTAGCACAGGATTGATCAATGATAAGTTCGAGATTGCGGGTCGTCTATCAGATATGAAGTCTGATGGGTATATAGACCGAGCTTCTTCTAGAATGAAGTCATATTACTTACAGGGATTGTATGTAGGTGAGACATCATTAGTGAAGGCTGTCGTATTCGGTGGTAAACAGAAGACCTATCAAGCGTGGAATGGTGTATCTCAGGCAGACATAGATAAGTATGGTCGTCGTTATAACCCTGCAGGGAAGTATAAGGATGATCAAGGCAATACACAGTTCTATGACAATGAGACTGATAATTATATCCAGACGCACTATCAGTTACATTGGAGTGAGAAGTGGTCACCAGCATGGTCATCTAACGTATCACTTCATTATACTAAGGGCGATGGATACTATGAGAACTATAAGACGAACCAGAAGTTTAAGACTTATGGATTCCAACCTATTATCGTAGACGGTAAGGAGGTAAATAAGACAGACCTTATCAGACAGAAGAGTTTAGCGAATCATTTCTACGGTATGGTGTTTAATACGAACTACACTACAGATAAGCTTAATGTAATCTTAGGTGGAGGAGCTAATAAATACGAAGGAGACCACTTCGGTAATGTGTTGTGGACTAGAGAACCTGTGAAGATAGCACCTAACTATGAGTACTACAGAGACGATGCTGTAAAGACAGATCTTAACTTCTACGCGAAAGCTACTTGGCAGTTCGCTGATCATTGGAGCTTATATGGAGATATGCAGTATAGACGTGTTACTTATGAAGCTAACGGTATCGAGACAGGGTTAGTAGATGATAAATTTAACTTCTTTAACCCAAAAGGAGGTATTACTTATCAACTGAATGATTCGAACCAACTATATTTCTCTTATGCTAAAGGGAATAGAGAGCCGAATAGAAAGGACTACGAAGGCGAAGGAAAACCTAAGTCTGAGAGCATGGATGACTATGAGCTAGGATGGAGATTTAAAGGAGACCGTGCTACTGTGAATGTGAATGCGTACTATATGAAGTATAGAAACCAACTTATCTTAACAGGAGAAATAAACGATGTAGGAGCCATGTTAAGAGCAAATAGTGGTGATAGTTATAGAGCAGGTATCGAGATCGATGCGAATGTGAGAATATTAGATAAGTTATTTTGGGCACCTAGTATGACTATTAGTGCTAATAAGAATAAGAACTTTATGACTACAGTAGATGGACTACCTGTAAATCTAGGCACTACGAATATCGCGTTCTCTCCTGATTTTATTGCTTCTAATGCCATTACGTATTTACCTGTAGAGGGGATGAGTGTATCTCTTCTAACGAAGTTCGTAGGAGAACAATATATGGCCAACTTAGATGCTAAGGAATCAAAGCTTGATTCATACTTTATCAACGATCTAAGTGCTACTTATGAGTTCCCGATTAAAGGATGGGTACGATCAGTAGGTGTATCTGTATTAGCAAATAATATATTTAATGTGAAGTATATGTCTAATGGATATTATGACCCAGAATGGGGACCTGCTTATTATCCACAGGCAGAGTTTAATATCTTAGCAGGACTGACTATTAAGTTCTAATCCATATTAATAAACAATCTAATAGGCTAGATTATTTATAGAGACCACCATAGCGATATGGTGGTTTTTTTAGTTTTGTTTTATCGTAATGTTGCTATCAGTAAGATGCTGTAGGTCTTATGAGGTATAATGAACTGATATGGAGATAATGACTCTATTTGCTCTTTTTGACTTATAATGGAGAATTGTTTTTGTTTTAAGTGATTGAAATGTAAGTGTTTATTCTTTTTTGTTTTTATGTCGTTCGGAAGCTATTCGGTAATAACTAGTATTTACTTGGGTTGAGAAGGGGTTTACCGAACCGTACTAAATCTCTACCCGAACCATCTCCACAAGAGAGTAATCTATAAAAAAATACTCCAATGAAGGAGTATTGATATAGTATGATTAGATTTACTTATTAGTAAGTCACGAAGATATTGTCACCACTTTTTCTTACTGGATAAGGCTTCAGTTGGTTGTATTTTAACCCTGGTTTTATAGACTGCCCATTGCCTAGATAGAAGGCAGGTTCTTCACCATTATGTTGAAGTTTATTGGTACAGTAGACATACGCATCGTTAGGCGTTTTCTGTACTAATCTAGACGTTACAGGGTCAAACGCATGGTCAGGACAGGTTAGATCATAAGCGAAATATTGTGAGCCAGCGTTGAATATTGCTACACCTATAATGCCTTGACTATAATTCACATAAGTACCGTTCTGATATCTTAGAAAGTCTGCATCTGCTTGATATAAATTCACCATAAGATTGACTTTTACATTAGGTAGATAAGGGTTGTGATACCCACTACCACTTTTACTACATGCTGTAGATATTAGTAAAGTAAATAGGATTAGAAATAATTTCTTCATTTTAATAAACTATTTGAAAAACAAATTTAATTATTTAACTTTGACAAATATAGTAGAACAGTTAATTATTGATTTAACGATAAAAATAAAAATATCTTTATAGCGAAGAATCCCGTTTTTATGGGATTTTTTCTATTTATATAAACGTGTTAATTATGAGTAAGATTTCGTATTATACTGCGGAGGGTCTTAAAAAACTAAAAGACGAGTTAGAGCAGTTGAAGAGTGTGGAGCGTCCAAAGGCATCTCAAGCTATTGCAGATGCGAGAGATAAGGGAGACTTATCTGAGAATGCAGAGTATGATGCCGCTAAGGAAGCACAAGGTTTATTAGAACTAAAAATAGCAAAAGTAGAAGAAGTAGTAGCTAATGCTAGGTTGATAGACGAATCTCAGTTAGATATGTCTAAGGCTTTAGTATTATCTAAAGTGAAAATAAAGAATCAAGCTAATGGAATGGAGATTACCTATACATTAGTAGCTGAAAGTGAAGCAGACCTAAAAGCTGCAAAAATTTCAGTAACTTCACCTATCGGAAGAGGACTTCTTGGCAAATCTGTTGGAGATGTAGCTGAGATCCAGGTTCCTAATGGAATCATGAAGTTCGAGATTCTTGAAATCAGTAGAGACTAATTTTAAAAAGTATATTATGAGTTCTATTTTCACTAAAATCATTACTGGAGAGATCCCTGCCTATAAGGTAGCAGAGGATGATAATTTCCTTGCATTCTTAGATATTAATCCGAATGCAAAGGGACATACGCTATGTATTCCAAAAAAGGAAATCAATAAGATTTTTGATATGGAAGAGGATCATTATATGGAATTGATGAGGTTCTCTCGTAAGGTGGCTAAGGCGTTAGAGCTAGCTGTACCGTGTAAGAGAGTAGGGATGGCTGTAGTAGGGTTAGAAGTACCTCATGTACATGTGCATTTAATCCCTCTTCAAGAAATGGATGATATGCGTTTCATTAAGAAAGAAAAGCTAACTCCAGAAGAGTTCGAGAGTGTAGCTAAAGCTATTAATAGTCATTTATAAGACTGTATGGATAATGTAACAAAGGCTGTCTAGATTATAGGTCAGCCTTTTTTTTGTGATATGTGATACA
The DNA here is from genome assembly GCF_001865835.1 of Myroides sp. ZB35. Lineage (NCBI taxonomy): Bacteria > Pseudomonadati > Bacteroidota > Flavobacteriia > Flavobacteriales > Flavobacteriaceae > Myroides > Myroides sp. ZB35. The sequence goes on along the minus strand of NZ_CP017769.1, from coordinate 832,033 downwards.
GAATGTAGTTCCTTTACCTATTTCTGATTGCGTTACTTTAATCTTTCCGTTTTGGAATTCTTCTACTATTCTCTTTGTTAGAGATAGCCCTAGCCCCCATCCACGTTTTTTAGTGGTATAACCAGGCTCGAATATTTTATTAAACATCTTCTTTGGTATCCCGCTTCCTGTATCTGTTACATAGATATTGACAGTCTTCTCACTATCCTGTATCAGGATAGCTAGTTTTCCTTTTCCTTTCATGGCATCGATAGCATTCTTGATGAGGTTCTCTATAGTCCAGCTGTGTAATTCCTTGTTTAGAGGAATATTAATTTCGTAGTCAGGACAGTCTAGCGTGAAGATAATCTGTTTAGAGTTTCTCAACGAGAAATAATCAAATGACTTTCTCGTCTCTGATACGATATCTACATTAGTTAGCTTCGGTATAGACCCAATCTTAGAAAAACGATCTGCTATTATCTGAAGTTTTTTAACATCTTTTTCTATTTCATCTGTAATTTCAGGGCTCACATTATCTAGCTTCATAATCTCTACCCAACCTAATAGTGAGGATAGAGGTGTACCTATCTGATGAGCTGTTTCTTTGGCCATTCCTGTCCATAGCTTGTTCTGAGTAGCGATCTTATTACTTCTATAGAAGTAGAATAGCAGTACTGTGAAGAATAAGAATATAAGTACTAATGTGACAGGGTAGTACTTTAGCTTGGTCAGTAAGGATGAGTTACCATAATAGACATACTGAGTTTGCTTACCTACTTTTAGGATAATAGGAGGGTTCTGAAACTTCAGTTTGCGCAGTAGAGCTTCTTTTTTCTCAGGAGTATTGACTATTTGTTCGTCTATATTGTTTAGAGAGATGATCTTATCATGCTCATCTGTCTGGATAATAGGGATAGTCTTATTCTCCATGATAATCAGAAAGGGTAGAGAAACGTCAGCTTCTATAGAAGTAGCTATATCAAGTGTATTCAGCGCTTCTGCCCATATTTTCATCTTGGTTCTCTCTTCTGTCTTATAGGTTTGAAAAAAGGAATAGGTGTTCCATAGGATGACTAATAAGGTGATTAAGGCTGCAGTAATGACTGACCAACGAAATATTTCTTTTTTACTTCTCAAGTTCTGATATGGGTTTTATGAACATTTAAAAGTAATTAAAATAAATGAATTGAATTTAGTTTAATGAAGTATTAAAAATTTTATGGTTCCTAAAAGCTTTTGTAACTTTACTTTTCTTCAATTAAATATACATATGAAATCTATAGAACCTAAAGATATATCTGTAGTAGAATTACAGAGATTAATGCAGACGTCTATCGGACCTCGTCCTATAGCACTAGCAAGTACCGTAGATGCTGATGGTAGACCTAACCTGTCGCCGTTTAGCTTCTTTAATATGGTGAGTACTAACCCGCCTATATTGGTCTTCTCTCCGTCTAGACGTGTAAGAGATAATACGAATAAACATACCTTATTTAACGTACAAGCTAATCTACAAGTAGTGATTAATGTGGTGACTTATGATATGGTACAGCAGACTTCTCTATCTAGTACAGAATATAAGGATGGGGTGAATGAGTTTGTCAAATCAGGATTGACGATGGTGCCATCTGATATCGTGAAGCCATTCAGAGTCAAAGAAAGTCCAGTGCAGTATGAATGTGTGGTACAGGAGGTAATCGGACTGGGTAATGATGGAGGTGCTGGTAATCTAGTAATCTGTGAGGTGGTAAAAATACATGTCAATGAGGAAATATTAGATGAGAACGGACAGATAGATCAGCATAAGATAGATCTAGTAGCACGTATGGGAGCGAACTGGTATACTCGTGCGAATGATGGTATATTTGAAGTAGAAAAACCATTGACTACACTAGGCCTAGGAGTAGATGCTCTACCAGAAGGAGTAGTGGAGAGTGGAGTGTTCTCTGGTAATGACCTTGGAATATTAGGTAATGTAGAACAGCTGCCTACTGAAGAGGAGATTGCTTCTTTTGTGAATGCAAATGAAGAGTTAAAAGAAATTTTGGTTGCTAAGAATCAAATCAATAAATTTAAATTAGCAAAAAAATATTTAGAAGAAAATAATGTACCTTTGGCTTGGAAAACAATTTTAGCCAAATAGATTGTAATTAAAAAAAGAGATTAAAATGGAAGTTACAGGAAGAATCAAATTAATTGGACATACACAAGATATCAGTTCATCATTCAGAAAGAGAGAAGTAGTAGTAACTACGGAAGAGCAATATCCTCAGCATATTATGATTGAGTTTACACAAGATAAAGTAAGTTTATTAGACTCTTATCAAGTAGGTGAGCAAGTACGTGTATCTATTAATTTGAGAGGTAGAGAGTGGCAAAGTCCACAAGGAGAAATCAGATACTTTAATACAATTCAAGGGTGGAGAATAGAGCACATGATGCCAGCTCAACAAGGTGGTAACATGGGACAAAACCAACAACCTTATATGGGACAACAAGATAATATGCAGTCTCAATACGGAAATACTGGTATGCAACAACAATCTAACCAACAACAAGGTTTCGCTCAAAACAATCAAGCTCAACAAATGGGTGGGTTTAATCAAGGGCAACAAGGTGGTTTCGCTCAAAATAACCAAGCTCAACAAGGAGGATTTAACCAAAACCAACAACAAGGTTTTGCTCAGAATACTCAATCTCAACAAATGGGAGGGTTCAATCAAAACCAAAACCAACAAGGTTTTAACCAAGGACAAAGTAATATGGGACAACAGTTTCCTCCTGCTTCAAGCTATATGGAGGAAGATCACGATGATTTACCATTCTAAAAAATATTCATTTAAGATGTCCCTAAGAATATTCTTAGGGACTTTTTTATGCTTATGATAACAGTCTTAGACAGTGATTACTTATACTTTCCAGCAGTAGATAATACGCATGAGTCTGGGATTTTAGCCATAGGAGGTGATTTATCTGCTAATAGATTGATATTAGCGTATAAGTCAGGTATATTCCCTTGGTTTGAAGATGGAGAGCCTATTACATGGTGGTCTCCTAGTATGCGTATGGTGCTAGAGCCTGATGAGGTATATATCTCTAAGAGTATGCGTAGTATCTTAAAGAAAAATATATTTACAGTTACTTTTAATACTTGTTTTGCAGATGTAATTAATAATTGCCAGAACGTTAAGCGCGATGGGCAGTTAGGTACTTGGATTACAGATGATATGATCAAGGCATACTGCAATCTACATGACTTAGGCATCGCTAAATCTGTTGAGGTTTGGCAAGATGGAGAACTGGTAGGTGGTCTGTATGGCGTAGACATGAAACCTGTGTTCTGCGGAGAGAGTATGTTCTCCCTCATACCAAATGCTAGTAAAGTAGCCTTTATCTCCCTCTGTGAATATCTAAGAGATAAAAAGTATAAGCTACTAGACTGTCAAGTATATAATGATCATCTAAGCTCTTTAGGTGCTTATGAGATACCTAGAGAGGTATTTCTAGAGTATCTACCTAAGAGGTAGTATTACCATACTTTAGTTTGTTTATTTCCCAGGTCAATGTGTTGAGGATAAGAAGTTGACCAGAAAGGGAGGGAAGGTCTAAGATGACTTTCAGTGTCTCATGAGCCATAATAGTTCCTATTATACCAGGGAATGTACCAAGTACCCCATTAAGACTACAGTTAGGGACATCTTCTGGAGCAGGAGGCTCTGGGAAGAGATCACGGAGGTTGGCATTGTTATGATGATTAAAGACACTCACCTGACCTTCAAAACCTAATATAGTACCATAGACTAGTGTCTTATCTAATGCTACACATGTGTCATTCACTAGATAACGTGTGCTAAAATTATCACTACCATCTACGATAATATCGAATGAACTCAGAATAGCTATTGCATTATCAGAGGTTAACTGTTCATCGTATATTGTAAAGTGGATATGTGGATTTATTTGTTCGATGCGTTGTTTGGCTATACTAGTCTTGTTTTTGTTGATGTCAGCTTCTGTAAATAGTATTTGTCTGTGAAGGTTGTGATGTTCTATAGTATCAAAGTCTATTACCGCTAGTGTACCTACACCACAACTAGCAAGGTAAGTTAGCACTGGAGAACCTAATCCTCCAGCACCTATTACTAATACCTTAGCTTGTTTTATCTTCATCTGACCTTCTATACCTACTTCAGGTAGATTCATCTGTCTGTTATATCGTAAGAAATCTGTTGTATCCATACTACAATTGTTTTGTTATTGATAGGCTTTATCCCAGTCTTTCCATATAGGATCATATCCTGCTTCTTTTATCAGGTGGTATATCTCTGATGTACTTCTAGTATCACAGATCTCAAATTGTTCTAATGAGTCTTCTGCCACACTATATCCTCCTGGATTAGTTTTTGAACCAGCACTCATGGTAGTAGCTCCTAGTTTAAATACATTGTTTCTCAGTATTTCACTCTCACGGGTAGAGATAGATATCTCAAGGTCTTCATTCCATATTCTGTATGCACATAAGAGCTGTATGAGGTCTCTATCTTCCATGATGAAGTTAGGTTCTATAACGCCTTCTGCAGGTCTTAGTCTAGGGAAGGATACAGAGTACTTCGTTTGCCAATAAGTCTTTTGTAAATAGTCTATATGTAGTGCATTAAAGAAGCTATCTACTCGCCAGTCTTCTAGTCCTAGGAGAACGCCTAGCCCTATCTTATGTATGCCTGCTCTCCCTATTCTATCAGGAGTATCTAATCTATATTCAAAGTTAGATTTCTTCCCTTTTGGGTGGTATTGTTTATATACCTCTTTATGGTAGGTCTCTTGATATACTAGTACAGCATATACACCTAGATCAGCTAGCTGTTCATACTCATCTTGTTTTAGGGGTTGTACCTCTATAGAAATGGTAGAAAAAGACTGCTGTATCTGTTCTATACTCTGTTTGAAGTAATTGATATTGACTATGTGATTAGCCTCTCCTGTTACGAGTAATATATGATCATACCCCTGTGCTTTGATTACTTTGACTTCTTGTTCTATTTCTTTTGGAGAGAGAGTCTTTCTACGAATGTTGTTATCTAAGCTGAAGCCACAGTAGGTACAGATATTATTGCACTCATTACTAAGATACATCGGAGCATATAGTGATATCGTCTTGCCAAATCTCTTTTGAGTAAGCTGTTGACTCTGCTGAGCCATCTCTTCTAGATAGGGTGTAGCAGCAGGAGAGATAAGATGGATAAAGTCTGTGAGGGTCTTCTTATTCTTAGCTAAGCTCTGTTCTACTTGTACAGAGGTTGTCTCATAGATTGTTCTTTTAATCTCTTCCCAGTCGTATTGTTCATAAGTTTGTATAAAAGACATAGTTTATTCTGTTAGAAAAGCAGTTAGTGGACTAGAAGCTTGAGCGTGATTTACTACAGTAGCTAGCTTAGCCTCGTACGCTAGGCGACCAGCTCTGACAGCGAGTTTAAAGGCAGTAGCCATTTGTTCAGGGTTACCAGCTACAGCTATGGCAGTATTAACAAGTACTGCATCAGCGCCTATCTCCATAGCCTTAACTGCGTCCGAAGGCGCTCCGATACCAGCATCTACAATAACTGGGACTTTACTATTCTCAATGATAATTTCTAAGAAGTCCATTGTCTTCAGCCCTTTATTGGTACCTATAGGGGCTCCTAAAGGCATGACAGCTGCTGTGCCTACTTCTTCTAGTCGTTTGCACAATACAGGGTCTGCGTGTATGTATGGCAAGACAACAAACCCTAGTTTGGCTAGTTCTTCTGTCGCTTTTAGGGTTTCGATAGGATCGGGAAGTAGGTATTTAGGGTCTGGGTGTATTTCTAGTTTAAGCCAGTTTGTCTCTAGTGCTTCTCTAGCTAGTTGTGCTGCGAAGACTGCTTCTTTAGCATTTCTTGCTCCTGATGTATTAGGTAGAAGGTGGATATGTGGGTACTGTAGATGAGTGAGTATAGCATTGGTGTCAGTGGTCGTGTCTATTCGCTTCAGAGCGACTGTAACTAGTTCGCTTTCGGATGCTAATGTAGCGATTTCCATATCTGCGTTAGAACCGTATTTACCCGTTCCTAAGAATAAGCGTGACTGAAAGGTCTTATCCGCTATTGTAAGTGGTTGTGTATTCATTTGAGTATATAGTTTAGTTGTTGTAGTAATGTTTTTTTATCAGTGCTGTTTTGAAGTAAACCAGATATCGCTATGCCATGTAATCCTGCTTGTTTTAAGTCTTCTACATCTTCTAGTTGTATTCCTCCTATAGCTACTACGGGGATGTTGATATCTAGTTCTTGCATCTGTTTTAGGAGCTGTTGATAACCTGCTAGACCAAGTATAGGACTCAGCTTCTGTTTAGTAGTAGTAAATCGATAAGGGCCTAGACCGATATAATCACAACCTTCTGCATGTCTAAGTTGGATATCTTCTATTGTATTAGCTGTACCTCCTATGATTTTGTTAGGCAAATAAGTTTTGGCTTGTGTGATGTTTAGATCAGTAAGTCCTAAGTGAACTCCATCAGCCTCTATGGCTTTAGCTAAGTCCACATGATCATTAATGATCAGAGTAGCCTGATATTGTTCGCATAGTTTTTTGACTTGTTCTGCTGTTTGCCACAGGGTAGTATTCGTCGTATTTTTGAAGCGATACTGTATCCACTGTTGTCCTGCTCCTAATACAGTTTCTATATGATATAGCTGTTCTTGTGGAGTATCTCCATGACTGATGTATTGTATTTTATTTAGCATGATATCCGAGTAAGGTATGATTAGAGTTGAAGAATGTTTCTATGTAGGTTTTAGCCTTCTGAATAGCTGTCAATGTGTGATCTCCTTTTGCAATATTAGCTGTTGTCGCAGAGGATAATACGCAGCCAGAACCATGTTTGGGATAGTCAGATAGCTGAGTTGGAGGTATAGTTTGTATCACCTCTTTACTCACATAGTAGTCAAAGCCCAATGCATTAGGATTATGTCCTCCTTTTAGCAGTACATCACAGTATTGACTTAATCGCTTCGCTTTTTGAAGAGCATCGTCATTCGTAGTGACTAATTGATGTATCTCTAGGTAGTTTGGTGTGATCAGATCTATCTGTTGTAATACAATAGTTAAAGAATCTATTAGTTCAATAGTCTGAAAGTCAAAACCACTAGATGAACGCAATACAGGGTCCCAAATAACTTTGGTCGTTGGAGATAAACCTTTGATAGTATCCACATATAGCTTCAATGTGTCTAGGTCTTTGACAATACCTATTTTTATTGCTGCTATAGTATAGTTCTCAAGTATAACAGATAATTGACGGATAGTATATTCTTCTTCCCATCTTACATGGATAAAGTTATCTTCTGTCTGTATCGTATTAGCAGATAGCACTGCCATAGGATATACTTGATGATGTTCAAATGTTTTGATATCTGCCATAACCCCAGCACCACTAGTAGGGTCAAAGCCAGCTATTGCCAATGCAATTGGTCGTAATATTGACATAATTCAAATTGTTTTAAGGGTTGCTCAGCTTCCCATATTGTTCCTAATAAGGCATAATCATCAAATCCCATTGTATGAATAGATTCGATGTGAAAAGGAGTAATTCCTCCAAGGGCAACTAAGGTTACTCTGTTATTAGTTCTTTGCTTTAATTCCTCTGTCCAATCAATAGTTGGAATATACCCTCTCTTAGATATACTAGGATAGATAGGACTGATGAATGCTCTGTCTATGTTTGTTGATAACTTATTAACCTCACTTATACAGTGAACAGATGTTGATAACTTAGGCAGTTCTACACTATAGTTATTAACATATAAACAATCAGCTGTTGATAAGTGTGTATAAGTACTGTTTATCTTGTTGATAAGTGCTTTATATTGTTTAAAAACGTGTTCATTGTTGTTAATAACTATTGAAGGTATGTGTATAACTAAGTACTGATGGTAGTAATTGTCGATATTATTCACCCATTTTACTAACTCTTCATAGGACATATTCGGTTTGCGAACATGAAGTAGAGGCAAGCCTTTCTCAAACATTTTGTTGATAAGGCTTGTCTCATTTTCTATAGGAGTAGGGTAGGTTATGACCACCATCTCTTTTCTCTTTTATAGATATATTTCTTTTCCTAATTCTATAAACTCTTCTGACTTCTCGCGCATTCCTTGTTCTGCCGTATCTCTAATCTCTTGTGATATTTTCATAGAACAGAATTTAGGTCCACACATAGAACAGAAGTGAGCTACTTTAGCGCCATCAGCAGGTAATGTTTCATCGTGAAACTCTCTTGCTGTATCAGGATCTAGTGAAAGGTTGAACTGATCTTCCCATCTAAATTCAAAGCGGGCTTTACTCAGTGCATTATCTCTGTATTGTGCTCCAGGATGTCCTTTCGCTAAGTCTGCTGCATGAGCAGCTAGTTTATAAGTAATCACACCATCCTTCACGTCTTTTTTGTTAGGTAGACCTAAGTGTTCTTTTGGTGTTACATAACATAGCATAGCCGTTCCGTACCATCCTATCATAGCTGCTCCGATAGCTGAAGTGATATGATCATAACCAGGAGCTATATCTGTAGTCAAAGGACCTAATGTATAGAATGGGGCTTCTCCACAGTCGCGAAGTTGCTTTTCCATATTCTCCTTAATCATGTGCATAGGTACATGTCCCGGTCCTTCTATCATGACCTGTACATCGTGTTTCCACGCGATTTTAGTTAGTTCACCTAGTGTTTCTAACTCTGCAAATTGAGCTGCATCATTTGCATCTGCAATAGAGCCAGGTCTTAGTCCATCACCTAAAGAGAACGCTATATCGTATTGCTTCATTATTTCACATATTTCTTCAAAGTGAGTATATAAGAAGTTTTCTTTGTGATGGAATAGACACCACTTCGCCATAATAGACCCTCCACGAGATACAATACCTGTCACTCGATTAGCAGTCAAGTGAATATAACGTAGTAGTACTCCCGCGTGTATGGTAAAATAAGAAACTCCCTGTTCTGCTTGTTCAATTAGGGTATCTCTAAATATCTCCCATGTCAAATCTTCGGCTATTCCTTTTACTTTTTCTAATGCTTGGTAGATAGGTACTGTTCCTATAGGTACTGGAGAGTTGCGTATAATCCACTCTCTTGTCTCGTGAATATTTTTACCTGTTGATAAGTCCATAATCGTATCTGCTCCCCAGCGACATGCCCATACTGCTTTCTCCACTTCTTCTTCTATTGATGAGGTCACAGCACTATTTCCAATATTAGCATTGATCTTCACTAAGAAGTTACGCCCGATAATCATAGGTTCGCTTTCAGGGTGGTTGATATTATTAGGAATGATAGCACGTCCGCTAGCAATCTCTTCTCTGACAAACTCTGGTGTAATGAAGTTTTTAGGAGTATTGGCACCGAAGCTATTGCCTTGATGCTGTTGCTTCATGGCTGAGGTTGCGTTATTCAGCTGTTCTATTCTTTGGTTTTCTCTGATGGCTACATATTCCATTTCAGGAGTTATTATACCTTTTTTAGCATAATGTAGTTGAGTAACATTAGCTCCTTCTTTAGCAACCTTTGGGTTATGTCTAAATTCAAAGCGCAAGTGATCTAGTTTTTCATCTGCTAATCTAGCTTTACCATATTCTGATGTGATAGAAGATAATGTATTTACATCTTCTCTATTTAGTATCCATTCTTCGCGTAGACGTGGAATACCTTTGCGTATGTCTATGGTAATATTTGGATCAGTATAAGGGCCTGATGTGTCATATACGGTTACAGGTGGATTCTCTTCTGTACCGCCATTAGATAGTTTAGTGTTGCTAAGAGATATCTCTCTCATTGCTACTTCTATTGGGAAGAGCTCTCCCTTGATGTATACTTTTTTTGAGTTAGGGAAAGGGGTTTGTGAGATACTGTGTTGTTCCATTGTTTTTTAGTTTTATGAGTTATTTAGTTTTTTTAACGAATGGAATCAACCACCTTGTGTAGCAGTTATAATTAAGATATCATCACTAGTAGATAAGTGATGAGTAGACCATAGGGATTTAGCAATAACAGTTTGGTTCACAGCTACTGCTATCCCTTTTTGTTTCAGTGGATAATAAATATCCAACATAGCCTGAATACTCAAGGTATCCGTGTCAAATAGTACTTGTTGATTGTTGATTTTTAGTTCCATTCCTTTTCGTTTTGATATATAACTTTAGGAATGGCTACAATAGGGTACGAACGTACCTATCTAATGAAGTCATCTTACTTTTCCCTACGCTAGTATTAACTAGATCAGGTTCCAAGGGTGAAGTCTCAGCCTACAAAGTCTTGTAGACACCCCTAAAGCTTGAGGCAAATATAGGTCTTTTTTTGAACTGTGCAAATTAGGTGTAGGGATAACATGATATAATAAAAAAACGCTGAGGGAATTCCTCAGCGTTTGTATACTTATATTTTTTCAGCGTAAACGATATAGTATCTAGGGGTAAACCATCTAAAGATCGGACGTATCCCTAGTTTTTTGATAGGGTGTGTCCACATATCTCTATCTATGATTTTATACCCTGCTTTCTCTACTAGCCAGTCTAATTGCCAAGCTTCGAATTCGTGATAATGCCTGTCTAGCATATCTGTTTTACTTCTATATGCAGTACTAAACCACAAACGCAAAGGAACAGAAATCATTATTTTAGAAGCTTTACACGACTTTAATACCGTATAAGGATTTAGTAAATGCTCTACAATTTCAAAAGCTGTTAGCACATCATAATCAGTATTTAAAAGTACACTCTGATCTTCGTCTAAGTCCTCGCCAGAAGTATTGATTACTTTATAGCCATCTTCTTTCATTATTTTGGCTAGTGGGTTAATTACTCCTAGATCTAGTATTTGTGAGTCTTTTGAAATGTGCTTATTGACAAACTCCATTGTCTTTTTAAATCTCTTACTCGGATATGTTTTCTCGTACATAATTGTGAATTCGCTAGAACATTATGCTTCTGTTATAGCTGTGTTTTTAGATATTCTGTTTACTATAATAGCGATAGCTCCATCACCCATAACGTTACAAGCTGTACCGAAGCTGTCCATAGCGATATATAGTGCAATCATTAAACTTTGTTGTTCTGTATCAAATCCTAAGATAGAACTTAGTACTCCTAAAGAAGCCATAATAGCCCCTCCAGGTACACCAGGTGCTGCTACCATCGCAACTCCTAACATACAGATAAAACCAACCATTAACGTAAAGTCTACAGCTTGTCCTTGTACTAACATTAATGCAACAGCACACGCTACAATTTTTAATGTACTACCTGCTAAGTGTATTGTCGCACACAAAGGTATAGCAAATCCAGCTATTTTAGGATCTACATTATTCTTTAATGTTTGTTCTAATGTTACAGGTATTGTTGCTGCTGATGACTGTGTCCCTAGAGCTGTAAAGTACGCAGGTAACATATTTTTCATTAGCTTAATAGGGTTCTGCTTACTTATCGTACCTGCTATTATGTATTGGAACAGTAGAACGAAGATGTGTAGTAAGAAGATTACTCCTATGATTTTTATAAAGGTGTCTAGTACAATGAATACTTGTCCGTTATAAGTCATATTCAAGAATATACCGAAAATAAAGAGCGGTAAGAAAGGAATAATGGCTTTGTTGATTAATGACATGATAATACTCTGAAAGTCGTTAAAAACACCCTCTAAGTATTTGAAATTACCTTTAGAGATTCCTATTCCTAATATAAATGATATGATTAATGCACTCATGACATCAAACATCGGAGGCATCTCGATATTAAAGTAAGGAGCTAGGTTCTTAGTTGATTCTGTAATATCTCCCATTTGTTCTGTCGCTAGTATACTTGGGAATGTTGATATACTCACTCCATAAGATATAAAACCTGCGAATAGGGTAGAACCATAAGCAATAGCTGTGGTAATGATAAGTAATTTACCTGCATTTTTGCCAATGTTACCAATCGCAGGAACGATTAGCCCTAAAATGATAAGTGGGATAGAGAAGCCTAGAAAGCCACCGAATATACTGTTAAAAGTACTAAATATTCTACCTATTGATTCTGGTAGATAGTTTCCTAACACACTACCTAATGCGATAGCGATAATGATCTGCACTAGCAGATTGTTCTTTAATAATTTCATAATAAAATTAGTTGTGTCAGGTAAAAGTAATAAAAAAAAGCCTCAGAATTAACTGAGGCTTTTCTAAATATTGCTAAAAGGTTATTGATTAACCTAAAGAAGCTCTTTTGAATCCAGTGATTTCTACGTTGAAACCTTTTACATAGTCAGCAACTTTTTTAGACTCATCTTTAATGAAGTTTTGGTCTAATAATGCTTTCTCTTGGTCTAAAGTAGTGTTGTCACTGATGAAACGTTGGATTTTACCTGGTAAGATTCTATCCCAAATGTTTTCTGGTTTACCTTCAGCTTTTAATTCAGCTTTAGCATCTTCTTCCGCTTGTTTTAATACTTCTTCAGTAAGTTGAGCGTAAGAAATATATTGAGGTACATTTTTAAGAGTTTTCCCTAAACGTACTAATTCTTCGTTTTCTTTTACGATAACAGCGATACGAGCCTCAGTTTCTTTAGCAACGAATTCTGCGTCAAAATCTTTGTAAGATAATGTTTCAGCACCCATTGAAGCAACTTGCATAGATACGTCTTTAGCAATCTCGTCAGCTTTAGCAACAGCTTCAGATAAAGCAGTGATAGCAGCGATTTTGTTTCCGTGAACGTAAGAACCGATGAAAGCACCTTCTAATACTTCGAAAGAACCAATCTCGATTTTCTCACCGATAACTCCTGTTTGCTCAACACATTTTTCAGCAACAGTCATTGTAGCGTCGAATGGAGATGCTAAGAATTCTTCTTTAGTGTTAAAGTTGATAGCTTTCTCAGCTAATTCTTTTGCTAAAGCTTGGAATCCTTCGTTTTTACCTACGAAGTCAGTCTCACAGTTTAATGTGATAACTACACCTCTAGTTTTGTCTGCATTAACTAAAGCTACAGCAGCACCCTCGCTTGACTCACGGTCAGAACGGTTAGCAGCAACTTTTTGTCCTTTTTTACGTAAAACTTCGATAGCTTTATCGAAATCTCCTTCAGCTTCAACTAAAGCTTTTTTACAGTCCATCATTCCGGCACCTGTTTGTTGTCTTAGTTTATTTACTTCTGCAGCAGTAATATTTGCCATTTTAAAAGAGTATTAATGAGTTAATAAAAAAAAGTCGTTATCGACAGTGTATACAAAGGTAGACAACTATCAGCATAACGACTTTATGATATTGTTAAAAAATTATGCCTTAGCAGCAGGAGCTTCTACTTTAGTAGCTTCTTCTTTTTCAGACTTTCTTTCTGCATTACCTTCGATAATAGCAGAAGTCACTAATGATAAAATTTTATCGATTGATTTAGAAGCATCATCGTTTGCTGGAATAACAAAATCTACTTGACGTGGGTCAGAGTTTGTATCAACCATAGCGAAGATCGGAATGTTTAATTTTTGAGCTTCTTTTATCGCAATGTGTTCAGCTTTAATATCTACAACAAATAGAGCTGCTGGTAGACGAGTCATGTCAGCAATAGAACCTAAGTTTTTCTCTAATTTTGCACGAAGACGTTCAACTTGTAAACGCTCTTTCTTAGAAAGAGTCATAAATGTACCGTCTTTTTTCATTCTATCGATCATAGCCATTTTTTTAACAGCTTTACGAATAGTAACGAAGTTTGTTAACATACCACCTGGCCATCTTTCAGTGATGTAAGGCATGTTAGCAGCAGCTGCTTTTTCAGCTACGATGTCTTTCGCTTGCTTTTTAGTTGCAACGAAAAGGATTTTTCTTCCTGATGCAGCGATTTTTTTCAAAGCTTCATTAGCTTCTTCTATTTTAGCTGCAGTTTTATATAGATTGATAATGTGAATACCATTACGCTCCATATAGATATAAGGAGCCATGTTTGGATCCCATTTTCTAGTCATGTGTCCAAAATGAACACCTGCTTCTAGTAAATCTTTTACTTCTACTTTGTTTGCCATTTTCTAATAGTTTACGTTCTGTTACTTTAGCAATAATCGAGTAGCAATAAATTGGTCTCAATTATTTAGATGCTAAACTACCTCTTACAGCATGTTGTAAGTGGGGCAACAAAAACCCAGATTTTTAATAATAAATAAATATTAACGTTTAGAGAATTGGAATCTCTTACGAGCTTTCTTCTGACCGAATTTCTTACGCTCTACCATACGAGGGTCACGAGTCAATAATCCTTCTGGTTTAAGAACTGCTCTGTTCTCAACATCAAGTTCACACATTGCTCTAGCGATAGCCATACGCACTGCTTCAGCTTGACCTGTTGTTCCTCCACCGTATACATTTACTTTTATGTCAAAGTTCTCAGCGTTCTCAGTCATTGTAAGAGGCTGTAATACTTTGTACTGTAATGTACCAGTTGGGAAATAAGTTTTAAAATCTTTTTTGTTAACTGTGATGTTACCTGATCCTTCAGAAACATAAACACGAGCAACAGCGGTTTTTCTTCTACCGATTTTGTGAATAACTCCCATTACTTAATTTCGTTTAAATTAACGGCCTTAGGTTGTTGAGCTTCATGTTTGTGCTCAGAACCTACATTAACATTTAAATTACGGAATAATTGTGCTCCTAATTTGTTTTTAGGCAACATTCCTTTTACTGCTTTCTCGATCAATAATGCAGGGTTTTTTTGTTGCATTACTTTAGCAGTTAATGATCTTTGTCCTCCTGGGTAACCTGTGTGACGGATGTAAGTCTTGTCATCTAATTTGTTACCTGTTAGGTTGATTTTCTCTGCGTTGATAACGATTACGTTGTCTCCACAGTCTACGTGCGGTGTATAATTTGTTTTGTGCTTACCTCTTAAAAGTACTGCAACTTTTGAAGCAAGACGTCCCAAATTTTGACCTTCAGCGTCAACAATTAACCACTCTTTTTGAGCAGTTGCTTTGTTAGCCGATACTGTCTTGTAGCTTAAACTTTCCACAATAAATTTGTATTTAATTAAACATTCCATTCCCAATTAAGGGAGTGCAAAAGTACAATTATTTCTGTACTTTACAAATTTCTACTCCCTTTTTTAGAAAATATTGGCGCTCAATTGTTTGACTAACAATTGTATCGCTACTCTCATTACAAAATCCAATACCTGATTTAAGACAGTAATTTTTGCAACTTGTTTCGAATCCTAAAATCATTGATTTGTTTAATTATAAATCGTTTGTTTTGAGTAATTTAGTAAATAAAAATAAAAGATATGAAGAAAAAGATCACATTACCTGTAATAGCAGTATTAGCTTTGATGATGGCTGGATGCCCTCAAAAGAAAGAACCTGAAGTACAAGAAGAAATAATTGAAGAAGTTATTACTAAAACGCTTAATGAGAAAGAGTCTCTAGATAGTATCAGTAATGAAGTAGCATTAACATTAGAGCAAGTGGCTTATGATAATGTGCCTAAAGCAGTTCATCTGACCATAACGAATCAATCTTCAGTAGAAGTAAGTACTGGCTCAGACTACTCTATCAACGTTCTAAAAGGAAAGTCTTGGGAGGTGATGGATATGGAAGGTATTGGTTTTGATAGAATGATTCATCCTATTGGGCCAGGTGAAGGAGTTGGTTTTGATATCAACTTGTTTAGCAAGGAACTAAAATATGAGAAAGGTACTTATAAGATTATAAAACAACTAGCAACTGATAATGGTAGTTTTATTAAAGAGGTAGAGTTTGTAATTAAATGATGATACTAGGAAAGTAAATCACAGTCAAACGGGAGTGTTCTTTATCAAGAGATAAAATTCTTTAAGAGGGATGTTGTAGTTGAAACGTGTTTTGTGGCTTACAAAAGAGTTTATTATAACATGTATATAGTATGGTAGTAAAACTAGGAGATCAGTTTGAGTGATTTGAACTCTGATTTTACTCTATTCATCATGAACCTTTATTTGAGAAAACATGTACTTTCGTTTTGCTTGAGTCCGATATGAGTCCGTTATGAGTCCGTAGTGACTCCGGTAAATCTTATAAAATAACGGAGTCATTATAGACTTAATATTGAAGTAATAAGGTTATGTACTGAATCTATCTCGTTTAGAACTGATAGATGTCTAATGTAAGAGTGGTAACATAAAGAGATTTTGGTTACCTAGTGTAGTTATTCTCTTCTACTTCTATGAGCCTTTAATATAATTTTGAATTGTAGTTCTCTGGATACTTTGCCATCTCTGCATTATAGTGAGGGCCGATTTCGTCTAATACTTGTTCGAATGTTTTATCTTCCACATGGACAAGTTTAATGATACCACATTCTTTCTTTTTATAATCTGCATATCCTAATACGATAGGCACATTAGCAGATTTAGCGATATGGTAAAACCCTTGTTTCCATTGATCAGAATACCCACGGGTACCCTCAGGAG
The DNA here is from genome assembly GCF_001865835.1 of Myroides sp. ZB35. NCBI lineage: Bacteria > Pseudomonadati > Bacteroidota > Flavobacteriia > Flavobacteriales > Flavobacteriaceae > Myroides > Myroides sp. ZB35. The sequence continues at coordinate 815,577 of NZ_CP017769.1, read as the reverse complement.
TATTAATGATAGCTATATCATCAGTAGTATTAATGACATTGACTGCGTATTCTACTAGATTTTGTCTTTTGGTTCTATCTACACCGATACATCCAAGTGCTTTAAAGAAAAAACCAAACCATGCTTTAGTATAATAATCTTTTATAAACATGCGTATAGGTACCCCCATAATCCAGAAGCAGGCTAATGCGTAGTAGAAGTCCCAGTTAGAAGTATGAGGAACACAGATTAGTACAGTCTTCCTTTCTTTTTTTGGGTCAAAGTTATTAGGAGCGTACTTCCATCCCGTGATTCCTAACATTATTTTGCCTAGTAACTTTTTCATCTTGTTTATCTTAATAATTATTTGAGGCAAATATAGAATAATTTAGTTAGGTCTAGATTACATGATTATTGTAATAAAATGCTAATGTTATTATCAGTAATAGAGTAGGTAGTTAAAAATAGAAGTGATGCTCATCATTATGCAATAAGTTGATTCTAAATATGAACAAAAGAAATCCCCTTGAAGACATCTAAACTTCAAGGGGATACTATATATGTTTTGATTAATGTGCTTCTAGCCAATTTTCTCCAGTACCTAGGTCTACTATTAATGGCACATCTAGTTTATAAGCGTTTTCCATTTCAGATTTGACCATTGTCTTTAATGCTTCAAGTTCTTCTTTATGAGCATCAAAGACAAGCTCATCGTGTACTTGTAGTAGCATCTTAGATTTCCAATTCTCAGCAGTCAACTTTTTATTGATATTGATCATCGCTATCTTTATAATGTCTGCGGCACTACCTTGTATAGGAGCATTGACAGCATTACGCTCAGCTGCACCTTTCACGACAGCATTATGAGAGTGAATATCTTTTAGATATCTTCTACGACCTAAGATAGTCTGTACGTATCCATGCTCGCGAGCGAAATCTATCTGAGTAGCGATATAGCTCTTCAGTTTAGGATAAGTAGCATAGTAAGCATCGATTAGCTCCTTGCTCTCTGCGCGAGATAAATTAGTCTGATTACTTAGTCCGAAGGCAGATACTCCATAGATAATACCGAAGTTAACAGTCTTGGCATGACTACGTTGTTCTTTAGTTACTTCTTCTAATGGAACATTGAATACCTTAGCAGCAGTAGAACGGTGAATATCCTCTCCACGTTGGAACGATTCTAGCATATTAGGCTCTTGACTTAGTGCTGCTATGATGCGCAGTTCTATCTGAGAGTAATCGGCTGCTAGTAGTACGTAGTTCTCATCACGTGCTACAAAGGCTTTTCTTACCTGACGACCTCTCTCTGTACGAATAGGAATATTCTGTAAGTTAGGGTTGTTAGAACTAAGACGACCTGTAGCAGCTACAGCCTGCATATATTCTGTGTGTACTCTATTCGTTTTTATATTTACTTGGTCAGGTAGTGCATCTACATAAGTATTCTGTAGTTTTACTAACTGTCTCCATTCTAATATGTCTCGTACTATTTCGTGCTTAGGTGCTAAGTCACTTAATATTTCTTCACCAGTAGCGTATTGACCTGTTTTTGTTTTCTTAGGTTTAGAGCCTCCTATCTGAAGTTTTTCGAATAGGATATCACCTAATTGTTTTGGAGAGGCTAGGTTAAACTCTTCTCCTGCTTCTAAGAATATACGTTGTTCTAGTAGCTTAATGTCAGTAGATAGGGTGTCAGATAACGACTTTAGATATTCAGTATCTAAGCGTATACCTTCTGTCTCCATATCTGCTAATACATTTACTAGCGGTATTTCGATATTGTCAAATAACTCCTGTGTATGCGTAGCAATTAACTGAGGAGCGAAAGTCTCTTTTAGTTGATAAGTGATATCAGCATCTTCTCCTGCATATTCTTTGACTATCTCGGCTTCTATGTCACGCATAGTCTTTTGGTTCTTTCCTTTTTTACCGATTAGTTCTTCGATAGGTTGCGGTGTATATTTAAGGTAAGTCTCTGCTAATACGTCCATATTATGGCGCATATCAGGATTGATTAAATAATGAGCAATCATCGTGTCAAACAGAGGACCTTTTACTACAATGTCATATTGTTTTAGAATCTTGATATCATATTTAAGGTTTTGTCCTACTTTCTCAATATTTTCTGCTTCAAAGAAAGGAGCGAATTGCTGTGCAAGCGCCTTTGCCTCGTCTTGGTTCTCTGGGAAAGGTACGTAGAATGCTGTCCCTTTCTCAAAAGAGAAAGCTATACCTACTAATTCTGCAGTAAAAGGGTCTAAGCCTGTCGTCTCTGTGTCAAAGCACACTGACTTCTGGTTTAGTAAGTTTTGGATTAATAAACGAATAGCCATACCGCTATTACACAGTTGGTATACGTGATTAGTTGTATTTAGATTACCAAAATAAGCTTCAGTAGAAGAAGAGGTATTACTCGAATCATCTCCAAAAAGAGAGAATTGCTCATCAGCTCCACTTGTAGTCGTAGCAGTAGCTGTTGGAGTAGGGATAGCTTCTTTTCCTTTATTGAATAGTTTATCGAATTGTTCTTTCATTCTTCTGAACTCAAGTTCAATAAACAAAGCTTCTGATTTCTCGATATCAGGACATTCTAGTATATAGTCTTTTTCATTGAATTGTACAGGACAGTCTAGGATGATAGTAGCCAGTTTTTTAGAAAGTAATCCTTTCTCTTTATTTGCTTCTATATTCTCTTTCATTTTACCTTTTAGCTCATGTGTATTGGCTAATAGGTTTTCCATAGAACCGTATTGCTTGATGAATTTCTTAGCTGTTTTTTCTCCTACACCAGGTAGTCCAGGGATATTATCTACAGCATCTCCCATCATTCCTAAGAAGTCTATCACTTGTTCTGGATAGTCTACTTCGAATTTCTCTTTTACTTGGTCTACTCCCCATATTTCAATACCATTCCCCATACGAGCTGGTCTATACATAAAGATGTTCTCAGATACTAACTGAGCATAATCTTTATCTGGAGTCACCATATATACTTCGAAGCCTTCTTTCTCTGCCTGTTTAGACAATGTTCCGATAAGGTCATCAGCTTCATACCCGCTAACTTCTACGATAGGGATATGCATGGCTTCTAAGATTTGTTTGATATACGGAATAGCTATTTTGATGGCTTCTGGAGTTTCATCTCTATTAGCCTTGTATTCTGGAAATAATTCTAGTCTTAAATCACTACCACCTCTGTCAAAAGCAACAGCTAGGTGATCAGGAGATTCTCTTTTTATAACGTCTATTAGTGAGTTCATAAACCCTAGAATAGCAGAGGTATCAAGACCTTTAGAGTTAATTCTAGGATTTTTTATAAATGCGTAGTATCCTCTAAATATTAAAGCATAGGCATCTAGTAAGAAAAGACGATTTTTATTAGCCATCTATAATGTGGTTTTTTATTAAGGGTAATTATTTATATGTTCAAAGATAATGAATTTGTAGTAGGACTTAAGAGAGAACAAAAGTTTTGTGATTTAGATGTTTGATAAATATCATTAAATATTGTTAAAGATACTTTGAAAGCATTTGGAAAAAATTAAATTTGTTATTTATAGATTATTGAAATGGGGAGATTTATAGTATTACTGTTAGTATTTATTATAATAGAGTTTTATTGTTTTCAGGCTGTTCGTCAGGTGACTAAAAATAAGCTAATGAGATGGGGCTATGTGGTGGTCTCTTTATTGGGTATTATATATATCATATATGGTTTTTCACAGTTTGATCGCAATCACGCTAGGAATCATCAGTCGCTAGTAGCAGGAGCTTTAGTTATCTTATTCTATTTGCCTAAAGCGATTATTACTATATTACTAATTACTGAGGATGTAGTAAGAATAGGTAGAGGTATCTGGAATTATAGTAAAGGCGTTAAAGTAAAGAAAGAGGATAAAGAATCTTTCGTGCCAGGGCGAAGAAAGTTTGTATCTCATCTTGCCTTTGGGATAGCGTCTATACCTTTTATCTCTGTGCTACACGGTATCACGATAGGGAGATATAAATTTGAGGTTAGGAAGAGTATCATAGAGTTTGAGGATTTGCCAGAGGCGTTTGATGGATTTAAGTTTACCCATATTTCTGATATACACAGTGGGAGTTTTGACAATGAAGAGAAGATTCGATACGCAGTAGAGTTGATTAATAGTCAAGAATCAGAGGCATTGTTATTTACGGGAGACTTAGTGAATAGTTTAGCAGATGAGATGATTCCGTGGTATGATGTGTTCAATAAAATACGCCATTATAAATATGGTAAATACTCTATATTAGGAAATCATGATTATGGGGATTATGCACATTGGGATACAGAGGAAGATAGACAAAAGAACTTTAAGGAAATCTGTGATATCAGTCCAAAGTTAGGTTTCAGATTATTGAGAAATGAGCATGTGTGGTTTGAGAAAGATGGTCAACGTATAGCGGTAGTAGGGGTAGAGAACTGGGGAGTACGTGGACACTTTCAGAAACTTGGTGATTTAGATAAGTCTACAGAAGGAGTGAGCTCTAAAGACTTTAAGATCTTAATGAGCCATGATCCATCACACTGGGAAGCTAAAGTATTAGAGCATGAAAAGAACTTTCAATTGACTCTAGCTGGTCATACGCATGGTAGTCAGTTCGGTATAGAGATACCAGGATTTATAAAATGGAGTCCTATACAGTACGTGTATAAGCAGTGGGCAGGGCTTTATGAGAAGATGGGTAAGTATATTTATGTAAATAGAGGATTTGGATATCACGCTTATCAAGGACGTACAGGTATCTGGCCAGAAATCACAGTGATAGAATTAAGGCGAAAAAAGTAAAGAATATTGCTAAAAAGTGATATTTTTGTATATTAAAAGAAGTTTATAGTAAAGTTAATTTATATTATATGTCAAAATTCGGAGAGTTAGTAACAGCAGATGTTCCTGTTTTAATCCACTTTTATGCACAGTGGAACGAAGCATGTACTACTATGAATCCTGTCTTAATCGATGTAGCAGCTGCTATGGGGGATAGGTTGCGTATAGTAAAAATAGATGTTGAGAAAAATGGTGAACTAGTAGAGGCTTTAAGAATAAAGCAAGTGCCTACTATGATGCTGTATAAAAGAGGTAGTATGATCTGGCGCCAAAGTGGTGTTATGGATGCAAACTCTCTTATCAATGTCACTAAGACACTATAACGTAGAGAAGGTATACCCTTTAGATAATAAGTAGTCGATAGTCTTAGGTAAGGCATAGTATAAATTATGACTAGCCTTGATACTATCATGAAATACAATAATACTTCCAGGAGCCATATTCGTTATGGCTCTTTTATAACATTCTTCAGGAGTGGTGTTCTTATCATAATCTTTGGTAAGATGTGACCACATGATGATGTCATATCCTTCTGATATTACTTGTTTAGCTTGTTGCTTTTTTATTTTACCATAAGGAGGTCTGAATAGACGTGTTCTGTTCTCAAAGCTAGTGTGTTTGGCCATTTCTTCCGTTGATAAGCAGAAGTTGTTTATATATACTTCATTTGCGTTTTTCCAGCCATTTAAGTGATTAAAAGTATGATTGCCTATCTGATGTCCTTCTTGTAAGATTCTATTGAATAGAGCAGGGTGTTTTCTCACATTATCACCTATGCAGAAGAATGTGGCTTTTACTTGATACTGCTTCAGTATATCTAATACCCATTCTGTGACTTCGGGTATAGGGCCATCGTCAAAAGTTAAGTAAATGTGCTTTTGAGTATTTGGCCTTTTCCAAGTGTATTTTGGAAAAAGAAGAGGAAGAAGTAATCTAGAGATATTCATAAGTCAAATGTATAAAAAAAGAGTAGTTAACTAAATAACTACTCTCTTTTAATGAATAACAATTAACTATAAAATTATTTTATACCACCTCCGACAGCTCTATAAAGCTGTACGATAGAGGTAAGTTGTGCTAATTCTGTATTAATGTAACTTAATTCTGCAGCAAGTGCACTCTCTCTAGCTGTCAATACATCTAGGTAGTTAGCCATACCTTGTACTAATAACTCTTCTGAGTATTCAGTAGCTAGGTTATATGCTTCGTATTCTTGCTTTTTAAGTTTTAACTTATCTGAAGAACTGTGGTAAGTGTATAATGCATCAGAAACTTCTTTTGACGCATTAAGAATAGATAGTTTATAACTTAGGTAAGCAGATTCTTGTTTTGCTTTAGCTACCTCATGTGCAGTTCTAACTTTTCTACCATTTAATAAAGGTTGAGTTAAACCACCGATGAAGTTTGCAAATAAAGAACTTGTATTGAATAAGTTATCAAAATCTAAACTCTGTAAACCACCATTCGCTGTAAGTCTGAAAGATGGATAGAAGTTCGCTCTAGAAACATTAGTCATTTCAAAAGCGTTAATTAATCCATACTCAGCAGCTCTTACATCAGGTCTATTGCTTAATAATTGAAGTGGTACACCAACAGAAAGGTCAGCATTAAGTTTTTGACTCTTAAGTTCTCCTCTAGTGATTGTACCAGGATTATTACCTAATAGAATACTGAATGCGTTCTCTGTTAGTTTGATATTGTTTTCAAGATCAACTAAAAGAGCTTTTGCATTGAACAATTGTGCTTGAGTTTGCTTAACAGCTACTTCATTCACTTGTCCAGATTCTTTTAAAGCTTCAATCGTTTCTAAACTGTTAGTTCTGTTTACGATAGTTTGTTCTGTTACACGTTTTTGTTCATCTAAAGCTACTAATTGAAAATACGTTGTAGCGATAGTAGAGATTAACTGAGTTTTTACAGCTTGGTGAGCAGAAAGAGTTTGTAGGTAGCTAGCACCTGCAGCTCTTTTATCACTTCTGATTTTACCCCATACATCTAGTTCCCAAGAGAACTGTCCTGTAACATCATACAAATCATTTTTAACTCTAGTATCTCCAAAAGCGATACCTTGAGGTCCGTTTTTAGATAATACAGAGTGAGTATAGTTAGCACCTAGGTTTAATGTAGGAGCGTATCCCCATTTACCTTGTTGCATATAAGCGTGAGCAGCATTGATATTCTCTAATGCGATTCTGATATCTAAGTTATTTTCTAATCCGTGTTCAATGTATTGAATAAGCGTTTGATCAGAGAATAGCTCTTTCCATGACATATTTGCCATAGAAAGAGTATCTTGAGATATGTTATCAGTACGGAATTGCGCTTCGTTAGTTACTTCAGGTCTCTCGTAATTTTTAGATACGATACAAGACTGCATAGTAACAGCTAAAACAGCAATAGGTAAAGCTCTATATAAAGTTTGTTTTTTCATATTATTCTGACTTGTGCTCTACGAATTTAATCGGTTTAATTTTTTCTTGTATGTATTGGAAGATAGCGTAAAGTACTGGAATTACGAATACCCCAAGTATAGTACCAATCAATAGACCAAATGCTGCACCAGTACCGATAGATCTGTTACCCACATCTCCAACACCTTTAGCGAATACTAATGGCATCATACCTAAGATGAAGGCAAAAGAGGTCATTAAGATCGGTCTTAGACGAGCTTTAGCACCGTTGATTGCAGACTCTGCTATAGACTCTCCATGCTGACGTCTCTGTAAAGCGAACTCCACAATAAGAATAGCATTCTTAGCAAGAAGCCCGACCAGCATCACCAGTGCAATCTGGAAGTAAATATTGTTTTCTAATCCTGCATATTTCTGTGCGATGAACGCTCCCATGATACCAGTAGGTAATGATAAGATTACAGCTAGTGGTAATAAGTAACTTTCATACTGAGCAGATAATAAGAAGTAAACGAAAATAATACATAAAGCAAAGATCATCACAGTTTGGTTACCAGAGCTAATCTCCTCTCGAGATAGACCTGTAAAGTCAATACCGTAATCAGTGCTCAAGGTTTGAGCAGCTACTTCTTGTACCGCTTTAATTGCGTCTCCAGAACTGTATCCTGGTTTAGGAGCTCCTGTGATATTCGAAGATGTAAATAAGTTATAGCGGTTCACTGACTGTGGACCATATACTTTTTTCAAATCAACGAACTGAGTTACTGGTGTCATTTCTCCTGAAGCAGTTCTTACATAAATCTCGTTTAAGCTATTTTTGTCTGATCTGTACTCAGGTAAAGACTGTACCATTACACGGTATTGTTTACCAAAACGAGTAAAGTCAGCTGCATAGATACCTCCGATATACCCTTGAAGAGCAGAGAAAATATCACTTACTAATACTCCTGATTCTTTTGCACGAGGAATATTAAGATCTAATTCATACTGAGCATAGTTTGTATTAAATGATGACTGAGCATACAAGATTTCAGGACGATCCATTAATGCAGCTAAGTACTCTTTTGATTTTTGGTCGAAGTCAGTAAGTGCACCTCCAGTTTTATCTAATAATTTCATCTCAAAACCTGAAGACATACCGAAACCTGGTATACTTGGCGGTTGGAAGAAAATCATTCTAGCATCTTGGAACTGTGTAGCAGCGATACCAAACAGTTTACCAATGATCGCATCAGTTGCTAACTCAGGTGTAGTTCTATCTTTAAAGTCGTCTAGCTTAATCATCGCCATACCGTAGTTAGAACCTTGTCCGTTGATGAATGAGAATCCTGATACGATAGTTACCCCTTCTACTCCTGGGATTTGCTGTACTACTTTAGAGAACTGTTGTTGTAAACTCGTTACACGGTCTTGAGAAGCACCAGCAGGTAACTCGATATTACCCATGATGAATCCACGGTCTTCGTTTGGTACGAATCCACTAGGCATTGTTTTAGCAGCATAATATGTAATACCTAAACACGCAAGTAAGATGGCAAACGTAGTCCATTTATGTTTTAATAAGAACTTAAATGAGTTACCGTATTTGTGAGTTAATTTGTTGAATGCAACGTTGAATGCATCAAAGAAGCGTTGAACAAAGTTTCTTTTCTTTCCTTCTCCATGAGCTCCATGTTGAGTTAAGAACAGTGCACATAATGCAGGACTCAAGGTCAAGGCGTTAACAGCCGAAATTAAAATCGCAACAATAAGTGTAATACCGAACTGCTTATAGAATACTCCTGTAGGACCTGGAATAAAGGTTACAGGTATAAATACAGCAGACATTACTAATGTAATCGAGATAATAGCACCTGAAATCTCACTCATGGTGTTTAAACTCGCTTCTTTAGCATCTTGGCCTGTCTCTTCCATCTTCGCATGCACAGCCTCTACTACCACGATGGCATCATCCACCACAATACCGATGGCCAGTACAAGTGCAAACAGTGTTAACAAGTTAATTGAGAACCCGAATACACTTAAGAAAAAGAACGTACCTATAATTGCAACTGGTACAGCAATTAAAGGAATTAACGTAGAACGGAAATCCTGTAAGAAGATATATACCACTACGAATACTAGTAAGAATGCCTCTATAAGTGTGCTGATTACTTTACTAATAGATGCATCTAAGAATTCGTTCGTATCCATCAGTACTGTATAATTAATACCATCAGGGAACGAAGTCTTCATATTCTCAAGTTCAGTATGTAAGTTCTGAATAATCTCTTGAGCGTTAGAACCTGGTGTTTGGTAGATAGCCATAGCTACAGCAGGGTGTCCATTTTGTTCAGAACTACCTACATAAGACATTGCACCTAATTCTATCTTAGCGACATCTTTCAAGTATAGTACTTGTCCATTACCCAATGATTTTACTACGATATTTTCGTATTGGTCTTGCGTTTTATATTTACCACTATACTTAATTACATATTGGAATGCCTCAGCATTATTTTCACCTAACTGACCAGCAGCAGCCTCTAAACTCTGTTCGTTTAGGACTCTTACAACATCAGAAGGAACTAATCCATAAGCTTTCATCTTAGCAGGGTCAATCCAAATACGCATAGAGTAGTTACGAGAACCAAAAGCCTGTGCATCCCCAACACCACTTACACGTTTTAGTACAGGAATAACGTTAATATTCATGTAGTTTTGGATGTAAATAGCATCGTAGTTAGGGCTTGTCGAATAGAAAGACAAGAACATTAATGCACTTGTTTGTTGTTTCTGAGTAGTTACCCCTGAACGCGTTACCTCTGCTGGTAAAAGTGGTGTAGCACGTGCCACACGGTTTTGTACGTTTACTGCAGCGATATCTGGGTCAACTCCTTGCTTAAACACAACTTGAATACTAGCACTACCATCATTTGATGCAGTAGAAGTAATATAGTCCATGTTTTCAACCCCATTCACCTGTTCTTCAATTGGAATAACAACAGATTGCATTACTGTCTCAGCATTGGCTCCAGGATATGAAGCAGCAATCTGTACAGTAGGCGGCGCAATATCTGGATATTGCGTAACTGGAAGTACTGTTAATCCCAGTACCCCTAGTATTACTATAAGTATAGAAATAACTGTAGATAATACAGGTCTTTCAATAAATGTTTTTAACATACTTTAGAATGTTGATTTGATGTCTTCGTTAATTTTTTCAAATTTCTCTGGTACTGGAGTTATAGGAGATCCACTGCGCAGTGTTCCTAATCCTGTTCCAATGATTTTTTCTCCTTTTTTGACACCATCTTTTACGATTGCCAACTTGTTGATTCTATCGATTACTTCGATCTTAGTAGCCTTAGCTGTATCGTTTGCCACAGTATATACATATACCTGACCTTGCTGTTCGAATGTAGCTGACTCAGGAACTACTAATACATTAGTATATTCGTTAGGAAGTAATAATGTACCACTATTACCATTAGCCAACAATCTGTTAGGGTTGTTAAAAGCAGCTCTTAACTGTACTGTACCCGTAGTTGGATTAATTTGACCTGAGATAGTTTCGATTTTACCAGGTTCTTCATACACTTGTCCATTAGCTAACTGTAATTTTACTGTAGGTAAGTGACTTAATTTCTCTTTTAAAGATTTACCTTCTATTTTTTCTAAGAAATCGAAGTATTCTTTTTCATTAAGTGTGAAATAAGCAAATACACTACTGTCATCTGACACTACAGTTAACGGTTGAGGGTCACTAGGGCTTACTAATGCCCCTTCACGGAAGTTAATTTGTCCTACAATACCATCGATAGGGCTTTTAACCACAGCGTAGTCAATATTAGCAACTATACTTTTGTGTTGTGCTTTAGCATTAGCTACTTGACTCTTTGCACTAGCTAAGTTAGCTTCAGCAGTTTCTAACTGGATTTTACTGATAATCCCTTTGTTTACCAGAGGTACTAATTTGTCAACGTTTACTTGAGCAACATTAACTTGAGCTTCAGCTGTTCTGATTGCTGCTTTAGCTGCATCAGCACTTTCGTTTAAAGTGTTCGTCTCAAGTCTAAATAGAGGTTGTCCTTTTCTAACGATTGCACCTTCGTCTACATAAACTTCTTGAATGTATCCAGCTATTTTAGCACGAACGCTACTAGCAACTTTCCCTTGGATATTAGTAGGGTAGTTTTTATAACCTGTTACATTTTGAGTAGGTACTTCGATTACTTTGTAAGGTAATGCCTGAGGTCCCCCTTGCTGTTGATCTTTATTTCCGCATGACGCTACAGTGATAGCGATTGCAGCGAAAGTGATCGATTGTAAATAACGTTTCATATAATTACTTAATTTGTACTTTTTAATTTTTCTATTGTATCTGCTAAATGACTTTTACTTTTTGCTAAATGATCTATATAAAGTTCTACTTTATTGTTGCAATTGTCTGTTTTTAAAACACCTTCATCAACGAATTTAAGCATTTTAAGACACAATGCATGCTCACGTTCTAATACATCTCTAATGATTTGTAATCTTAGAGTCATATAGTTAGGGTTCAATCTGAAGTATCTTTTTCTTTCATCAATCTTATTGAAATGCTCAATTTGGTTATTCGAAATCAATAGATTTAAACTTGTAGAGACAGAACTCTTACTTGCATTTAATCTTTCAACTAATTCATCAAAAGTCACGCCATCTCTGTTATTATTAAACATAATGTATGTATAAATCTGTGCAGTTAATGGTGAGAAGTGGTGCACCAGTTCATGGTGAGCGCAATAATCTTGGAATAAGTCTACTAAATTTTGGTCGTATTGCATTTTACTTTAATGTTTTGAGAGATGCAAATATACGGTTAGTTTTGTAATTACCGAACCAACCAAACTTAAAAGTTTCTTAATTATTTAGATGGCGTCTATATAAGATGTATTTTATAGTAGGAACATTTTTGCATCTATTTGATATTATGATAGAAAACATTTAATTGAAGAATTATTTAAAAAAATCAACAAAAATGCTTGCATCAAAATTAAAAATAGCATTATATTTGCATCCACAAAAGCGGAAGTAGCTCAGTTGGTAGAGCTCCAGCCTTCCAAGCTGGTTGTCGCGAGTTCGAGCCTCGTCTTCCGCTCTGCAAACCTGATGTAGGTTTTAAAATAACATCATCTGCGGAAGTAGCTCAGTTGGTAGAGCTCCAGCCTTCCAAGCTGGTTGTCGCGAGTTCGAGCCTCGTCTTCCGCTCTACAAACCTGATGTAGGTTTTAAAATAACATCATCTGCGGAAGTAGCTCAGTTGGTAGAGCTCCAGCCTTCCAAGCTGGTTGTCGCGAGTTCGAGCCTCGTCTTCCGCTCTACAAACCTGATGTAGGTTTTAAAATAACATCGTCTGCGGAAGTAGCTCAGTTGGTAGAGCTCCAGCCTTCCAAGCTGGTTGTCGCGAGTTCGAGCCTCGTCTTCCGCTCTATAAACCTGATGTAGGTTTTAAAATAGCATCATCTGCGGAAGTAGCTCAGTTGGTAGAGCTCCAGCCTTCCAAGCTGGTTGTCGCGAGTTCGAGCCTCGTCTTCCGCTCTACAAACCTGATGTAGGTTTTAAAATAACATCATCTGCGGAAGTAGCTCAGTTGGTAGAGCTCCAGCCTTCCAAGCTGGTTGTCGCGAGTTCGAGCCTCGTCTTCCGCTCTATAAAAAAAGCCCTAACATTTGTTAGGGCTTTTTTTGTTTAGTTAAGATGGCTTAAGTCTGTATTAGTTTTTACTTCATAAGCTTCTTTATTTTGCTCAAATATTCTAGCGTCTAATTCACCTTTTAGAGTGATTCGGTCACCTTTTACTTCTAACCAACTACCTTCTCTAAGCCCTACTACAGGTTGTGTATTAAAAGCGTGGAACTCATTGATACGTGTTTCTCTAGTTTCTCCCATATGAGTCGAACCTTCGATAGGGTCTAGGTAATGAGGATTTAGATTAAAGGGTACGAAACCAAATGTCTTGAATGAAGGAGGATATACGATAGGCATATCATTAGTCGTTTCCATTGTTAGTCCACAGATATTACTTCCCGCACTACATCCTAGATAAGGAGTTCCGTTGTTTACAACATCTATTACCGCATTCAGTACATTGTTTTTATAGAGTTGTTGTACCAATAAGAAGGTGTTTCCTCCTCCTGTGAAGATTCCCTCTGCTTGTTGTACAGCTTCTACTGGGTTAGTGTACTCATGTATTCCTTTGACATCAATATTGATAGTAGCAAAAGCGGTTCTTACTTTTTCTGTATATTGATCATGCGTGATGCCTCCTGGTCTTGCATAAGGAATAAACAATAGTGTTGATATGTTCTTAAAATGTTCTTTTAATGTCGGTAATAAGTACTCTAGATAAGTTCCATTATATATGGTAGAAGTACTCGCAATAATTAGATTTTTCATGTGGATAAATAATTTTTGTAAAAATAAGTCGTTTAAATAGAACATTTGCCTTTTCACCTGCAAATGTTCACCTAACTATAAAACACTATCATGAACCTAACTCAAAAACTCTTGAGTATAATACTGCTTTTTGTGAGTAGTATTCACCTTGCTCAGGACTCCCCATCCGTTCTTAATGGAAAAATAGTGACTAGAGACGGAAACTTTGAAGGAATAGTGATTCTAAATTCTTCAAAGGACATTTCTGTATTATCTGATGATAAGGGGTACTTCTCTATTCGCAGTCATATTAATGATACGATAAGATTTATCAGTCCTAATCATACAGAGTATCAGTATGTAGTTAACGAATTTGATATCAAGCGCAGTCCTGTACTATTTCCATTAGAACCGTTATACAGCATCAATAGACTTGACGAGATTGTCATCACGAAGATAGATAGTGATGCACTAGGCTTTACAGATAAATATACGAAGAGGTACACACCTGCAGAACGCAAACTCAGAACTGCTAAAACAGGTGGAGGAATGATACCAATAGATCCCTTTGTAAATATGCTGTCAGGGAGAATGAGTATGCTTAAGAAGAACCTTGCTTATGAGAAGACAGACCACAGAGTACATAAGCTGATAGAAGTGGTTACTAACGAGCGATTAGTTGATTACTATCATATACCTTTAGATTATGTGGAGGGTTTTGCGTATTATGCAGTAGAAAAAACAGAAATAAAAGAGTTACTCAATGTAGGAATGGTTAATGTCAATGAATTAGAAAGAGAGCTTACACCAGTGGTATTTGAATTTCTAGAAATGATTAAGAATAAGAAGGAAGAAGAAATATGATATGTGTACAAGGTCATATTTAGTATAATATAAAGAAGGCTGTCAAGGCAGAGCATTGTCTTCCAATAAATAGAAGTATTGTAATGAATATAATTCAGAAGTTATCGACTTTATTACTCTTATTAACTGGGATAGGTCACTGTTTCGGTCAAGATCAGGGAGGGATGATAAGTGGTAAGCTAGTCACTCGTGGAGGTGATTTAGATGGGACGGTGGTCACTAATATCAATAGAAACAAAACGGCATTAGCGGATAAGAAAGGTTATTTTGATATATATGGAGAACCACAAGATACTATACGATTTAGTAGTGTATACCATATGGAATATACTTATATCATAGCAGAAGCAGATATGAAGGGAGGTGTGCTCTTATTTCCCTTAGAACCCTTGCCTGATTTAAGTACGAGATTAAACGAGATTCTAATCACTAAAGTAGATGCAGGAGGACAAGGATTTACAAATAAATATACGAAGAGATATACTCCTGCAGAACGAAAGCTCAGAACAGCTACTACAGGAATATTAGATCCGCTGGTGAATTTATTATCTGGTAGGACTGCCATGCTTAAGAAGAATCTCGCATATGAGAGGGAGGACTTCAGAGTAAGTAAGTTGTTAAACACGATAGACGAAGAAAGGTTAGTAGAGTATTATAAGATACCTCCTGATTATGTAGAGAGCTTTGCATACTATGCTGTGTCTAGAGAAGAGATAAGAGATATCGTGAATGCTACGATAATTGATACTAAATTCTTAGAAAGAATGATAGCTCCAGTTGTATTAGATTTTCTAGAAATGGTCAAAACGAAGACAAAATAATCTATTATAGCTTACTTATACTTCTTCCTATTCTTGTAGTATTTGCTTGTTCTAGAAGAATAGAGGAGGTGTAACTTCTCTTCTTTTGATCACCTTTGAGTTATTAGAGACTTAAGTAGCGTGGGGTGGCATTGAGGTAATAGAGATAGATGGGGGCTGGTTAGATGAAAGTTTTATTGAGTACTTATTTTGAGTTTTAGGAATGTGAGTAGAGCAGATCAATGCTTTGCTTGCTTAGAAGTGAACACTTTATAAACTAGTATATGAAGAATATAAAATACATTGCCATTATAGTAACTCTTCTTTTGGGAGAATTTGTATTAGCTCAAGAAGGATTAAAGACATTAAATGGAAAAATTCTTTTTAGAGATGGCGATAGAGATGAAGTGTTAGTTCTTAATGCTTCTAAAGGAACTTCTGTATTTTCAGATGATAAGGGATACTTCAGTCTGCAGGGGGAAGCGAATGATACTTTGAGATTCGTTAGTTTATCATACCTATTACATGTGTATATGATTACTGAAGTAGATTTAAACAGAGACCTTGTTCTGTTTTCTTTAGAAAGAAATACTACAGGAGAGGTATTGGACGAAATAGTTGTTACGAAAAAGAGTAAGTCTCCATATCCTAAATATACATATAAGTCTAAAGGACCTAGTCCTATGGAGCGACAGCTAGCTTATGCTACTTCTGGTCTTATCGCACCTTTAATCAATATGCTCAACGGTAGAACGAAGATGCTTAAGAAAGCGCTGGTCTATGAGCGTGCCGGGTTTAGAGCAGATAAATTTTTAGACTACGTAAGTGATGAGCTATTGGTTGATAAATATAAGATACCTTATGACTACGTAGAGAGTTTTGCTCTTTATGCAGTGAACGATGAGAAGGTAAAAGAAGCACTAGAGGTAACACCTGTAGATATGACTTACCTAGAGACAGTGATTGCTCCTGTAGCAGTCGACTTCTTAGAAGTGATTAAGGACAGACCTTTTAAAGAATTAGAACAACAAGTACCGGGGCAGAGCGATTAAATAAGTGATTTATCTAGTTATAGGTCGTTATTTAAACAGGATCAGTTATAGTGTTTATAAGCACATTGTTTTATTTAACATAAGTTTGCGAGGGTAAAATTTGTGTATCCTATAGAATGGAATATTTTTACAATTATAATTAAGGAATGATGAGAATATTTGTAGCCTTTCTATTAATATTGAACTTTTCTGTTGTTTTCGCGCAAGAAAGAAAGATGATAGATGGTAAGATTGTATCTAGAACGAAGAGATTAGATGGGGTATATGTAGCGAATATTAATACTGGAGAGTCTACGATGACTGCTCCTGGAGGATATTTTAAACTGAAGGCACAGGAGAATGATACGATTATGTTTTCAGGACCTGTTTTTCTAGGATATAGACATCAGTTAGATGATATAGATTTAAAGAGAGATATTATTTTAATACCACTAGAGCCTAACTCACTCTATTATGAATTAGACGAAATAGTGATCACGAAGATCACTTCAGAATCTCTAGGGCTAATCCCTAAAGGGACTAAGATACGTACACCAGCTGAGCGTAAGTTATATACCGCTACTACAGGAAGTGGACTGATCTCTGTAGATGCGATAGTGAATATGATCTCAGGACGTACTAAGATGCTGAAGAAAGCATTAGCTTATGAAAGACAAGAAGGACGAAAAGATAAGTTCTTAATGTATATTAGCCCAGAGAAGCTGACTAAAGATTACAGCATTCCTAAAGATTATGTTTACGGGTTTGCTTATTATGTGGCTACAGATGAACTAATGGCTTCTATTCTGAACACGAATATAGTAGATGAAAAGAAAGTCGCTAGTAGGGCTGGAGAACTTGCCTTAGAGTTTATCGAACTGATCCATGAGAAGTTAGATCTAGAAGTGAAGCAGACTAAGATAGAATAGTTTAACAAATGGTTTTAGATAAAATCTATGTGAGAATTTAATAAACTTCGTAGATTTGTAACCTTATAAATAGAAAAACGAATATTTATGTTTGGAATCGGAGGGGGTGAAATATTTTTCATCATTATTATAATTTTAATGTTGTTTGGTTCTGATAAGGTTCCAGAGATGGCACGTACCTTTGGTAAGTTTATGGCTCAGTTAAAGAATGCAACAAACGATATCAAACACGAAATCAATAAAAGCGCAGAAGAATCTGGTATTAAAAAAGATATAACAGAGACCTTCGATATAGATATTAATCCTATGAAGGATATTCAGAATGAAGTAGAGAAGCAGAAAGAGGACATTGAGAATATTACAGGGCCAATAAAAAGACAACTTTAATGTTAGAAACAATTGTGCAATGGGATAAGGAACTAATGTTGTTCTTAAACAACTTAGGTACTCCTACATTTGACCCATTTTGGTTATTTATCACGAAGCAGTTTAACTGGCTTCCGTTTTACCTCTTATTACTGTATCTAGTATATAAGAAAGTATCACTAAAGACACTGGGTATTATCCTACTGTTCATAGCAGGGCTTATCGCCTTTACAGATCAATCTACTAATCTAGTCAAAAGTACAGTAGGTCGCCCTAGACCGTGTAGTACAGAAGATATTAAAGCGATGCTTAGAGTAGTGAAGTGCAGTAGCTCACTGAGTTTCTTCTCAGGTCATGCTTCTAACTCTACTGCGACGATGCTGTTCTTATTCTTAATATTGAGAAGGTATTATAAGTACGCGTTTTTAGTATTTATATTCCCACTCGTATTTGCATATAGTAGAATCTACTTGTCATTGCATTTCCCTACAGACATTTTCGTAGGAATGTGTGCAGGAATTATCTCAGGAACATTATTCTACCAAGGATTTAAATGGGTAGAGAAGAAATATAAGTTAGTCTAACTAACATTAAAAAAAGGCTTAGAATCTAGATTCTAAGCCTTTTTTGTTATCGTACTCTTGATACTGTTAGTCCATCTCTTATTGGTAATAGTATCGTCTCTACACGAGGATCTTCTTTTAGTAATTTATTATACTGATCGATCTCTATAGTAGCTCTATCATTCCATTTGATATCTTCTACTACCTTACCAGACCATAGGACATTATCAGATAGGATGATTCCTCCCTTATTCATCTTCTCGATGATGAGGTGAAAGTAGTTTGTGTAATTCTTTTTATCTGCATCTAGAAATACTAGGTCAAACTTCTTATCTAAAGTAGGGATAATGTCTAATGCACTACCTAAGTGCTGAGTGATCTGATGCCCATAGTCAGACATATCGAAGTATTTTCGTTGAAAGTCTACTAACTCTTCGTTTACATCTATTGTATCGATAGTACCATCAGCTCTCAGCCCTTCTGCTAGTGATAGTGTAGCATATCCGGTGAATGTACCTACCTCTAATATGTGCTGAGGGTTAACTAGCTTAGAGATCATACTCAAAAAACGACCTTGGAAGTGACCACTCAGCATTCTAGGCTGTAGTACTTTTTGGTACGTTTCTTTATCTAGTTTGGCTAATAACTCAGGCTCATTTTCTGAGTGTCTTGCCGCATAATCCTCTAACTCTGGTGATATAAAATGCATAATCGAAATTCAAGTAATAATTAAAGGCACAAATATAATCCTAGATTGAACGTTGACCAAATACTCCTGTAGTTTTATGATTATTAGCCTATTTAGAGTTTGCTTAGACCGTAAATAGCGATATATACTGTAGATCTACTGTATAGATGGTTCGGATAGAGAATTAGTACAGTTCGCAAAAACACCTCTTAACCCTAGTATTTACTTGGTATTTCCGAACACTATCCGAACAGAAATTGCATTAATAAATAAGAAGTGTTGATATAGAGGAGATTATCCTCTATGTAGAACTTTATAATAGGTCAAAAAGGTAATTAATAGCCAAATACTCCAAATAGAGTCATCGTGATGTAATCATATTAAAAGGTGTTATTAAAAATAACCGTTAAAGAAGTGATTTATTTTTCTAAATTTATAGGAACCAATTATTTAAACTATTATGAAGGTATTAAAGAAAGTTCTGAAGTGGCTAGTGATTTTGATAGCACTGGTAGTAGCACTGATGTATATATTTAAAGTGGATTATCTCTTTACGGCGGTGCGTACCATATACTTTAATGGATATAAGACAGCGTTCTTAGATGATTATAAATATTTTCCGACTAGGGAGATTAAGAATGATGTAGGACAGCCATGGGCATTCACGAAGGATTATAATACTATAAAAGCGAGTGACAACTTAGAGAATACCCATAAAGAACTAGAGTCTATAGCTTATTTAGTCATCAAGAATGATAGTATCTTCTACGAGGCTTATTATGACGGGTATGGAAAGGACTCTTATACCAACTCCTTCTCGATGGCTAAGAGTATCGTATCTGCTGCCTTAGGTAAGGCATTACAGAGAGGTGAGATCAAGAGCTTAGATCAGAAGGTAATAGAATTTTTACCAGAGCTAAAAGGGAAGTATAAAGATGAAGTAACGGTAGGAGATCTATCTTCTATGGCATCAGGATTAGATTGGGATGAGGCATATTACAGTCCGTTCTCAGTGGTGACGAGAGCTTATTTTGATAAAGATCTGAGAAATGTAATGCTAGGCTTAGAGATAAAGGATAAGCCTGGACAAGAGTTTATTTATAAAAGTGGAGATACAGAGCTATTGACGATGGTACTAGAGAAAGCTACTGGTAAATATATGACTGATTATATATCAGAATATTTCTGGAAGCCTATGGGAGCAGAGAATCCAGCGTTATGGCAGCTAGACCATGAAGGGGATGGGGTAGAGAAGTCATACTGTTGTTTTACGAGTAATGCGCGTGATTTTGCTAGGTTTGGTAAGTTGTATAAAGACGAGGGGCTGTGGAACGGTGATAAGATATTAGATAGCGCATTTATTAGAAAGTCAATTACCCCACGTTTTAAAGATGCGCCTGAGTATGGCTATGGTTGGTGGTTAGTGAATCACAAGGGACAAGATTTCTTCTATATGCGAGGTCACTTAGGACAGTTCGTGATTGTGTCTCCTAAGGATAATGTGATCATTGTGCGTCTAGGACACTTAAAGGGATTACAGACAGAGGAAGATCCTCATAGTAACGATCTGTACACTTATATCGATGAGGCTTATAATATGTTGAACCAAAGGAAATAAGATATGCTTAGAAATGTGATGCTAGATAGCCTACTCTTTTTTGATATTGAGACAGTGCCTGAAGTGCCTGCTTTTAATGATCTAGATGAGGAGATGCAAGATCTGTTTGATATCAAGACGGCTTATCAGAGAAGAGATGGGCAGACTGCAGCGGAGTTTTATGAACGTGCAGGGATTTGGGCAGAGTTTGGTAAGGTGGTATGTATCTCAGTGGGATATTTTACTTATAAGAATGGAGATAGACAGTTTAGAGTCAAATCCTTTGCAGGAGAGGAACGCCGTCTGTTACAAGAATTTTCTAATTTAATAGACGAATATTTTAATGATCCTACTCGCGTTCTATGTGGGCATAATATTAAGGAATTTGACATTCCCTTTGTTGTGAGGCGGATGTTGATAAATGAGGTAAAAATCCCCAACAAACTGTGTATTATTGGGAAAAAACCGTGGGAAGTAAATCATCTAGATACCATGGAAATGTGGAAGATAGGAGATTATAAACATTTTACATCTTTAAGGCTTTTGACTAGAATATTAGGTATACCCTCGCCTAAAGACGATATAGACGGGAGTGAGGTGGCTAAGGTGTATTATGAAGATAAAGATATTGACAGAATTATCGTGTATTGTGAGAAAGATGTGGTAGCAGTGGCACAGGTTTTGCTGAGATTTAAGCGTGAGGAACTATTAAGTCAGAGCGAGATATTTTCTGTTTAAGTTAAAGAAATATTAAAAAACATTGGTTAGTGCTTGTTGTTAAAATAATTTTTTTCTAATTTTGACTTCAAATAAGGAAATAGTAATGCAGAAAATTTATTCAAATATGGTTTATTCAACAAAATGTGTATTCTCTAAGAAGAATGCATCGTTTATGGTATAGAGCTGTCTTTGGATAAGTATAAAGATATTTAATAAGCCTCTGTACCTCACAGGGGCTTATTTTTTTTTAAGAAAGAAACATATAAAAATAAAGTAATGAATTTAGTCTATAATCTATTAACGTCAACATCGTATAAGGGAATTTGTTTTCCTAAGCGTTTGATGTATACATACGTAGCCAAGAGAGATAGCTTGTTTTGATCATACTATTTTTATAGTTAAGAATAAATAAGAAGGTCCTTTTGGCAGATAGCTGAAGGGACCTTTTTGTATAGTGTCAATTTTATAAATAATTAAAAGAATGGAAAGTAAAGTTTTAAAAGTGTTGGGCTTCTCAGTAAGAGAACAACAATTCGCTGTAAAAACAGCCAACTACTCTTTCACAGTGAAAGATGGAAGAGAATTAGTAAGAGACGTGAATGCGAACTCTGCAGAGTTATTATTAGCTAAGCTAGCAGGTAGTATCCACGCAGTGGGAAAATTAGTCGGTAATACATTGGGGTTAGATCTAAAATCTATTCAGATAGAAGTGTCTGGTGTGATAAAAGGGGAAGGCTTCGAAAAGGATAGCTTAGACCACTTCAACAGAGTAGATGTAATCGTAAAACCTACTTCTGAGGCATCTATAGTGTTGCTAAAAGAATGGCTAGATGCTGTAAAATCAGCTTGCCCAATGTTTGCAAATTTTAAAGAAAAAACTCCTACTATCGTTACGTTAGTCAAGGAATATGACCAAGTAAAAGTAGCGTAGTATGTCCGTATATTCTGTAAAAATTGTGGTATAGTATAGATGTTTAATTAGTTTATTAGATAGCTTATACTATATCACAATTATTATATATTTTTGTTATTCTAGTGATCGTACTGAATATAAAAAATGAAAGAAGATATACCTATATTATCTGTAAAGGATTTACAAATCGATTTTCTGAAAGAGAAATCTTGGAATACTATTATCAAAAGTAGCTCTTTTGATATCTATGCTAACGAGATTCTTGGTGTAGTAGGAGAGTCGGGTTCTGGTAAGTCAGTTACATCACTTGCGTTAATGGGGCTATTGCCTCGAGAAATATCTCGTATTAGCTCGGGTAATATCGTGTTTGAAGGAAAAGATATTACGCATAATACAGATAGTGAGTTCCGACTGTTGCGTGGAGCTCAGATATCAATGATATTTCAGGAGCCGATGAGTGCTCTAAACCCTTCTATTACTTGTGGCGAACAGGTGGCTGAGATACTTCGAGAGCATACTTCGCTCAGGGGGAAGGCTTTAAGAGAAGAGGTGTTACGCCTTTTCGATAGAGTTAAATTGCCTAATCCTAATCAAGTTTATACTAAATACCCTCACCAAATCTCTGGTGGACAAAAGCAAAGAGTCATGATCGCTATGGCTGTAGCGTGCAAGCCTAAGCTACTGATAGCGGATGAGCCTACGACAGCATTAGATGTGACTGTGCAAAACGAAATCATTAATCTACTGAAAGACCTACAACGCGATAATAAGATGAGTATCTTATTTATCTCTCATGACTTGAATCTAGTGTCGTCTATCAGCGACCGTATTCTAGTGATGTATAAAGGGGATATCGTAGAACAAGGAAAGTCAACAGAAGTGTTTAACAATCCACAAGATATGTATACTAAAGCCTTAGTAGCGTCTAGACCTTCTCTTACAGAGCGATTAAAAAGACTGTCAACGATAGGAGACTTTCTGAATAATAAGGTGGTGAGAGATGTGGTGACTACTGAGGATAGAAAAGATAGATTAGAAAAGTTATATAGTAATGCTCCGTTGCTAGAGATTAGGAATGTGTTCAAGGATTATGTCATTAACGGAGGACTGTTTAAAAAAGGTGTATTCCACGCGCTACAAGATATTAGTTTTAATGTATATGAAGGTGAGACACTTGGACTAGTAGGTGAGAGTGGGTGTGGTAAGTCTACATTAGGCAATGTTATCCTACAACTCGATAGAGCCACTAAAGGGCAGATATTCTATAAAGGGCAAGACATCACGAAGCTTTCTTCTAAGACGTTTAGGGTGTTTAGAAAAGATATACAGATTATATTCCAAGATCCGTATTCGTCTTTAAACCCTCGTCTGACTGTAGGAGAAGCTATTCTAGAACCTATGAAAGTACACAAGATAGGAAGTAGTGATGCGGATAGAAAGGAGAGAGTGATAGAAATACTATACCGAGTGGGGCTAGACGAATCTGTATTTAACCGTTATCCACATGAGTTCTCTGGAGGACAGAGACAGCGTATCGGTATCGCTAGGACGATAGCAGTACAACCTAAACTGATCATATGTGATGAGTCTGTGTCTGCACTAGACATATCTGTACAAGCTCAGGTATTGAATCTACTAAACGATTTGAAGGATAAGTATAATTTTACTTATATATTTATCTCCCATGATTTGTCTGTAGTGAAGTATATGTCTGATCAGGTGATGGTGATGAATAAAGGTAAGATAGAGGAAATAGGCGAGGCAGATGAGTTGTATGCTCACCCTAAGACTGTGTACACAAAAGGATTGATTAGTTCTATCCCGAAATAAGATAGTGAAAAAAAGCTCCGATACTGGAGCTTTTTTTAGTTAGTTATATCCTGAATAAGGAACTTCTTCTTCTATAAAGTGAATGCCATTCTCTTCTAATTCTTTTAGGATAGGAGTATATACTTCCTCTTCTATAGGCATCTGTACACCTGGTGTAGTGATGATTCCTTTTAAGATTTTTAGAGTAGCGATCGCTACAGGAAGACCTACTGTCTTAGCCATAGCAGTGTAGATCTGATTATCTCCTATACAGACCATACGTGAGTCTATCTGGTGATTCTGTCCATGTAGTTCGTATCCTATCTTGTGATACATCACGATCATGTCTTTATCTTCAGGACTCAGTGACCAAGAATCACTTAAGATCTTTTCTAAGATTTGTGCAGGAGTCGCTTTCTTTAATCCTATTTTTTTAGTTGGGTTGAACAAGTCTAGCTCTAGTAGCTTGTCCCATATAATGTCATCTTGGTCAATACCTAGTGCTAATCTTAGTTTGGTCTCTACAGTATCTGTAGGGTGGTAGGGCAAGTAGGAGTTGATAAACTCTCTATAGGTCATCTCTTCAGAATTATCTATAGTATAGCTATCATCTGTTATTCCTAATTCTACAAAAAGATTCCAGGCTCTAGAGTATCCTACTCTTCTGATCGTACCTCTAAAGATGGTTTTAGCATCACGAAGTCCATAGACATCTTTGTATTTTAGAGAATCTCTATTGGCGTAAGCTTCGAACTTTCCATATCCTTCTACATCTAAAAACTCAGTACGTCTAAATACTTTGTTGTAAGGGATGTATTTATATTGGCCTTCTTGTAAGAATTTAGCTGCACCACCTTGTCCAGCTAATACTACATTGCGAGGGTTCCAAGTGAATTTGTAATTCCATAGATTGTTGTCAGATTCTGGAGCGATTAGTCCACCACAGAAAGATTCAAAAGAGATGACTTTCCCTCCTTTTCTTTCGATATCATGTATAATTTTCATCGCACTCATGTGGTCTATCCCTGGATCTAAGCCTATTTCGTTCATGAAGATGAGGTTGTTTTTAGTTACTTCCTCATTGAGTTCTTGCATAGCAGGGCTGATGTAAGATGCCGTAACCATGTGTTTTTTATACTTCACACAGTCTTTAGCTAGTTCTAAGTGATGTATGGCAGGTAACATAGAAACTACAATGTCTGCTTTCTGTACTAAGGTTTGTCTTTCTGTTTCGTTGAATAGGTCAAATGCGATCGCCGTAGCATTAGGATGATTCATCGCTTTTTGCTTCGCGGATTCTAGAGATAAATCCCCTATAGTAAGGTGTAAGTTCTCTGAGTCTGATTTGTCCAAGAGATACTTGATTAATGAAGAGCTGGATCTACCTGCTCCTACTATTAAAATTTCTTTTGTCATAATATTCTAGTTGGTTTTTCAAGATACAAAAATTAGTAGTTCAATAAATAGATTAAATTCTACAAAATTTTTAATGTGCTATTTGTCTGATAAGTTGTATATTTGAAAGAAAAATAAATGGGACGAAAAGTTATATTTATAGCTGCTATAATCGGCGCAATTGGTATTATGCTAGGAGCTTTTGGAGCTCATGGTCTAAAGAAAGTTGTAACAGAGGCTCAAGTAGCTACTTTTGAAATAGGCGTTCGTTATCAAATGTACCACGCACTTTTTTTACTTTTTATAGGTATATGCGGAATATTTTCAGACAAGGCTAAAAAAATAGTTATGTATCTGGTTTTGTTTGGAATATTGTTTTTCTGCGGTTCTATATACCTTCTTACCTTTAAAGATATGATAACCATAGACTTAAGAGTTATTGGTCCAATTACTCCTGTAGGAGGAGTATTGTTCATTGTTGCATGGCTATACGCTGGAATTCAGGCGTATAAAAGTAAAAACATGATTAAATAATTCTTTTGTATATTTATATTTTAAATTTATTTCTAAGTTTGCAAACAAATTAATACACAACCTAAATAATGAAAATGGATATTTCTGAATCAATTTCACTGGAAAAATATGGTATTAAAGATGTTGTAGAGGTAATTTATAATCCTTCGTACGACGTTTTATATAATGAAGAAACTAACCCTAACTTAACAGGGTATGATAAAGGAGTTGTAACTGAGCTAGGTGCAGTTAACGTAATGACTGGAGAGTTTACAGGACGTTCTCCTAAAGATAAGTACATCGTTAAAGATTCAGTTACAGAAAACACAGTATGGTGGAATTCACCAGAATCTCCAAATGACAACAAACCAATCGATAACAGAACTTGGAATGCTTTAAAAGAGAATACTGTTAATCAGTTATCTGGAAAAAGATTATTCGTTGTTGATGCGTTTTGTGGAGCTAACGAGAATACTCGTTTAAAAGTTAGATTTATTATGGAAGTAGCGTGGCAAGCGCACTTCGTAACTAATATGTTTATCCGTCCTACTGCAGAAGAGTTAGCTAACTTCGGTGAGCCAGACTTCGTAGTAATGAACGGTTCTAAAACTACTTTCAAAGACTATAAAGATTACGGATTAAACTCTGAGGTTTATATCGCGTTCAACTTGACTGAGAAGATTCAAGTTATCGGTGGTACTTGGTATGGTGGTGAGATGAAAAAAGGTATGTTCGCAATGATGAACTACTACTTACCTCTTCAAGGAATGGCTGCTATGCACTGTTCTGCTAACAAAGGTAAAGATGGTGATGTAGCTGTTTTCTTCGGATTATCAGGTACAGGTAAAACAACTTTATCAACTGACCCAAAACGTGAGTTAATCGGAGACGATGAGCACGGATGGGATGATGAAGGTGTATTTAACTTCGAAGGAGGTTGCTACGCTAAGACAATCAGCTTGAGCAAAGAGAATGAGCCAGATATCTATGGTGCTATCCGTCGTGATGCTTTATTAGAGAACGTTACTGTTGATGCTAATGGTATTATTGACTTTAACGATGGTTCTGTAACACAAAATACACGTGTATCTTACCCAATCGAACATATCGAGAATATTGTTAAGCCTGTGTCTAAAGCTGGACATGCTACTAAAGTTATCTTCTTAACTGCAGATGCTTTTGGTGTAATGCCTCCAGTTTCTAAGTTAACTCCAGAGCAAACTAAATACTACTTCTTATCAGGATTTACTGCTAAGTTAGCAGGTACTGAGCGTGGAGTAACTAAACCAGAACCTACATTCTCTGCTTGTTTCGGTAAGGCTTTCTTATCTCTACACCCAACTCAATACGGTGAAGAGTTAGTGAAGAAAATGGAAGAGCACAATGCTACTGCTTATATGGTAAATACAGGATGGAATGGTACTGGTAAGCGTATCTCTATTAAAGATACTAGAGCTATCATTGATCGTATCTTAGACGGTTCTATCGAGAATGCTGAGACTACTATCGTGCCTATCTATAACTTCGCTGTACCAACAGCTTTAGAAGGTGTAGATACTACTATTCTAGATCCTCGTAATACGTATGCTAATGCTTCTGAATGGGAAGAGAAAGCAAAAGAATTAGCTGGATTATTCATAGAAAACTTTAAGTTATATTCTAATAATGACGAAGGTAAAGCGCTAGTAGCTGCTGGACCTCAATTATAATATAATTATAGCTATAGAAAAAAGGAGATGATGTAATCATCTCCTTTTTTTTGCTCTTAATTAAGCAGTGAACTCTTATTTAATAAGTATAAAAAAACCACCTCTTCATAGAGGTGGTTTTTTATGATATAAATAGATATTATTTATTTACTTGTTGAATGTACTTTTCTAATGCCATAGTCATAGACGGTGTTCCTGGTGCAGGAGCCATGATGTCTACTCTTAAGTTATTGTCTAAAGCTTCTTTTTGCGTTGTAGTTCCAAATACAGCTATTCTCGTATTGTCTTGACTAAAGTCAGGGAAATTTTTGAATAGAGATTTAATACCTGTAGGACTAAAGAAAGCTAAAACATCATATTTCACATCTGCTAAATCTGATAAGTCACTCATAACAGTACGATAGAATGTACCTGGAGTCCAATTTACTTTTAAATCATTTAAAGTAGTTGGTACATCGTGATTTAATTGATCTGATGCAGGAAGTAAGAAGGTCTCATCTTTATACTTCTTAATCAAAGGAGCTAATTCTGCAAAGTCTTTCTGACCTACATAAATCTTTCTTTTACGGTATACTACATATTTTTGTAAATAATATGCTACCGCCTCTGACTGACAGAAATACTTAAGCGTTTCAGGAACTTTATATCTCATTTCTTCTGCTACGCGGAAAAAGTGGTCTACAGAGTTCTTACTTGTTAAAATAATAGCAGTGTAATTGTTTAAATCAATCTTTTGGTGTCTTACCTCTTTGGCTGGTACACCTTCTACGTGGATGAAGGGTCTA
Source organism: Myroides sp. ZB35 (assembly GCF_001865835.1). Classification (NCBI taxonomy): domain Bacteria; kingdom Pseudomonadati; phylum Bacteroidota; class Flavobacteriia; order Flavobacteriales; family Flavobacteriaceae; genus Myroides; species Myroides sp. ZB35. The sequence continues at coordinate 787,256 of NZ_CP017769.1, read as the reverse complement.
AAGTCAATTTTTACTTTGAATTTCTGCTCTAATTCGAAGTAAGGTGAGTTTTCTACTTTAGGCTCTGGTTGAGAAACCAAAATTGTTTTCACTTTCATAATTGTACTTTTTCTTATAATGCTCCGTAATCTTTTAACCAGAAATATAATAATAGATAAGGAGCTATTTCAAGGGTGCAAAGATACAAAATAAAATAGAACACCTTATTCATTATTGATTTTTGGTTGTTTTTTATAAAAAGAACGTATAAAAGGATATTTGTTGCGATTAATGCAATCAACATGAATCCGATTATAAGTTTGTTGGTTATATTGTTGTAGAATAAAAGAACGTCTACTGCTAACAGTAACATTCCGATATAATTTCGATAGGTAGCTTTTTGTAGATTTAACGCATCCGAAAATTCGTCTATACCAAATGTTGTTGATATAATCTTATCTATTAAATACTTTCCGATGATAAAGGTGGTTACAAAATTTAAAAGCATTAAGAATGAACCAAAACTGTAATCTGGTATGAGTTCGAAAGCTTTTAATGTTATTTGTATAAAGAAAGTAATCGATATAAGCTGTACAAGTAAAAAAGATAAAGTGAAACTATTTCTTAAGTTTGTATTATCCTTATAAATCTTTAAGTACTTATTCGATGCTGCTAGTTTTGTAAACTCAGAAAAACGTACGCCGAAGATGGTACGGTTAACTGCAATAATAGAGAATCCGATAAAGAATAGGACTGTTGCCCAATCTTTACTAGGGAGTACACGCTCGATAAGTATTAGATTCTCCATAATATCTGCAAAATTAGCAAAAAAACCTTTTAGATTGACTTTGTATTTTATTTAAGTGATAACTTTCTAGAAAAAGGTTATTTTTGTGGCAAACGTTTTAAAAAATGGAGTCAGGACTTGTCATTATACCAACGTATAATGAAATTGAAAATATAGAATTGATTATCGATGCTGTTATGGCATTGCCTCAGCATTTTCATGTTCTGATTGTTGATGATAATTCCCCTGATGGTACTGCAGCTGTAGTTGAAGAGTTGCAAAGTAAGTATCCCGAATCTTTGTTTTTAGAGAAGAGAGAAGGTAAGAATGGGCTAGGTACTGCTTATGTCCATGGTTTTAGATGGGCCTTGGCACGTGACTATGACTATGTATTTGAAATGGACGCGGATTTCTCTCATAATCCGAATGACCTTCCTAAACTTTTAGAAGCTTGTAAAGCGAATCAAGGCTTAGCGATTGGCTCTAGATATGTTACAGGTGTTAATGTGGTGAATTGGCCGTTAAACCGTGTTTTGTTGTCTTATGGAGCTTCTATTTATGTTAGAATGATAACTGGGATGAAAATTAAAGATACGACAGCAGGCTTTGTTTGTTTTTCACGCAAAGTATTAGAGAGTTTTGATTTTGATAAGGTGCGCTTTGTTGGGTATGCTTTTCAGATCGAGATGAAGTATCGTACTTATGTAAAGAACTTTTCGATTACGGAAGTGCCTATTATTTTTACAGATAGGACGAGAGGCGAATCTAAAATGTCTGGAGGAATTATTAAAGAAGCTGTTTTTGGCGTTATTAATCTACGTATACGTAAACTACTAAACACACTATAATGACACACTATTTAATTAAAAACGGAAAAGTCGTAAATGAAGGGACTATTGTAGAAGCGGATGTTCTAATCGAGAATGGCTTTATTGCGAAAGTAGCTCCTAATATCGAAGTTTCTGATGATGTAACTGTTGTTGATGCAAAAGGGAATTATGTTATTCCTGGAATGATTGATGATCAAGTGCATTTTAGAGAACCAGGATTGACTCATAAAGGTGATATAGAATCTGAATCTAGAGCAGCTATTGCTGGAGGGATTACTTCTTTTATAGAGCAACCGAATACAGTACCTAATGCTGTGACTCAAGAATTATTAGAACAGAAGTACGAAATAGCGTCTACTAAGTCATTTGCTAACTATTCATTTATGATGGGAGGTACAAATGATAACTTAGAAGAACTGCTAAAAACAAACCCACGTAATGTAGCTGGTATTAAACTTTTCTTAGGTTCGTCTACAGGTAATATGTTAGTAGATAGACAGGATGTATTAGAAAAGATCTTTTCGAGTACTTCTATGCTTATCGCTGTACATGCTGAGGATGAAGGAACCATTAAGGCTAACTTAGCGAAGTATAAAGAAGAGTTCGGAGAAGATATCCCTGTGAAGTATCACCCGATTATCCGAAGTGAAGAGGCTTGTTATTTATCTTCTTCTAAAGCGATAGAGTTAGCGAAGAAAACAGGAGCTAGACTACACGTATTCCACCTTTCTACAGCGAAGGAAACAGAATTGTTTAGAAACGATATCCCTTTAAAAGATAAAAAGATTACTGCAGAGGTATGTGTTCACCATTTATGGTTCACGGATAAAGATTACGATAAAAAAGGTAACTTTATCAAGTGGAATCCTGCTGTAAAAACAGAAGTTGATAGAGATGGTCTTTGGAAGGCGTTGTTAGATGATAGAATAGATGTTATCGCTACTGACCATGCACCTCATACCTTAGAAGAGAAGAGTAAAGCGTATTCTTCTGCTCCTTCTGGAGGACCACTTGTGCAGCATGCTTTAGTTTCGCTATTTGAAGCTTCTAAACAAGGGAAAATCAGTATAGAGAAAATCGTAGAGAAAACAGCACATAATCCTGCTATTTTATTCCAAGTAGAGAAACGCGGTTATGTAAAAGAAGGATACCATGCTGATATAGCTATCGTAGATGTGAATCATGACTGGGAAGTAAATAAAGACAATATTTTATATAAATGTGGGTGGTCTCCATTCGAAGGAGAGAAATTTAGTTCTAAAATTACTCATACTTTTGTAAATGGTTTCTTAGCGTATGAGAACGATAAGGTAAAAGAAGAACACAAAGGACAACGATTATTATTCGTACGATAAAATCAAAGAATAGATGAATAAATACTTAGTAATATTAGCTGTGTTTATACTTATGTCATGTAAGAATGATGTGGTAAAACCGTCTCCATTTATCGAGCAACAAAAAATGGAAGATATCTTATATGATATGGCATTGTTATACTCTATCGAGAGTGTAAGTGCATATAGTAGAGAAGATACTCTAAAGAGACTTGACGTTAATTCTATCTTTAAGAAGTACGATATAGACAGTCTTGCTTTTGTATCGAATAATAGATACTATGTAGAGCTAGGGGATGGTGTGTACCACAGTATGCAGAACAATATTCTAAGTCGTCTAGAAGCGGCTAAGGTTGTGGCAGACTCTTTATTGTCTAAATCTCAAGATGAGCCTAAAGACGAATTAAGTAAAGAAGATATTAAAGTTGATGATACTGTGAAATTGGATCGAGAAAAGATTGATAGTCTTCGAAATCAAATTCAATAGTGTTTTTAATTTTTGAACAATCATAAATATAAGAAGAATGAGAAGCTTGCGCGATTGATCGTGTAAAGCTTCTTTTTTTTCTCGTTATCAGAGAGACGAAGTTGTCTAACTTCCATGCGAATAGACTTGATGTGCGCGATACATGGATACTAGGATGTTTCTTACCCATTAAGTCTGCGATATGATTGATAAGCTCTTGGTAAGTAATATTATTTGAGACTAATGCGAATCTCTCATTTTTAATATCACTGATCATGAGGAGATGCATTGCTCTTACCACATCATTTACTCCTACGATTCCCGCAATACCTGTGGTGTAGAATGGGAAGTCTTTCTTTACTTTTTGGAAGAAAGCTCCACTACCTTCATAACCGAAGCCACGTCCGAATACAATACCAGGATTGACGATGACTACATCTAGTCCTTCTTGAGTCCCTCTCCATACCTCCATTTCGGCTCCATACTTAGTGATAGCATAGTCTCCATGGTATAGCTCAGGGTTCCAATCTGTCTTTTCTGTAATGATTTTATCTTTGGCTATCGTCTCACCTAGAGCGGCGATAGAACTAACATAGCACAGTTTTTTTACGTTAAAGGCGATAGATAGGTTCACGATATTTGCAGTGCCTTCTATATTTGTCTTGCGAAGTTTTTTTTCATCTTTAGGCTCGAAAGAGACTAAAGCTGCACAATGATATACATAATCAATTCCAACAAAGGCTTTTTCTAAGGCAGGTACATCTATTAGATCTGCTTTGACCCATTCTATTTTTAAGAATAGGGCTTCTTGATTGTTTAAGACGAAGAGGTTTTTCGTTTTTTTAATACTATCCTCATTTCTATAAATAGCACGAACTGCACCTTCTGACTGAAGAAGATGTAATAATAAATGTGCTCCTACTAAGCCTGTACCTCCTGTTACTAGTATCATATTTAGACAAAAGTAAGTTATATGTTTTACATAGTGAAAAATTATGAAATAAAGTTGAATTCTAACGCCCCTATTATTAGTTCTTAAAGGATAAATGTAGAAAACGTATAAAAATGCAGTGTTTGAGAATTTTTATTCCATAAGCTAAGGTTTTGAGCTATCTTTGTGTAAAATTTATTTAAATGAAGAATTTTATTGAAGAAGTGACTTGGAGAGGAATGCTCCACGACGTAATGCCAGGCACTGAAGAACATTTGTTGGAGCAAATGCGTGCTGCGTATGTGGGAATTGACCCAACAGCGGATTCATTGCATATTGGACATTTAGTAGGAGTAATGCTATTGAAACACTTTCAATTAGCTGGACATAAACCTTATGCTCTTGTGGGAGGTGCTACTGGTATGGTAGGTGACCCTTCAGGAAAGTCTAATGAAAGAAACTTGTTAGACGAAGAAGCTTTACGTCATAATCAAAATGCGATTAAAGAACAATTAAGTCGTTTCTTAGATTTTAATTCAGGTGCTGAGAATGCTGCTGTGTTAGTAAATAACTATGACTGGATGAAAGATTTCTCTTTCTTAGAGTTTATCCGTACAGTAGGTAAGCATATCACAGTGAACTATATGATGGCTAAAGATTCTGTAAAGAAACGTCTAAACGGTGAGTTCCAAGATGGAATGTCTTTTACAGAGTTCTGTTATCAGTTAATGCAAGGATATGACTTTTTGCATTTATACAAAGAGAATAATATTACATTACAAATGGGAGGATCTGACCAATGGGGAAATATCACTACTGGTACAGAGTTAATCCGTAGAACAATTAGCGAGAAAGCATATGCGCTTACTTGCCCATTGATTACTAAAGCTGACGGAACTAAATTTGGTAAGTCAGAAGGGGGTAATATTTGGTTGTCTGCTGAGTACACTTCTCCATATAAATTCTACCAATACTGGTTAAACGTGGCTGATGCTGATGCTGAGCGTTATATTAAGATCTTTACATTCATCTCTAGAGAAGATATTGAAGCATTAGTAAAAGAGCATTCAGAGGCTCCACATTTACGTGTGTTACAACGTCGTCTAGCAGAAGAAGTAACGATCATGGTACACGGTCAAGAGCAATTAGATAATGCTATCAAAGCGTCTAATATCTTATTCGGTAACTCTTCTACAGAAGATTTAAAACAATTAGATGAGAAGACTTTCTTAGAGGTATTCGATGGAGTAGGACAGTCAGAAGTAGCAAAAGCAGATATCGAAGCTGGGTTAACTATCGTAGATGCCTTAGCAGCTAATTCTAATTTAGCTTCATCTAATGGAGATGCTCGTCGTTCGTTACAAGCTAACTCTATCTCTGTAAACAAAGAGAAAGTAGCTGAAGACTACGTAGTGACTACAAATGATTTGATTAATGATCAATTCGTATTACTACAAAAAGGAAAGAAAAATTACTTCGTTTTGCATGTAAAGTAAGATTATAAGTATACTTATATAAGGGCTCTCAGTAATGGGAGCCCTTTTTTTTGGCCTATAATTTATCTGGTCATAAGGTAATGGGGTATTGATGGCATAGTGATCGCATAAAAAATGGGTAAAACTATGCGAGCAGTATGCCATCACTATGCGATAACTATGCGACCAGTCGCGTTTTTGTTGAGAAACAAGGATTACTCCCTCGTTGTATTTACTAGTTTTTGGCTCTAATTAAAAGGTTGACTATTCTGTCGTTTTGGGTGGTTATGGAGTCTTTCTTCTCTGAATATTATGAGAGAGAATTAAAATATACCATATACATGGTATTTCATAGAATGAGGTGTTGAAATACCTTTGTATTACAAAAGTAGGGAGTGCTATATCCTTAATCTGTTGTGTATAATTATTGTTTGTTTTGTAAGAAAATAATTACATATAAGGGTTTCCCTACTTTGCTTTTTTCACTGATAAGAAAAAATTATATAACCTAAATATTATGCAATCAATTCAACAAAAGCGAGAACTTGACACTCGTATTTTTAGATTTACTGATTTCTTTTCTTCTAGCACATCTTCTATGATGTGCATGTGTTGCTGCCTATAGTTTATTCTTTTTAGGTCAGCTCATAGTGGCTGTACCGATACTACATTTCAATATTTCTAGACATAATGAATCAGTCTTTCAAAGATAGTTCATTTTAAACTAATTGTTTTATGCAAAAAATTTACGCAATCTTATTTGTGTTTGTTAGTGTTTTAAACTTACAGGCGCAAGAAAAACTTGTGACAGGATCTGTTACAGATATAAGTGGGGCCTTACCGGGTGTGAGTGTTCTGATTCAGGGAAGTGATGAAGGAACAATGACAGATTTAGATGGTAATTACTCTATAAAAGTTAATAATGGACAGGTATTAGTCTTTTCATTTATAGGATATACCACAAAGAATATTACATATAAAGGACAGGAAGTTCTGAATGTAAAACTTGCAGACGAAGCGAGTGAATTAGGAGAAGTATTAATTACAGTGCCTTATGGTACTGCTAATAAGAAGACATATACTGGGTCAGTAGGTTTAGTGCAAGCTAAAGATATAGAAAAGGCACAAGTAAGTGATGTGTCTAAAGCATTAGAAGGTACTGTAGCAGGGCTTCAGTCTTTCTCGGCTAGTGGACAGCCAGGGTCTAATGCGACAATTAGAATCCGTGGTATTGGGTCTATGAATGCAGATAGTGATCCGTTATTCGTAGTTGATGGTGTGCCTTTTGAAGGAGGGTTAAACTCTATTTCTCCTACAGATATCGAATCTATATCAGTGTTAAAAGATGCTACTGCAGCGACCTTATATGGATCTCGTGCAGCTAATGGGGTAATAATGATTACAACTAAGCAAGGTGGTAAAGAAACAAAACCTCAGATAGAAATCAGTGCAAAGCATGGTTTTTCTGATAGAGCACGTAGTGATTATAAACAATTAAGTACTAATCAGTATATGGAATTGCAGTGGGAAGCATTAAGAAATGGGCAGATGGATGCTGCAAAAATGAATGCTACCGAAGCAGCTGCTTATGCTACAAATAACTTGATTGGTTCGGTGGGGATTAATCCTTACGGAACAGGTAACCCATTTCCTGTAGGTACAGACGGTAAGTTATTGCCAGGGTTAAAGCCTTTGTGGAATGACGATTGGAATGATGCATTAAGTCAGAATGCGAGATTTACAGATATTAATTTACGTGTAAGTGGAGGAGGTAAGAATACTCGATACTACGTTTCTGGAGGGTATTTAAACGATCAAGGATACGTGTTAGAATCAGGTTTTAAACGTTTTAATATGCGTTCTAATATCGTGATAGATGCTAAGGATTGGTTAGAAATAGGGATGAATGTTTCTGCGTCTCATTCTATACAAGACTATCCGAAACAGGATGATAGTGCGATTAATAATGTAATTGGTTTTGCGAGAGGGTTACCTTCTTTTTATCCTATTTATCAACGTGATTTAGCTACAGGAGAATATCTAAGAGATGCAAATACTGGAGGACTGATATATGACTATGGGAACTACAGAACTACATCTTATAGAAATTACAACTTAGTAGAAACTCTTCCATTGGATAAGAGTGAAATAAAAAGAGATGTAGCGAGTATTAGAACATACGGACAGGTTAAGTTTTTGGATAACTTAAAATTAAAGACATCTTTAAGTGTTGATTACAATAGTATGTATGACCATAGTGTGTCAAACCCTGATAAAGGAGCTTCTGCTAATTATGGAGGAAGTATTAGCCGTAGAAATACAAGAACAATTAATATGACGTTTAATAATGTTTTAAACTACAATATTGATTTAGATGATAAGAACGCTTTAGCTGTAATGGCAGGACAAGAGTATTATCAGTATGATTCTAACTATTTTGGAGGTGCAAGAGAACAGATTGCGATGATGGGATTCGAGGAGCCTGATGCTGCTTCTAGATTGATAGATTTTTATGGAAAGGCTGATAAATATAGTATGTTGAGTTTCTTCGGGAGTGTAAACTATTCTTATGATAAGAAATATTATTTATCTGGATCTTATAGAGCAGACGGATCGTCTCGTTTTAAATCATCTAATAAATGGGGAGGTTTCTGGTCATTCGGTGCTTCATGGAGAATTATAGATGAAGACTTTATGAGTGAGTATAGAGATACTTGGTTAAACAACTTATTATTAAAAGCAAGTTATGGTGCACAAGGAAATGATAAGGTAGGGTATTATGCTTATCAAGGGTTGTATGCTATACGTAATAACTTAGGAGAATCTGGATTAGTTAGCTCTAGAATGGATACACCTAACTTATCGTGGGAAACGAACTTAAATTTAAATATTGGATTAGATTTTGGATTGTTTGATAATCGTCTGACTGGTACAGTAGAGTACTTCGAAAGAAGATCAAAAGATTTATTATTTAATCAACAGTTAGCTCCATCTATTGGATTTGCTAACAAAGATGTAAATATTGGAGGAATTAAAAACTATGGATGGGAATTTACTTTAGATGGTATTCCTATTCAAACAGAAGATTGGAGATGGCGTGTAGGATTAAACTTGACTACATATAAAAATAAAATTACTTCATTACCTAGTTCTGAAATCAATAAAGGGAACCAGATATGGAAAGTAGGAGGATCTATTTATGATTTCTATTTGCCTGAGTGGGCTGGTGTAAATCCAGAGAATGGTAATGCACAATGGTATATTCAGAATGAGGATGGTAGTCGTACAGTGACTGAGAACTACAGCAGTGTAAGTGGAAATAAAAATAAAGTATACAAAGGAACTTCGTTACCTGATGTATCTGGAGGTTTCTCAACAGAGTTGTCTTATAAGTCATGGCAATTATCTGCTAACTTTACTTATAATATAGGAGGTAAGATTTATAATGGGGATAAGGTAGGAATGTATAGACATGCAGGTAATGGTAGTACATGGAGTGCGGATATGATGGGAAGATGGACGCCAGAGAATCCTAATACTGATATCGCTAGATTAACAACTAATCCTGCTAATAGCTGGACGAATACTTCAGATCGTTTCTTGGTAGATCGTTCATACTTAAAATTAAAGAATCTTACGTTAGCTTATAACGTTCCACAAGAGTGGTTAAGAAAAATTAATTTATCATCTGCTTCTATTTATTTCCAAGCAGAGAATTTATTTACATGGACAAAAGAACAAGGTTTTGATCCAGAGCAAACATTCAACGGGACTACTTATTATAGATACCCAGCGATGAAGACATTGTCTTTAGGATTAAATATTAAATTATAAAGAATTAAGAAATCATGAGAAAAACAATTTTTAAATATATAGCGTTTAGTGTTCTATTTTCTATTGGAATGACTTCTTGTTCTTTAGATACTGAACCTACAGATGCAGTGGTGAATGAGAATGTTTTTACTACAGTAGAAGGTAATGACAAGGTATTGATCGGTACATGGGCTAACTTAATGGATTCATATAGTACTTATGCTAATCCAGGATATGGAGCGTTTTTAAGAACAAACGACGCTATGGGGAATGATGTAGTGGTGAATAATATGTATGGATTTAGTAGTCATTATGCTTTCACAGCTCTTTATAATCGTGGAGGGACAAATTCGTTTAGTTGGAATCTTACGTATAAAACGATTGATAATGCTAATAACGTAATTGATAAAGTATTTGCTTCAGAAGGTACTGTAAATGAAAAACAGCGTGTACGTGGTCAAGCATTAGCGTTGAGAGGATTTATGTACTTACACTTAGCTTCTAGTTATGCATTAGCTATAGACGTAAATCCTAATGCTGTAGTAGGGCCTATTTATTTGACTGCAACTACACCTAGTACAGTACCTGCATCAGCAGCTACTGTGACAGAAGTGTATAAACAAGCCATTTCGGATTTAGAAGAAGCGTTGTCTTTGATACCTGATACTTATAAGAGAAATCTTAAGTATAAATTTGATAAGACTGTAGTACAAGGATTATTGGCACGTGCTTATTTGTATACTCAGAATTGGGAGAAAGCTAATTTTTATGCAGAGGCAGTGTTGAGCAAGTATGGTCAATTGATGTCAGAAGATGACTATAAGAGTGGTTTTAATGACTCTAGTAATGTAGAGTGGATATGGGGACATCAACAGACATCTGAACAAAGTGGGGCTTCTTATCAGTTTAACTATTTAGATGTAACATCAAAAGAGAGTTATTACTTCAGTTTTAATGCAGACCCTTACTTTAAAGAGTTATTTGATGAAGGAGATTATAGAAAAAGTATGATTTACTGGGCTCCAGATCCTTCTAATACTTCTCCGAAAACGAGAGATGTAGCTTATATGAGATATGCTAAATTTAAGTTTAAAGCTGGTCGTATAGCAGATATTGTATTAATGCGTTCTTCAGAGATGTATCTAATAAGTGCAGAAGCAAAAGCTAGATTAGGGCGTGCTGATGCTATTAATGCGTTGAATGTTTTAAAAGCAGCAAGAGGTGCTAAGGAAGTGAGTGGATTAAGTGGACAAGCTCTTCTTGATGAAATCTGGATAGAGAGAAGAAAAGAATTGTTTGGTGAAGGATTTTCACGAGTGGATATTGTGCGTAACAAGTTGGCTGTAGAAAGAAAGTTATATCCTCAAGATAAGTTGGTTCCTTATACTTATGAAGTAATGGATAGCCAAGGTAAGATAAGCCAGATAACGGTAGATTTATTACCACAAGGACATAGAATCATTAGTTTTTCTGACAAGTCTTCTTTTGTTCCTAATAGTGTGAATTACTTATTTAGAATTCCAGAGGTAGAGGAGATCGAAAATGGAAACCTTTATAAATAAGGGAAAAAATAAAAAGAATTAGTTAGCGTTTATTCATATAAAAGGTTGCTCTTAATATTATAATTAAGAGTAACCTTTTTTTGTTATAAGACTATTTAGCGTTGTGTTAATACTAGAAAAAGTTATGTATTTTTGTAGTAGAATATTAATAAGATACTTTATTCTAGCAATAGAGGAGTGGAAGAGTTAACTTAAGGAGATAAGGATGTTAAATATAGGGATAGTAGAGAGTCAAGAAATCACGCGTTACGCTTTACAAGGGCTTATTAGAGAGGTTTGCTCAGGAGAGGTAAGTATTGTTGAGATTGATGATTTGACGGGCTTAAAGAGTTATCTTCTAAAGAACCCTAGTGCAGTCATTATTGTAGATCCTTTTAGTAGATGTCTAGAGAAGCAAACGGAGTTATTGCTACTGCTGCGAGAGCAAAGTGAGAAGTCACAATGGTTGTTGTTTTTTAGTGAGTTAAATGAGCAATGGTTAAAACAGTTTTTGTCTAATCGCATTTCTGCTTTTAATATTGTCTTCCAAAATGATAAGCTAGAACATATCAAGGAGGGTATCTATAAGACTATTTCTAAGGAGACCTATCTCGCACCTTGGATAATGAAGAAGCTGGAAGAACATCAGGATAGTATTCTGAAAGTGGAACAGGTGCTTACTAATGCTGAGCGTGAGATACTAAAAGAAATAGCATCTGGAAAAATGACTAAGGAGATAGCTGCAGACCGCAATATTAGTGCTCATACAGTGATAACACATCGCAAGAATATATTTAAGAAACTAGGTGTTAGCAATGTGTATGATGCAACACGATATGCTATTAGGGCAGGTATTATTACAGTAAATGAGTATTATATCTAATGATAGAAATAAAAAAAAACTGCTATTAAGCAGTTTTTTTGTTTTATATAAAGTTTTGATTTTTAAACATCTCAACGTTTATTTCTTCGATATAGTTTAAGACTTCGTCTCTACCAGTTTTGTCTTCTGATGAGGTAACAAAGCACGGAGGCATTTCTTCCCAGTTATCAGCTAACATTTTCTTTCTGTAGTCGGCTATTAGTCCAGCTACTTTTTGTTTACCTACTTTATCAGCTTTAGTAAAGATGATAGAGAAAGGAACTTCTGTCTCTCCTAGATACTGCATGAATTCTAAGTCAATCTTCTGAGCCTCATGTCTGATATCTACTAATACAAAGGCACTTACTAATTGTTGTCTATTCTCGAAGTAATCTGTGATGAACTTCTGGAATACAGCTTTAGTCTTTTTAGATACTTTTGCATACCCATAACCTGGTAAGTCTACTAAATACCAATTAGAATTAATTTTAAAGTGGTTGATTAGTTGTGTCTTTCCTGGTCTAGAAGAGGTTTTGGCTAAGTATTTTTGATTAGTAAGCATATTGATCAGAGAAGACTTACCTACATTAGATCTACCGATGAATGCGTATTCAGGGATAGGTTCATTAGGACACTTCTTAGCGTCAGAGTTACTAACAACAAATTCAGCTGTATTTATTTTCATTTTACTTGATATTTCTTTTGATAAACCACGCGTTTAGTAATTCGTTGAATTGATCTGGGTGTTCCATCATAGCAGCATGTCCACACTCATCGATCCAATACAGGTCAGAGTCAGGTAGTAGTTCATTGAACTCTACAGCTACTTCAGGAGGAGTTACTTTATCATTCTTTCCCCAGATTAAACACGTAGGTACTTTTATTTTAGGTAAATCTTTAGACATATTGTGTCGTATCGCACTTTTGGCGATAGTAATAGTCTTGATTACTTTCATTCGATCATTAACTGTAGCAAAGACTTCATCTACGATTTCTTTAGTAGCTATTTCTGGGTGATAAAATACATCTTCAGCTTTCTTCTTGATATATTCATAGTCCCCACGTTTAGGGTAACTGTCTCCCATAGCACTTTCGTATAAGCCAGAGCTTCCTGTTAATATCATCGCTTGAAGATATTCAGGATACATTTTTGAAAAGTACAAAGCGATATGTCCTCCTAGAGAATTTCCTAGCAAGATCACTTTTTTATAACCTCTTCTATCTATAAAATCTTTTACAAATTTTGCGAAAGCCTTTACATTCGTTTTTAAAATGCTGTTCGTGTAAAGTGGAAGTTCTGGAAGAACTACTTTGTAACCTTCATTTGGGAAAAAATTTGTAACACCATCAAAATTGCTCAGACCTCCCATTAATCCGTGTAAGATAACAATTGGTGTACCTTCGCCAATTTCTATAAAACGGAATTTACCATCTTCTTTTAAAGTTCGCTCCATGTAGTTTCTAAATGCGATTTTTAAATTCCCACAAATATACGTTTTTAAATATGAGAAAAATTCTAAAAGGAGTAATAATTTATTGTAAAAGTGTGAATTTGTCCATTTCAGCGCTTCTGGCCTTGTTGTAAATGCTAATTTATGGATGTTGATAAAAGCATTTTTATAGTCAAAAGCGAGGGTTCGAATTGTGATTTGTATTTTAAAATTAAGGGCTATTAGTCAGCTGATTACCCTATTTACTTGAATTATTTAGTTTAACACTCAAAACTTATCAACAAAGTGGGAAAAAGTGGTAAATTGTGGTAAAAAATTGACTACATTTGCTAAGATTATATTTATAGGTGTACATAGATGGCAATAATCGGAACATATGAATGCAAAATAGATGCCAAAGGAAGGGTGCTAGTACCTGCTTCTCTAAAGAAGCAGTTGCCTGGTATTGGTGATGGTTTTGTATTAAAACGTTCTGTTTTTGAGAGCTGTTTAGAGTTATGGCCGATGGCGGAATGGGATAAAATGATGAGCAAAATAGGAAAGTTGAATCCTTTTGATAAGAAGAATGATGCTTTTATTCGTCGTTTTATGGCCGGTGTAAAGAATGTTGAAATAGATGATGCAGGGCGTCTTTTGATAGCGAAAGACTTAATCGATTTTGCACAAATAAGCAAGGATCTTGTTTTTTCGTCTAAAGTGAATATAATGGAAATTTGGGATAAGAAATTGTATGAGGCAACGCTAGAGGTAGATGATTTTGATTTCGGAGAGTTGGCTCAGGATGTAATGAGTAATATAAGTTTTGATGAGTAAAGAAGAATACGGTTATCACAGACCTGTTTTGTTGACAGAGAGTATTGATGGATTAATTACTGATCCGAATGGTGTCTATGTAGATGTGACATTCGGAGGAGGAGGGCACTCTAGAGAGATACTTAACCGTCTAGGAAATGAAGGAAAGTTGTTTGCATTTGATCAAGATGAAGATGCATTAGCTAATGCGATAGATGACCCAAGGTTTACTTTGATTAATCAAAACTTTAGATACCTGAAACGTTATTTGCGTTTTCATGGAGTGAAGGAGGTAGATGGAGTGTTAGGAGATTTAGGAGTGTCATCACATCAGTTCGACGTGCCAGAGAGAGGATTCTCGACTAGATTCGATGGTGAGCTAGATATGAGAATGAATCAGTCTGGAGATATCTCTGCTTTTAACGTGGTGAATGAGTATGAGGAAGCAGATCTTAGAAATATGTTTTATATGTATGGGGAATTAAAAAATGCTGGAGCAATTGCAAATACAATTGTCAAAGCTAGAACAGATGCCCCAATCAAGAATACAGATGAATTAAAAGAGGTGTTGGCTAGATTCTTACCTGCACATAAGAGTGCTAGGATTTTGGCTCAGATATATCAAGCGATTCGAATAGAAGTGAATCAGGAAATGGATGTATTGAAAGAAATGTTGACACAAAGTCAAGAGGTCTTGAAGCCGAAAGGAAGATTGAGTATTATCTCTTACCATTCATTAGAAGATCGTTTAGTGAAACGATTTATGAAAAACGGAATGTTCGAAGGAGAACCTGAAAAAGACTTCTTTGGAAGATTTGAAGTTCCGATGAAACAGCTAGGGAAGTTAATCTTGCCTACTGATGAAGAAATTGCAGTAAATAATAGAGCTCGCTCTGCGAAATTGAGAATTGCCGAGAAAAAATGAAAAATAAAATAAGTAGCCCAGGAGATATTATCAAAGCGAAGATTCTTGTTAATGAGAATTCAGCTAAGACTTGGGCATTTATTATTTATGTAATCATTTTAAGTTTATTGTTAATTGGTAATACTCAGTCGTATGAGGCGAAAGTATTTAAAATAGCAAAACTAACTCATGAAGTGAAGATGTTGCGTGCAGAGTTTGTTGATACACGATCAGAGTTAATGGAACTGAAGATGGAATCTACCATCACTAAGAACTTAGAAGAAGATGGGATATTTCCTTCTGAGACACCAGCGACGAAGATTAAAGTAACTAGAGAAGTAGAAAAAGAAAGTTTTTGGGATAAGTTATGGCGCTAAATAATAAGAATATTTATGTGAATATATACCTTATCTCTGCTTTGGTTTTGCTCTTTGCAGGAGGGATTGTCTATCGATTAGTACAGATCCAAGGGATAGAAGGAAAGGAGCTAAGAGCTAAGGCTCAAGATAAAACTAGAGTAAAGATAGAAGAGATTCCTGCGAATAGAGGGAATGTGTATTCGTCAGATGGAAGTCTATTAGCGACTTCTGTACCGGTCTTTGAAATTCGTTTTGATGGTTTAGCACCTAGTGAGAAAGATTTTTATGAGAATGTAAAACCATTGTCTGATTCTTTAGGAGTGATGTTTAAGAAGCCTTCTAGCTATTATGAGAATTTGCTTAGAAAGGCTAGAAAGAATGGAAACAGATATGTATTCATAGCTAAAGATCTTAGTTATACACAATATGTAAGAGTTAAAAGCTTTCCTCTTTTAAAAAGAGGCCCTTATAAAGGAGGGCTTATATCTCTGCAAAAAACAATTAGGCAACATCCTATAGGTAAGATTGCACAACGAACAATCGGGTATGAAAGAAAGAATGAGGATAATTCTTTCACTCGAGTGGGAATAGAAGGAGCATTTACATCCTATTTAAGTGGAGTAGATGGTCGTAGAAAGATGCAAAGTCTTGGAAAGGATCAATGGAAGCCTATTAATGATGAGAATGAGATAGAACCTATTGATGGGCAAGATATCGTATCTACCATCGATGTCTATATACAAGATATCGCTCACCATGCATTACTAAAACAATTAGAGTATTATAGTGCAGATCATGGGTGTGTGGTAGTAATGGAAGTTGGAACTGGTGCTATTAAGGCTATTTCTAATTTAGGACGATCTGAAAGTGGTAATTATTATGAAACGATTAATTATGCTGTAGGAGAGAAACACGAGCCTGGTTCTACGTTTAAGCTAGCATCATTACTAGCTCTTTTAGAAAAAGGTAAAAGTGATACTGCTAGGATATACGATACGAATGATGGTGTTGTGAAATTCTATAATGCTAGAGTTCGTGATTCTAAATGGGGAGGATATGGTAAGATATCGTTAGCTAGAGGAATAGAGGTGTCTTCAAACACTGTAATAACACAAGCAGTGAATGAAGGATTTAAAGATAAGCCTAGTGAGTTTACTAATTATCTATCTACTCTAGGTATGGATAAGGCATTAGATATACCTATTAAAGGAGCTAGTGTACCTTATATACCGAAACCTGGTAAAAAAGGCTGGAGTGGATTAGCGCTGCCTTGGATGGCTTTTGGGTATGGTATTTCAATAACACCTTTACATACATTGACATTGTATAATGCAGTAGCAAATAATGGAGTAATGGTGAAACCAATGTTTGTCTCAGAAGTAAAAGAGTTTAATAAAACAGTGGTGAAGTTCGAACCAGAGGTTTTAAACCCTCAGATTGCTTCTCCAGAGGTTATTAAACAGGTACAAGGAGTACTGACTAATGTAGTTGTAAAAGGTACAGGTAGAAAAGTAGGTTCTCCTAATTTCTCAATGGCGGGTAAAACGGGAACTGCTCAGGTAAATTATGGAAAAGGAAAAGGAAAGGATATGTATTATTCTTCTTCTTTTGCTGGTTATTTCCCGACAGAGAATCCGAAATATTCATGTATAGTAATTATACATAAACCAGATAGAACGAAGAGTTATTATGGTGCGGATGTGTCTGGACCAGTATTTAAACGTATAGCACAGAAGATATACACGGATGTGCCTACAACAACAAGTTTGAGCAATATAGATGAAGTACCATCTAATGTGAGAACGAGTTATCAAGATTATCATGAAATAGTAATGGACAATCTTGAAGTTATGCCTGATGTGAGAGGAATGTACGCAATGGATGCAGTACCTCTTTTAGAAAATTTAGGCTTAAAAGTAGAAATAAAAGGAATAGGAAAAATAAAGAAACAGTCTGTAATAGCTGGACAAAAAATAAGTAGAAATCAAAAAGTAGTATTAGAACTATCGTGAAAAAGTTAAACGAATTATTATACAAAGCAAAAATGATATCTGTTACAGGAGGTGATTTAGAACTTTCTATAGCAAAGATTGCATTTGATTCACGTGAAGTTTCAAAAGAGACTCTATTTGTAGCTATACCTGGTACTGTAGTAGATGGTCATGATTATATCACACAAGCAATCAAAGATGGTGCTAGTGCTGTTATTTGTGAGAAACTACCAGTTGATATTGCACAAGGAGTAACTTATATTTTAGTAGAAGATAGTAATAAGGCATTAGCCATCGTTGCTAGTAATTTTTATGACAATCCTTCTTCTAAATTAAAATTAGTAGGAGTAACAGGTACCAATGGTAAAACGACTATTGCTACTCTACTCTATACATTGTTTAAGAATTTAGGATACGAGGCAGGTCTATTGTCTACTGTAGTTATAAAAGTAGGAGATATAGATTATAATGCTACTCATACTACGCCAGATTCTCTTACGATCAATCATTATTTAAATGAGATGGTAGAGGCTGGATGTGAATACTGTTTTATGGAAGTTAGCTCGCATGGTATTGTTCAGATGCGTACACATAGTCTAGAGTTTGATGGAGGAATATTTACTAACCTAACACACGATCATCTAGATTATCACAAAACATTTGCTGAATATAGAAATGCGAAGAAAGCCTTTTTTGATCAGTTGCCTAAAGGTTCTTTTGCAATAACGAATGTAGATGATAAAAATGGGTTGATTATGACCCAAAATACAGATGCAACTATCAAGACTTATGGTCTTAAGAATGTAGCTGATTATAAAGCAGAAGTATTAGAAAGTCAGTTCTCAGGAATGCTGATGAAGATTAATCAGCGAGAGATTTGGGTTCAACTAATAGGACTCTTCAATGCTTCTAATCTATTGGCTGTTTATGCAGCAGCTATTCAATTAGGAGTGAATGAAGATGAGGCTTTGTTAGAAGTAAGTAAGTTAACTAGTGTAGCAGGAAGATTCCAATACGTAGTATCTTCTAAGAAGGTTACTGCTATAGTAGATTACGCTCACACACCTGACGCCTTAAAGAATGTAATAGAAACAATTAACTCTATTCGTACTTATAATGAGAAACTGATTACTGTAGTAGGATGTGGAGGTAATAGAGATAAAACAAAAAGACCAGAGATGGCACAGATAGCCTCAGAACTGAGTAATAAAGTAATATTCACTTCAGATAACCCACGATTCGAAGACCCTGTTGTAATCTTAGAAGAAATGGAAAAAGGAGTGGAGCCTCAGAATACGATGAAGACGATAATAGTGGTAGATCGTAAGCAAGCTATCAAATTAGCTTGTCAGCAGGCAGAAGCCGGGGATATTGTTTTAATCGCTGGTAAGGGACATGAGACTTATCAGGAGATTAAAGGGGTAAGAAATCATTTTAATGATTTAGAGATTGTAACTGAATTTTTAGAACAATAGAATAAGGGAGATTTAAGGTATGTTATATTATTTATTTGAGTACTTAGATGATTATTTCAAAATTCCTGGAGCGGGGATGTTTCAATACATCACTTTCCGATCAGGTATGGCTATGATATTCTCATTGCTGATTTCGATCATCTACGGTAAGAGAATTATCAAATATCTACGAAAAATGCAGATTGGTGAGACTGTGCGTGAGCTTGGATTAGAAGGGCAGAAGGAAAAAGCAGGTACACCAACTATGGGAGGGCTAATCATTATTGTAGCAACCCTTATACCAGTTCTATTATTTGCAAAACTTGACAATACATACGTTTTATTACTTTTATTAACGACAGTATGGATGGGGACTATCGGATTCTTAGATGACTATCTAAAGATGAAGAAAAAAGATAAGGAAGGACTAAAAGGACGATTTAAAGTAATAGGACAGGTAGGACTAGGATTAATCGTAGGAGCAGTGCTTTATTTTAGCCCTACCGTAACGGTTAGAGAAATGCCTGCGAATAGAGCGTTAGTAGAAGATGTAGCTAGTAGATATGATGTGAAATCAACAGCAACGACTATTCCTTTTCTAAAAGATAATGAATTTGATTATTCGATTTTAATCAGTTGGTTAGGAGAAGGTGCAGAGAAATATACTTGGTTGATCTTTATTCCTATTGTGATATTTATTGTGACAGCTGTCTCTAATGGAGCTAACCTAACAGATGGTATCGATGGATTGGCTGCCGGTACATCAGCAATCTCAACATTTGTGTTGGGAATTTTTGCGTTTATTTCGGGGAACGTTGTGTTATCAGCCTATTTGAATGTAATGTACATACCCCATTCAGGTGAGATGACTATTTATATAGCCTCCTTTATGGGTGCATTGATAGGGTTCTTATGGTATAATACTTATCCTGCTCAGGTATTTATGGGGGATACGGGTAGTTTAACTATCGGAGGTATTATAGCAGTATTAGCTATAGCTGTACGAAAAGAATTAATCATTCCAGTATTATGTGGAATATTTTTAGCAGAGAACTTATCAGTAGTATTACAGGTAGGTTACTTTAAATATACAAAAAAGAAATATGGAGAAGGAAGAAGGATATTTTTAATGTCACCACTTCATCACCATTTCCAAAAGAAAGGATATCACGAGAGTAAGATTGTAACTCGTTTTTGGATTATCGGAATATTGTTAGGAATATTCTGTATTGTTTCTTTAAAAATTAGATAGTATGAAGGTAGTTGTATTAGGAGCAGGAGAAAGTGGAGTAGGTACAGCTGTACTAGCTATGACCAAAGGGTATGATGTATTCGTTTCAGATTTTGGACAGATTGAAGATAAGTACAAGGCTGTTCTTAATGAGTTCAATGTACGCTGGGAAGAAGGAAGACATACAGAAACAGAAATATTGAGTGGTGATATAATAGTTAAAAGTCCTGGGATACCAGATAAAGTAGCTATTATTCAAAAAGCATTAGCAGCGGATATTGATGTTATTTCGGAGATAGAGTTTGCTTATACTTTTAATACAGAGCCATCTGTCGCTATAACAGGTAGTAATGGAAAAACAACAACGACGATGCTTACTTACCATCTATTGAGTAAGGGAGGATTGAACGTTGGTATAGGAGGAAATATAGGTGATAGCTACGCTAAGCAGGTAGCTGTGAATCCTGAAAAGTGTTATGTGTTAGAATTGAGCAGTTTTCAATTAGATGGCATACGCAAGTTTAGACCTCATATCGCTGTTATTACTAATATTAGCCCAGATCACTTAGATCGATATGATTATAAATATGAAAATTATATCAATGCTAAGTTTAGAATTACATTGAATCAAACCAAAGAGGATTATTTAATCTATGATGATGATGATGTGGAGATTCAACGTTGGTTAACTAATAATAAAACTGCCGCTAAAAGAGTACCATTTTCTATTACTAAAAAGTTAGAATATGGAGCTTATTTAGAAGGGCAAAATATTGTAGTGGCTATGGACAAGGAAACAGTGGTATTACCAATTAGCGAATTGGGTGTTGAAGGAAAGCACAATGTTAAGAATGCTATGGCAGCTACGGCTGTGGCACAATTAAAAAGAATAAGAAAGCAGAGTATTAGAGAGAGCTTATCCGATTTTCAAGGAGCTGAACATCGTTTAGAAAAGGTAATGAAAGTAGAGAATGTTCAGTATATAAATGACTCTAAAGCAACTAATATCAACGCTACCTTTTTTGCATTAGAAAGTATGAAGACACCAACAGTATGGATTGTTGGAGGAGTAGATAAAGGAAATGATTATGATGAGTTAATGCCTTTAGTTCGCGAGAAAGTAAAGAGTATTATTTGTCTAGGTGTTGATAATAGTAAGATAAAAGCAGCTTATGAACAGGTAGTGGACACATTAATCGAGGTTCAGAGTATGGAGGATGCTGTGAAGATGGCACAACGCTTAGCTGAGAGTGGTGATACAGTATTACTGTCACCAGCCTGTGCAAGTTTTGATTTATTTAAAAATTACGAGGATAGAGGACATCAGTTTAAGGCTGAAGTAAATAATCTATAAGATAAAATGAAAAAGTTAGTTGCTAATTTATATGGAGATAAACATATATGGACAGTAATATTTTTACTGGCCTTATTTTCGTTTGTACCTGTATATAGTGCGAGTACTAACTTAGTTTATACGATAGGTACAGGGAAGTCTACATTCTCTTATTTGTTTAAGCATTTTGCTCACTTATCTATTGGTTTTGTGTTATTGTATTTAGCACATAAACTAGAGTATAGATATTTTAGACAATTGTCCATTCTTATGATGCCAGTAGCCATTGTGTTACTGTTCTTTACTTTGATTCAAGGTAAGACCATAGGGGGAGCAAATGCGAGTAGGTGGTTAGATTTAGGCGTTATTCAGATACAACCATCTGCGATAGCAGCTGTAGTTGTACTAGGGTATGTAGCGCAGTATCTGGTCAGTATTCAAGATAAGAAAGTTGAGTTTTGGCCTTCAGTATTAGAGTTATGGTTGCCTGTTATGGTTGTAGTTGGATTAATCTTTCCAGCTAACTTTTCTACAGCAGCTTTGATCTTCTTGATGGTTGGTATATTGGTATTTGTGGGGAAGTATCCTTTTAAATATCTAGCAGCTATTTTTGGAGCAGGAATGTTGTTTGTGACCTTGTTTGTATTGGCAGCAAAAGCTTTACCTGAAGGAACGATGCCTAACCGTGTAGATACATGGATAAGTCGTATAGATAGATTCGCTAATGCAGATGAAGGAGGAAAGGATCTTTATCAAGTTGACAACGCTAAGATAGCTATCGCATCTGGTGGATTAGTGGGAAAAGGCCCAGGGAAAAGTGTTCAGAAGAACTTTTTACCACAGTCTTCATCGGATTTTATTTATGCTATTATTGTTGAAGAATATGGTATGGTGGGTGGACTATCGATACTGTTTCTTTATCTGTATTTGTTCTTTAGGTTTTTGATTGCAGCACATAAGGCTCCGACTTTATTTGGGAAGTTGTTGGTTACTGGGTTAGGGTTTTATTTTATATTCCAAGCCTTGATCAATATGGGAGTAGCTGTGTCGTTACTGCCTACGACAGGACAAACGTTACCTCTGATTAGTAGTGGAGGAACATCGATCTGGATGACTTGTATTTCGTTAGGAGTGATTCTAAGTGTTACCAAAAAAGAACAGGAGATACAGAAACAAGAGATGGAAAGAATGATAGAGGAAGAGCGTATGCAAGAAGAGCTAGGTAAACAAGAAGAGCTTAGGCAAAATCAAGAATTAGTAAAATAGAATATAGGAAATAATATAATAAATGAAACGTGCACCGAGAGTCATATTAAGTGGAGGAGGAACAGGAGGACATATCTATCCTGCGATAGCTATTGCCAATGAGATTAAGGCAAGGTATGCAGATGCTGAAATCTTGTTCGTAGGAGCTGAGAATAAAATGGAGATGCAGAAGGTGCCGCAGGCAGGTTATAAGATAGAAGGATTATGGATATCAGGTATTCAACGAAAGTTGACTGTAGATAATCTTGCGTTTCCGTTTAAACTGATTAGTAGTTTATGGAAGTCTGGTAAAATAATTAAAAAGTTTAAACCAGATGTAGTAATTGGTACTGGAGGTTTTGCTAGTGGAGCTGTAGTGAAAGTTGCTGCTGGTAAGAATATACCGACATTAATCCAAGAGCAGAATTCCTTTCCAGGTATAACGAATAAGTTATTAGGAAAGAAGGTAAATAAGGTATGTGTGGCGTATGATCATCTAGAAAGATTCTTTCCTGCGTCAAAGATTATAAAGACAGGTAACCCTGTTAGAAATGATTTATTAGATGTTAGTTCTATGAAGGAGGAAGGTATTCGTTCTTTTGGATTAGATAGTTCTAAAGACATTCTTTTAGTTTTAGGAGGAAGTCTTGGAGCTAGGAGAATAAATCGATTGATTGAAGAGAATTTAGAAGAGATAAAGAAGAAGAATATACAAGTTATATGGCAGTGTGGTAAGCTGTATTATGAGGAGTATAAGAAATATCAGGCAGAGGGGGTATTAGTAACTGCTTTTGTGGAGAAGATGAACTTAGCCTATGCAGCAGCAGACTATGTGATTTCTAGAGCAGGAGCTTCTTCTATTTCTGAATTAGCATTGGTAGGTAAGCCTGTTATATTTATTCCTTCTCCTAATGTAGCTGAAGATCATCAGACTAAAAATGCGATGAGTATTGTAAGCGAAGAAGGAGCAATATTGCTAAAAGAAGCAGAGCTAGCAGAGCAGTTCTTGCCAACATTTACTGCGTTAGTAGAAGATAAAGTGTTGCAAAATAAGTTAGGAACTAACTTTAGAAGGTTAGCGTTACCTAATGCAACAAAAGATATAGTAGATCAAGTAGAAGCTATAATGAATATTTAAGTATGGAATTAAGTAAGATAAAGAGCGTATTTTTTATAGGAATAGGAGGCATAGGTATGAGTGCCTTAGCTCGTTATTTTAAATTTATAGGAAAGAATGTTGCAGGATATGATCGCACTGCAACACAATTAACTGATGAATTAAAAGAAGCAGGAATTGATATCCACTTTGAAGATAATTTAGAGTTAGTAAAGGATGTGTATAAGGATAAGGAAACAACTTTAGTTGTAGTCACTCCTGCGATACTTAGTACACATACAGAGTGGAACTATTTTATCGATAATGGATTTGATATTCGTAAGCGTTCTGAAGTATTAGGGTTGATAACTAAGGATACCTATTGTTTTGCAGTAGCAGGAACACATGGTAAGACTACAACAACAAGTATTTTAGGACATTTATTATTTCAAGCAGGTGTTGATGTAACAGCATTTGTTGGTGGAGTAGTAGAGAATTATCAGACTAACTTAATCGGAAGTGGTAAAACAGTAACAGTAGTAGAGGCAGATGAGTTTGATCGTTCTTTTTTAAGATTGTATCCTGATACAGCTTGTATTACTTCTACTGAGGCGGATCACTTAGATATATTTGGTACTGCAGAAGAAATGTTAGTAGCATTCCAAGACTTTGCAAATAAGGTTGAGGATAAGACTAAATTCTTTAAAACTGAACAAGTAGACTTAAATGGTATTAAAGTTGGTTTTGGAGAGGACTGTATTTATAGAATAGAGAACATATCTATTGATAATGGATGGTATGTTTTTGATATTATAACTCCTAATGAGAGCATTGAAGGTGTTCGCTTTGGATTACCAGGTAGACATAACCTATCTAATGCATTAGTAGCCTTCGCTATGGCTTATAATTACGGAATAGATGCAAATGTATTAGTAGATGGTTTAGGAAGCTTTAAAGGTGTTAGAAGAAGGTTTTCTTATAAGATCAGAAGAGATGATCTTATTTATATAGATGATTACGCTCATCACCCGACAGAAATACAAGCAGTAAGTCAGGCGGTACATGAGTTATATAGTGATAAGAAGATAGTAGCTGTGTTCCAACCTCATTTGTATAGTCGTACAAGAGACTTTATGAGTGAGTTTGCTATAGCATTATCTACCTTCGATCATGTAGTGTTATTAGATATTTATCCAGCAAGAGAGTTGCCTATAGAAGGAGTGACGTCAGCAGCATTGTTAGATCAAATGACATCAGTGGATAAAGTGGTCTTGCAAAAAGAGGAGTTATTACCTTATTTAAAGGCTTCTAAGGCTGAATTAGTTTTGACTATAGGAGCTGGTGATTTAGGAGAAATGGTAGAAGATATAAAGAAAGGATTAGAATAATATAGAAGTTTTAGTACGTGGAAAAGTTGTTTAAGAAAATAAAGTGGTCAGATGTTCGCATATTGCTATTGTGTGGACTGTTACTGTTTTTGTATTCTTTTACTAATAAACGTAGTAATGATCGTGAAGTTAAGGATATCGATGTGGTTTTTAAGGAAAGTGAAGAACACTTTGTAACAAGTAGTGAAATTCGCAATTTGCTTAAAAATAAATTTCCAAAAATTTCCGAGATTAATAGAAGTGTTTTAGATTTGAATAATCTAGAGAAAAACGTGCTAAAAAATGAATTAATCAGAAATGCGGATGTTTATTTGACGATAGATAATAAAATAATCGTTGATATTTGGCAAAAAAAAGCAATCGGAAGAGTGATAGATGGGGATAATAATTATTATCTTGATGAGTTAGGGAAAATGATGCCATTATCAAGTAATTTTTCTGATAGAGTTCCTATGGTGCAGGGAAAGGTGAACAAGAGTAATGAAAGAGATATTAAGGAAATACTTGAATTGATTAACAAGGACGAATTCTTAAGAGAGGATATCACGGGGATAGTTATAGAACCAAAGGGAACTTTAATGTTGATTAGTCGTACAAACCGTTTTGACATTTTGTTTGGAGGGTTTGATGAAATGGAAATAAAGTTGCAAAATTATAAAGCCTTTGTACAGTATTTGATAAGAGAGAATGTTGAACAAGAGAAATACAAGTATATAAACCTCAAGTTTACCCAACAAGTGGTATGCACAAAATAGAAAAAGAGTATGGAAAAAGAAAATATAGCTGTAGGTTTAGACATTGGGACAACTAAGATTGTCGCAATGATTGGAAAGAAAAACGAATACGGTAAACTAGAAATTTTAGGATTAGGTAAAGCTAAAAGTCTAGGTGTTAAACGAGGTGTTGTTAACAATATCACGCAGACCATTCAATCTATTCAAAACGCTGTGACTGATGCTGAGTCAGCAGCTGGGTATAAGATTAAGAATGTAGTAGTAGGTATAGCTGGACAGCATATACGTAGTATTCAACATAGTGATTATATAAGTAGAGATAATCCTGATGAAGTAATAGGAGACAAGGACATAGAGCAATTAATTACTCAAGTTCAGAAGTTGAGTATGCTTCCAGGAGAAGAAATTATACACGTACTTCCACAAGAGTTCAAAATAGATGGAGAGCCTGGTATTAAGGAACCTATCGGAATGTATGGAAGTCGTTTGGAAGCTGTATTCCATGTAGTAGTAGGTCAAGCCGCATTAATAAAGAATGCAGGGAGATGTATTAAAGATGCAGGATTAGAGCTTTCAGGTATTACTTTAGAGCCTTTAGCATCAGCTGAAGCAGTTCTAAGTCAAGAAGAAAAAGAAGCTGGGGTAGCACTTATCGATATCGGTGGTGGTACAACGGACTTAGCTATCTTTAAAGACGGTATTATTCGTCATACAGCTGTAGTGCCTTTCGGAGGAAATGTTATTACAGAAGATATTAAAGAAGGATGTTCTATTATAGAACGTCAAGCTGAGATACTAAAAGTAAAGTTTGGGTCTGCTTGGCCAGGAGAAAATAAAGATAATGAGATTGTGTCTATTCCAGGGTTAAGAGGAAAAGAACCAAAGGAAATATCTTTAAAGAACTTGTCTAAGATTATTCATGCTCGAGTAGAAGAGATCATACAATTGGTATTCTCTGAAATTAAGAGTTATGGATATGAAAGCCCACAGAAGAAATTGATTGCAGGAATTGTTTTAACTGGAGGAGGTTCTGAATTAAAACATATTAAGCAATTAGTAGAATATATCACTGGTATAGATACTCGTATAGGATATCCTAATGAGCACTTAGCTGGAGACTCTAGTTTAGAGATTTCTAGTCCATTATACGCTACTGCGGTAGGATTAGTGATGGAAAGTGAAAGACATCATATAAAAGGAGCTGTTTCATTAGCAGATATTGCTGTTGAGAATAGAGTTCCAGAAGTGGAGGCGCCTGTTGTTAATCGCGCAGAGCCTGTGGTGCAACAACCAGTTGTATCACAAGATCCAATAGAAACAGTAAGTCAAGAAAGACCTAAAGTTTCTGAAGAACCAAAAGAGACTGAATTTAGATCGCCAACGGCAGAAAAATTTGAATCAAATTTCTTTGGTACTTTTTTTAGAAAAATAAAAGATTTTATTGAAAAGCAAGAATAAAAAGGCTACGTATATGGAGAATACAGATTTTGGAGGAATAAAGTTTGATTTACCGAAAAACCAATCAAACGTTATCAAAGTAATAGGTGTAGGAGGCGGTGGAAGTAATGCTATTAATCACATGTTCCAACAAGGAATTAAAGGTGTAGATTTTATAGTGTGTAATACTGACTCTCAAGCATTAGAAAATAGTCCAGTTCCAACTAAAATTCAGTTAGGAGTTAACCTTACGGAAGGGTTAGGAGCAGGAGCTAATCCAGAAGTGGGCCAACAGTCTGCTTTAGAAAGTATAGAAGAGATAGAGAAGATGTTAGATACCAACACTAAGATGGTATTTATCACTGCTGGTATGGGTGGTGGTACTGGTACAGGTGCTGCTCCAGTTATTGCTCAGTTATCTAAAGAACGTGATATCCTTACAGTAGGTATTGTTACTATTCCTTTCCAATTCGAAGGTAAGGTAAGACAAGACCAAGCTTTAAAAGGGGTTGAACGTCTACGTAAACAAGTTGACTCTTTAGTTGTTATCAATAATAATAAGTTACGAGAGGTATATGGTAATTTAGGTTTCAAAGCTGGTTTCTCCAAAGCCGACGAAGTCTTATCTACTGCAGCTCGTGGTATCGCAGAAGTTATTACGCATCACTATACTCAGAATATTGACTTAAAGGATGCTAAGACTGTATTATCTGATAGTGGTACTGCTATAATGGGATCTGCTACAGCTTCTGGTGAAACTAGAGCTAAAGATGCTATTGTAGATGCATTAGACTCTCCTCTATTAAATGATAATAAGATTAGCGGTGCTAAGAATGTATTGTTATTAATTGTGTCTGGTGCAAATGAGATTACAATTGATGAGATAGGTGAAATCAACGACCACATCCAGACAGAAGCTGGGCATAATGCTAACATCATTATGGGGGTTGGTGAAGATGAGTCTTTAGGAGATGCTATTTCTGTAACAATTATTGCTACAGGTTTCAATATCGAACAACAAAAAAGTATTGTTACAACAGGTGAGCCTAATAAGATTATTCACGTATTAGAAGGTGATCAGAAGTTAGAGCATAATTTAATGCAAGCTTCATCTGTAGAGTCTTTCGGCTACTCTTCTCCAGATGAGCCATTATCTAAGGTTACTACTATTATTTCTTCTTCAGAAGATGCAGTAGAAGAAACAGAAAAAATTACTGTACATCAGTTAGGTGATTTTGAAGATGAAGATCTTGATGAAGGTATCTCTGTAGAGGCAATGAATGAGGAAGACGTTCAAGTAAATCAAGTGACAGCAGAAGCTACTGAGAAAGCAAGTGATGCTAATGGATTAGATGTTTTTTTTGAAATCGTAACGCCTTCTGAGGAAGTAAAAAAAAATACTAGTATTTCAGAAGAGCAAAATTTAGCAAAAACAAAAGATATAAGAGATATAAATGTTGTTGATCCTGAGTTTGTTATTGTAAATGTAGCAAAAAGACCAGAAACACAAGTGTCTCAACAACCACAAGCAAATGCTCCTGTCGTGTATCATTTAGAGGATGATGTGGTAGAAGCAAAAAGCAATATTGCTTATGGTAATGAAGCTAAATCAGTTCAAAATATGGCTGCTCCTAAAGAAGAAATTATCATGTTCTCTTTAGAAGATTATACAGATAAAGAAAGTGAGTTAGCATCAGCAAAACCGATTAATAAACATCAAGATGCAATAGAAGATGAATTTAGATTTTCTATTAAATCAGAGGAACCAACTCCAGCTGTAGTAGAAGCATCTAATGCAGTAGTAGAAGAGGAACTAGATGAAGTAAACCCTATCGAGATGAGTATCGAGGAGTTTACACTTAAGAGTCGTGCTGCTGAACGCAGAAAAAAGATGAAAGAGTTTAACTACAAGTTTAATAATACGAACAGTCAGTTAACAGAGTTAGAGCGTGAGCCAGCTTATAAAAGAAGTGGAGTAGACTTACACGAGTCAGACGAGACTACTAATAAGTCACGTATTACTTTCGGGTTAGATAGTAATAACGATGGGCAGTTAAGATCTAACAACTCATATTTACACGATAATGTAGATTAATTACAAGTATATTATTTAAAAGGACTATCTTTCGATAGTCCTTTTATTTTTTGGCTTATTTTGATGCTAGAACTGGATAGAGTTAAACTTTTTAGTTTGTACTTCTTTATCCTTGATTCTAATAGTGAAATTATTTATCTGCGGTTGATTAATATGGGTACTTACTTTGATAGCATTTTTTAGAACATCTACATAAGCACTATTCTCTGGGTATAGCGTTAGTATATAGTCGCCTTTAGGAATGTATAGAATATAGTTGCCACTATCTGACGTATAGGTTGTGTAGCTTTCTCCAGTATGGCTTTGAGCTACGATACGTTGTCCAGAGAGATTTCTATTGATAAGATGCGAGTTCTCAGAGAATTCATAATTAATACTACCAGATAACGTAGTTGTCTGTCTTAAGTGAATGCTATGTGTGGTATCTGATTTTAATACGATCTTATCTGTATTAGCAAACCATTCCTGATCATTTTTGACTTGTATGGTATAGCTATCAAGAGGTAACTTTTTATATTCTATTGCTCCTTCTTTATTCGTGATAAATGATTTATTGTTGATATAGACTATTCTATTAGATGCAGGATAGTTATTATTCGCTTCATCTTGGTAGTAAACGATTATCTTTAGAGTATACGCTTTCTCATAAGGCTTGTAAGGCATTAATTGTTTGATTACACCTATTTGTACATAATTTGTTTTATTGTTCTTAGAAAAGCCTCCATAGTTGTTATAACTACTAACATAGATATCAAAGTCCTTTGTCAACTTATATTCTAAACGACTATTTAATTGCCATAAGTCATCTGTTGTTGATGTCTTCGTATAATAAGCGTTAAGTACCACTCCTACATGATTATTGAAAAAACGTTGTCTATAGTTTCCCATAATCATCAGATTAGTATAAGTACTTGTATCTATAAAGCCTAAGTAACTCGAGTTGATGACTTCACTTAGATTGCTATAATTGTACTGATAGCTCACTCCAAAATCAACACTTTTATAGTTGACTCCGGCATTTAAGCGGTAGTGTAATTTATCAGTTAAACTTACCTTAGAGAGATAGTTCCCTAAATCAAGTGATACATTATATCCTAAGCCACTAGTGAAACTATTGTGATTGAATGAAGTACTTAATCTCAATGCATCTAAGTCATCCATTAATTGAGTTTTGTAATTGAAGCGTTGTTCATTTACATAACGTGGGCTTAGTAGAAGCATATTGGTCTGCATTCTATAGGAATAGTTTAGCCCTATGGTATTAGATTGTTGTTTTGAGTTATTATAATCTGTATAACTGTATTTAGGAGCATAGTGGACGAAACTTTGTGTCAAGCCAAAACTATGCTTATCAAAGTTTCTTCTGATGCTACTAGACACTTGAGAAGCACCTTGTCTAATACCTGCATAATAAGGGCTACTGTAGAAGCTATTTGTTTGGAATTGATACTTATCCCACCTTGCATAAGCATTTATCCCTATAAAGGCTCCTAATTGATTGTTTTCTTTACTATCTATAGTAGAGATACCTTCCATCACTTCTAAATTAAATGTAGGCGTATTCCATAGGCTAAATGTATTATACCACAGCGTCTTTTTCTCATCATAGCGATGGTTTAGATCATAGTACAGCTGTGATTGTCTCCACTTATGCTTAAGCGAGGTAAACCCAATCCATGTATTGTAGCCAATAGAGCGATCACTTGCATCTGTGATTAAATAGGTTTTATCTAAGTATCCACCTTGTATAGAAATGGAGTCTTTTATATTAATATTGGTTTGTATCCCTCGTCCTTGTAATGAGAATTCCCCTGTTTGGTAAATATTACCAGCTAGTACTTGTACTTTTTCGGTCTTGATATCTGCTAGGAAGTGACGTAGATTATATTTGTTCTCCTTGTCCCAATAGATTAGATCTCCAGTTAATCCTACTTTAGTCTTTTCGCTTAAGTGAACTTCTGTAGAACCTATCAACTGAAATGAGTTCATTACATTATTACCACTAACACGGTTAAGTTCTATTGTGTTTCTCTGGTAATAAGGATCTGTATTCGAATTATCTATTTTATATCGTCGTTTAGATTTTAAAGAGCTGACACTATAGTTAGTACGTGATATAAAATCTCCATTTTCATATAATAGCGTAGCAGTGATATCAAAATCCTCTAGTTTAACAGCTTCTTTCGAGATGATTTGGTTGATAGTAATGAGAGTATCTCGCTGTGGAGCTAATGTGATATGAGAAGTATGAGTACGGTGTTTATTGACCTGATTCGGAAAGGTTATGATATAATGAAGCTTTTCTGATGTATTACCTCTATTTTGAATCGAAGCTTTTAAATGTATCGTATCTCCTATTTTTTGGAACTGTAAATGATTGTTCTGATTTTGAAGTAAGATACGTCTGTTTCTTTGTATTAAAATCTTTTGTTCAGCTACTTGTATGATTTGATTTAGATTGTTGCTTAGACTAGCTCTTATGAACAAATCTATCTCACTACTAGCAGACTGGTCTATATTCGCTATGATAGGGACATAGACTCTCTGTCCAGGGTGTATCTGAATGAATTTATTAGCGTTACTAGATATGCGTAAGTTAGTAGAATTACCTTCTATCTTTATATTCCCAGACCATTGTGTATTACTGACATTAGATACTTCTATGGCTGATGAGATATTACCATATTCATCCGCAGGAGTTTCTATATCCGTAAACTTTAAATGTATAGGTGTTTGTTGTGTGTATGAAAGTGAAAACAAACAGATAAACAGTAATGTATAAAGCTGTTTAAGCATTAATTAGGGACAATTACAAAGTATAAATAAGTTTCGTATCTACCACTAGCTTGTTGTAATTCCTTCTGATTAGGAGGAATGCTCAGTTCAAGGTTATATGACATCGATTGACTCCATCTCGAGAAGGAGGCAAGAGGCTGTTCATTAGCAGACAGTGATAATGGACCGAATATCTTTACATCTCTAGCATCTGAAGGACTACCTCCTTCAAGGTTATTTAAAGTCGCCTTTAGTTTTAGTATAGAAACAGGTAAGCTATTCGACATCGTGTTATTATACATCATATTATCTGCTGTCTTTACGAGTACTTGATGACCTTGATAACTCTTGATGTAAAGAGCATTGCTTATCGTGATCGTTTTCCCTTTTACAATATCATCTGGTGAATCAAAGTTAAAGACAAATTCACTAGCACCATTTCGCAACTCCGCTATTTGATCTCCGTGATTTCCTACATAGTTAATTTGGAATCTTGCATTACCAGTACCAGATGTTTTACGCAGAAGTAATTGATCTCTACCTGATGAAGTATCATATAAGGAGAACTCGTATGTACTCATATAAGTATTGTTAGGGATAGTCAGTAAATGTACACCTCCTCGAATAGTCAAGTCAAAGTTTAAGGTATAGTAGTTACCTTCTGGTAGAGGTGTTGTACTCTCTATGATCGTATTTTCTTGATATTTGCTTAGAGGTAAATCTCTTCCTACGACACTGAAGGCAAGTTGATTAAAATTACCCCCTTGTTTATTCGTACTTAATGTTGACATCTCAGCAGGTACCATATAGTTGCCTGCATAGTAATCATCGAGTAGTCTTACCGTTAACTTCCATTTGGTAGGAGAAGGTGTTCCGTAGAATCTGCGAAACTGTACAGAAATCTGTTTATCCTCTGTCTTCCCTACTTTTAGATCATTATATGAATTTAATACAGACTGTCCGCCTCCATAAATATTTAAGTCATACTGTGCAAATACCGTATTGCTCAGTAGTAATAAAAATAGGCTGATGTATATATTTAACTTTAGGTTCATAGCGTGAAGTCTAGTTCTGCCACTTTTACGATATTATCCTTGCCATAAGTTAGTTGGATAATAAAGGTATAAGTGCCTGATTTTAGTTGATTCGGTAGTGGTATAATATGTTTTCTTACGTCAGTAGGTAGACTGTAAAAATCTAGTGTATTTAATGCTGTTTTCTCTCCTGTTTGTTGATTGAAAATACTGGCTGTCATCTTTCCGTCACTCCATAGTTTTCCATCGTTCTGAAAGTTAACTTCTATCGCTTTTTCCCCCTCAACAGTCTTGGCAGGTTTGATATCTACTATTTCTACAGACTCTGTATTATTTTGATTTGCATGATATACTTTTAGTCCCATACGCACTGTCACTTTGATAGCAGCACCATTTTCATCCACTGCATTCCCTGGGTTTAACTGAGTGAAGAACACCATCGCTGTATGTACAGGTATATTAGCAGGCAGGTCTTGAGGAACATTAAGTATAATCTCTACTTCTTTGACTTCGTTTGGTTCAATTAAAAAATAAGAGTTAGGTAATACTTGAATCCATTGCGAAGCCGAAGTTTCTAATATATTTGCTTCTACTACGTTATTACTACCTTTCTCGTCATAATTCCAATCTCCGATAGAGACACCTACTTCGACAGCTTTGTCATTTGGATTGGCTATACGAACTTTTTGAGTAGCTATAGTTCCAGCAGCATTTCTAAAGTACATTTTACCAGGAGAGATAGACAGTCCTGCTTGTGCGAATATTGGAAGAGCGCTTAGTAAAAGGAATAGTAGTATTAGTTTTTTCATTATGATGTGGTGCTTTAATTTTAGTGAGGCAGTAGCGTGTATATAATCTCTGTTTTATATGTTCCTGCTTTTTTATTTAATATACTTACAATGTTTTGTTTCGGAATCGCGTAATTGACATCTATTTGTTGACTGTTACTTCTGTTCTCAGATTGTAAGATTATCTGAGGCTTATCAGATAAGTTGATTGTACTTAATCTCAATGGGAAGCTTAATAGGGTAGATGTGGCTACACTTGGCTTGATATGAATGATAGACACAGGCAGTGATGACAATGTTGACTCATATTGAAAATATGGATTTATGGTGCGTACTGACAATTCGTATGGAGTAGAACACTTTATAATTACATGATTTTTCAGAATACCTGTTTCTGCCCCTTGTGTATATACTTCTCCTCTATTTAAGTTTAAATCTACAGTAGAATGTGAGATAACCAAGGATTGTTGCTCCTTAAAGTTTAGTACTATCCTAGCCCTTGTAGATCCTATCTGAGCCATAGCGATGCTGGTGACACAGAAGAGGAGTGTGATGAATAATGATTTTTTAAACACGTGTAATATTACAATGATAAGATAGTGTAAGTAATTACAGTACTATAAGTACCTACTGGTTTATTTAATAATTCTTCGGATGCATCCATTTTATAAGACACATTGAAAGTTCTTTTCACATCACCTAGATTAGAACTAATCATATTGTGTTCTTTCATAGATAGTGATACAGGTATCATAGTTATATTTTCTCTAAAGTCACCGATAGTTCCTAATGTAGGGTTTAGACTAATGTTTTCTAAACTTATTTGTTCATTATTACTAGTCAGCGGAGAGCTAGCAGCCACCCTTACTTCAT
Organism: Myroides sp. ZB35; assembly: GCF_001865835.1. Lineage (NCBI taxonomy): Bacteria > Pseudomonadati > Bacteroidota > Flavobacteriia > Flavobacteriales > Flavobacteriaceae > Myroides > Myroides sp. ZB35. The sequence continues at coordinate 752,258 of NZ_CP017769.1, read as the reverse complement.
AAGTACCACTGCTCATTACTTCTATATGATCTGCTTGGTCGCTGATCTTTCCTTTAGTATAATCTTCTACTGTTTCGAAAGACAGATTGATATTAGATTGTTGATCATTAATCTTTATAGACTGTATTGGTTTTAGAGTCACGATAAGGTTAGTTTGCGCAGTATTCTGAGCATGCATTACCACACTGACTAAGATCAAAAAGAAGGTAAAGAATAATTGTCTCATATCATCTGTTTTAGATATTCTAAATTTAGTAAAAAAAAGCGTACAAAGTCAATAATCGTCAATGTTTTTAGCTGTTTTGGGTAACAAATAATTGGAATAGAAGCAGAGGGTATTAATTCGCTTTTTAGTCCAAAAAAAAATCTACTGAAGTGAATGATATCACTACAGTAGATTTATATTGTATAAGGCTATATCTTATTATAGAGCATATAAGTTATAAGTAACTGTAGTGCTGTATGTACCTGCTTTTTTGTCTGTATAAGCAGAAGTTTGGCTTGCTGGTATAGCGTATTCGATAGCATATCCCATCTTAGCACTTCCTGCAGATGTAGTGATTAAAGAGCTGCTCTCTGTAGTAGCTAATGGAGTGATGTTATGAGTAGCATTAAAGTTAGCTGGTGCAGCACCTTCTGCTAAGTTATTGTTACCTTTTACTCTTACTTCTACTGTGTTTACAGGGATGCTAACTCCATCATTTGTTAAATCACTGCTAGCGATCACCTTTACTTCATATTTTTGAGTAGCTGTTACTTCTAAGTGGTTTTGTAATTCACCTGAAGTACTACCTTTTTGAAACTGTTCTACAGTGTTCATTTGGATATTTACATTAGGATTCTTAACAGTCAATTCATAAACGTCTGATAAGTTAACGTTTAAGTTTGTGCTTCCTGTACTTTTTTTGTCTTGTGCGAAAGTTGAAGTACTTGCGAAAGCTAAAACTGCTACTAATACTAATTTAAATGTTGTTTTCATTTGCTTATTTCTTTTTAATTGTGGGAATACTTGATTTGTTATTTTGTTTGGCAAAAGTATAGCAGCTTTGATTCTCAAATAGTGTCATTTATCTTCAAAGAATTGTCATTTATCACATAATGTGATAAAATATTCTTAATAAAAGCCTTGATTTTAAAGATTTGTGAATTTGTTTTATGTTGCCTAAGAGGTCTTTTTATTCGTTATTGATATTTTAATTCCTAGTAGATTGTTGTTATTTAGGTTTTTAAGTTTAAACGGTATTTAAACCTCTTTTTGTTAGGACTATTTAGTCGGAGAGAGAATTGACTGTGAAGGATATAAAAAATCCCCTTGCAAATAGTCATTACAAGGGGAGAAGGGATAAACGATATTATAATAGTTCTCTATATTCTTTAGGGCTCAGTCCTGTTGCTTTTATAAAGAAACGGATGAAGTTACTCACGTCTTCAAAGTTTAGCTCAAAAGCAACTTCCTTAATGGTCATTGGAGTATGTTTTAATAATAACTTTATTTCGTTGACCACTGCACTCGCTATTATTTTTTTAGGCGTAGTCCCAAATACTTCTTTGCACACTTCAGTTAACTTAGCGATAGAGATATTCATCTGTTCTGCATAGAAATGAACGTTTCTTTCTTTCCTGATGTTATTTTTGATTAACTCATTAAATTTTACAGTATGTTGTATTTGTAGTGGAGTAAGTTTCTCTTTATTAAAGCTGACAAACTTTTCTATATGTCCTGCCATAATATATAGAAGAACTCTCTCTATAATATTATGAGCTAACATATAATGTACATCACTATATTCTTTTGACTTCAGTTTTAATAAAGTGGTAAAATAACATTGTACAAAAACTTCATGCTCTGGCTTAAGCGTGATCGAATTAATAGCATTCGTATTATCAAAGAAGAAGCACTTACTAAGAAAGTGACTGTCAAGTTCTGTTCTACAGTAAAAATTATCTGTAAACTGAACATAGTATAAGGTGTAACTCTCAGAAGCCGTTAAGCGAAATAGCTCATTCTTTCCTAAGAATAGACAGTCTCCTTCTTTAATTTCTTTTTTGTTCGTAGTCAGGGTGACAGTTACTTTTCCTTTTTGTAACCAGAGAAGCTGGTAGACATCTTTGTGTTGTTCGAACGGCACAGTGTCTTCTGTAAGGTAAGTAGCTCTACCTACCTCTATACCATAGGTAGATTTTAGTTCGATAGAAGTTAGCATATTTTGTAAGGTAGTAATAGGTGTTTATAATGTTTTATTGCTTGTTTACGTTATATCGCTTCTTATGTTTGTTAGTTTTGGTTTGATGCTTTAGTTGACCGTCTCTATATTGAGTTCAGACGAGTTTTGACAAATATCAAATTTTATTATGATTATGAATATTTTTAAAAGTTAATTTTTAAAACTTTTAATTCTGATTCCCAACAGAAAAGAGGTACATTATTCGGATAAATAAGTTGATTATTGTATAATATAAAGAATTTAGTGAACTTATAACTATATGATTTTGTTAGTTACAAGGGCTTTTTTATATATTTGCAAAAAATAAAAATAATTGATATGAGTTTACAATCAAAGATCATGGACGCTATAAAAAGTGCAATGAAAGCGAAAGACACAGTAGCTTTAGAAGCATTAAGAGCAGTAAAGTCTGAGTTATTATTAGCTCAAACTCAATCAGGAGCACAAGCTGATTTAACAGAAGAAGAGGAGATTAAGATTCTTCAGAAGTTAGTAAAACAAAGAAAAGACAGTGCTAATATTTTTTCAGAGCAAGGGAGAAATGATTTAGCTGAGCCAGAAATAGCACAAGCTGCAATCATAGAACAATTCTTGCCAGAGCAATTATCAGAAGAAGAAGTTCAAAAAATAATAGGTGAGATAATTACGAATGGTGGTTTCAGTGGCATGTCTTCAATGGGACAAGTAATGGGAATCGCTACTAAAGAATTAGCTGGTAAAGCTGATGGTAAGACCATCTCATCTGCAGTAAAATCTCTATTGTCTAAATAGTAGATTTAATGTCCGTGTAGTTCAACTGGATAGAATATCAGATTTCGGCTCTGAGGGTTGGGGGTTCGAACCCTCCCGCGGACGCAAAATATATACGCTATTATCTAATCATAGATAATAGCGTTTTTTGTTTTATAGACTTTACTGTTTGCTATAATGATGACTTATGTAGCAAGCTATCTCCTAGTTAAAGAATAGATTTTTCAAAAGCCTGTTTTATACTCTTATTATCTCTTTATTATACTCCTACTTTTATATTATCGGATATTGATGGGGATGTGATCGGGTAGTGATGGGCTTATTTATAGTACTTTTTAGCCGAGCACATGCCTATCATATGCCGACCACAAGCCGACCACCCCTATTTTAGTAATAAAAAAGACTGCTGAAGAGAGAGGTAATATTCTTTTTTTGTAGTGGGTAGAGATTATTCTGTAGGGGTAGATTTCTTTTGTGTGAAGTGATAAGTAGTGATAAACGCTAAGGGAGGACGCAATTGGTGTTGTGTTAGACTGAAAATAAAATTGCCTTTTTTTAAAAAATAAATGAAAAAAGATGGAATCTGATAAATATCATATTTTTAGATATAGTGTTAGGTTACATTTGTCCTAACAAAATAAGTTATGATATGAGACAGAATGTACCAATTTCTAGTATTATGGCTTCAAAACTTGTCAAATTAAATCTAACAGATTCATTGACAAATGCTGAAAAGTTATTTAAAGAGAACAAGATTAGACATCTTCCTGTGTTATCTGGAGGAGAGTTAGTAGGGATTCTCAGTTATACTGACTTAGTAAGAATTAGTTTAGCAGAGACGGTAGGAGATAATGATGATATTATTGATACCACTATATATAATATGTTCTCTATAGAACAAGTAATGGTTAAGGACGTTGTGACTATACAAGCAGATTGTAGTATTAAGGATGCAGCCGAAATAATTATCGAAAGAGGATTTAGATCATTACCTGTTATGGATGGAGATATATTAGTAGGAATGCTTACTAGTACTGATTTGATTAAGTATTTGATAAAGCAATACGAATAAGGAATAAAAAGAATTGCTATAAAAAAGATTATTATATTTTGTAGTTTGTGAGTTTGGCTACGAAATTACATATTGTTGTTTGAAAAAAGCATTAGAGGTGAGTTCTAATGCTTTTTTGCTTTTATACCTATGTGTACGTTTTTTTGAAATACTTCTATTGATAGAATGAAGTGATTGTTATATTTGTTTTTCTATAAAACCATATTTAAGATGAATAATTTATATCAAGAGCTTTTAGTGGCAACTAAGGCAATATTAGAATCTAATGTATTAGATAGAACAGAGAAATTAAAGCAAGTATGTGTTCTTTTAAACGAGAAAATAGCTCACTATGATTGGGTTGGGTTCTACTTTGCCGTGCCAGAAGAGAGAGTACTTCACTTAGGGCCTTACAGCGGTCCTGAGACAGACCATACAGTGATTCCCTTTGGTAAGGGGATTTGTGGACAGGTGGCTGTTAGTAATGAGACTTTTTTAGTAGAAGATGTGACTGCTCAAGATAATTATATTGCTTGTAGTATTACTGTTAAGTCTGAGATCGTAGTTCCGTTATTTGTTGATGGAGTTAATATCGGACAGATAGATATTGATTCTAATACGATTAATGCATTTACAGCTGAGGATCAATCGTTTTTAGAATTACTAAATGTAGAAATAGCTAAATTGTTTATTTAGTTCCTATTATAAAGAAGACTTGCGTTATGTTTAGATTATGCTGTTATTAATTGAAGTATTGGTAATCAATGTACTAGCGGGTAGATAATAACCTAAAAAAAAGTGTATTATTTATAGTTGTATTTTGAAAAATAAAATTACCTTTGCAAACGTAAATACGGATACACCGTATTTCATGCATAAAAATCATTAAAAATAATATTGGCATGTATTTATCAAAAGAGAAAAAAGCTGAGATCTTCGCACAACACGGTGGAGCTGCAGCTAACACTGGATCTGCTGAAGGACAAATCGCTTTGTTCACATACAGAATCACGCATTTAACTGAGCACTTGAAAAAAAATCGTAAAGATTATAATACAGAGCGTTCATTAGTTCTTTTAGTAGGTAAAAGAAGAAGACTTCTTGACTACTTAAAGAATACAGAAATTAACAGATATCGTGAGATTATCAAAGTATTGGGTATTAGAAAATAATCAATATAGAGAAGAGGTGCCTTTGTGCGCCTCTTTTTCTTTTTAGCCTTTTTGCAGAAAAAGACTGGTTTTTCATTGGGTTTCATACAACTACACAACAACACACACAACACAACACACAATTATTAATGTCTCTCTTCGGAGAGACAGAAACCCTAAAGTATTAATTTATTATGATTCCTAAGGTAACTAAAGAGATTATCGATTTAGGAGATGGCCGTAGCATCTCGATCGAAACTGGGAAATTAGCGAAACAAGCAGATGGTTCTGTAGTTGTTCGTATGGGAGACTGTATGCTTTTGGCTACAGCTGTATCAGCGAGAACTGCTAACCCTGGTGTAGACTTCCTTCCTTTAACTGTAGATTACAGAGAAAAATTTTCTGCTGCTGGACGTTTTCCAGGAGGCTTTTTTAAACGTGAAGCTCGTCCGAGTGATCAAGAGGTGTTAACAATGCGTTTAGTAGACCGTTGTTTACGTCCATTGTTCCCAGATGACTATCACGCAGAAACACAAGTTATGATTCAATTAATGTCTCATGACGAAAATGTAATGCCTGATGCATTAGCTGGATTAGCTGCTTCTGCAGCATTAGCAGTATCAGATATTCCATTCTATAATTCTATTTCTGAGGTAAGAGTTGCTCGCGTTGATGGGCAGTTCATCATCAATCCATCTAGAGAACAACTAGACGCATCTGATCTTGATATGATGATCGGTGCATCTAAAGACTCTGTATGTATGGTGGAGGGTGAAATGAAAGAAATCTCAGAACAAGAAATGATTGATGCAATAAAGTTTGCTCATGAGGCGATTAAAATTCAGATCGAAGCTCAAGAGAAGATGCGTGCTGCATTAGGACTTACTTACCGTGAGTACGAACCAGAAGCAACTGATGAAGAGGTGGAGAAAATCGTACATGATGCAGCGTATGCTAAATTGTATGAAATAGCTTCTCATGCTAGTGCTAAATCTGAGCGTGGAGAGAAATTCGCTGAGGTGTATGAAGAAGTTAAAGCTTTATTCTCTGAAGAAGATTTAGAAGAGAAAGCAGAACTAATCAGTACATACTTTAAGAAAACTCAAAAAGAGGCTGTACGTAACCTTATTTTAGATCAAAACATTCGTCTTGATGGTCGTAAGACTACTGAGATTCGTCCTATCTGGAGTGAAGTAGATTACTTACCTTCAGTGCATGGGTCTTCTATCTTTACACGTGGTGAAACGCAAGCGTTAGCTACTGTAACACTTGGTACATCAAGAGATGCGAATATTATCGACTTACCAAGTGAGCAAGGTGAAGAGAAGTTCTACTTACATTATAACTTCCCTCCATTCTCTACAGGTGAGGCAAAACCATTAAGAGGTACTTCTCGTAGAGAGGTAGGTCATGGTAACTTAGCACAACGTGCTTTGAAAAACATGATCCCTGCAGATTGTCCTTATACTATTCGTTTAGTATCTGAGGTATTAGAGTCTAACGGTTCTTCTTCTATGGCTACTGTATGTGCTGGTACTCTAGCATTAATGGATGCAGGTATTCAAATTGAAAAACCAGTTTCAGGTATTGCAATGGGACTTATCTCTGATGCAAAAACTGGACGTTGGGCTGTATTGTCTGATATCTTAGGTGATGAGGATCACTTAGGAGATATGGACTTTAAAGTTACTGGTACTAAAGATGGTATCACTGCATGTCAAATGGATATTAAGATCGAAGGATTAGCTTATGATATCATGGAGCAAGCGTTAAAACAAGCTCATGATGGTCGTATGCATATCTTAGGATTATTACAAGAGACTATCGCTGTGCCTAATCCTACTGTTAAACCTAAAGCTCCTAAGATTGTTACTGTTACAATTCCTAAAGATTTTATCGGTGCAGTTATCGGACCAGGTGGTAAAAATATCCAAGCGCTTCAAGCAGAAACTGGTACTACTATCGTTATTAACGAAGAAGGTGATTATGGTATCATCGAAGTATTAGGTACTGATCAAGCAGGTATGGATAGAGCATTAGCTGCTATTAGTAATACTACTTTCTCTCCAGTAGAAGGTGAGACTTACCATGTTAAAGTGGTTAAGATGCTTGACTTCGGTGCAGTAGTAGAATTTGTACCAGGTAAAGAAACTTTACTTCACGTATCTGAATTAGATTGGAAACGTATTGAGAATGTATCTGACGTTCTTAAAATGGGAGATGAATTAGATGTTAAGTATTTAGGTATAGACCCTAAAACTAAAAAAGCTAAAGTATCTCGTAAAGCTTTAATGCCACGTCCTCCTAGAGAAGAGAAAAAAGACGCGGCTCCAAAACAAGAAAATAAATAAGAGTAATTCTTTTTATTATATAAAGGACATCTAGTAATAGGTGTCCTTTTTTTGTATTCATTTTTATGAGATAGCTAGTCTGTGGGGGACTATATTAGATATATGTTAGTATATTCCGCTTCTTATTTTCATATCTATATTGTAAATTGCTGATTATTGTCATTGTGACAGTTGTGTTTTTGCGTTTAATAATGGTGTTTTTTGGTTAAGTCATTAATTTGTATTATATTAGCAATTAACGTTAATAGGGGGTGGCGTGCTTATATATTTCTAGCACGTGTATTCAACTCCTATCCAAATTCAAGTTTGATATACTTGACCTTATTTTCAGCATATAATTATGCTGCCTAATGTACATCGCTTATTAGATGTATCTATTATAGAATACGAACATGTGGTATTCTATCTCGGCTGAGCAATCAGTGATAATCATTTTATTAATTTCTTCACTTTATAGTGAGGACAAATTCGTTATGTAGTTATGTTAAATTTAAAAGTTGGAATTATTGGTGCTGGTCCGAGTGGATTAGCCATGTTACGTGCGTTCGAGTCAGAACAAAAAAAAGGTAACCCTATTCCAGAGATTAAATGTTATGAAAAACAAGATAATTGGGGAGGAATGTGGAACTATACTTGGCGTACAGGTGTAGGGAAATATGGTGAACCAATACACGGGAGTATGTATAAATACTTATGGTCTAATGGGCCTAAAGAGTGTTTAGAGTTCTCTGATTATACTTTTATGGAGCATTTTAAACAGCCTATATCTTCATACCCACCGAGAGAGGTGTTATTCGATTATATCCAAGGGCGTATTAAGCAGAGTAATGCAAGAGATTTTATCAAGTTTAATACTGTGGCTAGATGGGTAGATTACCTAGAAGATAAGAAGCAGTTTAGAGTAATATTCGATGACTTAGTAAAGAATGAAACTTTTGAGGAGTACTTCGATTACTTAGTTGTGGGAACGGGACACTTCTCAACGCCAAATATGCCTTATTTTAAGGGAATAGATAGTTTCCCTGGGACTGTGATGCATGCACACGATTTTAGAGGCGCAGATCAGTTTATAGATAAAGATATTTTATTAATAGGAAGTAGTTATTCTGCTGAGGATATCGGTGTACAATGTTTTAAACACGGTAGTAAATCAGTTACTATTTCGTATAGAACCAATCCTATTGGGGCTAAATGGCCTAAGGGGATTGAGGAGAAACCCATTGTAACCCATTTCGAGGATAATGTGGCTCACTTTAAAGATGGCTCTAAGAAGGAATATGACGCAGTAATTCTGTGTACGGGGTACCAACATAAGTTCCCGTTCTTGCCAGATAATTTAAGGTTAAAGACAAAGAATAACTTATATCCAGATAATCTGTATAAAGGAGTTGTGTTCAATGAGAATGAACGACTAATCTTTTTAGGAATGCAAGATCAATATTATACGTTCAATATGTTCGATACGCAAGCTTGGTTTGCTAGAGATTATATGTTAGGGCGTATCACTTTACCTAACAAAGAAACTAGGGATAAGGATATCGCTAAGTGGGTAGAATTAGAAAAAAGATCTGTAACAGGAGAGGAACATGTGGATTTTCAAACTGATTATATCAAGGAATTGATAGAGCTGACAGATTATCCTACTTTTGATCTAGATAGAGTGGCAGAGATGTTTAAAAGTTGGTTAAATGATAAAGAAACTAATATTCTAAATTATAGAGATAAAGTATATACTTCTGTGATGACAGGTGTCACTGCAGAAGAGCATCATACACCATGGATGAAGGAGCTAGATGATAGCTTAGAAAGGTATCTGGATGAGGTAGAGGTAGATGAGTTAGAATTAAGTAAAGAGAATTACTACTAAGATAAAAGAGTTATATTTTTTATAAAATAAAGTTAGCGCTACAGGATTTTGATTTTGTGGCGCTTTTTTTGTGTAGATAATATGAGGTTAAAAAATATTTTTAAAAATGTTGTAACCTTTTAGTAATAGTGTACGTATAACTAATGTGTGAAGAGCACATCATAGCAAAAATAAGGATAGAAATAATATGAGACAACTTAAAATTACCAAGCAGGTAACGAATCGTGAGACCGCTTCTCTAGATAAGTACTTGCAAGAAATTGGTAAAGTAGATTTAATTACTGCGGATGAGGAAGTAGAGTTAGCGCAACGAATCAAAGCAGGAGATCAAAGAGCACTAGAGAAATTAACGAAAGCAAACTTACGTTTCGTAGTATCGGTGGCAAAGCAATATCAAAACCAAGGATTGACATTACCCGATTTAATTAATGAAGGAAACTTAGGTCTGATCAAAGCTGCACAGCGTTTTGATGAGACACGAGGATTCAAATTCATTTCTTATGCAGTATGGTGGATTCGTCAGTCTATTTTATCAGCTTTAGCAGAACAATCTCGTATCGTACGTTTACCATTGAATAAGATCGGTTCTATTAATAAAATTAATAAGATGTATGCTTTATTAGAGCAATCTAATGAACGTCCACCTTCAGCAGAAGAAATCGCTGTAGAACTTGATATGACTGTAAATGATGTAAAAGAGAGTATGAAAAACTCTGGTCGTCATTTATCAATGGATGCTCCGTTAGTAGAAGGAGAAGATTCTAACTTATACGATGTATTGCGTTCAGGTGAGTCTCCTAATCCAGATAGAGAGCTTATTCATGAGTCTCTTAGAACAGAAATCGAGAGAGCATTAGAGACTTTGACTCCTAGAGAAGCTGACGTTGTACGTTTATACTTCGGTTTAGGTGATCAACATCCTATGACATTAGAAGAAATAGGAGAAACATTCGATCTTACTAGAGAGCGTGTTAGACAGATTAAAGAGAAAGCTATTCGTAGATTAAAACATACGTCTAGAAGTAAAATTCTTAAGACATACTTAGGATAATATAGATTAGAAGCGTTACTATTTAGGTAACGCTTTTTTTTATACCTTAGGTTAGCGTATATTTGTATTGTGAGAAAGTTTTTGTTTATAATCATATCCTTATTAGTATTTAGACCAGTAGTGCCGTTGGTAGACTACCTGGTAGACTATGATTATATCGCTACTTTTTTATGTGTGAATCAAGACAAGCCTGAGATGCATTGTAATGGACAGTGTTATCTAATGCAAGAATTAGCTAAGATAGCTAAGGAAGAGCAAAAGAAAGATGCTGTTAAGCAGGTATATACTATTGCTTTTGTTTTGATGTATGTTGATTATAAATCTGAACTACCTACTCCTAATTTTGATATAAAAGGAGTACATAAGGTTTATGATAGATATAATAATTTGTATTCCTCTTTATTTAGCCGTCAGGATCTACGTCCTCCCCTCGTTTAATTAGTATTTATAATGTGATTATTTGATCGTCTATCTATAGTAGTGCGGTCAGTGAGCTTATGTATAATATTAATTAAAGATTCTTATGTCTACTAAGATTATAAAATCCTTTCCAATCAGTTATTTTACACAGGATCAGTCTTCATTTTTTATTAAGTCAATAAGTGCCTTAGGCAATGCTTATCCTTTGTTAAAAGATAGTTTTAGGGCTAACTTTTACATGATTGTCTTTGTGTATAGAGGGAGTTATGCTATTAAGATTAATGGAGTTGACTATGTAGATTATCAGTCAAGTGTTTACTTTATTAAACCAGGTGATATTGTACAGATGCAGTTCAATACTGAATGTACAGGTATGTTCATCGGTTTTGAGGATTCTTTTTTTTCTCAACGCTATCATGAGAATATCTTGCGTTATTTTGATTTCTTTCAATTAGATAGTGCCTCTCAGCAGATAGTGAGTGAGAGTGTGCGTACTAAGGTTGTGTTATTGGTAGATATGATGCTGGGTGAGTACAGTACAGATAGAGTGTATCGAATGAAGGTTTTACGCTCTTACTTAAATATATTGCTATGTGAGTTACAGAGTGTTGATGAAGGAGATCAGCATTTTTCGATAGAGTATAATAAGGCTGGTTATAACGATCGTATTCTCGCTTTTATGGATTTGGTCGAAGTTCACTTTAAAGAGGCTAAAACACCTTCTTTTTACGCCGAGAAGCTATGTGTGACTCCTAACTATCTCAATAAACTTTGCAAACAAGAGCGAGGGATAACTGCAGGACAATTAGTTCGTCAACGCATTGTGGTAGAAGCAAAGAGATTGTTGCAGTTTAGCACATTTAATGTCAATGAGATTGCGCAGGAATTGTGCTTTGATAGTACGTCTTACTTTGTTACATTCTTTAAAAAACAAGAAGGGATTACACCAGATCATTACCGCAAGTCATTTTCTTGAATATAGGCATAAAAAAACGAGACTTAATAGTCTCGTTTTTTATTTCTTAGTGTTGGTACACTACATATTTTGTATCACCTTCAGTTTCTACTTTAGTAAGATTGTGAGAAGCAAGTCCTTTCATTGCTTTATCCCATTTCTTACCACTTAAAGAAGCTTGTTCTTTTAGAGAACCTAATTCTACTTTATTGTCATTGTTTTCTAATATCTGAATAATGATTTTCTCTTCATCTGATAATTCTACTGAAGGAGCTGTTTTCTCTGGTCTCATTTGAGGGAAGAATAGCACCTCTTGGATAGAAGGATTATTGGTTAAGAACATAATTAAACGGTCCATACCGATACCTAATCCTGATGTAGGAGGCATACCATACTCTAATGCACGTAAGAAGTCTTGGTCGATAAACATCGCTTCATCATCTCCACGATCAGCTAAAGCCATTTGAGCTTCGAAGCGCTCTCTTTGGTCAATAGGGTCATTAAGCTCAGAGTAAGCATTCGCAATCTCTTTACCACAAACCATTAGCTCAAAACGCTCTGTCAATTCTGGATTATCTCTATGAGCTTTTGTCAATGGAGACATTTCTTTTGGATAGTCAGTAATGTATGTTGGTTGGATATAGTTTCCTTCACATTTCTCTCCAAAGATTTCGTCGATAAGTTTTCCTTTACCCATTGTTTCATCTACTGGAATACCCATGCCTAAAGCAGCTTGACGAATCTCATCTTCTGATTTACCAGTGATATCAAATCCTGTAAACTCTTTAATAGAGTCAGCCATCGTGATACGTTTGTAAGGAGCTTTAAAGTCGATTTCGTGTTCTCCGAAAGTAGCTTTAGTAGTTCCATTAACAGCGATAGCACAGAATTCTAATAAACGCTCTGTAAACTCCATCATCCAGTTATAGTCTTTATAAGCTACATAGATCTCCATAGCAGTAAACTCAGGGTTATGTGTTCTGTCCATACCTTCGTTACGGAAGTTTTTAGAGAACTCATACACACCATCAAAACCACCAACGATTAAACGTTTTAAGTACAATTCATTAGCGATTCTCAAGTATAGAGGAATGTCTAATGCATTGTGGTGAGTGATGAATGGACGAGCAGAAGCTCCACCAGGGATAGACTGTAATACAGGAGTTTCTACTTCCATATAACCAGCTTCGTTGAAGAACTGACGCATAGCGTTGAATAACTTCGTACGTTTAATGAAGATATCTTTATTTATTGGATTTACCACTAAATCAACATAACGCATTCTGTAACGCAATTCTGGATCTGTAAAAGCGTCAAATGTATTTCCTTCTGCATCTGTTTTTGGTAATGGAAGTGGGCGTAAAGATTTACTTAATAGTTGTAATCCTTGTACACGTACTGTTTTTTCTCCTACTTGTGTAGTGAATAACTCTCCTTCGATACCAACGAAGTCACCTAAGTCAATAAGTTTTTTGTAAATCTCATTGTAAAGAGTCTTGTCCTCTCCTGGACATAACTCATCACGATTGATATATAACTGAATCTTCCCTTCGCTATCTTGAATAGTTGCAAAAGAAGCTTTTCCTTGAATTCTTGAAGACATTAATCTACCAGCCACGATAACCTTCTTACCTTCTTCAAAATCGTTCTTTATCTCCTTCGATGTATGGTCTACTGGAAATAGATTAGCAGGATAGGGATTCACACCAAGCTCTTGTAACTTGCTCAGCTTTTCTCTTCTGATGATTTCTTGTTCTGAAAGTTGCATAATAACTGTAAATTAATTTAAAAGGCAAATATAGTTAATCTTTGAAAATGCGACAATTAGTATTCGCTATAAAACGACTTAATTTGCAATACTTTGTAATAAAACGAGGTAGGTCTCATCATTTTAACTTCATTAACGAGGGAGTTGACTAAAAAATGCCGAAATTTGTATCAGACAAAATTATTTAGCCATGAGTTTAGGAAGAGTATTATTATCTATTTTTTTACCACCTTTAGCCGTTTTAGACAAGGGATGTGGATCTATTTTGATAGTGACACTGTTGACTATCGCAGGTTGGGTACCAGGGGTTATTGCGGCATTAGTCATACTAAATAATCCTAAATACAATAAATAACAAACAACACAATGAATAAACAAGTAAAGCTTATTGATTTAGGCGAGAAAGATTATAAAGATACTTGGGATTACCAAGAAGAGATATTCCAATCTATTTTAGATGTCAAAATTAGAAATAGAAGAGAAGAGCGTACAGACGATACAGATAACTATTTACTATTCGTAGAACATCCACATGTTTACACATTAGGAAAAAGTGGAGATGTACACAATATGCTTTTAAACGATGAACAGTTAAAGGCAAAAGGTGCTACATTCTATAAGATTAATAGGGGAGGAGACATTACTTATCACGGACCTGGTCAGGTAGTAGGATATCCTATTTTAGACTTAGAGAACTTCTTCACAGATATACATAAATATTTGCGTTTATTAGAAGAGACTATCATTTTAGTTTTAAAAGATTACGGAATAGAGTCTGGTAGAAGTGAAGGAGAGACAGGAGTATGGTTAGGCGTAGGAACACCTTTTGCACGTAAGATATGCGCGATGGGAGTAAGAGCCTCACGTTGGGTAACGATGCACGGTTTTGCCTTAAACGTAAACTCGGATTTAGGTTACTTTGACAATATTATCCCTTGTGGTATTCGTGGTAAAGGAGTTACTTCTCTGAATGTAGAACTAGGTGTAGAGCAGGTAGATGAAGATGAGGTAAGAGCTAAGATTATCCAATATTTCTCAGAATTATTCGAAGCAGAAGTTATTGAACAATAAGCAATATACGTCCCAAGAGCCTTCGCTGTTGGGATTTTTTTTATCTTTGTACAAACAACACAATTATATGAAAAATACGATTATAGCACCTTCAGTATTAGCAGCAGACTTTGCTAATCTTCAGAGAGATATTGAAATGGTGAACAACAGTCAGGCAGATTGGTTCCATATTGATATTATGGATGGAGTATTTGTGCCAAATATTTCTTTTGGAATGCCAGTATTAGCTGCTATTAATAAGCATGCTAAGAAGACATTAGACGTTCACTTAATGATAGTAGACCCTGATCGTTATATTAAGACGTTTAAGGAGCTAGGAGCAGATATCTTGACTGTGCATTATGAAGCGTGTACACACCTACACCGTACGGTACAAGCTATTAAAGCTGAAGGTATGAAAGCTGGAGTAGCACTTAACCCTCATACGCCTGTAAGTGTATTAGAAGACATCATTCAAGACTTAGATTTAGTACTTATCATGAGTGTTAACCCTGGTTTTGGAGGACAGAGCTTTATTGAGAACACGTATGAAAAAGTGTGTAAACTAAAAGCAATGATAGAGGCTAAAGGAGCGAAGGTAATGATAGAGATAGATGGAGGAGTTAATAATAAAAATGCAAAAGCTTTAGTAGATGCTGGAGTAGATGCATTAGTAGCAGGTAACTTTGTGTTCAGTGCTGCTGATCCTATCGCAACTATTGCAGACTTAAAAGAAATTACTTCTAAGTAAGAAGTTTAATTAAGAGATATAAAAAAGGCTTAGTGTACTGAATACACTAAGCCTTTTTTTGTTATTATTGGTAAGGTAAAAAATAAGAGGCTGTCTTTTTGGACAGCCTCTTATATAATATTGAAATAAGATAAGGTATTACATCATACCTGGCATACCACCACCCATAGGCATAGCAGCAGCGCTGTCATCTTTAATGTCTACTAATGCACACTCAGTGATTAAGATCATACCAGCTACAGAAGCAGCATTTTCTAAAGCTACTCTAGTTACTTTCTTAGGATCGATTACACCAGCGTTAAGCATATCTACATACTCGTTCGTTTTAGCATTGTATCCGAAGTTTTCTTTTCCTTCTAATACTTTAGAAACAACTACAGAACCTTCTAATCCAGCATTCTCAACAATAGTTCTCAATGGAGCTTCTACTGCTTTAGCAATGATAGCGATACCTGTTTCTTCGTCAGCATTCTCTGCTTTAATGTCAACTAAAGTATTTTTAGCTCTTAATAAAGCTACACCACCACCAGCTACGATACCTTCTTCTACAGCAGCTCTAGTAGCGTGAAGAGCGTCATCTACGCGATCTTTCTTCTCTTTCATCTCTACTTCAGATGGAGCACCTACGTATAATACAGCTACACCACCAGCTAACTTAGCTAAGCGCTCTTGTAACTTCTCTCTGTCATAGTCAGAAGTAGTAGTTTCCATTTGAGCTTTGATTTGGTTGATTCTGTTTTTGATCATTTCAGCCTCACCATCACCACTAACGATAGTCGTATTATCTTTATCGATGCTAACTCTCTTACAAGTACCTAGCATTTCTAAAGTAGTATTCTCTAATGTATACCCTTGCTCTTCAGAGATAACCACACCACCTGTTAAGATAGCGATATCTTCTAACATAGCTTTTCTTCTATCTCCGAATCCAGGAGCTTTAACAGCAGCGATTTTTAACGCTCCTCTTAATTTGTTTACTACTAATGTAGATAACGCCTCTCCATCCACATCTTCAGCGATGATTAATAGAGGTTTTCCTGATTGAGCGATTGGCTCTAATACTGGTAAAAGTTCTTTAAGAGAAGATACTTTCTTGTCGTATAATAAGATATATGGAGTATCTAATTCTACTTCCATTTTCTCAGAGTTTGTAACGAAGTATGGAGATAAGTACCCTCTGTCAAACTGCATTCCTTCTACTACATCTACATAAGTCTCAGTTCCTTTAGCTTCTTCTACAGTGATAACACCTTCTTTACCTACTTTTTCGAATGCTTGAGCGATTAACTCACCGATGAAGTCATCGTTATTAGCAGAGATAGATGCTACTTGTTTGATTTTATCCATAGAACCACCTACTTCTTGAGATTGTTTTCTCAAGTCTTCTACGATGATTTCTACAGCTTTATCTATACCACGTTTTAAGTCCATTGGGTTTGCACCAGCAGCTACGTTCTTAAGTCCTTCTTTTACGATAGCTTGAGCTAATACAGTAGCAGTAGTCGTACCGTCACCAGCTAAGTCATTCGTTTTAGAAGCAACCTCTTTCACCATCTGAGCACCCATGTTCTCTAATGTGTTCTCTAACTCAACTTCTTTAGCTACAGAAACACCATCTTTAGTTACTGTAGGCGCACCAAATGATTTACCGATGATTACGTTTCTTCCTTTTGGTCCTAATGTTACTTTTACTGCGTTTGCTAAAGCGTCTACTCCGCGTTTTAAACCTTCGCGAGCTTCGATGTCGAATTTAATATCTTTTGCCATTTTATTCTTTTGGATTTAGTTGTTAATGATTCAATTTTAAACGATTGCTAAAATGTCGTCCTCTCTCATGATTAGATAGTCTGTACCTTCTAATTTTAGTTCAGTACCAGCGTATTTACCGTATAGTACAGTATCTCCTACTTTTACTGTCATTTCATGATCTTTAGTACCATTTCCTACAGCTACTACAGTACCTCTTTGTGGTTTTTCTTTTGCTGTATCAGGGATGAATAATCCTGAAGCAGTTTTAGTTTCAGCTGGTAATGGTTCGATAAGAACTCTGTCTGCAAGTGGTTTAATATTTACTGCCATAGTTTTATAGTTTATGAAATTGAATTATTATTTTTAATTATTATAGATAATCAAAAGGCATAAAGTGTGCCAAAGCTAAAAAGTGACAATATAGGCAAAAAAAAATGCCAGCTTGACAGCCGGCATTTCGTGTATTGTTTAAAGCTAAAATTATTCAGCTTGATTTTGAGTCTCTTGAGTTGGAGTAGTCTCTTCTGTTGTCACAGGAGCCTCTTGCGTAGCAGGCGCTTCTGGTGTCAGATTTTGAGTAGGTACTACTGCGTTTGGATCTAATAATTTAGAATCTCCAGCAGCTCCACCACTGAAACTAGTAGATGATAACAGAATTAAGATGATTAATGCTGCACCTAATGTCCAAGTACTTTTATCTAAGAAATCATTTGTGTTTTTAACTCCTCCAGCTACAGTAGACCCACCGAAAGAAGAATCTAATCCTCCACCTTTAGGATTCTGTACCATAATTACTACGATTAGTAAAAAACATACAATTGCGATTAAGATTAAAAATATTGTAAATGTGTTCATGGTGTTAACTATTATGTTGTTGTAACGCTTTTATATCTAATATTTGGTTTGCAAAGAAACTACTTTTTTCTGGATATTTCAAAATTAATATTTCATAAGCTTGTATTGCTTTCTGATATTTCTTTTGTTCTAAGTAGATTTTTGCCAACGTTTCTGTCATTAAACTACTGTTCTCTTGTACCGAAGTGTCAATGTTTGCAGGGGTTACGGTTGGTTTCTTAGTAGGAACTATCTTGGGGTTAGTTTCTATAAATTTATCTATTAATTCTATTTTTTTTTGTTTTTCGATATCTGATTTTTGTTCTAAATCTGTTAAAATAGAATCATTTTCTCTGTCTATCGGCTTTATTTTAGATAATTGTAACCACTCTTGGAAAGACAATTTCTCGTTTTCTGAGAAGTTTAATGGTTTTCCTATTTCTAATTTCTCTTCTAGCTTTTCTATTTCTTGCTGTACAGTTTCTCTTTCTTCTAGCGTAGTGACGATAGGATCCTCTGTGATGACCTCTTCAGGCTCTATAACGACTTCTGTAGGTGTTTCTTCTACAGGATCTTGTATTTCTTCCTTATCGTCTGTCTCGTGGAAGGTGATAGACTGTAGCAAGCTCTTAATAGCCGTAGAGGTTAGCTTAGGTTCTGGAGCCTCTTGTTGAGGTTCTTCTTCTGTTGGTATTTCAGCCTCCTCAGCAGCTGCAGGCTCTGTTATCTCTATCGCGATAGGAGTATACGTAGCGAACTCTGGAGAAACGATGAAATCAAAAAGAATATCTCTGTCTAGCGTATGTGCAGCAGTCTTCTTTAACTCTAAGTTATATTCTGTACTTTCTTGTACATATAAGCTCTTCAAATAAAGACTTCTCACAGACTGGAAGTACGGATACTTCTCTATGAGTTGCTTTAGCTGAGGACTGTCACTCTCTTGGATTTGCTGAGGTTGACGAAGCAATATGTCTAATTCGTTTAGAGTCAAGATATTTATTTTTATATAATTACCACTTAGCTAATGATTCATTGAACACATCCTGTGTGATACGCTCATAGATAGTCTCGATAGCTGTGTTAAGACTAGCCCCTGCCAGCTGTACGTTCGCATCATAGTCATAGTAGAATGAGAATCTCTTTTCGAAGTCGTCATCAGGTTTCTTCTTGTTGAAGAAACGCACATTCACAGACACATATAGTCTGTTCTGAGCCGCTCTTTGATCAGCTGTAGCAGTCATCGGACTGATACGGTATTCTACGATTTCTCCCTCATAGACTAAGTCAGCATCAGCATTAGTAAGACTTAAACTAGTTTGGTTTTGGATAAGATCTTGTAAGGACATTGTGAAGGTACGCTCTATACCAGGCTCTACTAAAGGAGCATTATTCTGGAATGAGTTGACCTGAAATGAACTAGCATCTATCTTACCTGTTCCCGTAAAGTTATAATATTTACAGCTAGTAAAAAATAAAGATATAAATATTAGAGCAAATAATTGTTTGATTCTCATGTCTATAAGTCGTATTGTTTTATTTTTCTATACAATGTTCTCTCTGAGATGTTTAATTCTTTAGCAGCAGCCTTTCTCTTGCCGTTATGTCTCTCTAGTGCTAGTTTGATTAGCTTTATCTCCTGATTTGCTAAGTTTAGAGGTTCATCATCTACTGTCTCTGCCTCTAGATAGTTAGAAGTATCTTCATCCTCATCTACTGTCTCGTGAAAACCTAGATTAGCATTAGGAGATACCGGAGTATCCATAGCGATGATATCTAGATTAGTACTAGGTGGAGCCATCAGTTCTGGTAGCTCAGTCTTCTTCGTACCATAGATTTTTTGGATAAGAGATTTATTGGTTTCGGATACTGTCCCTTTATCGTGTTGCAGTAGCTCTAGTGTTAGCTTCTTTAGATCAGTTAAGTCACTCTTCATGTCGAATAGGACTTTGTACAGTATCTCTCGTTCATTGCTGAAGTCAGACTCTGCCTTTGGCCCATTCACGATAGAAGGCAACTGTCTGTCATGGTTAGGTAAATACCCTTGAAGTACAGGTAGAGAAATATCTCTATTGGTCTCTAATACCGATATCTGTTCTGCCACGTTTCTTAACTGACGGATATTACCATTCCAGCTATAGCGCATAAGGTATGCAGCTGCAGCAGGCTCTAGCTTTATCGGAGGCATCTTATACTTATGTGAGAAGTCAGAAGCAAACTTTCTGAACAGTAGGTGGATATCTTCGCCTCGCTCGCGTAGAGGAGGTAAGGTGATCTCTACCGTACTCAGTCTGTAGTATAGGTCTTCTCTAAACTTGCCCTTATTGATAGCATCCATCATATTGACATTAGTCGCAGCGATGATGCGTATATCTGTTTTTTGGACTTTAGAAGAACCTACTTTTATAAACTCTCCATTCTCTAACACACGCAATAGTCTTACCTGAGTAGTCAGAGGTAGTTCTCCCACTTCATCTAAGAAGATTGTACCGCCATCTGCCTCTTCGAAGTAACCTTCACGAGTGCTTATAGCACCCGTAAAAGCCCCTTTTTCGTGTCCGAATAACTCACTGTCTATCGTCCCTTCTGGGATAGCACCACAGTTCACCGCGATGAACTTACCGTGCTTTCGATGAGACATAGAATGTATAATCTTAGGAATACTTTCTTTACCCACACCACTCTCTCCAGTGACTAAGACTGAGATATCAGTAGGAGCTACTTGTATAGCTTTTTCCAATGCACGGTTTAGTTTGACATCGTTACCGATAATTTCGAAGCGTTGTTTTATGACTTGAAGGTTTTCCATTCTTATATTTTAAATATTGCTATTTACTATCCTTGCATAGGAGAGTATCCTACCGCTTTACCGATTAATGTAGCAGAAGTACAGTCAGCGATCTCTACCATCACGAAGTCTCCTACGTTATAGTGCTCCTTAGGGAATACTACTGTAGTGTTCTGAGAGTTACGCCCAGACCACTCGTCTTCATTACGCTTAGATGTTTTCTCGATAAGCACTTCTACTGTTTGACCTACGAAGCGTTTTGTACGCTCAAGGCTGATTTTGTTTTGTACAGCGATGATCTCTGTAAGACGGCGTTTTTTAACCTCTTCTGGCACATCATCCTCTAACTTACGAGCAGCTAATGTACCTGGTCTCTCAGAGTAGGCGAACATAAATCCGAAGTCATATCTCACGTGCTCCATTAGTGATAATGTATCCTGGTGATCCTCTTCAGTCTCTGTAGGGAATCCAGTGATCATATCTTGTGATAACGAGATATCTGGTATCAATGCATAGATCTTATCTACTAGTTCGATGTATTCTTCTCTAGTATGCTGACGGTTCATCTCCTGTAAGATACGTGTACTTCCAGACTGTACTGGTAAGTGGATATACTTACAGATGTTCTCATGTCTAGCGATAGACTCTATCACCTCGATATGCATATCTTGAGGATTAGAAGTAGAGAAACGGAAACGCATCTTAGGGAATGTAGTAGCACACTGATCTAATAACTGAGCGAAATCTACAGCTGTCGCTTTCTGCATATCGCTAGCTTTATCGAAGTCTTTTTTAAGACCTCCACCATACCATAGGTAGCTATCTACGTTCTGACCTAGTAATGTGATTTCTTTAAAACCTCTCTCTTGTAAGTCTGTGATTTCTTCTATGATACTCTGTGGGTCACGGCTACGCTCACGACCTCTAGTGAATGGTACCACGCAGAATGTACACATATTATCACATCCTCTAGTGATAGATACGAATGCTGTCACCCCATTACTCTGTAGACGCACTGGAGAGATATCACCATAAGTCTCATCTTTAGATAAGATCACGTTGATCGCATCTCTACCTTCTTCTACGTCTTTAAGTAAGTTAGGAAGATCTTTATAAGCATCAGGACCTACTACCATGTCCACGATTTTTTCTTCTTCTAAGAACTTTGCTTTAAGACGCTCAGCCATACACCCTAGAACACCTACCTTCATACCAGGGTTCTTTCTTTTTACTTGGTTGTATTGGTCTAAACGTTTGCGAACAGTTTGTTCTGCTTTATCTCTGATCGAACAAGTGTTTACTAACACTAAGTCCGCTTCTTCTAAGTTGTCTGTTGTATTATACCCTTCGTTAGATAGGATAGATGCTACAATCTCACTGTCAGAGAAATTCATTTGACAACCGTAGCTTTCGATAAATAGCTTCTTGTTGTTGTCTTGTTTTTGTTCTAAATGTAAGCTTGTACCTTGTTTATTTTCGTCAATTACCTTTTCCATAAGATACTTTAAGGATGTTTTACTTTAAGGGACAAAGATACTTTTTTTTGTCTAACTGACAAGATGACAGTGTTAGTTTTAAAGTTTTTTTGTACCCCATTTTATTTAACGCTATAGAATACCTTTTTTGCTCATAATCTTTGAGTTGTAATTCTAAGTTGTTGAGTTGATTATTACAGAATGGATACTAATGAACTGATTTGGCGTTTATGGCTCTATAATCCCTTTTTGACCTCGTATGCACTTTTGTTTTGATTTTATTTTGTTGATATTCAGTGTGTAGTGTTGTTTTGGTTTATTTTCGTTCGGAAGCTGTTCGGAGATAGTCAGTGTTTACTTGGGATGAGAGGTGTTTTCTAAAAGCGAACCCTATCTCTACCCGAACCATCTACTACCAAAATAAAATGGAATACAAGGAAATTTCTAATAATGATACGATGAATAGTGGGGCATATATATAAAACTATAAATATTAAACAAAACATATAAACCTCAGTTCAATTAAAAAGATTTTATGCACGATTCTAAAATAATGTTGTTTTTAAATGATATAAATATGTGTACTTCGCTTGCACTTCTTAGGGGATTCCTAGGAGTTTTCTAGGGCTTTCCTTGCCCAGAAGGCATCTTTGTCGAAGAAAGGTGCAAGAAACCCTCAAGTAATCCCCTAGTAGATCAGAACGAAAATATCTTTAGTTAACTAGTATATGCTGATGAGCTAAAAATAGTTTTTTACGTACACGCCTTTAAAAAACACTAAGTCGTTGTATTTATAATGTTTAAACTAATACTGTTTTTGCTTATTAAGTAATTATTTAAAACAATTGATTAATAGAACTAAGGTTATAAATAAAAAGTGATTTTAAAAAAATGGAAATTGTTTAGTTGTTAAACAGAACATTCACTATTGACTTTTTTACTTCTAAAGGTTTAGAAAACTTTAAGCATTGTGCGAAATAAAAGAGGTATAAAAGCATTGAGAGAGGTAAAAATTAAAAAATTTAGAGAATTGTTATTAAATTGTGTAATTTCTTGATTTTGTTTGTAAAAAAAATCAATATATCGGTTTATTACTAGAATGTTGGTTTATTTTACGAATAACTAGGTAATTATTACAATTTTTATATGCTGGCATATTAGTTAAAAGAAGCATTAATAAGTAGTGGCACGGATATATTCAAAAAAATCATATATTTTTGCTTCACAAAATAATGAAGTATGGCAAAGAATTTAGTGATTGTTGAGTCACCTGCAAAGGCAAAAACCATTGAAAAATTTTTAGGACAGGATTATCAGGTAGAGTCTAGCTATGGACATATAGCGGATCTGCCTTCTAAAGAAATAGGAGTAGATGTAGAGAATAACTTTAAGCCTAAATATGAGGTATCGAGTGATAAGAAGGCGGTAGTTAAGAAGTTAAAGGATCTTGCGAAGAAAGCTGAAATGGTTTGGTTAGCATCCGATGAGGACCGCGAGGGAGAGGCTATTGCATGGCACTTAGCGGAAGAACTAAATTTAAAGAGTAATAATACAAAGCGTATTGTATTCCACGAGATTACAAAAAATGCTATTTTAAAAGCGATAGATAACCCGCGTCAGATAGACTATAATCTAGTGAATGCACAACAGGCTCGTCGTGTACTAGATAGATTAGTGGGGTATGAATTGTCTCCAGTACTGTGGAAAAAAGTAAAAGGAGGATTATCTGCTGGACGTGTACAGTCTGTGGCTGTACGTCTTATCGTAGAGAGAGAAAGAGAGATTAATGACTTTAAGGTAGAGTCATCTTACCATATATCAGCAGAGTTTAAGACTGCTGAAGGAAAAACATTAAAAGCTAAACTGCCTAAGAACTTTGCAACTGAGAAAGAGGCAAGAGACTTTTTAGCAGTTAATATTGGAGCAGCGTACAGAGTAGCAGATTTAGAGACTAAACCTGCTAAGAAATCACCTGCAGCTCCATTCACCACTTCTACACTACAACAGGAAGCGGCTAGAAAGCTTCACTACTCAGTAGGTCAGACGATGATGTTAGCGCAGCGTTTATACGAGAGCGGACTGATCACGTATATGAGAACGGATAGTGTGAACTTATCTAAAGAGGCAATGAGTGCAGCAGCAGCTGAAATCACGAAGTCTTACGGAGCAGAATATTCTAAACCACGTACTTATACGACTAAGAGCAAAGGAGCTCAAGAGGCGCACGAGGCTATCCGTCCGACGAATATGGCTCTGCACAGTGCTCCTGTAGATAGAGATCAGGCTCGTCTATATGATCTGATCTGGAAGCGTACTTTGGCATCTCAGATGAGTGATGCTCAGTTAGAGAGAACGAATGTGCGTATAGAAGCAAATAAGTTTAAAGAGTTATTTGTGGCTACGGGTGAGGTATTGCTTTTTGAAGGATTCTTAAAAGTGTACTTAGAAGGGCATGATGATGAGGATGAAGAAGTAGAAGGAATCTTACCAGCATTGAGAATTGGAGAAGGATTAGAACAAAATGCGTTAGTAGCTACTCAACGTTTTACTAAGCCTGCTGCTAGATATACAGAAGCGTCATTAGTGAAGAAGTTAGAGGAGCTAGGTATCGGTCGTCCGTCTACTTATGCACCTACTATTTCTACTATTATCGCTAGAACGTATGTCGAAAAAGGAGAGACTGAAGGTAAAGAGCGCAACTATAAGATGATGATGCTTAGAGGTGCTGAGGTGAAAGAGAAGGTGCTGACAGAGAAGACAGGATCTGATAAAGGGAAGTTAGTACCTACAGATATCGGTATGATCGTGAATGACTTCTTAGTGAAGAACTTTAAGACGATCTTAGATTATAACTTCACTGCTAAGGTAGAAGAGGACTTCGATGAGATCGCGGCTGGTAATGAGGATTGGGCTAAGATGATGAGAGAGTTCTACGATCACTTCCACCCAACAGTGAAAGATGTAGAAGAGAACGCAGAGCGCGAGTCTGGAGAGCGTATATTAGGTATCGACCCTAAGAGTGGACGTACAGTATTAGTGCGTTTAGCTAAGTTTGGTCCTGTGGCGCAGATCGGTAATCCTGAGGATGAAGAGAAGCAATATGCTAGCCTTACTGCTGAGCAGAATATCGGTACGATTACATTAGAAGAAGCACTAGCATTATTCCTATTGCCAAAGGTATTAGGAGAATATAAAGGAGAAGAAGTAGAGGTAAACAATGGTAGATTTGGTCCTTATGTGAGAGTAGGTAAGTCATTTATCTCTCTGCCTAAAGGAGAAGAACCTGCTGATGTGACGCTAGATAGAGCATTAGAATTAATCAAAGAGAAAGAGCAAGCAGATGCTCCTATCGCTACATACCAAGGGCTGCCTGTGCAGAAAGGTGTGGGACGCTTCGGACCATACTTAAAGTGGAATGGTATTTTTATCAACGTGAATAAGAAGTATAACTTCGACAATCTATCTCAAGCGGATATCAACGAGCTAATCGAAGATAAGATTCAGAAAGAGAAGGATAAGGTAATTCACGATTGGGCAGAAGAAGGTATCCGAGTAGAGAAAGCAAGATGGGGTCGTTCTGTAATCTTAAAAGGAAAAACGAAGATAGAGCTAGGTAAGGATGTGGATGCTGCAGCGTTATCTCTAGATGAGGTAAAGGCAATGATCGAAGCAAAAGCGCCTGCTAAAAAGACAGCTGCTAAGAAAACGACAGCTAAAAAAGCAACTACTACTGCTAAGAAAACAGCAACTAAGAAGACGACTAAAAAATAAGAAAGAATGATCTACGAACTGCTAAGACCGATAAATAACGAATTAATCACTTATATAGATGGTTTACAGAGTCAGTGTATAGGGAAGAAAGTAACGTTCTTCTCTGGTGGTTCTTTTGAGAATGAAGGTCGATATAATATTGCTATTATAGGTATTAGCGATAATCGAGGTAATGGTGAAGGAGTGAGTATAGTAGATATCACTAAAATAAGAAAGGCTTGGTATTCGTTATATCCTGGTAACTGGGGTGTGAATATTATAGACTTAGGAGATGTAGTAGCGGGTGAGAGATTAGAAGATACTTATTATTTAGTGAAGAATCTAGTAGCTGATCTAGTGAGACAAGGGGTAATCCCTATATTCGTAGGAGGGTCTCAGGATATGACCTATGCGATGTATAGAGCATATGATGCGCTAGAGCAGTCTGTGAATCTAGTGTCTATAGATGCTAAGTTAGACCTTTCTAAGACAGAAGGTGATGTGGCAAATAGTTATCTGACGCGTATTATACTAGAAGAGCCTACGAATCTGTTTAATTTTTCTAATATTGGGTATCAGACTTACTTCAATGCACAAGAAGAAATAGACTTAATTGCAAGTTTATATTTTGAGGCGTATAGAGTAGGAGAAATATCTGGTAATATAAAATTAGCTGAGCCAGTACTTAGAGATGCTGATATCGTAAGTATCGATATGACTTCTGTTAAGTCTGCTGATTCTGGTAATTTTGAGTTCTTTAATCCGAATGGATTTGATGGAAGAGAGATATGTGCCTTAGCTAGATATAGTGGGTTAAGTGATAGAGTTTCATCTTTTGGAATATTTAATTATAATAATAATAAAAATGAAACGTTATTAATAGCACAAATCCTTTGGTATTTTGTGGAAGGTGTTAATTATAGATCGAATGAATACCCTTTTGTCAGTAAGGCTAGTTATATGAAGTATATCGTGCCGATAGAAGGATATGACGACTTGATATTCTATAAGAGTGATATCTCTGAACGCTGGTGGATAGAGGCTTCTATAGAAACGATGGATGCCGAAAGAAAAGTGTTGTTGCCTTGTAGTTATGAGGATTATGAGCTGGCTATAAGCCAAGTTATACCTGAAAGATGGTGGCGAACAATAAAAAAAAGTGTAGTATAAAAATTAATTTAACAAAAATAAATAATTAAGTTAAATTAATTTTTAGCTTTGTTTTGTGAAATAAAAAGAAAAAAAATTACTTGTAAGTATTTTATAGTAGTACATAAAAACCTAAAATTATATGAAGAAGATCATTACGTTAGGAGCAGTTTTAGCTTTGATGACCAGTTGTGGAACTGGAGATCGAGGTGAATTGATGCATGGTGAGGCTGGAAAAAGATGGAGCAGTGAGAAACCACAAGGGATGTCACTTATTCCAGGAGGTACTTTTACCATGGGTCAAGCCAATGAGGATTTCTTAGGAGCCCAAGATGCACCAACAAAAACAGTTACTATCGGTTCATTTTATATGGATGAAACTGAAATTTCGAATAACCAATACCGTAAATTCGTAGAATGGGTAAAGGATTCAGTTGTTCGAACTAAATTAGCTATTGCAGCTGATGAAATGGGTGTGGCTAAAGAATCAGGTGGTATCGGTGCGTATGCATTCTTAGATGCCGAAGAGGATTTAGAAAGAATGACCCCATACCAACGATATATGTATGAGAACTATTACAGCCTTCAGGTGAGTGATGATATCTACTCTGGACGTCGTTTAAATAAAAAAGTTCCTTTAGTGAAAGATACTAGAAAGTATCCAGACGCTAACTATGTGGAAGTAATGGATTCATTATATATCCCAGCTAGTGAGACGTATAATGGTATGACTACTTTCGATAACTCTAAGTTGAAGTTTAAATATTCTTATGTAGATGTAGATGCAGCTACTAGAGATAGATCAACAGAAAATAGAGGGAAGAGAAATAGACACTTAAAAACGGAGACGCTATTAATCTATCCTGATACAACACGTTGGATTAAAGAATTCCAATATTCTTATAACGAACCAATGCACAATGATTACTTCTGGCACGAAGCTTTTGGTGATTATCCTGTAGTAGGGGTAAACTGGCACCAAGCTAAAGCATTCGCTGCATGGAGATCAATGTATAAAAACATTTATCTGAAAGATAATAAGATGACTCTTGAGATCAATGAATTCCGTTTGCCAATGGAAAGTGAGTGGGAGTACGCTGCTAGAGGTGGTCTAGAAGGAGCTATGTATCCTTGGGGTGGACCTTATGCAACGGATGAGAAAGGATGCTTTATGGCAAACTTTAAACCAACTCGTTTTGATTATGCAGCAGATGGAGCTCTTTATACAGCTAATGTTCGTTCTTACCCTCCTAATGGATATAACTTATACAATATGGCAGGTAACGTAGCAGAGTGGACTAGCTCTACTTATGATGCTTCTAGTTACGATCACATGTCAGCTTTAAAGCCTAGAAATAGACCTAGCGAAAGCCCACTAAAAGTAGTAAGAGGTGGTTCTTGGAGAGACCCAGCATATTTCTTACAAGTTGCTACTCGTGATTCTGAGTACGCAGATTCAGCAAGAAGTTACATTGGATTTAGAACAGTACAATCTGTGTCAGGTTCTTTATCACGTGTTAACCAAGCAAAAATGGCTCGTTAATAATCAAACAAAAAAATAAAAGAAGAAAAAGGCTATGGCAATATCTAAAAAAGTGATGAACTTCTGTTATGGAATGGGAGCTTCAGTAGTAATCATCGGTGCATTATTTAAAATTACGCACATGGAATTTGGACCTTTTAATGGTAACAATATGTTAACTGCAGGTCTATTAGTAGAGGCGTTTATTTTTGCAATCTCTGCATTCGAGCCAGTTGATGAGGAATTAGATTGGGCAAAGGTATATCCAGAATTAAAAGATGGGAAAGCTAGAGAAGTAAAAGTGGCTAAACAAGCTGTTGTAGAGCCTCAAGATACAGAAGGGATGCTTTCTAAAAAATTAGATCAGATGTTGAAGGATGCTAAAATTGATGGAGAGTTAATGAATAGCTTAGGAAATAGTATTCGTAACTTCGAGGCTGCTTCTAGAGAGATGGGGCCTTCTGTGAATTCTGTTGCTTCAACACAAAAATATGCGCAAGAAATGACATTAGCTGCTCAACAGTTAGAGTCTCTAAATAAAGCTTATAAAGTACAATTAGAAAGCGCAACAGCGAATGCTGAAATCAATAAGGCAGTAGCTGAAAACAATGCTCAGTTAAAAGAGCAAATGCAAGCATTAACAAACAATTTAGCGTCATTAAACAACGTTTATGGTGGAATGCTTTCTGCTATGGGTGGTGGAAGAAATGCTAATTAGTTTATAATTTTTAAAATATTATAAGGTAATGGCTAAACAAAAACTGACCCCAAGACAAAAGATGATTAACCTGATGTATCTGGTGTTTATCGCGATGATGGCACTTCAGGTATCTACAGAGGTTTTATCAGCTTTTGGTGTAGTGAACGAGAAGTTCGAGGCAGCTAATGAAGGTGCAAAAGCAAATAATGAAGGTTTGCTAGGGGCTTTAGAGAAGAAAGCTGAGGAAAACCCAGCTCAATTCGCTGACCCTGCAAAAAAAGCAAAGCAAGTAGAGAAAATTACGCAAGAGTTCTATGACTTCGTGGGTAAATATAAAACTCTAATTACTAGCGAATTTGAAGGAGAACGCACAGAGAATGGTAAGTTACCTGCTGAGCGTATGAATAAATCTGATATTATCAATGATGCTTGGTTCACAGGTGATAATTATTCAGCAGAAGGACAGGCTTTTATCGATGGTATTAATAAGTACAAAAAAGCACTTCTTGATATCTTAGAAAAAGATGCTAAGTTCCAACCTATCGTATTAGATATAAATAGTAAATTTAATCTAAACGATGTTAAAGATAGCCAAGGAAAAGATAGAGCTTATTTAAATTATAACTTCTATGGTTTCCCAGCTATTGCTTCTTTGACTAAGTTATCAACAATGCAAAACGATGCAAAAATAGTTGAGGCAGAGATTTATAACAGCTTAATGGGTAATACACTTAGTAAAGCTGCATCTATGAAGAACTATCAAGCAATCGTAGTAGCTGATAAATCTACTCTTTTTGCTGGTGAAACTTATAAAGGTAAAGTTGTCTTAGGTCGTTATGACAAATCAACTGTTCCTACTAAAGTAGTTGTTAATGGTCAAAACATTGATTTATCTAAATCATTAGTTGATGGACAAGTTAACTTAGGGTTTACTGTTGGTAACGTAGGTGAGCACCAAATCGGAGGTAAGTTTACTTTCGTAGAGGATGGTCAGCCAGTAGAGATTGATATTAAAGGTAGTTATGTAGTAGTACCTAAACCGAACTCAGCTAATATATCTGCTGATAAGATGAACGTAGTATATCGTGGTGTTTCTAACCCTATGACTATTTCGTTTGCTGGTATCGCTAATGATAAAGTACAAGCTTCTGCTCCAGGACTTACAAGTCAAGGAGGTGGTAAATATACACTAAGACCACAATCAGGAAGAGAAGTAGTTATTAATGTAACAGGGACTTTACCTGATGGACAAAAAGTATCTGATAGAAAAGTTTTCCGTATTAAAGATATTCCTTCTCCAAGAGGAACAGTACGTGGGGAGTTCAATGCTAAGGGACCTAAGTCTAACTTAGAGATTGTGACTATCGGTGCTAAATTAGAAGACTTTGACTTTGATTTAAATCTTACAGTTACTAGTTTTGTATTGCAAATACCTGGACAACCTAGTATCGTTGTTCCTGGAAATAGAATGAATGAAAGAGCAAAAGCGGCTATTCGTAGAGCTCAGTTAGGTGACGTGGTAGTAATTTCGGATATTAAAGTGCGTTTAGAAGGTGCAGGAGACTATGCATTGAAAAAAACATCACCATGTACGTTTGAGATTATGTAATTTCACTTAAATTTATAAGAAGAAAATTTTGAAGAATATGAACTTGAAGAATTTTTCACTATATATAGTGTTTACGCTGTTTTCAATAGCATCATTCGCTCAGACGAATCTATTGAATGCAAAATCTGCTGCTGATATTGGTATTATGCCAATCTCGGAGATTCTAATCAAAGCAGAAGGACCAATACCTTACGGACACGTTCGTGAGAAAGATATCTTATTCGGTATTAAAGTATGGGAGAATATTTCATTAGCTGAGAAAGCGAATGAGATGTATCTATATCCTATTGATGAGTATTCATCTGAAGGAAGAAAACCTCTGTTCCAAGTTTTAATCGATGGTATTAAATCTGGAGAGATTACTGAAGTGTATGATAATAGTGATTTTAAAAATCAACGTACATTAAAAGATATTCAAGACTCTTTCGTGAGAGTTGATACTACAGATGCTGGTATCGAGTATTACAATGCTGGAGAAGCTATTCCTGAGGAATATATTCAGAAAATAGAGTTAAGACCTTCTGACGTTAAAGAGTATCACATCATGGGTATGTGGTATTTCGATAGAAATGAAGGACAGCTAAAATATAGATTATTAGGTATTGCTCCAGTAGTAGCAGACTTGTATACTAAAGGATCAGCTAATGAGAACTATGTAGAGTTATTCTGGATATTCTTTGCTGATGCTCGTAATACATTGTTCCAAAACTATGCATTCAATGCTAAGAACCCACTTAATCCTATCAACTTTGACCATTTGTTAAACTCGAGAAGATTCAGTGCTACTATTTATAAAGCAGATAACCAATACGGTAATCGTAAAATTGATGATTACATCAAGAGTAATGATTTAAAACGTTTATTTGAGGCAGAAAGAATTAAAGAATTGATTCGAAACCTTGAAGATGATATGTGGAATTACTAATTTTGTAGTTTCTAATTTATTAAGCTCTTATCTATTAGAATAGATAAGAGCTTTTTTAATGGCTTTAAGTATGGTAGATTATATTGTAGTAGGTACGGGTTTGGCAGGAATCTGTTTTACAGAAAAACTAGCTAGTGAAGGAAAGACCTTTGTGGTGATAGACAATGAGAAGCGCTCATCTTCACTAATGGCCGGTGGAATGTATAACCCTGTTGTATTAAAGCGTTTCACGGATGTGTGGAAAGTAGGAGAACAATTAGATATTGCTTTGCCTTTTTATGCAGCATTAGAAAGAAAGTTAGGAGAGAAGTTTATCTTTGAAATGCCTTTGTACAGAAGATTGTTATCTGTTGAGGAGCAGAATAATTGGTTCCATGCAGCTGATAAACCTAATTTAGAAAAGTATTTATCGCCTAAGTTAGTTCGTAATGAAATTAATGGAGTGAAGTCTCCTTTTGGTTTTGGTGAAGTGAATTATACAGGTTATGTCGAAACTAAAACCTTGATTAAGGCTTATAGAGCTTATTTGAACGAAATCAAGAGTTATAGACAAGAGGATTTTGATTACGATTGTTTAAGTTATACAGAGGATGAAGTTAGCTATAAGGATATAGTGGCTAAGCATATTGTTTTTGCAGAAGGTTTTGGGATGTTACAGAATCCATTCTTTAAAGATTTGCCTTTAGATGGTACTAAAGGTGAGGTGCTTTTGGTGAAGATTCCAAATCTTAATATAGATATTATATTGAAGGCAAATGTATTTTTAATCCCAGTAGGTAATGATCTATATAAAGTAGGTGCTACTTATGATTGGGAAGATAAAACAGATACGACTACAGAAGAAGGGTTAAGAGAGTTATTAGAAGGATTGAGAGATGTTGTTGACTTAGACTTTGAAGTAGTAGCTCATAATGCTGGTGTGCGTCCTACTGTAAAAGATCGTCGTCCATTGTTAGGAAGAAGTCGAGAGTCTGCGAGAATCCATGTGTTGAATGGATTGGGAACTAGAGGGGTGTTATTAGGCCCTTTCTTAGCAGAGAAATTATATAATAATATAGAAAAGGCTATGGAGCTAGAGGAGAATATCTCTATTCATAGATATAAGAAGTTTAAATTTTAGTACAATCTAAGTATGTTAAATATACACAATCTATCAGTTTCTTTTTCTGGTGAGTATTTATTTGAGAATGTGACATTCCGCATCGGTGCAGGTGACCGTGTGGGGTTAGTTGGGAAGAATGGAGCTGGTAAGTCCACTATGTTGAAATTATTATCAGGAGATTTAGAGCCTGATACTGGAAGTATGGCTGTTGAAAAAGACCTCCGTATCGGATTCTTAAGACAGGATATTGATTTTATACCTGGTAGGACTGTACTAGACGAAGCTTATCAAGCTTTCGTAGAAATCAAGAAGGTAGAAGCAGATCTTGAAAAGGTTAATATTGAATTAAATGAACGTACAGACTATGAGTCTGAAAGTTATAGTGAGTTAATCGAAAAGTTAAGTGATTTGACGCACCGCTTTGAGATTATCGGAGGATATAATTATGTTGGTAACACAGAACGTATCTTATTAGGACTTGGTTTTAAACGTGAGGATTTTAATAATCAGACAGATACTTTCTCTGGAGGATGGCGTATGCGTATCGAGCTAGCGAAATTGTTATTACAAGATAACGATTTGTTACTTCTGGATGAGCCAACGAACCACTTGGATATCGAGAGTATCATTTGGTTAGAACAATTCTTAAAGTCGTATGCTGGTGCAGTAGTGATTATTTCGCACGATAAGATGTTCTTAGACAACGTAACGAATCGTACGATAGAAATATCACTAGGGAAGATATATGACTTTAATAAGCCTTATTCACAGTATTTAGTATTGCGTGAAGAGCTTCGTGAGATGCAGTTAGCTTCTCAAAAGAATCAGGCGAAGAAGATTGAGGAGACAGAGAAACTTATCGAGAAGTTTAGATATAAAGCGACGAAGGCTTCTATGGCACAATCTCTTATCAAGAAATTGGATAAAGTAGAGCGTATCGAAGTAGATGAGGATGATAATGCGGTGATGAATATCTCTTTCCCTGTGAGTATAGATCCAGGTAAAGTAGTTTTGGAAATTGATAAAGTAACGAAGCGTTATGGTGATAAAGTGATCTTTAAAGATATTGATCTTTTAATTGAACGTGGTACTAAGGTAGCCTTTGTAGGACAGAATGGTCAAGGTAAATCTACGTTGATCAAAGCTATAATGGAGGAGTTTGAATACGAGGGTACTATTAAGCTAGGACACAATGTTCAATTAGGATACTTCGCTCAGAATCAGGCAGACTACTTAGATGGTGAGAAAACGGTATTAGACACAATGTTAGACGCGGCTACTGATAGTAATCGTGTGAAAGTACGTGATATGCTAGGGTCTTTCTTATTTAGAGGGGACGATGTTGAGAAGAAGGTGAAAGTACTGTCAGGAGGAGAGCGTAACAGACTTGCGTTGTGTAAAATGTTACTTCTTCCTATCAACGTATTGCTGATGGATGAGCCGACGAACCACTTGGATATTAAGTCTAAAAACGTATTGAAGAAAGCTCTAGAGAACTTTAAGGGAACTTTACTGTTAGTATCTCACGACCGTGACTTTTTACAAGGGTTAACGCAGTTGGTTTATGAGTTTAAGGATCAGAAGATAAAACAATACTTAGGTGATATCAATTACTTCTTAGAAGAGCGCAATGCACAGAATATGCGTGAAATCGAGAAAGTAACTGTTGCTCCAGTAGCTAAAGCAGTAGTGGTGGAGGAGAAAAAAGCACCTGCTTTATCTTATGAAGAACAAAAGAAGCAAAAGACACTTCAAAATAGATTGAGCAAGATTGAGAATGAAATAGCTGAACTTGAAAAAAAGGTAGCTAAGGATGATGAACGTCTAGCTGTGGACTATGAAAAACTAATGGCTGACTCTAATTTCTTTAGTGACTATGAGAAGAAAAAGAATAAGATTGATGATTTGATGATTGAGTGGGAAGAAATCCACGAACAATTACAATAGATAATAAAAAAGGGATTACAT
The DNA here is from genome assembly GCF_001865835.1 of Myroides sp. ZB35. Lineage (NCBI taxonomy): Bacteria > Pseudomonadati > Bacteroidota > Flavobacteriia > Flavobacteriales > Flavobacteriaceae > Myroides > Myroides sp. ZB35. The sequence continues at coordinate 717,300 of NZ_CP017769.1, read as the reverse complement.
TAAGTAATCCCTTTTTTTATAAAATAGGCGTAATAAAGTTATATTATTTCAAGAAAAAACCACTTCAAGTGATTGAAGTGGCTTTTACTTAGTAGCGGGAACAGGACTCGAACCTGTGACCTTCGGGTTATGAGCCCGACGAGCTGCCTACTGCTCTATCCCGCGCTATTGTGGTACAAATGTACAACCAATATTCGGGTTGACAAAATCAGACAATTGAGTAAAACAGTGTTTATTGGCTTTAATGTTAAATGTTTTTCACTGCTAGGAGTCTTTTTTACTTAATTATTATTGATAATATATTTTATAGAAGTAATATTACTAGAAGGTTATATTCTTTTTAAGAAAGTTGTTTGATAGGTGTGTAAGTGTTAATTAAAAAAGAGGTGATTCATTTATTTTGTGAATATTTTAGTATTTTTGACTGTGTTAGTCAGGGTAATAATAGTACTTATTCTGTTTCTGAGACTTATTATGAATTAATACTTCCCTATTATATGAAGAATATTGAGAAAACATTTCAAATTATTAGTTACCTACAGTACCCTTTTCTATTAATAGCTTTATTCTATAGCTTTAAACCGATCTATGATAGAATAGCTTTCGGTAATATGGATACTTATTTATCGTGTATGAATAATGCATTGATGTTTATAGGAATTGGGGTCAGCTTTTCGGCATTGCAGGATTCGACCAAGACGCAGAATAATTTCTCTAAACGTATATGGCAGGACAAGAAGAAAGGTGTAATAGCCTTATATATTATAACGCTAATGGCTGTGCTTTCTTTTATTGGAGGTGGAGTAGGATACTATTTTGCTGTTTCTAGTGTTTTAGAAGAGATAGCAGTTGGTTTACTTGTATTAGGTATTGGTTTGCTTGGATTGCTAAGTGTTGCTATAAATATGTACAAGTACCAACAGAGTATCATCAAATAAAAAAGCCACTTCGTTAGAAATGGCTTTTACTTAGTAGCGGGAACAGGACTCGAACCTGTGACCTTCGGGTTATGAGCCCGACGAGCTGCCTACTGCTCTATCCCGCGTTATTGTGGTGCAAATATAGAACTAATATTTGGAACTCACAAATGAGTCCCTAAAATAATTCGCTCTTTTTTACTTTTATTTTGATTATAAGCCTTGTGTATACTCAGAATGAGCTAATTCTAAAGCCTCAATGTCATTGTTACATAAGTGTTTAAGGAGATGATTTAGTTTTTCTTCTGACCAATCATAAATTTTTAAATCCAATAACTTTTTTATTATTTCTTCGGAGAAACGCTGTTTTATTGGCTTTGCAGGGTTACCAGCTACGATAGTATACGGTTCGACATCCTTTATAACGACAGCACCCGAGGCGATAATAGCTCCCTCTCCTATAGTGATACCAGGCATGATCATAGATCGCATACCTAACCATGCGCCATCGCCTATCGTAGTGTCTCCTTTTGCCTGATACGCTTCTTGTATCACATCTAGATAAGGGTATAGACTAAACCAATCTGTGCGATGCGTATTATTCCCTCCCATTAAGATAACGACTTCCGCCGCTATACAGACATGAGATCCTATGTATAGCTGATCTATATGCCATAGTGGTTCCCAGGCTTGTAGACTGTATTCGTCCCCGTATAGATAACGTACTACACTATCTTCAAAGCTGCCTGTCCAGGCATTGCTGTAATAACTTGTTGTTCCCTTGATATGTATATTAGGATTCTTGACTGTTTCGTGTAGGTATTCTACTTTAGACCAATGTTTTTTGTTCTCTTCTATCATTTGTTCTCTTCTATTTTTAAGTATATAACCTCAGATAGGTTAATTGTTTATTTATATTTCAAAAGCTAAATATATATAAAGTGTTGTTATAAATAATATTTAATTTTTCCTATGTCATTGATATAAGCTACCTTTGCTACCGAAAAAATTAAATAATATGACGCATAAAGCTGGTTACGTTAACATTATTGGTAATCCAAATGTAGGTAAATCAACACTAATGAATGCTTTAGTAGGAGAGAGATTGTCTATCATCACTTCTAAAGCACAGACTACTAGACATAGAATATTAGGAATCGTAAATGGAGATGATTATCAGATCGTTTTCTCAGATACTCCTGGTATTATTAAGCCTGCATACGAATTACAAGAATCAATGATGGATTTCGTTAAATCTGCTTTTGAGGATGCGGACGTATTGATTTATATGGTAGAGATAGGGGAGAGAGAGTTAAAAGACGAAGCGTTCTTCGCTAGAATTAACAACTCTAAAGTACCTGTAATGTTGCTTCTAAATAAGATAGACAAATCTAATCAAGAACAACTAGAGGAACAAGTAACCCTATGGAGTGAGAAGGTTCCTAATGCTGAGATATTCCCAATATCTGCTTTAGAGAAGTTTAATACGCAGGCTGTATATGATCGTATCATAGAATTATTGCCAGTATCTCCACCGTATTTCCCTAAAGATGCCCTAACAGATAAGTCAGAACGTTTCTTCGTGAACGAGATTATTCGTGAGAAGATTTTGCTTAACTATGATAAGGAGGTGCCTTATGCTGTAGAGGTAGAGACAGAGGAGTTTAAAGAAGAAGAGAATATCATTCGTATCAAAGCTGTTATTATGGTAGAGCGCGATAGTCAGAAGGGGATTATCATCGGACATAAAGGTGCTGCTTTAAAGAAAGTAGGGATAACAGCTAGAGAAGAGATGGAACAATTCTTTATGAAGAAAGTTCACTTAGAACTATTCGTAAAGGTGAATAAAGATTGGAGATCGAGCGATTATCAACTACGTCGTTTTGGATATAATCAAAAGAAATAAGGAATAATAAAATAATCATTAAAATATCGCATTGAAATACTAACTTTGCGACATATTTAAAATATTTATGAGTAATATAGTAGCCATAGTTGGTAGACCAAACGTAGGGAAGTCAACTTTTTTTAATCGATTGATTCAAAGAAGAGATGCCATCGTAGATTCGGTTAGTGGAGTGACACGTGATAGAAACTACGGCAAGTCAGAGTGGAATGGAAGAGAGTTCTCAGTGATTGACACTGGAGGATATATAAAAGGATCTGACGATGTTTTTGAAGGTGAGATTAGACGTCAAGTATCTTTAGCTATTGAAGAGTGTGATGTAGTAATATTTGTAGTAGATGTAGAAGAGGGTATCACACCTATGGATGCTGAAGTAGCTCGTTTATTGCGCAAGGAGACTAAACCTGTGTTCGTAGCTGTTAATAAAGTGGACAGCTCGAAGCGTATGGATGATACATTCGAGTTCTATAACCTAGGTTTAGGAGAGATATACCCTATCGCAGGGATGAGTGGAAGTGGTACTGGAGATCTATTAGATGCTGTAGTAGCTGCATTGCCAGAAGAAGAAGTAAGAGAGACAGAAGAAGAAGAGTTACCACGTTTTTGTGTTGTAGGTCGTCCTAATGCTGGTAAATCTAGTTTTATCAATGCACTTATTGGTGAAGATCGTTATATCGTTACAGATATTGCTGGTACTACACGTGATGCTATTGATACGCGTTTTACACAGTTTGGTTTTGACTTTAACTTAGTGGATACTGCGGGTATCCGTAGAAAATCAAAAGTAAAAGAAGACTTAGAGTTCTACTCAGTGATGAGATCTGTGAGAGCTATCGAGCACAGTGATGTATGTATCCTTATGGTAGATGCTACACGCGGGTTCGAAGGACAGGATCAGAATATATTCTGGTTAGCAGAGAAGAATAGAAAAGGGGTTGTTATCCTTGTAAACAAATGGGATTTAGTAGAGAAAGATACTATGACTACTAAACAGTTTGAAGATAGAATCCGTCAAGAGATCGCGCCATTTACAGATGTGCCTATTATCTTTACCTCTACAGTGACTAAACAGCGTTTATTAAAAGCGTTAGAGACTGCTGTGGAAGTATATGAAAATAGAAAAGCAAGAATTTCGACTTCTAAATTTAATGAAGCGATGTTGCCTATCGTAGAGAATACGCCACCTCCTGCAATTAAAGGAAAATATATCAAGATAAAATACTGTATGCAATTGCCTACAGCTACACCTCAATTCGTATTTTTTGCTAACTTGCCACAATATATCAAAGACCCTTACAAACGATATATTGAGAATAAGTTAAGAGAAATGTACAACTTCAGTGGTGTGCCTATCGATATTTATTTCCGTCAGAAATAGTAAGTAATATATTCTATATATACTAGCGGTCTTTGTGTAATAACATTGACCGCTTTTTTTATGAGAAACTTATTGACGTTACTACTATTAATCTCCTGTGTGAATATGTACTCACAGAGCACTGTGAATATTACTGGGACAGTAGTAGATAGTTTAAAACAACCGATAGAAGCGGTGACGGTATATCTATCGAAAGAGAAAGACTCTACGCTAGTGGAGTACACCATGACGGATATCAAAGGTAACTTTAAGCTTGCCTTCAGTAAGCTATCTGATCCTTCAGTGCTCAAACTTTCTATGGTGGGGTACCAAGATTATGCTAAGAAGTTTGAAAAAGGGGTGCAAGAGAATATAGACCTTAAAACACTTATCCTTAAAGAATATGGCAATCAACTAGACGAAGTATTGATTGTGGCTGATGCTCCTCCTATTCGAATGAAGAAGGATACCTTAGAGTTTAACGCCGCTTCGTTTAAGGTAAGACCTGATGCTAATCTTGAAGAGCTTTTAAAGAATCTACCAGGGGTGCAGCTAGATGAGAATAAAAAGATCACGGTCAATGGTAAGCCTGTCAATGAAATCTTAGTCAATGGCAAACCTTTCTTTAACGAAGATGGAGCAGTAGCACTAGAGAACTTACCTGCTGAGATTATCAAGAAAGTACAGGTCACTGAAAAAAAGACTAAGAAAGAAAAATTCACAGGTGAACGCAGTAGAACAGATGATGCGAGTATCAATATCACGATAGACGAAGATAAGAATAAAGGGCACTTTGGGCGAGTATCTGGCGGATATGGAACAGATGAGCACTATGAAGCAGGAATGTTCTTAAATACCTTTAATAAGCGTAGAAAGATTAGTCTGATCGGATCTGCTAATAATATCAATGCTGTTGGATTCTCTATGGACAAGGTGTTTGATAATATGCGTACGGGGCGCTCTAGAGGAGGGCTTACAGAATCGCGTATGTTGGGACTAAACTTTGTAGAGGATGTATCTGATAAGCTCAAGGTTAATGGTAGTTATGATTATAACTTTGCAGAGACAGAACAAGCTAATAAGTCGTCTAGTACTAAGTTTTTGCCTTCAGGGCAGTTTAGCACAGATTCTAATTCTTCTTCATTAGGAGGGAATGAAGGGCATAGAGGGAATGTATCTGTAGATTATATGGGAGAAAAAGACGCTTTCTATTTTAGCCCTCATTTTAGTACAGATCACACCTATTCGACTAGTGAGAGTAATCAAATTTCTTATGACGAGCATGGAGAAAAACTGAATAGTAGCAATGCTCATTCATCATCTAGAGGGAATTCTGATAGCTTTGGTTCGTCTGCACAATATACACGCAAGTTTAAAAAAGAAGGACAATATTTAAGCATCGGTTTTAATAACAGTAATAGGAGTGCTACGAATAATGCATTGAGCGAGTCTCTGACGCAGTTTTTTCAATCAGATACAGAAAACGATTGGCGTAGACAGTATAGAAAGAATTATACGACTACGGATAGTTATGGTCTATCTGTAGAGTTCACACAGCCTATCACAGATTCATTAAGAGTATCTGTAGGGGTGGACTGGAGTAGAGATCAGAGCATTAATGATCTACAAGTATTTAACTATAATGAGACAGAACAGGGGTATACTGATGTCAATGTATTGGAGACAAATAGATATACGGATATTGGGAATAAGGTATCTCCTTATGTAAACTTTGCGTTGAATAAGAATAAGTACAATATTAATATTTCGACAAGGACTCAGATTGTTAAGAATACGGCTACAGCTCTTTATAATGCGAAGTGGTATAGCCTAGATAAACACTATATCGACCCGAATATTAATGCAATGATTAATTATAGACTGACGAAGGATAAGAGTCTATTCGGTATCTATCGATATAATGTCAATTATCAAAGTGCAAGCCAGTTACTTGACATCACAGATATCTCTAACCCATTAACGACTACGATCGGTAACCCTGATCTAAAGCCTACTGGGCAGCATAACGTTAATTTGAGCTACCGTTCGTATGACTTTCAGACTCGTGCTGGATATAGTATTTCGGCTAATGCAGGAATATTTGATAATAGTATAGTAGGATCTGTAATCTATGATGAGGATAAGAAGGCTATCTCTACGTATAAGAATATACAGGGGAACTATCAATGGGGAGTTACGGCTGACTGGTTTAAGAATAGTAAATGGGGTGAGCATGCGCTGAGATACGGTATTATGTTTAGATATAATCAGACCATTAATAACGGGTATATAGATGGAGAGACTTATACGGCTAGAGGGAATACGATGGGACCACGTGTGTATCTAACCTATGATTACGGAGAATGGGTGTCTATAAAACCATCGTATAACTATAATTATAATACAACGAGTTATACTAATTTCTCTGTGGATAAAGCTTCTAACTTTACGCATAGATTTAATATACAGACTACAACGTATTGGCCGAAGAAGGTTATATTTGGTAATGACTTTGCTTATAATTATAATTCACAGATTGCTAAAGGGTTTAAGAAGGATTTCTATATGTGGAATATTAGCCTAGCGTATGATTTCTATAAAGACAAATTCAGTGCTAAGGTGAAAGTGTATGATGTATTAAATCAGAATACAAGTAGTACACGTACGATAGACCCAATGCAGATAGTGGATTCTGAGAGTTTAGTACTGAAGCGATATGTGATGTTCTCCCTGACTTATAAGCTTAATGAGTTCGCAGGAACTAAAAAAGGAGGGAATAGAGGAAGAGGAGGAGTCTCTAGACCGATGCGTGTGATGAGTTATTAAAAACAGTACATAAATAAAATACAAGAAAATATAATAAAGGCAAGTAGAGTATAGCTAGAATAAGTGTTATACTCGACTTGCCTTTTTGATTTGTGCGGACTGAGTCCCTAGTGAGTCCGTTATGAGTCCGTACTGACTCCGTTTTATCTAGTGAAATAATGGAGTCAGTATGGAGGTGTAAAGTAGTTGTGTTTTAATGAAAGCAAGCGAGAGTGCATAAAAAAAGCAGGTAATGTAGAAGCGACTAGCACTTACTATATTACCTGCTTATATGTTTAGAATGACGTATGTCTACCAGCTACCGCTAGATCCTCCTCCGGAGAATCCACCGCCGCCAAAGCCTCCACCGAAGCCTCCACCGAAGCCTCCGCCACCGCCTCCACTTCCGAAGCCACCACCGCCACCGAAGCTTCCACCGCCTCCGCCACCACGGCCAAGACTGCTTAATACCAGGATATCTAGTAGGCTACTTCCAAAGTCACGTGAGCGATGATTACCTCCGCCTCTTCCATTGTTATCTTTCTTACCGAATACGATAGTCAGTACGATGATCAGTATGATGATTCCTAAACACGCTAGACCACCGATACTATTATCCCCATCTGTTCTAACAGTCTTGTCTGCCTTATAGGTACCAGTCAATAGCTCGAAGATAGCATCTGTCCCTTTGTCTAATCCTGCGTAATAATCATTGCGCTTAAACTCTGGGATAATGATATTACGGATAATCTCTCCTCCTTGTCCAGCTGTGATAAGGTGTTCTACTCCGTAACCAGGGTAGATACCGATCTGACGTTCTTTTGCCGCCATTAGGATAACGATACCATTGTCCTTTCCTTTCTGTCCGATGCCCCATTCTTGTCCCCATTTAGGTCCTAATATACCAATATTTTCTCCTTTTAGAGAAGGAATGGTAATCAGTACTATCTGAGTAGAAGTAGAATCACTATAAGCAATGAGTTTGCGCTCTAATTGCTTCATTTGATTCTCTTCTAGTATGGTAGCATAGTCGTATACAGAAGTTTGGAAAGAAGGTTTCTTTGGAACGTCTAATTGAGCATAAGTTACCTGCGATAATAATAGAATTATAATCAGGGTTATAAAATGATATGCTTTTAATAATAGCTTGATCATTGATTTATGCTTTTGAAATTTCGTTTGATAATTCGTTCTTATTTTCTTCTAGAGAAGGGAAGTGTACTTTTAGTTGACTTCCTGCTTTTAGAATACCGTAGATTAATCCTTCTTTGAACAGACCTTGTCTGAAGTGATTAATGACTAGTTCTTTGGTTCCTTCCCAGAAGTTGTCTGATTTAACTTTATGGTCTATTCCTTGATCACCTAGTATCACGAATGCTTTAGAGTTAATACAGATGTAAAACAGCACACCATTTCTAGCAGCTGTCTTATCTATGCCTAATTCGAAGAAGACCTCCTGAGCTCTTTCAAAAGGATCTTTCTTAGAAGTCGTTTCGATATGAACCCTAATCTCTCCAGAAGTATTCTTCTCTGCTTGAGTAATAGCAAGAACAATTTCTTCTTCATCCGTTTTGGTTAAAAACTCTCTTAGTCTATCCATTATCTAGTTTTTTAGAATTTTACTTCAGGTGCTTTCTCTGCTCCAGCTTCTGCTTGGAAGTGCGCTCTAGGTTGGTATTTTCCTAAAAAATAAGTTTGTGGTTCTCCACCAATATAAGTGTTGTATGCTTTTACAGTCTGATTAAAACGACTGCGTTGAGTAAAGATCTGATTCTCTGTACTAGCTAGTTCATCCTGTAGTTTTAAGAAGTTTTGATTTGTTTTTAGATCAGGGTATTTCTCTACAGTTACTAATAGTCTTCCTAAAGCACTAGATACACCAGATTGAGCTTGTTGGAATTCTTGGAATTGTTCAGGAGTTACATTAGATGGATCTATATTAATAGAAGTAGCTTTTGCGCGCGCATTTACTACAGCTTCTAATGTTGATTTTTCGAAATCTGCAGCCCCTTTTACAGTGTTTACTAAGTTTCCGATAAGGTCATTTCTACGTTGGTAAGCCCCTTGTACATCTGCCCATGAGGTATTAACTTCTTGGTCAAATGCTAATGCTTTGTTGCGTACACTCATTGAATACATAAAGAATCCTCCGATTAATACTACAAGTACGATGATAATTGGTAAAGCTTTTTTCATTTTGATTTTATTGTTATTTAGAGTTCATTTTTAATATTCAGTAGCGCTGTTTTAATTCCTTCTAGTTTCTGTATGATTTCGAAGTTATCCATAATGTCTTTTGCATTCTTCTTCATGTGTTCTTTAGCACCATCTAGTGTGAATCCTCTTTCTTTCACTAAGTGATAGATGAGTTGAAGATTTTGCACATCCTGAGGTGTGAACATTCGATTTCCCTTTGCGTTCTTTCTAGGTTTGATAATGTCAAATTCTTTCTCCCAGAATCGCAATAACGAAGCATTTACATCAAATGCCTTGGCAAGTTCGCCAATGCTATAGTATCGTTTATCAGGTAAGTTTAATTCCATTAGTCAAGTGATTGGTTTTCTTGGTTAGCTTCTTGTGATAGAAGTTCAAATTCTTTAGCAGAGATTTCTCCGTAGTAGTAATTCAGTGGATTGACTACATTCCCTTGGTAGTGTACCTCATAGTGTAAGTGAGGACCAGAGCTACGCCCAGTACTACCTACATATCCTATGATATCTCCACGTTTAACAGATTGTCCAGCTCGAGCTTGGTACTTGCTTAAGTGAGCATATCTAGTAAGATATCCGTATCCGTGATCTATTTCGATTAGGTTACCATACCCAGATAGTTCATTGTTAGCACGGATTACTTTACCGTCTCCAGTAGCGTATATCGGAGTACCCACCTCTGCAGAGAAGTCCATACCAGCGTGGAACTTCTTGATTTTAGTAAAAGGGTCACTACGATATCCGTATCCGGACGCCATTCTCTTTAGATCTTCATTCTTCACTGGCTGTATCGCTGGGATAGAAGATAAGAATTCTTCTTTCTTCTTGGCTAGTGCGATGATGTCATCTAAAGATTGGGACTGTATGGCTACCTGTTTCAGTAGTTGATCCATCTTCACATTCGTTTCTGTCAATAGCTTTTCGTTGTTAAGCCCTACGAATGATCTATATCTGTTAATACCTCCTAGACCAGACTTGCGTTGTTCATCAGGGATAGGCGCGGTATTAAAGTAAGCTCTATAAATATCGTTATCTCGCACCTCTAATTCGTCTAGTACCTCTGTGATCAGGTCAAGTTTCTTGTTAAGAAGAGTATAGTTAGTTTTGAATTCTGCTATTTCTCTAGCTTGTTTCTTTTCTTTAGGAGTTTGTAAGATGTCACTATTAATTAAAAAGATTAATCCAAGCACTCCAAAAATAGCTGCTGTGAGTAAAAACAAGAGTATATTACCTATCTGTCTAAACTTTTTAGGGCGTATTTTAAGGAACGCTAATTTTTCAGGGTCGTAATAATATTTTACCTTAGCCATATTTTTAAAAAAACACTATTTTTGCACTATCTTTTTTGTATCTTATAAAAAGTGCTGTCATTGGTTAGCTAACAAATTTAAAAAATGTTTTCGTTATAATGATAGTTTAAGTGCCAAAGAGAATAAAATAAAAGCTAGTTATTCGTTAATTTATAATATGTTTAACAACTAACCGAATAACTTAATAATAAGAATATAAAAGAATAAATTAGTTTCCAAAGGATATGAAATCACAAGAAATTCGTCAGAAGTTTTTAAACTTTTTTGAAGAAAGAGGTCACATGGTTGTACCTTCTGCGCCGATCGTTCTTAAAGACGATCCAACTTTAATGTTTAATAACTCTGGGATGGCCCAGTTTAAAGAGTATTTCTTAGGAAACGCCAAGCCTAAAAGTAACCGTATCACTGATACACAGAAGTGTCTTCGTGTGTCTGGTAAGCACAATGACTTAGAAGAGGTAGGTATCGATACATACCACCACACGATGTTCGAGATGCTAGGGAACTGGAGTTTCGGAGATTACTTTAAGAAAGAAGCTATCAATTGGGCTTGGGAATTATTGACTGAAGTTTATAACATCCCTAAAGATATTTTATACGTTACTGTATTTGAAGGTAGCGAAGAGGAGAACGTTCCTTTTGACCAAGAAGCTTATGATATCTGGAGTACCCTAATTGATAAGGATCGTATCCTGATGGGGAATAAGAAAGATAACTTCTGGGAAATGGGAGACCAAGGACCATGTGGACCATGTACTGAGATTCACGTAGATATCCGTAGTGCTGAGGAGAAGGCAAAGATAGCAGGTAGAGAATTAGTGAATGGTGATCACCCACAGGTAGTAGAGATCTGGAATAACGTATTTATGGAGTTTAACCGTAAAGCGGATGGTTCTTTAGAGAAGTTACCTGCTCAGCACGTAGATACAGGTATGGGATTTGAGCGTCTATGTATGGTGCTTCAAGGAGTACAGTCTAACTATGACACAGATGTATTCTCTCCACTTATCGCTAAAGTATCTGAGCTAACAGGTGGTAAATACACAATGAAAGCAAAAGATGATGAGGAAGAGAAGATTAATATTGCTATCCGTGTTATCGTTGACCACGTAAGAGCAGTTGCCTTTGCTATTGCAGATGGACAGTTGCCTTCTAACAATGGTGCAGGGTATGTGATCCGTCGTATCTTACGTCGTGCTATTCGCTATGCATTTACGTTCTTAGATAAGAAAGAACCATTTATCTACGAATTAGTAGAGGTGTTAAGTGCACAGATGGGAGCATTCTTCCCAGAAATCACTAGTCAAAAAGAATTAGTGAAAAACGTGATTAAAGAAGAAGAAACTTCTTTCTTAAGAACGTTAGAGCAAGGGTTACATTTATTAGACAATGTGATCAAACAAACAGAAGGAAAAGTAGTATCAGGAGTGAAGGCTTTTGAACTATACGATACGTTTGGTTTCCCTATTGACTTGACAGCGCTTATTCTTAGAGAGAAAGGATATGAACTAGACGAAGCTGGATTTGACGCAGCAATGTTAGAACAAAAAACACGTTCTCGTGCAGCTTCAGAAGTATCTACAGATGACTGGACTGTATTAGTATCAGGTAATGTAGAGCAGTTCGTAGGATACGATCAGTTAGAGAATGAAGTGAAGATCACTCGTTATAGAAAGATTGATAGTAAAAAAGATGGTAAGTTATTCCAAATCGTATTAGACGCTACACCATTCTATCCAGAAGGAGGAGGACAGGTAGGAGATACTGGAGTATTAGTATCTGCTAATGACACGATTGAAGTAATCGACACAAAAAAAGAGAATAACTTAATATTACATATCGTAAGAGAGCTTCCTGCTAATGTAGAAGGAACTTTAGTAGCGAAGGTAGATATAGATGCTCGTAAGCAATCTATGGCTAACCACTCTGCTACTCACTTACTACACCAAGCATTGCGTACTATCTTAGGTACTCACGTAGAACAAAAAGGTTCGTTAGTAGCTCCTACGCACTTGCGCTTTGACTTCTCTCACTTCTCTAAAGTGACAGAAGAAGAGTTAGCACAAGTAGAGGCATTTGTGAATGATAGAATTCACGATCACTTGCCATTAGTAGAGCGCAGAAGTATCCCTATGGCTCAGGCTATCGCTGAGGGTGCTATGGCATTATTCGGTGAGAAGTATGGTGATGAGGTACGTGCTATTAAGTTCGGAGAGAGTATGGAGCTATGTGGAGGTACTCACGTAGGGAATACTAGTGATATCTGGCAGTTCAAGATCGTAAGTGAAGGTGCTGTAGCTGCGGGTATTCGTCGTATTGAGGCGATTACGAATAAAGCTGCTCGTCAGTTCTACGCTGAACAAGAGTTGACTCTTAAAGAGATCAAAATGGTATTAAAGAATCCACAAGATACTCTAAAAGCTGTAGGTGCTCTTCAAGATGAGAATGCTAAGCTTAAAAAGCAAGTAGAGCAACTATTAAAAGAGAAAGCGAAGAACTTAAAAGGAGACTTAAAAGGTCAAATCCAAGAAGTGAACGGTATTGCTTTCTTAGCTGTAGAAGTGGACTTAGATGCTTCAGGAGCGAAAGACTTAGCGTATGAGTTAGGTAATGAGTTCTCTAATCTATATGTACTGTTCGGTAGTGTAGCTAATGATAAGCCAATGCTGACTTGTTATGTATCTAAAGATATAGTAGAAAGCAAAGGTCTTAATGCTGGTACTATCGTACGTGAGTTAGGTAAACACATCCAAGGTGGTGGTGGTGGACAAGCATTCTTCGCTACAGCAGGAGGTAAGAACCCAGCTGGTATGGCAGAAGCTATTGCTCACGCAAAAGATTATTTGAAATAGTATTATATTTGTAGTAATAATAGATAAAAAAGATTCTCATATGAGAATCTTTTTTTATACAACCTTAAATCTATAGAAAACGTTTAAACGAGAATAAATTATACAAAACAGAGCAAGATTAGTGATTAAAGCACACTATAGTGTGGTTTTAGAGCTAATTGAAGCTATGTAAAGTAGAATTTATTCGCAGTAAATGGTGGCTGTGGATTTAAGGTGCATTAATAAATTTAGGAGGATGAAGTTTAGTACAGTAGTACCTACTAAGGTAGCCAAGGATAGAATTAAGTACGAGCATAAGATCTTATCTATGGGGTCTTGCTTTGCTGTGAATATTAGTGATAAGTTAAAGGAGTATCAGTTCCAGAGTGTGGTGAACCCATTCGGTATTCTGTTTCATCCTATTGCGATAGAGCGTGTATTAGCGTATGCTGTAAATGGACATGAGTTTACTAGCGCAGATGTATTCTGTCATAACGAGGTGTGGAGTAGCTTTATAGCACATTCTGATTTGAATGAATTAGAAGAAGAAGATATTGTGACGAAGCTGAATGTAAAGTTGTTTGACTTACAAGTAGCGTTAAAAGAAAGTGCCTTTATGTATATCACTTTAGGGACGGCTTGGGTATATGAGCATACCGAGAGTGGAATGGTTGTTGCTAATTGTCATAAGGTACCACAGCACAATTTCAAAAAGAGATTATTAAGCTATGAAGAAATAAAGGCTAGTCTGTCTAAAATCATTAAATTAGTACAAGCTATTAACCCTGATATACAGATTGTGTTTACAGTATCTCCAGTGAGACATTTTAAAGATGGTATAGTAGAGAATCAGAGAAGTAAGTCAGCATTATTTACTGCCTTACACGATGTATTAGATGCACAAAAAGATGAGCAGGGAGCAGAGATTAGTTACTTCCCTTCTTATGAGATTGTGATGGATGAGTTAAGAGATTATCGCTTCTATAAGGCTGATATGTTACATCCAAATGAGTTGGCGATAGACTATATCTGGGAACGCTTTGTGACGACATGGATTCATCCTGATATGTATCCGATCATGCATAAAGTAGATGAGGTACAAAAAGGACTTAACCATAGACCTTTTAACCCTACTGCAGAGCAACACATGGTTTTCTTAGATACGTTGGTAGCCAAGATAGATTACTTATTAGAGAAATATCCATTTATGAACTTTAGATAGTTATGAGAAAGTTATTGCGCGTACTCTTCGGTATATTTATAGTGCTCTTCTTTATGTTTGCAGGAGTTGTTTTGTATAACAGTTTTGTGAAAGAGAGTAAAGATGATATGCAATACAATACAGCTCTAATCCAAGAGCAGTTAAAAAATGTGAGTAAACTAGTCGTGACAGAAGCTACCTTCTCACAAGTGATGACGTATAAGGATCAGCAGAAGTACTTTTTAAATATGCTTTCTTTTGACAAGAAGGCTGTTGTTATTATTAATGCTAAGGCTACTGTAGCGTATGATTTGAGTCAACTGCAATATCAGATCGATGAGAAGAATAAGGTAGTGCAATTAATATATATCCCAGAAGCGGAAGTAAATATATATCCTGACTATAAAATACTAGATGTAGAACAGAGTACTTTCAACCCTTTTAAAGGGGATGACTACAATAAGATTAATGCGAAAGTGAAGAAAGACTTAGAAGATAAAATAGAAAAGTCCACTTTAAAATCGAATGCTGAGAATCGACTTATCAGTGAACTTTCTAAAATATTAATAGTTACCAATACTCTAGGTTGGAAATTAGAGTATCAGGGCAACGTTATTCAAAGTGATAAAGACTTGGTATTAGATATGGCTTTATAAGCTTTTTAGAATAATATCTATACCGTCTTTGATTAAATGAGCTACTTCAGGTCTGTTTGTTTGAACAGATTTAAGGTGGCTCATTGCTTTTTCAGCTAATGCTGTATTTGAAGCTTTTTTAGCAAGTTCTAGTATTTCTACTGTAAGTAACCAATCAGAAGAGTAGTCGTTGATTAGAACGTCTAGTACGTTGTTTAAATCAGTTGTTTTATTCTCTTCTCTCATGGCTCTAACTTCTTGGTAGAAGTTTTCGAGCTTTATTTTACTCTCGTCTCTTTTTGCTTTGATTGTTTGGCTAGAAGGAACGTGATTGATTAGATCAAAACTGTGGTAGTCTGCAGGTCCTGAGAAAGCAGATATGACATGAGCACCAACAGCCATATCATAAGTACCCCATTCTGGTTGGAATAGTACTTCGTCATTGTGCTTCACTGTACAATCACTAAAACTAATCAGAATAATCTTTCCATGTATATTACGAATACCTGTAATATTAGTTCCAGACACAGTGATACCTCCTTCGAACTCTAAGGTTACTGGCTTGCCTTCATATAAGTTGTAAGCTTTAAGGTCTCTAGGACTCATGTCTTCTATAGCAAGGTTGATTCCCTTTAAACGACCTAGTGCAGTACCAAATCCGTGTGGATGTGTCTCTGTACCATGTCCTACTAGTTCTTTCTCTCTATACGCTAGAGCAGTGTTTCCTGTTGTCTGTACATAAGCAGGTTTGCCTTCGTGTTCGATTACACGTGTGAATACACCTGATATCTGTAGACCTGTATTCAGTTCTATCGTACCTAAGGCTTTAGAGTCTATTAGTTTGTTTATTCCCATTAAGCCTCCTTTTCTTAAAGCCATCTTATTCGCAAACTCTTCTAATACTTCACTTAGGTAAGCAAAGTCAGGAGTCACGTATAGCTGAGGTTGAGGTTTAGTGATATCAAAGCCTTGGTATGCAGCTTCTATGCTGTAAGGAAGCTTCTTTACATTATCAGTCATACACCACGCACTCTCTCCAATAGAAGATAATAAGCCTGCTCCGTATATCTTAGGGTTATCCGTAGTACCGATTAGTCCATACTCTACTGTCCACCAGTGTAGGTTACGGATAAGTGCCATCTCAGAAGGTTCTTCTGTTATGCCTTGCAGGTAATCCACTTGCTCTTCTGCTTTTTTGATTTCTTCTGGGTCTACACCTTCAGCCTCTTTCAAAATAGACAGTAAGCGGATAGCCTCATATATCTCATAGTCTCTACCTGAAGAAATAGCCTTACAGCCTATCTCTCCGAAACGTCTTAGATATTCAGCATACTCTGGATTAGCGATAATAGGAGCATGTCCTGCACCTTCGTGTATAATGTCTGGTGCAGGTGTGTATTCTATATTCTCTAGTTGTCTAATATCTGATGCAATAACAAGTACTTTATACGCCTGAAACTCCATAAAGGCATTCGGTGGTATAAAGCCATCTACTGCTACAGCAGCCCAACCAATTTCCTTTAATATTCTATTCATTCCATACATACTAGGAATGCTTTCTATAGAAATACCTGTTTTAGCTAGACCGTCAAGATATGATTCGTGAGCAACTTTAGATAGATAATCAACATTTTTACGCATAACGTATCGCCACACAGCTTGATTAATAGGTGTATAATCCTGATAACTCTGTGGTTTGATAAATTGTTTTAAATGCTGTGGTAATCTTTCGATCAAGTCGTTACTTTCATATTCTTGTGTTTTCATAAATGAAATTTGTTATTGTTTGTCGTAAATATAATAAAAACAATGGATGATAGGTACTCAGAATACCTTATTGTTGTGTTTTTAGTCGAATCATTAAGATAATTCTTTAAGAAACTATAAAAGAACAGAGGCTCTCCTCTAAAGGAAAGCCTCTGTATATATCATTTGTTCAATGAATTATTTCTTCTCTAGAGTAGGAGGGAACTTGGTTAATATCTTTTCGATAAACTCATGTATTCTCTCTTCTTTTTTCTCTGGAGTAGGTGCATTGTCTAAGTACCCAGTCCCTATTCCTTGCCAAATTAAGGCTTTTTTCTTTGTATCAAGAACATCTATATAAAGCGTTCCTTCTATAGAAGTTGACACTGTCGTATTATTAGGTCCCCAATATGGTCCCCATCCCCAACCATAGTATCCGTAAGGAGAATAGAAGTTGTTATGGGTTGTCACATTGACTTGTTTTGATGCTTTAGTGAAAATATTAATAACAAAATCAGGATTGCTACTAGCTTTTGTAAAACCCTTCGCAGTAAGATTGTTATCAATAGCAGTTAGAATTCTCTTCTTGTCTAAGTCATTAATCTTTGTTTGATCAATACCTTCTTTAAAGAAAGCATACGTTTTGTATTGTTCGAAGTCCACAGCTTTGTCATAATCAGCTGTTACTTTAACGCTACTACATGATGCTATAAATAACATCAATAGAGCTAGAGGTAATAGTTTAATAGCTTTCATGAGTGAAATTGTTTTAATTGTTATTTCAATAAGTTTTCATCTACTATATTCGGAATAGTTACTTTTAGAAGTGGTTCTACTTCCATCGCTCTTTTTATTGCAAAAATAGCTTCGTCATTTCTAGCCCAGCTTCTTCTAGCGATTCCATTATTAACGTCCCAGAATAGCATTGACTCTAATCTTTTTTGTGCTTCAATAGTACCATCAAGTAACATACCAAAACCACCGTTGATTACTTCTCCCCATCCTACACCACCACCATTGTGGATAGATACCCAAGTAGCTCCTCTGAAGCTGTCTCCGATAACGTTATGGATAGCCATATCAGCTGTGAATTTAGAGCCATCATAGATATTAGATGTTTCTCTGTATGGAGAGTCTGTACCAGATACGTCATGGTGATCTCTTCCTAATACTACAGGACCTATTTTACCTGCTTTAATAGCATCGTTAAATGCTCTTGCTATATTAATACGTCCTTCTGCATCTGCATATAAGATACGAGCTTGTGACCCTACTACTAGTTTATTCTCTTGAGCTCCTTTTATCCAACGGATATTATCAGCCATCTGTTGTTGTATTTCTACAGGAGAGTTTTTAATCATCTCTTCTAATACCTCACAAGCGATCTCATCTGTTTTCGCTAGATCTTCTGGATTTCCAGATGTACATACCCATCTAAATGGCCCAAATCCGTAGTCAAAACACATCGGTCCCATAATGTCCTGTACATAACTAGGGTATCTAAAGTCGATATTATTAGCAGCCATAACATCAGCTCCTGCTCTAGAAGCTTCTAATAAGAAGGCATTTCCATAGTCAAAGAAATACGTTCCTTTAGCTGTATGTTTATTAATAGCAGCTGCTTGTCTTCTTAGAGACTCTTGTACTAGTTCTTTAAACTTAGCTGGGTTATTAGCCATTAAGTCATTTGCTTCTTCAAAAGCAACACCTACTGGGTAGTATCCACCTGCCCAAGGGTTGTGAAGAGAAGTCTGGTCAGAACCTAGGTCGATGTATAAATCTTGTTTATCAAACTCTTCCCATATATCTACTACGTTACCTTGGTATGCGATAGATACGATTTCTTTATTTTCTTGTGCTTTCTTAACGCGAACGACTAAAGCATTGATATCAGTTACTACTTCATCTACCCATCCTTGAGAATGTCTTGTATGTACTGCTTTAGGGTTTACCTCTGCACATACTGTAATACATCCAGCGATATTACCTGCTTTTGGTTGAGCACCACTCATCCCTCCAAGACCTGATGTTACAAATAACTTACCAGCTAATCCTTCTCCATTCTTAGCTATTTTTCTACCACCGTTTAGCACAGTGATTGTTGTCCCGTGTACGATACCTTGAGGACCTATATACATATAGCTACCCGCAGTCATCTGACCGTACTGTGTCACACCTAACGCATTGAACTTCTCCCAATCATCCGGTTTAGAGTAGTTAGGGATCATCATACCATTAGTCACCACTACACGAGGCGCATTTTTATGAGAAGGGAATAGTCCCATAGGATGACCAGAATACATTACTAATGTCTGCTCGTCAGTCATCTCTCCTAAATACTTCATCGTCAGTAAGTATTGAGCCCAGTTAGAGAACACAGCCCCGTTACCTCCGTAAGTAATTAACTCATGTGGATGTTGAGCTACAGCATAGTCAAGGTTGTTTTGGATCATCAGCATGATTGCCTTCGCTTGTAGACATTGTCCAGGATACTCATCTATCGGTCTAGCATACATCTTGTAGTCAGGGCGTAGACGGTACATATAGATTCTTCCGTACTTTTCAAGTTCTTCTTTGAACTCAGGGATAAGTGTGCTGTGATTCTCACTTGGGAAATAGCGTAGCGCATTCTTAAGAGCTAGTATTTTCTCATCATCTGATAAGATTTCTTTTCTCTTAGGAGCGTGGTTGATAGATAAATCATACTCTTTCTTAGGAGGTAACACAGTCGGTATCCCTTGTAAAATATGTTCTTGAAAAGTCATTTTTATATTTTTTTGTTTGTTATTAATTTTTATTTAAATACTAGTGAATTAGCCAAATCATTAACTATTTTTGCTACGTTGACGCTTTATTACACTAGCTGTAGTAAAACTGATGGGAAGATAGTAATAAACTTGGATAAAATTAATATCTCGATTATTAAAAAGTTCTAAAAAAAGCGAGTGGTAGTTGTTTGTAAATATTTAGTTCCTAAAGGATATCAAGGGATAACATTGTTTCCCTTTATTATTTTAAGATCGGCAGAATCTAAAGGAGATCGTTATTTGCTAAACCATGAGCGCATCCATCTAAGACAACAAGTAGAGCTGTTGATCGTGTTCTTTTATCTTTGGTATGTTTTAGATTTCGTATGGCGTTACTTTCAGACTAAGGATATGAAGAAGGCATATAGAAAGAACTTGTTTGAGAGAGAGGCGTATCAGTATGAACACAATCTAGAGTATTTAAAAACGAGAAGACTTTATTCATTCTTAAGAAATAGAAACAATGTTTGAGAACGAGAATGTATATAATGAACAATTAAAAGTAGAATTGCCTAGAGGGATTACTATTTTTGTCAAAAGAGAGGATTTATTGCATGAGGAAGTATCGGGTAATAAGTTTAGAAAATTAAAGTACAATATTTTAAAAGCACAAGAGTTAGGATATAGTAAGCTTTTGACATTCGGTGGCGCATATTCTAACCATATAGCGGCTACTGCAGCAGCAGGACGTATCTGTGGAGTAGAGACAATAGGCATTATTAGAGGTGAAGAGCTAGAGAATAACTACGCAGGTAATTCAACACTAACGAAGGCAGTTGAGGATGGAATGACATTAGGCTTTCTGACGCGTACGGATTATAGAAATAAAGGAGAGGTAGAGATCATCAATAGTTTAAAAGCTATTTATGGAGATTTTTACTTAGTACCAGAAGGAGGAACCAATGAAGAGGCGATAAAGGGGACTGAAGAAATATTAAAAGAAGGTGACGAGACCTTCGATTATATCTGTACAGCTGTAGGAACTGGGGGTACGATAGCAGGTATTATCAATAGTTCTCATCCAAATCAAACAATATTAGGCTTTCCTGCCCTTAAAGGAAGCTTTTTATATGAGGATATTCGTAAGTTTGTTACTAACAATAATTGGGACTTAGTCTTAGACTATCACTTCGGAGGATATGCTAAGTATAATGAGGAGTTATTGTCATTTCTAAGAGAACTCTATAAGCAAACAGGTGTTTTGTTTGACCCTATTTATAATGGTAAGATGATATACGGAGTGTTAGAAGAGATTAAGAAAGGAAGATTTAAGGATAATAGTAGAATACTTGTAATACACACTGGTGGCTTACAAGGTTGGAACGAAAAGATTAAAATTTAGCAATAGTAATGTATGTATAGAAGAATCATTTTTTTTATTTGTATGGTCTTTCTTGTTGGGTGTGCTAGCAAGAAAACTCCAATGCCTAAGAGTAAGGCTCTAACTACGAAGAGATATCCTGCTCCTACTGGGAAAAAAGTAAAAGAAAAAGAACTCGTGTCTAAGTCAGAGTATAGAGATAAGCTTCAGAAGAGTGAAGCAGATAGAAAAAAAGAAGAGAAGAAGAGAAGCTCTAGTGAGGTCTTAGAAGCTACGTCTAGACTGAGTGTGACTACTGATATGATACGTGACTATATCCTTACGTATAAAGATGCTGCACAAGATAATATGAAGGCATACGGAATCCCTGCTAGTATTAAGTTAGCACAAGGGGTATTAGAATCTGGATCAGGACAAGGTACGCTGAGTAGAAATGCGAATAACCACTTCGGTATTAAATGTCATCAAGGATGGGACGGTGAGTCTGTACGCCATACAGATGATGCCCCAGACGAATGCTTTAGAAAATATAGCAATCCTAACGAATCTTATACAGACCACTCTCTGTTCTTAACCAATAGAGGACGTTATAGTGATCTGTTCTTATTAGAAAAGGATGATTATGAAGGATGGGCAGTAGGACTAAAGAGTGCTGGGTATGCTACTGATCCTAGATATGCTGAGAAGTTGATCAGCCTTATCGAACGATATGAACTGTATAAATACGACGCTGAGGTACTGAACAAGACTGTGACCGGGCCAAGATCTAGAACGGTAGCGACAACAACTGATAAACCGAGCACAGTAACCGAAACTAAATCTACATCGAAGTCTACGAAAACTAGTACTAAGAGCAAAGGAACTGTACATGTAGTGAAAAAAGGAGATACATTATACTCTATCTCTAAGAGATATAATACGACTGTAGCACAGGTACAGAAAATGAATAAATTAACAGGAACAAACCTTTCAATAGGTCAAACTTTAAAAATAAAATAATATGTTATACCAAAGAAGTAGTAAGCTTTTTGCAGAAGCTGAGAAAGTGATACCAGGAGGAGTAAACTCTCCAGTACGTGCTTTTAAATCTGTCGGAGGAACTCCTATCTTCGTTAAAGAGGCTAAAGGAGCATATTTATACGATGAGGATGGTAATAAGCTTATAGATTATATTAACTCTTGGGGACCTATGATCTTAGGTCATGCTTATGAACCAGTAGTTAATGCTGTAGTCGAAAAAGCAAAATTAGGTACTTCTTTCGGGATGCCTACAGAGATAGAGACACAGATAGCAGAACTAGCTGTATCTATGGTGCCAAATATTGATAAGATACGCTTTGTGAATTCTGGTACAGAAGCTTGTATGAGTGCTATCAGATTAGCTAGAGGGTACACAGATAGAGATAAAATCATCAAGTTTAAAGGTTGTTATCACGGGCATTCAGATTCATTCTTGATTTCTGCAGGAAGTGGAGCTGTTACTTTCGGGTCTCCTAATAGTCCTGGTGTAACTGCTGGTACAGCAAAAGATACTTTATTAGCAGATTATAATAATCTAAGTAATGTAGAGTCTATCTTAGAAGCAAATAAAGGAGAAGTAGCAGCAATCATCATCGAGCCAGTAGCTGGTAATATGGGATGTGTGCCTCCAGCTAAAGGATTTTTAGAGGGATTAAGAACACTGTGTGATAAGCATGGTACACTATTGATCTTTGATGAGGTGATGACAGGATTCCGTCTAGCGAAAGGTGGAGCACAAGAATTATTCGGTGTGAATGCTGATATCGTTACTTTTGGTAAAGTAATTGGAGGAGGATTGCCTGTAGGGGCTTTTGCTTCTCGTAATGAAATCATGAATTACCTTGCACCAGTGGGGCCTGTATACCAAGCAGGAACACTATCTGGGAACCCATTAGCTATGGCTGCTGGTCTTACGATGTTACAAGAGATTAATAAAGATGCTGATCTATTTAAACGTCTTGAAGAAAAGACAGCTTATTTAGAAAAAGGTATGCGCAAGGTATTAACAGATAATAAAGTAGCTTATACGATTAACCGTGTAGGATCGATGATCTCTGTATTCTTTGACGAAAGAGAAGTAGTGGATTTCGAAACGGCAGGGTATGGTAATAACGATACGTTCAAGAAATTCTTCCATGGACTATTAGCAGAAGGAGTATATATTGCTCCATCATCGTATGAAACGTGGTTTATTACAGATGCATTGACTTACGAAGATTTAGATTACACGATTAATGCGGTGAACAAAATCTTCTCTTAAGCGATTTATTGCACTTTCAAAATACAGATCAATAACCTATTCTTTCGATAGAATAGGTTATTTTTTTACCTGCTATTTTGGGAGTTATCGCATAGTGGTCGCATAGTTATGGGATAGTGGTCGCATGTTTTTGCCTATTTTTTATGCGACCATTATGCGATCAAAGTGCCATCATTATTCTATCATAGGAAATTAGATCAATAAAAAAAGCAGAAACTTATTGAGTTTCTGCTTGTATTTATAATTTGTATAAGGTTGTTATATGTCTAGTTTTAATTGATCAGGTAGAAGTTTAAAAGACATTCTATGGTACTTACAAGGACCATATTTAGCAATAGCTTCCCTGTGTTCTTTAGTAGGATATCCTTTGTTTTTCTTCCAATTGTACATTGGGAACTCCTCGTGGATTTTATCCATATAATCATCTCGATACGTCTTCGCTAATATAGAAGCTGCCGCTAAGCTTAGATATTTCATATCCCCTTTGACTATACACTGATGAGGTAAGTCTGGTATAGGAGTAAACTTATTACCATCTATGATAAGAAACTCTGGTCTAGGGTCTAAGTCAAGTACAGAAAGAGTCATTGCCTTAATAGAAGCATGTAAGATGTTTAGTTCTTCGATCACATTTTCGTGTAGATGTGTTACTTTATAAGTTAATGCTTGATCTTCTATGATATCTCGGAGTTTGTATCGTATCTTAGAGGTGATTTTTTTAGAATCGTTTATTTCTTCATTGATAAAGTCTAGTGGGAGTATAACAGCTGCAGCCGTTACAGGGCCAGCGATACATCCTCTACCAGCTTCGTCAGTACCAGCTTCTAAGCTAAACTCTGAGAAATTTTTTAATAACATCTGAAGTTTCGTTTTTAATTATCGCAAATGTAAATAATATAAGCTGGATAGTTACAGAGAATCTTATGATAAATTTTATAGTTCTTAGTTCAATGTTTTGTTAAAAAATGGTTAGTTTATTAGTGAATTATTTTGGGTGACAAGGCGTATTTACTAGTATTGTAGGTTTTAATTGTTAAAAAAAATAAGTCAATTTTGTTTTTTTTAGCAATGAGTTAAAAAAACAATTGTTTTGATGTGCGTTGGTTGTTGTTTTATTTGATTTGTAATGTTTTTTATTTGTTAATATTTTAAATATTAAATAATGTATTATGAATAAGTATGGCTTGTATTGTTAATAATTGGTATTGAGGTTAGGTTATCTAATTACTTTTTTAGATTTGTGAACTAACTAATTCAATTTAATAATGATTTCTAAGTTAAGATGGACTTTAGCTCTGGTAGCAGGGCTAGCTGTGCAAACTTCTTTTGCACAAGAAAAGACTCTATCTGGAGTAGTATCAGAAGGAGGTCTTCCATTACCAGGTGTAAGCGTGGTAATCAAGGGAACTAACGAGGGTACTCAAACAGATCTAGATGGAAACTATTCTCTTAAGGTAAAACCTGGAGATGTATTAGTATATTCTTTTATCGGAATGAACGATAAGGAGTATAAAGTGTCTACAGCAAATAACTATAATGTTTCTTTAGAATCAGAAGATTCTGTTTTAGAAGAGGTTGTGGTGTTAGCTTACGGTCAGGTTAAAACTAAAAATGAAGTAACAGGTAATGCTGTAGCTATTAAAGGTGATGCTGTTTCAGCTACTCCTATGGCTTCTGCAGACCAAGCTTTACAAGGACGTGTAGCAGGTTTACAAATGTCTGCTTCATCTGGTTCTCCTGGAGCAAAACAAAATATTCGTATTCGTGGACGTAACTCTATGACTGCTACTAATGAGCCGTTATACGTTATCGATGGTGTACCTATGTATGATGGTGATTTCTCTGGAGGAAATCAAGGATCAGATTCACCTTCTACATCATTATCATTATTAGCAACGATTAACCCAGCAGATATTGAGTCTATGACTGTATTAAAAGATGCTGGTGCGACAGCAGTATATGGTGCTCGTGGTACAAATGGGGTAATCTTGATTACTACTAAAAGAGGTAAATCAGGAGCTACTAAATATAATTTAAGTGCACGTGTAGGATTCCAAAATAACGCTGTTAGAGGGCCTAAATTATTATCATCTAATCAAAAAGAAGAACTTTATTTAGATGGGTTATATAATACTTTCGGTGCTGAAAATGGATTTACTCGTGCAGAAGCTGGAGCTTGGGCATTAACACAGCCTAAACATGCTAATGCTGGTGGTTACAGTAATTGGATTGCTGCAGGTCGTCCTGATAATGATTGGGGTGAATATGTTAAGAATGCAGATGCGCCTTTAACTAGTATCAACTTCTCTGCTACAGGTGGTGGTGAGCGTAACAACTTCTACGCATCTATGTCACATGACAAAATGGAGAGTACTGTTATCGGATCTGATTTTAGACGTATCGGAGCTTCTTTAAGTTTTATGCAAAAATTAAGTGATAAAATCGAATTTAACACTAGTATTAAAGTTACAAATACTAAACAAAATGGTATTTCTGAAGGGGGATCATATTTCTCGAATCCTAACTATATTAAGTTAGTGATGAATCCATGGAACCCATTGTATAACGAAGATGGTAGTTACTATCTACCACCATCAGGATATCACAATGTTGTATATACTACAAAGCATAATCAAAATTTGAATGATGTTACTCGTGTAATTAATTCTAATTCTATTAGTTATGCTATTACGGATAACTTGAAGTTTACTTCTTCTATGGGTATTGATTATACATTAGCAGATTATTCTGAGTATAGAAACCCTATTCATGGTGATGGTAGAACTTATGATGGTACTGCTGCTAAATATGTTAGAAGAAACTTTAGTTATGTAGCTCAAAACGGATTAGACTATAGATTCTATTTAGGAGAGAACCATAAGTTCGATGCTAAAGTATTAGTAGAATATCAAAAATCTAAACGTAGTTTCTTACAAGGAACAGGACAGATTATCTTAGAAGGATTCAATTCTTTAGCTGCTGCGGCTGCTAATAGAGATGCTGGATATGATTTCTTAGATGATTCTAACTTAGGATATGTTGGTATCTTAAACTATAACTATCAAAATAGATTCTTAGTAGATGTAACAGGAAGACGTGAAGGTTCTTCTAAATTTACAGATAGAATAGGTTACTTCTATTCAGTTGGTGGTGCATGGAATATGCATATGGAAGAATGGATGCAAAATCAACAAACTATTTCGACATTACGTCTTAGAGGATCGTATGGTACGAATGGTAACTCTCAGATTAATCCTAATCAATATGTACGTCGTGCTGATATCGTATCTTATGATGGAGAGGCAGCACTTATTCCAACTCAGATTGGAGGACCTATTGGATGGGAGAAACAACAAAAAATGGACTTTGGTTTTACTTTAGGGTTGTTTAATGAGCGTATTACATTAGGAGCTGCTTATTTTGACAGTAAAACAAGTGACTTATTATACAATAGATCTCTTTCTAAAATGTCTGGTTTCACTAGCCAAATGATGAATATGGGAGCTATGAATAACCGTGGTATTGAAGTAGAGTTCAATGGGGAAGTTGTTAGATCTGATGATTTTAATGTTTCTGTTGGTTTTAACTTTGGTACAGTTCGTAATAGAATTACTGAGATGCCTGTTGTTGATGGAAAAGAATTAGAGGTTTATAAATCTTATAATGCTGATGTATCAGGACATGAAGTAGGAGAGTGGTATATGCCAACATGGGCTGGTGTTGACCCTGCTACAGGACAACCTATGTGGTTTGATAAAGACGGTAATGCTACTTCTGATTATTCTAAAGCAGAACATAGATTCCAAGGAGCGAGTGCTTTACCAAAATATACTGGAGGTGCTAACTTACACGTAGATTATAAAGGATTCTTCTTAGATGGTATGTTTACTTTCGCTGGAGGACATAAAGTATATGAGCAGTATGCATTTAAAACAGCTGGTACTACAAGTGCTTTAGTTTCTTCAAATGCGTCTGTAGAGATGTTAGATAGATGGCAAAAACCAGGTGATATTACTAACGTGCCAATCGTAGAGTATACTGCTACTGGAGGTAACAAGAGTTTCACAAGTCCATCTACTAGATTCTTACACGATGGAGATTATATTAGATTGCGTAATGTTACTTTAGGGTATAATTTCAACTCTGAATTTACAAGAGCTTTAAAAGTCGATGGTTTAAGTTTCTCAGTTATAGGAACGAACTTATGGACATGGGTTAAAGACAAAGGATTAAAATATGACCCAGAAGTAGATCCTTCAGGTTATGTTAGTGTAGCTACTCCGCCTGTAAAATCAGTAGTATTCTCTGTAAATGTTAAGTTTTAAAAAGTTATGAAAAAAATTATATTTTCAATATTATCTGTAGTTCTTTTATCTGCTGGAATGACTAGTTGTTCAGATGATAGATTAGACGCTACATTAGAAGGTGCTCGAGATATCGAATCTAAGCCACTAGTATCTGCTACTGACTTAAGAGCGGCAGTATCTGGTGCATATTATAGAATGGTAAATTATAATTACTACGGACGTGATATGGTTATCTTCAGTGAAGTACGTGGAGATAATGCATATGCGGCGGCTGGTTTTTCGAACCGTTTTCAAAATGTATCTAGTTTTACTTTGACTCCTACTCATGCTTTTCCATCAGATACATGGAAGAAGATCTATGAGGTAATTAGTTCTGCTAACTTAGCTATAGGTTCTAATATTACAATAGGTGATAAAACTGATATTAATCAAGGAAAAGCTGAAGCTTTAGCAATAAGAGCATTAGCTCATTTTGATCTATTGCGTTTATTTGGACAACAAAATGTTGACAATGCTGGATTAGCAGGATTAGGTGTACCTTATATTACGCAGTTTGGCGAATTAGATGCTAAAAATTACAAAAGACTTTCTGTTAGAGAAGTTAGAGATCTTATTTATAGAGATTTAGATGAGGCTTTGACTTTAGTAGATAAGAATGCAACTAAGAAAACACGTTTCAATGCACAATCAATTAATGGTGTGAAATCAAGAGTAGCATTGTTTTTTGGAGCATTTGATAGTGCAGATTATAACATTGCAATGGAAAGTGCTGAGAAAGCATTGAGTTTAGGTGGTGCTGTTGTTCAAAGAAGTGCTTATGTTGCTTCATTTAGAGCTGAAGAACCACAAAGTAACTCTATACTAGAATTAGCACAAGATAATATCAATAATCAAGGTATTAATGGATTATCATATATCTATTCTTATTTAGGATATGGAGATGTTGTAGGGATAGAAGAGAACTTAAAAGCTCTTTTTACAGACAAAACAGATATCCGTTCATCTGAAGAGATGCAAGGTGTAAATATGGTGAAAGGTAAAGCTGAGTACTACCGTAACTTTGGTAAGTATACAGCTGTAAGCTCTAACATCAAGGTTATGCGTTATGAGGAGCTAATTTATAACTACGCTGAGGCTGCAGTTCGTTCAAAATCAAATGTTACAAGAGCTTTAGAATTAGTTAATAAGGTTGCTGAAGAAAGATATGAAGGTAACCCTAAAGCTAAATTTGCTTCTTTAACATTAGAGGTTGTATTAGCAGAGAGACGTAAAGAATTAGTATTTGAAGGATTCCGTTTTGACGATCAAATGCGTAATAAAGAAGATCTAGGTGTAACACCTCAATCTAAGGATGGGGTTAAATATGGTGATGCTAAGTTAGCATTCCCTATCCCTCGTAGTGAGATCAATGATAGTAAAATCGATCAAAATAAAGGTTACTAATTAATTTGGTCATCTGAAAAATAAGGAAAAGGCTTTCGCATATGCGAAAGCCTTTTTTTCGTCATTACTATATTTGGTTAATATTTAGAGAAGAATTAGAAGTCAATAGATATGTTGTTTAAGTTTGATTATGTTATTATTAGAGAACCAGAGAAGTAATTAAGTCTGATTTAAAAAATATATAAGCCTATAAGAAATTTCTTATAGGCTTTTTGTTTGGAGATAACTGATGATGTGATTATTTGTATATTATAATTATTTTATAAATTGAAATTAAAAATAATATGTTTATTGTGTTAATATTTTAGTTTTAATACGTGTTTGTTGTTTTGTTTTTTATTATTATTTTTTAATAAATCTATTTCATTTTGTTAAATCTTAATATTGTCATAAAGAAATTCAAATATTTTGTTAGATTTGTTTCACTAACTAATCAATGTTATTAATGAAGAAATCTAGACTTAATTGGTTTTATGCTAGTTTGCTATTACTTTCAGTAAGCGCAGGTTATGCACAAGACAAGAAGCTTACGGGAGTTGTAAGCGAGGGAGGAACTCCTCTTCCAGGGGTTTCTGTTACAATCCAAGGTACTAACCATGGAACTCAAACAGATTTGGATGGTAATTATTCTTTAAATGTAAAACCTGGAGATGTATTAGTCTTTAGTTTTATAGGTATGAAGGATATTACGTATAAAGTCGGACAAGCAAGTATTTATAATCCATCTTTATCATCTGAAGATAATCAATTAACAGAAGTTGTAGTTCTTGCTTATGGACAAAGTAAAGGTAAAAATGAGGTTACAGGTAATGTTGTAACTGTAAAAGGTGATGTTATTGCAAAGACACCTGTGGTTTCAGTAGATCAAGCTTTACAAGGACGTGTAGCTGGATTACAAATGGCGACGACATCTGGTTCTCCTGGAGCTACACAGAATATTCGTATCCGTGGTCGTAATTCACTATCTGCTAATAATGAACCTTTATTCGTTGTGGATGGTGTTCCGTTGACAAGTGGTAATATTTCGGGTAACGACGAAGGAACTTCTCTTTCTTCCCTTTCAGGTATTAATTCTGAAGATATCGAAACTATGACTGTATTGAAAGATGCTGCTGCTACTGCTGCATATGGAGCTAGAGGAGGTAATGGGGTTATTTTGATTACAACTAAAAAAGGTAAAAGAGGTGAGCCTAGTTATAATTTAAAAGCGTCTGTTGGATTTCAAAACTTTGCTAGGAAGGGCCCTAAGTTTTTAAGTGGAGAACAAAAGAAAGAGCTATGGTTGGAGTCTAATTACAATACTCTTGGTGAAAAATTGGGATTCACTATGGATAATGTTTGGGATTGGTATACAGGTTATTATGGGCCAAATAATCAATTGACTAGATGGGTAGCTAATGGATCTCAAGATAACAATTGGAGAGATGCTGTTTTAAATAAAGATGCTCTAACTACTACTGTGTCGTTAGGAGTAAATGGTGGAGATGAGAAAGGAACGTATTATGCTAATTTCGCACATGAAAAATTTGATGGTGTAGTTATAGGTTCTGATTTCAGAAAAGTTTCTGGTGCATTTAATATGACTCGACAACTTAATGATAGATTAGATATTAAAATAGGAGCAAACGTATCTAATATACTTCAAAACGGTATTAATGAAGGTGGGGCTTATTTTTCTAACCCTAACTTATCAGGGATGTTTATTTCTCCTTGGGCTCCTATATACAATGAAGACGGGAGTCATAATTTAAATCTTCCAGGAGGATTGCATAATCCATTGTATGTTACAGATAACAATATTGCTCGTAATGATGTAATACGCGTAATTTCTAATAATAGTTTAGGGTATAAATTATTAGATGATTTGAAATTTGAGTCAACTATTGGATTGGATTATTTAATGGCAAATTATAAAACTTATCTTAACCCAATACATGGAGATGGAGAGAGTTATTATGGTTCTGCTAGTGAAACTGATAGAAAAAGATTTAACTATGTATGGCAAAATAGTTTGAACTATAAATTTTATTTAGGTGATAGTCATAAGTTTGATACAAGAGTATTAATGGAGTATCAAAAAAATAAAGCCAATCTTTTACAAGGTAGTGGAGAAGTTTTACCTCCAGGAATGATTAGTGTTGGGGCATCAGCTGCTAATTATATTGCCAATGCGAGATATACTGATTGGGTTAGTCTTGGATTCTTGGGGTTATTGAATTATAGTTATAATGATAAATATTTACTTGACTTGACGTTGAGAAGAGAAGGGTCTTCTAGATTCTCTGAAAGTGATAGATGGGGAACTTTCTTTGCTGTAGGTGGTGCTTGGAACATTAGTTCAGAATCTTTTATGAATGATGTTGAGTTTGTGAATTTACTGCGTTTAAGAGGATCTGTAGGGACTACTGGTAACTCAGAAATAGAGTCAAATACTTATGCACAACTTTTACAACCTGGGAAGTATAATGGGGAATCAGCAATGGTTTCTAGTCAGTTTGGGGGATTGTTAGGATGGGAGAAACAATTAAAAACTGATGTAGGTATTGAATTCGGGTTATTTGATAATCGTTTAACGGGTAGTTTTACTTATTTCCATAGTAAGAGTAAGGATTTATTATATGCACGACCATTGTCTCGTACTTCAGGATTTAATTCTCAATGGACAAATTTAGGAGATTTAACAAATAGCGGTATTGAGATTGAGTTAAATTACGATGTGTTCCGTACAGAGGATTTTAATTGGTCTATAGGTGGAAATATTGGAACTGTTAAAAATAAAATGGTAACTATGCCTATAGTTGATGGAAAACCTTTAAAAGTATTAGGAAGTTTTAAAGGAACTGAAGAAGGAAAAGCATTGGAAGAATGGAGATTAAAAGAATATGCAGGTGTTGATGCTCAGACAGGGTTAGCACAGTGGTATATGGCTGATGGTAGTAAAACAACTAATTATAATGCAGCAGAAACTAGATATCAAAATAAGAGTGCATTGCCAAAATTAACTGGAGCTGTTAATACTCATATTGAATATAAAGGAGTTTATTTAGATGCATTGTTTTCTTTTGCAACTGGTTATAGTGTTTATGATTATTGGTCGGGTTACACAAATGCTGTAAATGCTACATCATTGAATAGTTTTAATGGGACAACAGAGTTAATGGAAAGATGGCAAAAGCCTGGAGATATTACTGATGTACCTAAACTTACAAATGGAGGCGGTGGAACTTATACTTCTCCGAGTACAAGATGGTTGTATGATGGAGATCATATACGATTAAAACAAATAACATTAGGTTATAATTTAAAATCGACTGTAGCAAAATCTATGGGATTAGATGCAGTTAATTTGTCAGTTTCTGCTAGAAACCCTCTGACATGGGTGAAGGATAGTAGATTGAAATGGGATCCAGAGGTAGATGCGACAGGGTATATTGAAATGGCAACTCCTCCGTTGAAATCATTTGTATTTACGTTAAACGTTAAATTTTAAGAAGAATGAAAAATATAGTTAAAATCTTTTTACTTGCTGGATTTGTTGGATTAGCAAGTACAAGTTTTACATCTTGTTCATTAGATTCAATTGATTCTAATACAAAAGATAATGAAAAGAATCCTATAAGTTCTGTAGAAGAACTATTAGCGAGTTTGAATGGTTCTTATGCTCGTATGGCTCTTGAAACTTATTATGGACGTGATCTTATAGCTTTTTCAGAAAGTAGATCTTCATATATGTATTCTACAAATGAGTCTGGACGATTTGGATCTATTTCAGGATTTACAATTCTTCCTACTCATGCTTATTCTGCAGATACTTGGACTCAAATATATAAGGTTATTTCAAATACTAATCGTGTTTTAGAAGCTGAAATTGCAGAAACTAATACTGTGAAGTATTATAAAGGACAAGCTTATGTTATTCGAGCGATTGCTCATTATGATTTGCTAAGGCTTTACGGGGAGCAATATGTTGAAGGATTAGGATTAAATGCTTTAGGAATACCTTATAAAACTTCATTTAGTGATATTGATGAAAAAATCAGCCGTCCTACTGTAAAAGAAAATCAAGTATCAATTTTGTCTGATTTAGATAAAGGTATACAAATGATGACTGATGCAGAAAAGGTTATAGGGAGTGGAGATAATATTCGATTAAATGCTGCAAGTGCAAATGGATTTAAATCTAGAATAGCTTTGTTTTTTAGTAAATACGATGCTAAAATGCTTGATGTTGTAGTGGAGAGTTCTTTAAAAGTGATTGAATCATCAAGAGCACAAGTAATGAGCAGAAGTTCGTTTGTTGATGCATATAAAGGTGATGGAGTTATGACTAACTCATTATTTGAATTAGCACAGTCAGGTATAGACAATTTAACTACTAATAGTTTATTCTATATTTATTCTTTAGATGGTTATGGTGACTTAGTTTGTATGGATGATGCTATCAAGAGTATCTTTCCTGATAAAGAGGGTACTGAAATAGTAGATGATGTCCGTAGTCAAATTGTCGGATTAGACGAGGATGAAGAAAATGTTCGTAATTTAGGAAAATATACTGATCGTACATCTAATATACGTGTAATGCGTATTGAGGAGATTATGTTAAACTATATTGAAGCAACTTTGCAAGGTGCTTCTAACGGAAGTTCTGCCAAAGCTTTAACATTTATGAATGATATTGTATCTCAACGTGTAACTTTACAGAAGCCAAAAGTTGGAGATCAACCACAACCAGCTGCTCAAGCTAAAAAATATGATGTGATAACGTTAGAGGATTACAAGAAAGAAAGAGTAAGAGAACTAATGTTTGAAGGATTTGCTTATGATGATTTAATGCGTTGGGGTGGTGTAGTTTCAAATCCAAAGAGTTTTGAAAATGAACTTTTAAGTGGAGGAAAAGTTGCTTTTGGAGAAAAGTGGACTGCATTCCCAATACCTCAAGTAGAGATTAACGTAAGTAAGATAGAACAAAATCAGGCATATAAATAATGTTTTTAAAAATGTAAAACCACTGGTAATTTTTGATAATAGTTATTGATGTGAGAAACTCATTAAAGCCCATCCAAATTTTGGATGGGCTTTTTTTATTTGAATTCTATTACAAATAATTTGTAGTTCTTTGTTTATGTTAATTTAATGTTAAGCGATGTGTTTAGATTTGCCATACTAACTAATCAATGTTTTTATGAAGAAATCTAGACTTAATTGGTTTTATGCTAGCCTGCTATTACTTTCAGTAAGTACGGTTTATGCACAAAACAAGACACTCACTGGAATTGTCAGTGAAGGAGGAGTGCCTTTACCAGGTGTTTCTGTTACGATAAAGGGTACTCAAGAAGGAGCTCAGACAGATTTAGAAGGGAAATATTCTCTTAAAGTGAAACCTGGTGATGTGCTTGTTTTTAGTTTTATAGGGATGAATGAGGTAACCTATAAAGTAGGTACAAGTGATCATTATAATGTTAATTTATCTACAGAGGATAATGTGTTAGATAGTGTAATAGTTTTAGCTTATGGTGAAGCAAAAACAAGAAATGAAGTAACAGGTAATGTTGTAGCTGTTCAAGGTGATATTATAGCTAATACACCCGTAGCATCTGTAGATCAAGCGTTGCAAGGTAGAGTTGCTGGATTACAGATGTCATCTACTTCAGGTTCTCCAGGGGCTATTCAGAATATTCGTATTCGTGGACGTAACTCAATGTCAGCGACTAATGAACCTTTATTTGTCGTAGATGGTATACCATTAACTAATGGGGATATATCTGGAACTTATACTGAGAGTGGTAATTCAAGTACTAGTTTATCTTCATTGTCAGGGATTAATAGTGAGGATATAGAAAGTATTACAGTGTTAAAAGATGCCGCAGCTACAGCCGCTTATGGAGCTAGAGGAGGTAATGGTGTTATTTTGATTACTACTAAACGTGGTAAACAAGGTGCTCCTAAGTTCGATTTTAAAGCTGCTATAGGTTTTCAGGACTTTGCTGTTAAAGGACCTAAATTTTTAAACGGAGAACAAAAGAAGGAGCTTTGGTTAGAAGCTATTTATAATACTGATGGTGCTGCGAATGGATTTGCTAAGGAAGATACTTATAATTGGTATATTAACACTAGAGAAGGAGCTGCGAGCCCTTTGAAGCAATGGGTAGATGGTGGAGCTATTGATAATGATTGGCGCAATGCTGTCTTAAATAAGCAAGCTGTGACTTCATCTATTAATTTGAATGTAACAGGTGGAGATGATAAAGGTACTTATTTTGCAAGTTTGGGACATGAGAAGTATGATGGAGTGATTATAGGTATGTATTTTAGGAAGGTTACAGGTTCATTTAATATGACTAGAAAGCTTTCGGATAAATTTGATATGAAGATTGGAGCGAATATATCTAATATTAAACAAGATGCAATCTTAGAAGGTGGAGCTTATTTTTCGAATCCTAATTTAACAGGTATGTTTATGAGTCCTTGGACACCTATTTATAATGAGGATGGATCTTATAATTTATCTATTCCATCAGGGGTACATAATTCTTTGTATACTGTTAAAAATGATTTTACAGAAAATGATATTACTCGTGTTATATCTAGTAATGCATTAGGATATAAAGTGTTAGATGATTTGAAATTTGAATCTACAATCGGCTTAGATTATATATTAGCAAATTACAGTGCCTATAGGAATCCAACGTATGGTGATGGTGCACAAAGGGATGGTTATGCAAATGATATTGTCAATAAAAGGTTTAATTATGTATGGCAGAATTCACTTAACTATAAGTTTTATCTAGGTGACTCGCACAAGTTTAATGCTCGTGCTATTATGGAGTTCCAAAAAAATAAAACTAGAAGATTGGAAGGGTTTGGAGAAGTTATACCTCCAGGAATGACGGGACTAGGTACTGCTGCAACTAATTTTAGGACAGATGCTGAATATCTAGATTGGTCTCAATTGAGTTTTTTAGGTTTGTTAAACTATAGTTATGCAAATCGTTATTTGATTGATTTAACAGTTAGAAGAGAGGGATCTTCTAGATTTTCTGAAAATGACAGATGGGGGACATTTTATGCCATAGGTGGAGCTTGGAATATTAATGAAGAAAGTTTTATGGCAGGTGTTGAGTCAATTAATTTGTTGAGATTAAGAGGGTCTTACGGAACTACAGGTAATGCCGAAATAACACCTAATACTTATATGCAACTAGTAGGAGCTGGCTCTTATAATGGAGAGTCTGCATTAATCTCTAATCAATTTGGAGGACCGTTAGGATGGGAGAACCAAAAGAAAATTGATGTAGGTGTTGAATTCGGTTTATTTGACAATAGATTAACAGGAAGCCTTAGTTATTTTAGTAGTAAGAGTAAAGATTTGTTGTATAAAAGACCCTTGTCTCTTACTTCTGGTTTTGAGTATCAATGGATGAATATGGGAGACTTAAAGAATAGTGGTTTTGAAGCAGAGTTTAATTTTGATGTTGTGCGTGGTGAAGATTTTAATTGGTCTATTGGAGTTAATGTTGCAACAGTAAAGAATGAGATGACTAATATGCCAATTGTAGATGGAAAACCATTAGAAGTTTTGGGGAGTTTTAAAGCTACAGTTAACGGAAAAGCTATAGAAACATGGAGATTAAAAGAATTCGCTGGTGTAGATCCTCAAACAGGATTAGCCCAATGGTATAAAGCAGATGGTACTAAGACAAGTA
Organism: Myroides sp. ZB35; assembly: GCF_001865835.1. Lineage (NCBI taxonomy): Bacteria > Pseudomonadati > Bacteroidota > Flavobacteriia > Flavobacteriales > Flavobacteriaceae > Myroides > Myroides sp. ZB35. Next base: position 680,520 of record NZ_CP017769.1, on the reverse strand, counting down.
ATTACAACCAAGCAGAGACGAGATTTCAGAATACAAGTGCTCTACCTAAAGTCACAGGTGGGCTTAGTACTCATTTGAATTATAAAGGTTTTTATCTAGATGCCTTATTTACTTTTGCAACAGGATATAGTGTGTATGATTATTGGGCATCATATACGAGTGGTGTAAATTCTAAAACTTTAAATACATATAATGGTACTACAGATTTATTTGATAGATGGCAGAAACCTGGAGATATAACAGATGTGCCTAAACTAACAAAAGGAGGTGGAACAACATATACTTCTGCAAGTACACGATTTTTATATAAAGGTGATCATATTCGTTTAAAACAGATTACAGTGGGATATAATCTTAATAAATCAGCAACTAAATTTATTGGAGTAGATGCTGTAAACTTATCTGTTACAGCTCGTAATCCATTGACTTGGGTTAAAGATAGTAAGTTAAAGTGGGATCCAGAGGTTAAAGCTGATGGTTACATCGAGATGGCTACGCCTCCACTTAAGACATTTATTTTTACGTTAAACGTTAAATTTTAAGAAGTATGAGAAATAAGATAAAATATATCCTTATTGTAGGAATGATTGGATTGACAGGAGTTTTTACTACTTCTTGTTCTTTAGAACCAGAACAGTCAAATTATAAGGATAATGAGAAGGATCCAATTAAGAATGCTGCTGATATGTTGGCTAGTTTAAATGGTTCTTATGCGCGTATGACCGCTGCTAGTTATTATGGAAGAGATATAATTGCTTTCTCTGAGTGTAGGGCTACTTATATGTATTCAACAGGTGCGACAGGTAGGTTTGATAACGTTTCTGGTTTTACTTTAAACCCTACTCAGGCTTATCCAAAAGATACTTGGAGTCAAATATATAAGGTAATTTCTAATACGAATAGAATTCTTGAGGCAAATGTACCAGAAGATGAAAAAGTAAAATATTACAAGGGGCAAGCGTACATTATTAGAGCTTTAGCACATTATGATTTAGTTAGACTTTATGGTGAACAATATGTAGGAGGACAAGGTTTAAATGCGTTGGGAGTGCCTTATAAAACCACTTTTAAAGCTATTGATGAAAAGATTAAGCGTTCTACTGTAGGAGAGAACATGAAAGATATTTTTCTAGACTTAGATCGAGGTATAGATTTAATGGTTAAGAATGATTTAGGGAATAATTCTAAACAACGTATTACATTAGCAGCTGCTTATGGACTAAAATCACGTATTGCTTTGTTTTTTAGTAAATATGATACATCTAAGTTAAATATAGTGGTTGAGAGCGCTAAGTTGGCAATGGAAAAAGATAAATCTCCTGTTATGCCTAGAAGTAGTTTTTTAGATGCTTATAAAGGTGATGGAATAATGTCAAATTCTTTGTTCGAATTAACTCAAAGTGGTACAGATAATAAAGGGACGAATAGTTTATTTAATATTTATGTTTATGATCCAAGACCTGAAACAAGAGGTGGTTATGGAGATTTGATTTGGATAGGAAGTACAAAAGAGTATTTCTTTCCATTGTCAACTGTCAATGGAGAACCTATAGATGATATAAGAAGTAGAGTAGTTGGTGTTTTAGCAGATAAACAACCCTATCGTAATCTTGGAAAATATACAAGCCGTACATCTAATATAAGAATGTTGCGTATAGAAGAAGTAATGTTAAATTATATTGAAGCAACAATTAATGGCGCTACTAAAGGAGATAGAGGCTTGGCTTTGGGGTATTTGAATCAAATAGTAGGGGAACGTGTTGAGATTGGAGGAGGTGCTTATAAGTACTCAATACTTACTTTTGAGGATTACAAGAAGGAAAGAGTAAAGGAGCTGATGTTTGAGGGGTTTGCTTATGAGGATATTATGAGATGGGGAGGGAAGGTAACTAATCCTGTACTTAGTACAAATACAGATATCCCTTCAAAAGAAGTCAAATTCGGAGATGCTTTAACAGCGTTTCCTATACCACAATCAGAGATTAATGTTAGTAAGATAGAACAGAATCAAGCTTATAAATAGTAAGGTTTTAAGTATTAAAATTCACTATAAATAGAAACAGTAGTAAACTTAATTTACTACTGTTTTTTTATGCACTGATAAGTGATACTTTTTTTAAAGATTTTAATAGATATACTTTAGTAACTATTGGTATCCTTAATACAATGTGATTTTACAGAATATTTATGTAAACTTGATAGATTGTATGTTTGATGGAATTCTAATTTTTTAATTAGCATATTCACTGTTTTTTAAAAGGTTATTTTTAGTATATATGTATTTTTTCGTATTGTTTTTTAATAATAATGTTTGATTTCGTTTTCATTTATAAGGTTAGTTTAATGTTTGATTTTTTAAAAAACTTAAAATAAACCTAATGAGTTTAAAATATTTTGTTAGATTTGTCATACTAACTAATCAATAATTAAAATGAAATCAAAGTTTAAATGGATCTTAGTAGGGTCTCTTGCTTTTTTAGTGCAAGTAGGTTTTGCTCAGGAAAAGACTTTTAATGGGATTGTAAGTGAAGGTGGACTTCCTCTTCCAGGTGTTTCCGTTACGATTTCTGGTACTTCAGAAGGTACTCAGACTGACCTTGACGGAAAGTATTCGTTAAAAGTTAAAAAGGGAGATGTAATTATTTTCTCTTTTGTAGGAATGAAAGACATTAAACACACTGTAGGCGGTGAAGCTGTTTACAATGTGACTATGGCGAGCGATGAAGAAATGCTTGACGAAGTGGTAGTAACAGCTTTAGGTATTAAGCGTGATAAGAAAAAGTTAGGTTATTCTTCACAAGAAGTTAAAGGAGATAACTTATCTGGATCAGGTCAGACAAATGCTGTTAATGCACTTTCAGGAAACGTTGCTGGTCTACAAGTGACTTCTCCTTCTTCAATGGGAGGTTCTGCACGTATCGTATTACGTGGTGTTAAATCTGTAACAGGTAACAATCAGCCTCTTATTGTAGTAGATGGAGTGCCGCTGGATAATAGTAACTTTGCGGATACAAATATGCAACGTGGGTCTGGTGGACGTGACTATGGTGATACTTCTGCAGATATTAACCCAGATGATATCGAATCTGTAACAGTATTAAAAGGAGGGCCTGCTTCTGCTCTTTATGGAAATAGAGGTGGTAATGGTGTAATTATTTATACTACTAAGTCTGCTAAAAATGGACGTACAGATATTGAGGTTAATACAGGATTAAGTTTCGAAAGTATTAATATCATGCCTAAGTTACAAACATTATATGGAGGTGGTTCTGCTAGTAAGTTACCAACAGCTGTTATTGGAGGCAAAACATATAATATTGCAGAATACAAAGTAGATGAAAGCTGGGGACCTAAGTTTGATGGTACTCCATATTTACCATGGTATGCTTTTGATCCAGAGTTTGCTGATGATTATATGAAAGAAGTACCTTGGCAAAAAGCTAAGAACGATGTTAAATCATTCTTTGATACTGGAATTACACATAGCCAATCTGTTTCTGTTGGAAAATCATTTAAAGATAGTAATGTTAGAATGTCTTTTAGTAACAATGTTACAGAAGGGGTAGTGCCTAATTCAAAATTACAACGTAATAATTTTTCTGTAAGTGCATCTACTCAATTAACAGATAAATTAAAAGCAGAAACTAACTTTAATTATGTTTACACTAAAGGGTTTAACCGTCCAGAGGTAGGATATGGTGATAACTCTGTTGCACAAAAGTTCTTTCAATGGGGACAACGTCAAGTTGACTTTAAGAAATTAAAGGATTATAAGTTAGCGAATGGAGATCAACGTTCTTGGAACAGAAATGCTTGGGATGATGGTACTCCTGCTTATTCAGATAACCCTTATTGGGTAGTTAATGAAAACACATCTCAAGATGTTCGTAATAGAACGTATGGGAATGTGAAGTTAACTTATAATTTTACGGATAAAATATATGCTGTTGGAACAGTATACGGTGATCGTTATAGTTTTACTGTTGAAGAAAGAGTGGCTGTAGGTTCACAAGCTACATCTAAGTATAGTATTATGAAACGTGATGTGTCAGAATACAATTATGAAGGACGTGTTCATTATGATGATCACTTTGGAGATTTTGGACTTAATGCTTTTGTTGGAGTAAATAGAAGTGAAAAACGTAGAGATTATGTATATGGGACTACAGTTGGAGGTTTAGATATACCTAATTTATATAATTTAAGTAATAGTGTTTCAGATGCAAAAGCAAGTAATGAGAAGTTTCATTCAAGAACTAACTCTGTATTTGGATCTGTTAGTGTGAACTATAAAGAGTTTTTATTTTTAGAAGGAACTACTCGTACAGATTGGTTCTCAACTGTTAAAAAATCGGTTACTTATCCATCGGTAACAGGAACATTTATCTTCTCTCAGTTAATGCCAGAGATCGATTGGTTATCATTCGGAAAAGTTCGTGTAGGATGGGCTCAAGTTGGGAATGATACTGAAGCATATAGAACAGCTGACTATTATAATTTAGATGGTCCATTTAATGGAAACCCAACGTATTCTCTAAGCTCAACAGCAAATAATCCAGATTTAAAACCAGAGATGATGACTACAAAAGAAATTGGTTTAGAAGCTGGTTTCTTAAATAATAGAGTAGGATTTGAATTATCTTATTATCAAATAGACACAAAGGATTTGATTACTCGTGTACAGTATGATGCTGCAACAGGATTTGCTTACCAATGGCAAAATGCTGGAGACATGAAAAACAAAGGTATAGAAGCAACTGTTAATTTAGCTCCGATTCGTACAGATGATTTCTCTTGGGATATTACATGGAATTTCTCTAAGAATAAGAACGAGTTAACTCGTTTAGCTGAGGGTGTAGAATCAGTTGAGATTACAAGAGCTCCTTTCCAAGTTTCTTTACAAGGTAAAATAGGTGAGTCTTATGGACAAATCTATGGAACTGACTTTGTATATGATGATAATGGTAACAAGGTTATTGGAGAAGATGGTCTTTATTTGAAAACAGGAATACAAGCTTTAGGGTCATATCTTCCTGATTACAATATGGGAATTAGAAACAACTTTAAGTATAAAAATTTTAATCTAGGAGTTTTAATTGATATGCAAAAAGGTGGTAAATACTTCTCTACTTCTCATATGTTTGGAATGTATACTGGTATGCTTGATAAGTCAGCTGAGAATGGTATTCGTGAGAATGGACTTATTTTAGCGGGAGTTAAACAAGATGGCTCTAAAAATGATCAAGTTGTATCTGGTCAGGAATGGGCACAATCACATTATGGTGGTGTTGATGCATTAAATGTATTTGATTCAGATTATATTAAGTTAAGAGAAATTTCTTTAGGATATGATTTACCTACTAAGTGGATTGGTCCATTTAAAGGAATTACTATTTCAGCTTATGGTCGTAATTTATTTACTTGGAACTTAGACTGGAAAGGTATGGATCCAGAGATGGCATCTTACGGAAGTGGAAATATTCAAGCGATTGAAGGGGCATCATTGCCATCTACAAGAACTTATGGTATGAATGTTAAATTTAAATTCTAGAAACTCTCATGAAAAAATACATTTATAAAATATCTTTATTAACATGCTTTATTGCTTTTGTAGGTTGTGATAAAGATTTAGAAGATATTAACGTAAACCCTAATAAACCATTAGAGGTTCCTACAGGTGGTTTATTTAATAAATCCAATAAAGATTTAATGACAAACACTCGTGGAGGTTTCCCTTCAGGACGTATGGCATTACCATGGGTGCAGTACTCTGCACAACGAAATTATACAGATGAAGACCTATATTTATTCCGTACTGATGTAAATAATAGCTTGTACAGTAATATATTCTTAGCTGCAAAAGGATATAAGGAAATCATTGACATAGTTACAGATCAGACTAATCAGGTAAAAGTTCTTACTTATGGACACCCTGGAAATATGTTGTCTGCTGCACGTATTATGATGGTGTATAGCCAATTACAAGCTTTGGAAATCTATGGAGATATTCCGTATTATTCTTATGGTAGTGATGACCCTGATTTTGAAGGTATGACAGTAGGAACTGCTAATCCTATAAGAACTCCTAAATTTGCTCCACAAGATAAGATCTATAAGGATATGATGAAAGAGTTAAAGGAGGCTGCCGAAAGTATTACATTAGATTCGGATATTTTTAGCAAAGGAGATTTTATTTTTGGTGATGCAACTAAGATGAAAAAATTTGCGAATTCTTTAAGATTAAAGATTGCTAATCGTGTAAAAAATGTTATCCCAGAAGCTAAAGATCATATAACGGATGCGATTAAAAGTGGAGTAATGACATCTAATGATGATTCTGTAGGTCTTAAATTCCAGAATGATAAAGTTAATCCTGCTCCATTTTATAGAGCCGCTTTCATTGATAATCGTAATGATTTCGCTCCTACAAATACGTTTGTAGAGTTATTAAAAGGTGAGGAGAAAATGGTGGGAAAAAAGAATCCTTTCAAAGGAATTGTAGATCCACGTTTATACAAGATGGTGGCACCGACAACTAACATTACTAAGGATAAAGATAATAAAGATGTAGAAACACGTGTATCTTTCCGTGCATCTAATGTAGTAGGTAGTATTGAAGAAGGGAATTATGTTGATAGAACAGCTGATTTTTATGTTGGTATGCCAATAGGTATTTTGGGTGCTTTTACTGGTTCACAAACGGGTAGTGTTTCTCAATTTGGAGCTGCTATATATAAAGCTGATAAGGTTGAGGTTTTAATGGAGTATGCTGAAGTAGAGTTTATTCTATCAGAAGTAAATGGATGGGATGATACTAATTACAAAAAAGGTATCAGAGCATCTATGGAAAGTTGGGGAATTAGTGGTGGAAATATAGATAGTTATATGCAACTAGTTCCAGCTGCTAATGAAGAAAATGTGATGACTCAGAAGTATATTGCATTATATATGCAACCTTATGAGGCTTGGGCTGAATACAGAAGAACGAAGTTTCCAAAAACATTTTTATTACCAGGTGAAACACGTGATCTTGTAGCGCCAGGACCTAAAGGAGAAACTCAGTATACTTTTGTTCCTAAAGTGGATTTAAAAGACTTACCAGAGAGAATTACATTTCCATCAGATATGAATCTTGTTAACAAAGCTAACAAAGATGCTGCTGCTGCTCGTATGGGCGGTGACAAAATGGATACAAAACTTATTTGGGCTAAGAAATAATTAGCTTATTAAGTATAAAATAGAAAGCCATCTTCGGATGGCTTTTTTTATTTAATTCAAAAATAAATTTACCTTTGTCCAAATTATATTTTTATGAGAAAGTACCTAGGTGTTTTTCTATTGTTTTTTTGTTGTGTGACTATTCAGGCACAGTTTCAAACTTTAGATATGCAAGGAAGTTATAGACCTGATGGAGACCAAGATAAAAAAGAGAAGAAAGAAATAGGAAGCCTTAGACAGAAGGTAAAGAAAGACTCTGTGGCACCTATCAGTGACTATAAGATAATCTCGATTAAGAATGACACAATAGCTGTTGATACAGCTTTATCTGTAAAGAAACATTATGAATTTAATTACTTAAGAAAAGATCCTTTTGGGTTAGTTCAGTTTGCTAATGAAGGTCAGACTTATAACGTATTAAAATATAATTATAAAGCAAATCATGTTTTACCAGGTTTTGGTTTCGAAGCTAAGCAGTTTGCATACCTAAATGTAGAAGATATTAAGTATTATTCTGCACCTACTCCTTATACTGATTTATACTATAGATCAGTGATGAAACAAGGACAGAATCTAGATGCCTTCATTACTTTAAATACAAGTAAGAACTTAAATTTCTTTGTAGGGTATAAAGGATTGCGTTCTTTAGGAAAGTATATTAATCAACTGTCTTCAACAGGGAATTTTAGAATAGGATCTAGTTATCAATCTGAGAACAAGAAATATTTGATGAGAGCTCACTTTACAGCTCAAGACATCATGAACAAAGAGAATGGGGGGATACGTGACTTAGATCTTTTTGAAAGCAGTGTTAAACCATATAATAAGCGCGAACGTCTTAATGTCTATTACAGAGATGTAGAAACGATGTTGAAAGGAAAGCGTTTATACTTAAATCATCAATATCAATTAAATAACTCTTTTAAAAATGGTGTTTTATTAACTCATGAGTTTACTTATGAAGATAAGTTCTTTGAGTATACACAAGCAGATATTAATAGTCAGTTTACAGATAAGACACACTTTGGAGATGCATTTAAAAGTAGTATAAATAATAAGACCAGATATTACAATGTATTTAATAGAGTAGGGGCTGCTTACCAGTCAGATGTAGCAGGACGTTTTGAAGGGTTTGTTGATTTTTATAAGTATAGATATCATTATAAAAGTATAGCTCATGTGGGAGGTGGTCTAATACCAGATCAACTAGAGAAGAATATAACAATGCTAGGTGGTAGATATATTTATCATAAGGAGAATTGGAAAGCAAATGTTTTAGCCAGTACATCTCTAGGGAATGACGAAACAAGAAACTTCGAAGCTAATTTAGATTATAAGTATTCAGAAGATATTGCATTTCAATTAGGCTATCAAAACCTAAATAGAATGGGGAATTTAAACTATTATTTATATCAAAGTGACTATGTTAATTACAATTGGTATAATGAGTTTAAGAACGAAAAGATTAATCAATTCGATGCCTCTGTTACAACACCATGGGTAAAGCTGTCAGGGACATATTCAGTATTAAAAGATAAGTTATATTTTTCTAATGATGCTACTGAGTATGATAAGTTTGGTATACCACAGCAAGTGTTAGTTACTCCTAAACAATATAGAGGTACAATTAACTACTTATCTATTCAGGCTGAGAAAGACTTTAGATTTGGTAAGTTTGGTTTAGATAATACATTCTTGTATCAGAAAGTTGACCAAAAAGATAATATCTTAAATGTACCAGAGTTTGTGACACGTAATACTTTATACTTCACAGATGCATTCTTTGATAAGGCTTTAAAGTTTCAGACAGGTATCACCTTGAGTTATTTTACGAAGTACTATGGAAATGATTATAACCCATTGATAGGAGACTTTTTTGTACAAGATAAAGTTGAAATAGGAAATTATCCAGTATTAGATTTCTTTATTAATATGAAGATTAGAACAGCTAGAATATATATTATGTTGGAGCATTTTAACTCTAGTATGACAGGATACAAATATTATTCAGCACCTAATAATCCATATAAGGACTTTACCTTGAGATTTGGAGTAACGTGGAACTTCTTTACATAAGAATTTAGAATAAAAAAAAGCGCAGTTTTACTTTTTGTAAAACTGCGCTTTTTTTATTCCCCAAAGAGAACACCTGAGACATTCCAATAACTAAAGCTATTGCCTTCTCTTCTTCCTTGAGGTATTTTGACTTCTAATGTATGTGTACCTTTCTTTATATCTCCTAGCGGAACCCAAATAGGTGGTGTGATAGTACCAGGGCACCAATTAGAACGACTAAGATCAGATGAAGATAACCCAGTCTCAAAATTACCAGAAGCAGGATTATATTCTCTATAAGAGCCACAGTCTTGTCTCCATGGAAAGTAGTCTAACACTTTAGTAGTATCTAAGCTAATTGTATTAAGCTTAGGATTAAACTCATCTCCATTCTCCCATCCGCCATGACCTGTCGTGATATACCTTAATCTAGCATTTTTGATATCAGTAGTTGTTGTAAAAGTTATTTTTAGACCTGTAGGTGAAGCGAACATAATAGGATAGTTCTGACCTGCCATCTCCATTAGATTAGTAGTGTTAAAGATAGGCATCATCGTTGTCGTTTTATTAGCATTGCTTAGTCCGTCAGGATGGATAGTGATATCAGCACTTATTTTATGACCATCTTTATCATAATTGCCTATATATACCCCTACATACCATTCACTATTGCTTAATAAAGGTTGAAACTCAGAAATCTCTTGTCTATAATACACCTTCTCTTGCCATTTATAATCTAGTACATCGATATGATTAAAGCCTTTGACACCAAATGGAGTGAAGAAGCGCATTAACTCTATCGGAGGAGTATAGTTTTGTGTAGCGATAACACCTTGAAATTTCTCTGTCGAATCCTGATTCTGATAGATAGGGAGTACCTCTATACCTTGTTCTAAAGCATCCATAAAAGAAATTTCGTGATAGTGAGGTATTAAGAACACACTACCTGTTCTATCATAAGCATCACCATTAGATTGTTCTGTTAAGTTGACAAATATTTGATCAGTCGGTTTTATAGCAGGTATTTTTACTTTAGTAACGATAACTGTTCCTTTAGCGAAGCGCATTAGATTTGGCTTATTAATAATAGAGTCAGAGAAATTGACCAAGTCATCTTCGAATAACTTAATTGTAGTGAATCTACTTTTCCATAACTCAGTTTTATAAGCTTTAGCATCTACCTCCTGACTATCTTCTAGCTGTATATAGTCTTGTATATTCAGTTTTAAATCTTTGTTTATTTTATTAGCTATCGTTTTGTATGTACCATTGCGATCTATCTCTAACACTACTCCTAGATTAGCACCTAATGACATAGGGCTTCCTTTCGCTTTTAGGTCGTTAGTGTACCATAGGGTGATTTTATTAGAATTAATTGTTATGGTTGCTTTATTACACTTATAGCCTAGTATTGTCTTGGTCTCTTTGTGATGTGTGAAGGATTGGTCAGTGTTTGGAAGCACCATCTTTATTTTATTCTTCTTTGTTAGATGGGCTACACTGTATTGAATATTGTTTTTATAGTCGATATAAGTTTGTTCATAAGGATGTTTTTCTAGCCCTATATCGAGTTGCTTTTTCTTAGCGATAAAAGCATTATCCTCATTTGCTATCAGAATTATAGGGTCTTCTACATTGATTATTTTATTGTTGGAGTAAGTATAGTATTCTATAAGTGTATTTTGGTTAGGTTTTTGTGCGTATATAATACTAGAAGACAAGGTCATAGTAAGACAAGTGAGGTAGAATAATATTCTCATGATTGTAGTTAGTGTGATTATAGTTTTTTATAAAAATAGAGAAAACGAATTGAATATAATCAATAAGAGAATACTTTTATGAAAGAAGCATTTCTACATTATGTTTGGGCAAATCAGTTGTTCAATTCTAAAGACTTATATACAACATCTAATGAATCTCTCAATATACTTTCTACAGGGACTTTTACAGGTCTAGATGGGCCTGACTTTTTTAATGCAAGAATATGCATTGCTGATCAGGAATGGGCGGGAAATGTAGAGATACATATTAAGGCTTCTGACTGGTATGCACATCATCACGAGCGAGATCAACGTTATGATAGTGTGATACTACACGTAGTTTGGGAATATGATATTCCAGTTTTTAGATTAGATGGCAGTGAGATATCTGTTTTCGTTTTGAAGAACTATGTAGATCAACAAGTATTAGAGAAATGTACTCAACTCTTTTTGCGCAAGAATCACTTAAACTGTGAAGATAGCATAGGAGCAGTTGACCCATGTATCTGGACCTTCTGGAAAGAGAAGTTGTTTCTGGAACGGTTGATAGAAAAAACCAAACCAATGGAACAATTGCTTTTAGAAACAAATAATCATTGGGAACATGTATTCTTTTGTTTTCTAGCTAAGAGCTTTGGTTTGAACGCGAATGGCGAAGCATTCTATGATGCAGTAAGACATCTACCTATAGTGTCTATTTATAAACAATCCCAATCCTTGTTACAAATAGAAGCCCTATTGTTTGGAGTAACAGGTCTGTTAGAAGAAGAGTATGAGCTAGAGGATGACTACGTAAAAGACATAAAAAGAGAGTGGGCATTCTTAAGACATAAGTATACTATTTCAGTATCACCCCCATCCTCGATACGTTTCTTTCAGCTTAGACCACCTAATTTTCCTACTATTAGATTAGCACAGCTGAGTAGTTGGTTATATCACCAGCAGATCCCTGTTGTAAAGATACTGACAACAACAGATTTAAATTATTTCTATCAATTATTTGATATAAAAGTGAGTTCATATTGGGAGACACATTATGTATTTAATAAAGTAAGTAAGAAACAGGCTAAGAAGCTGACTAAAGACTTTATTGATTTAGTAATTATCAATGTCATTTTACCGATGCAGATTATTTATCAGAAGTCCATATCGCATGAAGATTACGATATTAGTGATATTATAACACTAGCCGAAAGCATAAAAGCGGAGAAGAACAGTATCGTCAGTTTATTCTCTAATTATAATATAACAGCGATTAATGCTGTAGATAGCCAAGCTCTAGTTCATCTGAAGAAGAAGTATTGTGATACTAATCGATGTATAGAGTGTGCTATAGGGAAAGAATTTCTCAAAAAAAGTTAATCATACACCATAGTTCACTTCGCTGTGATGGATATTGTTTATCTTTGTCTAGTTAATATGATATAGGTATGGTTACTAGTTTAAGACACTATTTCGAGAAAAGAGGATTCAGAGTATCTAGCCGTCTAGGGGATAGACTAGGGATGCGCGCTACTAGTGTACGTCTGTTCTTTATCTATTTATCATTCTTCACCTTAGGATTAGCTTTTGCTTTATATCTTACTTTAGCTTTTTTAGCTCGTATTAAAGACTTAATCTATACAAAGAGAACATCAGTGTTCGACCTATAAATCTCTTTGAATACTGTATGTGAGTTAGATAGTAATCTTGTAATTTTCCTGTAAAAAGAGGAGATGTTATCTAACTACAGAAAAAGATTTTACTACTACACGAAGTCACAGAAGCGAGGCCTTTTCTTTTTAGTGCTCCTTGTGATTGCCATTCAGCTTTATATCTATTATCCTAGGTCATCTGATCAACATATAGTTGATCAGTATTCTACCCTTTTTAACGATGAGTATCAGAAGCAGATTAGTCTCTTAGATAGTATTAATACTATTGCTATAGCTAAGCGAGATACGATCTATCCTTTTAACCCCAACTTTATTACAGATTATCGAGGCTTTGTTTTAGGAATGTCTACAGCGGAGATAGATCGGTTATTGTTATTCCGAAAGGAGAATAAGTATGTCAATTCTGCTAAAGAATTTCAACAAGTTACTCAAGTTTCAGACGAATGGCTGAAGACCTATAGTACTTATTTTAAGTTCCCAGATTGGGTGAATAACCCTAAGGTGAAACGAGAATATGTTGAGTATAGTAAGCCTAAAGTAGATGTCCCTGTAGTAGCAATATGTATAAATAGTGCAACTTTAGAAGACTTACAGAAAGTCAGAGGAATAGGCCCGTATTATGCAGATAAGATTATGAAAGAAAGGGAGAAGTACGGCGGTTTTGTGTCCATACAGCAGTTAAGGTTTGTGTATGGGCTTTCAGAAGAGGTTGTAAATGAATTATATAGGCATTTTAAAGTGATGAATGCCCCAACTGTTACAACTTTAAATATCAATGAAGCCTCTATAAATCAATTGAAAGAATTACCCTATATGAATTATTATATCGCAAGAGAAGTAGTTAAGCATAGGAGTATGAACGGAGATTTTGTTAATAAAGAAGGATTACTACAAATTGAGAAATTCCCTATTGACAAAATTGATATAATTAGTTTATATTTGAGATTTACGAATTAAAACTATCAACCATGAATTTTGAATACAATGAAACTCAAGCAATGATTGCTCAATCTATAAGAGACTTTGCAGAACAACATATTCGTCCACATATTATGGAATGGGACGAAGCTCAAATCTTTCCTGTAGATTTATTTAAAAAACTAGGAGAGATGGGATATATGGGAGTTTTAGTTCCTGAAGAATACGGAGGATCGGGACTAGGTTACCACGAATATATCACTATCGTAGAAGAGATTTCTAAAGTTGACTCATCTATTGGTTTATCAGTAGCAGCACATAACTCATTATGTACTAATCATATTTTATCATTTGCCAATGAAGAACAAAAGAAAAGATGGTTACCTAAGCTAGCGACAGCAGAGTGGATTGGTGCATGGGGATTGACAGAGCACAACACTGGATCTGATGCAGGAGGTATGAGTACTACAGCTGTGAAAGATGGTGATCACTGGATCTTAAATGGAGCGAAGAACTTTATCACTCACGCTATCTCTGGTAACGTTGCAGTTGTTATCGTTCGTACAGGAGAGAAAGGTGATTCTCACGGGATGACAGCTTTCGTAGTAGAGAAGGGTACACCTGGATTCTCTAGTGGTAAGAAAGAAAATAAATTAGGAATGCGTGCATCTGAGACTGCAGAACTTATCTTTGATAACTGTCGTGTACCTGATGCTAACCGTTTAGGAGAAGTAGGAGAAGGGTTCATTCAAGCGATGAAAGTATTAGATGGAGGGCGTATCTCTATTGGTGCATTATCATTAGGTATTGCTAAAGGAGCTTATGAAGCGGCATTAAAATACTCAAAAGAGAGAGTTCAATTCGGAAAACCAATTAGCCAATTCCAAGCTATCGGTTTTAAATTAGCTGATATGGCTACTGAGATTGAGTGTTCTGAGTTATTATTACACAAAGCAGCTTTCTTAAAAAACAATAACAAACCGATGACTAAGATCGGAGCTATGGCGAAGATGTATGCGTCTGAAGTATGTGTGAAAGTGTCTACAGAAGCGATCCAAATCCATGGAGGATATGGATATACTAAGGACTTCCCAGTAGAGAAGTTCTTCCGTGATTCGAAGTTGTGTACTATCGGAGAAGGAACTACAGAGATTCAAAAATTAGTTATCTCTCGTAACATTTTAAAAGACTAATCAGATTAGGCGATATATAAGAAAGGGAAGCTACTGAGCTTCCCTTTTTTGTTGTCGTTCATGGAATGCTGTCGCCATAAGACTTAATGCGCCATCACCCACTATATTACACGCAGTACCAAAACTGTCTTGTAGTGCGAATATGGTTAATACTAATGCTATCCCTGTATCATCGAAGCCCAGCATAGAGGTTATTAATCCTAAGGATGCCATTAGCGCTCCCCCAGGTACACCAGGTGCTCCTAGAGCGAATACGCCTAGCAAAAGCACAAAGAGAATCAATGTGCTAACATCAGGTAAATGCCCATAAAGGACTAAGGATACTGTCATCACAAAGAAGGTCTCTGTAACCATAGCACCACATAAGTGTACGTTAGAAAAGAACGGAATAGTGAAGTTCGTAATCTCTGGTTTCAGTACCTTGCTCTTATGTGCCGATTGTAGAGCCACACCTAAGCTAGCCGCTGAAGACATCGTGCCTAATGCTGTTAGATAGGTCGGTCCATAATGTCTGAGTACTTCCCATGGGTTCTTTTTAGCGTACAGACCTGCGATCGTGTATAAGATGGCGATCCATACGATATGAGCTAAGATCACGATGATAATCACGATTAAGAATATAGGTAATTGGGACTGTATGCTACCTACATAACTAAGCAAAGCAAAATTACATGCAATGTATAGAGGTAATAAAGGAACTAGTACTCTATTGACTAATAATAACACGATCTCTTTAAAATGATCGAAGGCGATTTCTAGTGGTTTAGACTGCGTCCATAGAATACCTAAACCTATCATGAGTGCAAGTACTAAGGAAGTCATCACATCGAATATAGGTGGAATGTCTAGTTTAAAAAGCATTTCAGGTAATGCTCTTCCCGTAGCAGCAGTAGAGGGGATATCTAGCCAAGGTAATATAGTGTATCCTAATGAACCACTGAATAGTCCTGCTCCCACACTCGATATATAGGCTATAGCTAGGGAGAACCCTATAATAACAGAAGACTTCTGATCTAGCTTAGCGATAGACGATACGATAAATCCTAAGATGATTAAAGGAACTAAAAATAAGATTAATTGCCCTAAAATATGTTTCGTTGACAAGATGACTTGAAGTAGAATATCATTTAGATAAGGTCCTACTAATAGACCGATGATTACTCCTGATATTAATCTAACGATAGTATTGTTTACTAATTTCTTTAGCATAGCGTAGAAGGTATAAAAAAGGGAAAGCACAGGCCCTCCCTCATTATCTTTATTTATCACTGTATTTTGTTACCATAAGGCTAAGTGCTCCATCTCCTGTAATATTACATGCAGTACCGAAGCTATCTTGTAATGCAAATATCGTTAAGGTTAATGCAATACCAGCATCGTCAAAACCTAGTACGGAAGCGATGATACCTAATGAGGCCATTACAGTACCGCCAGGTACACCAGGTGCTCCGATAGCGAAAATACCTAGTAGTAGTACGAATAAGATCATCGTACCCAGCGTAGGTAATGTACCATATAACACTTGAGATACAGTCATCACGAAGAATACTTCTGTCAATACTGATCCACATAAGTGTATATTAGAGAAGAACGGAATAGTGAAGTTCGTGATCTCAGGTTTTAGCACTTTACTTTTGTGTGCAGACTTTAGTGCTACACCTAGAGAAGCCGCTGAAGACATCGTCCCTACTGCTGTTAGGTAAGCAGGAGGATAGTGTTTAATAACTTCCCATGGATTCTTACCAGAGTATATCCCTGCTATCGTATATAACACACCTAACCAAATGAAGTGTGCCACTATCACGATAAGAATCACAGTTAAGAACACAGGTAGCTGTGACTGTATAGATCCTTCATAACTAAGTAATGCAAAGTTCGCCATAATATAGAATGGCAATACTGGTACTAATACTCTATTCACTAATAATAGTACGATGTCTTTAAAAGAATCAAATGCGCGCTCTAGCGGTTTAGACTCTGTCCATAGAATACCGATACCAATCATTAAGGCAAGTGTCAGAGAAGTCATCACTCCGAATACTGGTGGTATATCTAGCTTAAATAACATTGCAGGCAGCTCTTTAAGAGTTTCCACATTGTTCTCTATCTGTAAGTGAGGGATAATGTTAAAACCTAGTGTACTACTAAAGAACCCTGCTCCGATACTAGATAAGTAAGCAATAATAATAGAGAAACCGATTATACTAGTCTGTCCTTTGTCTAGTTTAGCGATAGAAGATACTACGAATCCTAGAATGATCAGCGGTACTAAGAACAGAATGATCTGACCTAGTATATGTCTCGTTGATAAGATGATTTGTAGTAAGCTGTCTGTAAGATATGGTCCTATGACTAGACCAACTATCACTCCTAGTAAAAGTTTTACTATAGTATTACTAAAGAATTTCTTCATATTCTGATATCTCTATTTTTGATTAAAGTACTAAATTATTCAAAGCAAAGATATTTATAAACCTTGTTTTTTATTAGTCATTTTCAGAATATACCATATATATGGTAGTGGAGGTGAGGAGTTGTGGTATAGGATGTTAGTAATGATCTGTTTTTGTTGATATAGTTTGGTTCGGAGACAGATTTAGTGTCGTTCGGAAAAGGGGTCTTTATCCTAGTAAAAACCGAGGTTTTTCCGAACAACTTCCGAACAACGTGCTTAGTAAAGCGTAACCAATTTCTTGTAAGCCTTGTCAATAAAGAGTTGATAAGGATTATCGTTTTCTCATAAATATCTATTTTAACCAAATCAGATCATTTTCTCCAAAGTAGGTCAACTGTAAAATGAATAGGATGTTTATAAGGAGTTTATGAATTGTTACTTCATTAAATATTCGTAATATTAACATAGTAGAAATATGACTAGGTATGAAGAGCGTTTTAGAAACAGATCGATTAGTATTAAGAGAATTAACTACTGCAGATGCAGCGCACTTTTATCAGCTAAACCTTAACCCTAATGTGATGCGCTATACAGGGGATGATGCTTTTGACAGTGTGGATGATGCGCATACTTTCTTAGCTAATTATAGTGATTATGAGAGAAACGGATATGGACGATGGGCAGTCATCCGAAAAGAGGATAATGCGTTCTTAGGATGGTGTGGACCAAAGTACAATGCTGATATAGATAGGACAGATATAGGCTTTCGCTTCTATGAGGAGTATTGGAATATGGGGCATGCTACCGAGAGCGCAAAGGCGTGTTTAGAATATGGATTTACAGCCTTAGGGCTACACCGTATTATCGGTAGAGCGATGAAAGAGAATATTGCATCGATCAAAGTATTAGAGAAAATAGGACTAGTCTATGAGAACGATTTTGACTTCGATGGGCATATAGGCGTGTTGTATGTAATAACACGGTAGAGATACAATACTTTATGTCTAAATAGTATAAAAAAATAGAACTGAAATGGATAAAGAAATAAAAGAATATACAAAGCAAGAATTAGGGATATCAGCTATGTCTATTGGCCAATTAAAACGGATAAGAGTATTAGCAAAAGCGTTATTAATCTTGATTTTATCACAGGTATTGTTAGTAATACTATTTGATCTTTTTTTAAGTGATACACTTCAACCTTTAATGAGTCAATTTTTCCTTATCATAATAGCGGGTTTTATAGATGGTAAATTGTTTGGTTTAGGATTGAGTTTCTTATTAGCCTTCTTAATATTTGTGTATATATGTTATCTTCTATATAGATTTAGTACATCTTTAAAAATAGCTTTAGAGATGAAGAACAGTAATAAATTAGAATATAGTTTAGGTAATCTTAGTAGGATAACTATACTTATCACTAGTTCTGTTTTAGTAGGTGTTATTACTGCATTTATAATTTTTTTCTCAGTTATTAAGTCATGAATAATCAAGTAAATCAACATAGTGAAGATAGCAATCAAAAGTTAGTACTAACAGAACAATCACTACTTTACTTAAAACGTATTAGTAAGTGGGTTATACCTTTAATTGTTGTATGTGGAGTCATTAGTTTAGTCAGTTTTTTTGAACTATTTGTGAGGTTATCAAAACAAGAATATCTGCCTGTTTTAATGAATCTGTTAAGTTTTGTATTAAGTAGTTATTCATGTATGCATTTGTTCTTTTTAAGTAGACGAATCAGAAAGACCATTATTCATAATTCTGAAGAATTTTTAGAAGAAACTTTCAGTACTATTCGAAAGTTATTGTTTGTTATCTGTTTATTCTTTGTAATTAATTTAGTTATGACAGTCATTATAGGGTTCGTAAGATAGAGAAGTTTGTGAATGACTTTTACTTTGATGGTCATATAGGCGTGTTGTATGTAATGGCACGGTAGAAACATAATACTTTGTGTCTAACATAATACAGTCTTAATATTGATTCTTGTTTGATGTAAGGTACTAATGAATTGTTTCTCATAAGCTTTTTTAAAAAGGATAAGCTCTATCTGTCTAGTTTGTCATTCCGACGAAGGAGGAATCTCATATTATAAGACTTGTAGTATATAGTTATTAAATGTTATGTTTTAAACCTACTTCATTCAATATAGCATTTTTTATCTGAGTTAGTATATGAAAACGGTTAATAGTTAAAAGCTATTAACCGTTTTTTTATGGTTATAAGTCAGCAAGAATAAATAAACATCTCAAGATACCTAGCTCTAGTTTATCCACATTACTAAAACTGTGAACCGATAACAGTAAACCGTTAACCAATCTCCCATTCGCGCACTAAATACTTCCATTCGCGCACTCGTTTTTTCAGAAGTTGTGTTGTCAGATTACGTTTGGGATAGAATTAATCAAGAAGAAAGATGAGAACATTACTATGTTTGTTATTAACCTTATGTGTAGGTGCTGTGCAGGCACAACAGATTCAACTATCGGGTACAGTGGTAAACGATAAGAATAAACCAATCGAGAATGTGAATGTGTACCTTGAAGATAGCTTTGAAGGAGCATTGACTGATGCGAAAGGGTATTTCAGTTTTATAGTTACAGATACAGTAGTGAGTGGCGTACTGAAGTTAATGCACCCACAGTATGGCAATCTAGATGTAGAGATCAATACAAAGGAGAATTATAATGAACATTTTGTGTTAAGTGGGCAAGATGAGGTGATGGGAGAAATACTTATTACTACCAATAGTAAGAATAAGAGAGGACGCGCAGAGAGTATAGGATTAAATGCGATGGATGTAGTGAGTACTGCGGGTAGTCCTGGTAATATTATGGGAGTCCTAAGTACCATGCCAGGAGCACAGACGAATGGAGAAGATGGAAGACTACTGATACGTGGAGGGAGAGCAGAGGAGAGTGGTATATTCGTCAATGGTGTAAGGGTGTTTCAACCTTATACTTCTTCGGTGGGTAATGTACCTGTGCGTTCTAAGTTTAATCCATTTCTGTTTAAGGGGATGTCCTTCTCAGCGGGAGGGTATAGTGCAGAGTTTGGAGATGCGCTATCAGGAGTATTGCAGTTAGATACATCGGATGAGATAGATCCTTCACGTAGAGATTACTCTATCTCTACTGTAGGAGGGAGCTTCGCGCAGACACATCAATGGGGCAAGAACTCGCTGTCATATAGTCTAAACTATCTAAACTTAGGAGCCTATACTGCAGTGGTAAGACAGCGATATAATACTAAAAAACCTTTCTCTACAGCTTCTGGAGAGATGATGTATAAGCGCGAGATTAAAGATGGAGGATATAAACTATATACCGCTGTAGACTTATCTACCATTAAGTATGAGCAAGAGATACAACCAATTAATAGAGTAGATACATTAGGCTTTAAGTCAAGTAATGTGTATATGAATAGTGTGTTCTTTAAGAAGCTTACTCCTTATATGAGATTAGATGTAGGTACGGGATTAGGGTATATGGATTATACAGGAGATAGCAATGATTTGAGTTTAAAGAAGATTAGTTGGGATGTGAATCAGAAGGTGAAGTTGTCTTATCAGTGGAATGGGCAGTTTCAGTCTTTTGTTGGGGTAGATGTACAGGCTTCTAAATTAGATTTGACGAGAAGTAAAGGAAGTAGAGCAGAAGACTTAGGTGTGGATGCGAATAGATGGGCACTGTTTTTTGAGAACAATTGGAAGATAACGTCAGACTTGTCATTGAGAGCGGGGGTAAGAACGAGTAAGTATTCAGCGATAGCAGATTGGACAGTAGAACCACGAGCGATGTTGACTTATCAGATGACACCTAAGCATCAGATGTCTTTCTCTTATGGAGTATTTAATCAAGCGATGAACTTAGAACAGTCATTAGCAGTGAAACAAGAAGACTGGATGCAGGCTAATCATTATATACTGAACTATACTTATGAGTTTAGAAAACGTCTATTGAGAGCTGAGATGTTCTATAAAGACTATAGCAAGTTGTTATTAACTCCACTGGGTATGCCAAATGAGTATGCTCAGTTAGGAGAGGGCTATGCAAAGGGATTTGACTTGTTTTGGAAAGATAATATCATGATTAAGAATTTTAGCTATTGGGTAACCTATACTTACATTGACTCTCAACGTAAAGAGATGTATTGGAACGAATGGATACAGCCGTCTTATGTAGTGAAGCACAATTTCTCTGTGGTGACGAAGTATTGGATAGAGCAATGGAAGTCTCAGGTGAGTATGACGTATAACTACAGTAGTCCACGTCACTTCCACGATATGAATACAACTAATAAAGCTACTTATGAGAGTAGCCCGATACACAATGTAAGCATGAGTTGGGCTTATCTATTCAGCGGGCAAAAGATAGTGTACTTATCAGTAGATAATTTGTTGGGTAGAAACCCTGTATATGCTTATCAGTTTAATCAGCGAGGGGGACAACCTGGTATCACGAATGCCTCTGCGAAGCGATTTATATATGTAGGATTTATGTGGACAATAAGTGCTGATAAGAAGAAAAACCAATTAGAGAATTTGTAAAACAACTTAAACATTAGAAACAACAGTTCGCGCAGTTCGTTTTTTAAAGATTTGATAGTCAGTGTAGATTTGTTGTGTAATTAAATAATTAGAAAGATGAAAAAGTTATTGATTTTATTATTCAGTGTATTTAGTGTAATGAGTTTCGGACAATCTAAATACGAGGCAGGAATGCAAAAAGCGATGCAACAATGGCAAAGTGGGCAATCGAAAGAAGCAGTGGCTATGCTAGACCGCATAGCGATGTCTGATAAAGAGAATTGGATACCAGTGTACTACAAGGTGTTTATAAGTATCACAGGAGGGTTTAGTAATCCGCAGGCTGATAATATAGAAGATATCGTAGCAGCTAACCGCGTACTAATAGACCAATGGTTAGAAAAGGGAGGAAGTGAGTGGTATGTATTAAAAGGAATGAATGAGACACTAGAGTTAATTACTGATCCGATGAATAAGGGGATGGTACAGACTCCAATTATCAATAAAGCGTATGATAAGTCGATAGAGTTAGATCCTACTAATCCGAGAGCGGTGTACTCTGTGGCAAGTTTTCAGATTAATAGCGCTAAGTTTATGAAGGTAGATATGACTTATTACTGTAAGATGCTAGAGAAGTCGATAGAGCTATTCGATAAACAGAAGAGTGATGTGCCATTTTATCCATCATGGGGGAAAGATTGGGCATTAAAAACACAAGAATTGTGTAAAGGGAAATAATTGTTACTGTCTTTGTTGTAATTTAGATTTTTATACATGAGAACTATGGTTATTAATTGGCGTCGACATATTCTATTAGCTACCAGCTTTGGATTGATTTTAAGTTTAATGATATCTTACTATTCTTTTCAAGATAAAGGGATGAGTTTTTTTGAGTTGTTTGGTAATGCTCGTTTTCAAAAAGCTACATTCTCTTCATTTGTATTATCAGTACTGATCTATCTGTCTAATTTTATTACAAGTACTTTAGTTTGTTGGGGGATAGAGAGGCATGAAAAAAAGATAAAAGGACAGTTAAGTAAGAAGGTTAGTAATATAGCGTTCTTTATAAATGGTATCATTACTTCTGTTACTGCCTATTATCTGTTCTTAGCTATAATGCTCAATATCTTTTATGGTTTATCGTTTAAAGACTTTTACAATGGAGATCATATGCGCTTTGGTAACTTTTTAGCCATTGTGTTGATTAGTGTATTTGTTTTACTTGTTGTATTCATATTTGCTTACAACGATCAATTAAGATTGTTGGAATTGAAGAATAAGGAAATAGAGATAGAGTTACAGAAGAGTCAGATAGAGAGTATGAAAGAGCAGTTATCACCACACTTCTTGTTTAATAATATGAATGTGTTAATAAGTACAATACAAGAAGATCCAGTTAAGGCAGAGCAGTTCGCTCGCTCATTCTCTAAGATTTATAGGTATGTATTAGAAAGATTAGACAATACATCATGTGCTCTATCTGATGAGGTAGCTTTTATAAAAGACTATGTATATCTACTCAATGTGCGTTATGATAATGCTATTGATTTCAGAGTTAGTGATGAGGTGATGCACTATAGCGATATACAAGTACCTACGTTATGTCTACAGATTTTGATAGAGAATGTAGTAAAGCACAATATAATTCCTTCTGATGGAAAAATTAGTGTGATACTTACTGTAGAAGATAATGGTTTAGTGCTGTGGAATGAAAGATGTGCGAAGCCTAAACAAGTAGATTCAACAGGATTAGGACTTCAGAATTTGTCTAAGCGAAGTCTGTTGTTGTTTAAACAAGATATTGTGATAAAAGATTTAGAAGATAGTTTTAGCGTTAGAATACCTTTAGTTAGAAAAGACAGCTGATGAAAATAGTAATTATAGAAGACGAGAAGCCTGCAGCAAGGCTGTTAAGTAGAGAATTAGAAAAACTTGGGTTAGAAGTACAGCATACGCTGTATTCTGTAAGTGAGGCTATCCCTTGGTTTGTGCAACATGAGCACCCAGACTTGATATTTGCTGATATACAGTTAGCGGATGGGCTGTCATTAGAGATATTCGAACAAGTAGAGATTAAGAGTGCTATCATCTTTGTCACAAGTTTTGATCACTATGCGATTAAGGCATTTAAACTAAACAGCATTGATTATCTACTAAAGCCAATAGAGCCAACAGAACTATTAGGTGCTATTAATAAATACAAGTCACAACAACGCAGTACAACACAGACCGTAGAAAACCTTAGGCAAAGTATAGGTGGGAATAGTTATGCAAAACGGCTGATGATAAAAGTGGGGATGCAGATAAAGATGGTGTTGGTAGATGAGGTGGTGTGTTTTTATAGAGAGGATAGAGGAGTGTATGTCTCTACAGTAGAAGGAAAGACTCATCTGCTAGAAGAAGGCTCTATAGAAGCAGCTATTAAAATGGTCAACCCAGAGAAGTTCTTTCGAGTGAATAGGTCTCAAGTAGTGTGTATTGATTATATAGAACAGATCGTACAACTGTCTACTGCTCGATTAAAACTAACGATGAGGAATTATACAGATGAGGTGATTGTGAGTAGAGAAAGAGTGAGTGAATTTAAGAGCTGGTTAGCGGAGAATTAGTAAGAAGTAAAAAGGATAATAGTAGTCCTAGATTTATTTAGTAATTTGGTGAGGATAAATAATACCTATTATTAATGAATGAAGGTTACGAACAAATCACAGAGAGTAATATAAAAGTACTTACTTCTATGCATAGTGGTTTAGGACTATTAGGAACTTATATGAATCGGGTAAGTTATGTGACGATGTTACTTTCTTTAGGAGGAGTAGGGTATACATTATACTATATGAAGTATAAGGTAAAACCCCCAATGTTTGATAACCCAGCGTTAGATGATCGACTAATGACAGAAGATACCTGTTTAATATTAGCAGGGGGTTGTGTGATTTTCTTTTTGATTAATGTACACCTGATGAATAGTAGTAAGAAATTGAGAAAAGCTGTGGATGTGAATAATGTGGAGTTATTAGAGAGTGGATTAATGAGCGTGAGCTGGAGTATGAGGATTATGGGGATATTTATTATGCTGTTAGTATCCTCTTTTATCGGCTGGATTGCTTATTCATTAGTGATAATTGATTTACCTTAATTTGTTTGAATGATGACAAAAGAATTTGTGTTTACTCAAAAGATACAGTCATATTTGAGAAGTATTGGTAGATGGGGAGCGTTTATAGCTGTGTGTAATTTGATGTTAAGTGTCTTATTAGTGATTATGTTTGGGATAGCATATTCAGATAAGATGATAGTCGTTTTCACTTTAGCTATTTTGTTTTTTCTTCAATTAGTTTCTGTAATAGGAATGTTAAACTATAGTATAGGCTTAAAGTCAGCCATTAGAAATCATGATAGAGAAGGGCTAGAGTATGCAATAGAAGGGATTAAAGGTTATTTTAAATATCTGTTCTTCACACTGTGTTTAGCATTTTTAGCTTTAGGAATAGGTTTGCTTTTAGTAGGATGGTAAGTGTATAGAAGTTAGCTGTTTGGTCAGCTGTTTTATGTACTAATACCTTAGTAGATAGTATAGGAAACAATGTGATCTTAAGTATTCGTATAGAATTTTTGAAATTGTTGTTTTTGGGAGGGAAACCTCAAAGAGTGGGTAATAATTAGGTAAGAGGCTCTAAGAATGTTCACACTCGTTTCTATGGCTGTTAGTTCTCTATCTTTATTTCTTAGATAAACGATAAGTATTTGTTTTTAAGTATATGTTTTTTAAAAAAAGATGTTTTTTTATTGTGATGAATAAAAAAAGTTTTACTTTTGCACCACTAATGAGAGGAGGTGTATGAAAACATGTTAATCATTCCAATTAAAGACGGAGAAAATATCGATAGAGCACTTAAGCGCTATAAAAGAAAATTTGACAGAACAGGAACTTTACGTCAGTTAAGATCTCGTCAGGCATTCTTAAAACCGTCTGTACTTAAAAGAGACAAAATGCAAAAAGCTGCATACGTTCAACACTTGAAAGATTCAGTAGAAATCTAATAAGTATTGAATATTAAAAAATAACCGTTGTAATAAAGTATTAACTTTGTTGCAACGGTTTTTTTTATGTTTGAAAATTTAGAAAAGTTTATTGAGTATATACAGAAAGAAAGAAAGTATTCTGACAAGACGGTTTTAGCCTATCAGAACGATATTGGAGATTATGTGTCTTTCTTAGAGCAACTGTCGTTAGATTATCTAAAGGCAGGATATGATGGTGTTCGTCTCTGGATAGTGAAGTTATCCGAAGAGGGACTGACTAATCGGTCTATAAATAGAAAGACTAGTGCGCTGAGTTCTTTTTATAAATTCTTGTTGAAGATAGGGGAGGTAGAGACTAATCCGCTTTACTTACATCGATCTTTAAAAGTGGAAAAAAAGTTGCAATTGCCTTTTTCTATAAAAGAGATTGATGCAGTACGTACGATGTTTGAAGGTAAGGAGGATTTTAATTCTCTGAGAGATTTGCTGATTGTGGAGATGTTGTATTGTCTTGGGCTTCGTAGAGCAGAGTTGGTTGCTTTAGATGTGGATGATATAGATTTTTATTTGCATCAAGTGCGTATTTTAGGAAAGGGGTCAAAACAGCGCATCGTACCATTATTAGGTAGTGTAGAAGTGTTATTGAAAAAATATCTTGAATCAAGAAGTTTAGTCTTGAGTTCTGTGGTGGGTATTAAGGGACTTTTGGTAACAGAATCTGGTAAGAAAGTTGATGAAATGTTTGTTTATCGAGTAATAAATTCATACTTTAGTAATGCAACAACAAAGGAGAAGAAAAGCCCTCATATGTTGCGTCACTCTTTTGCTACGCACCTTTTAGAAGGAGGAGCAGATATTAATTCAATTAAAGAATTAATGGGGCATGAAAGCTTATCAACAACACAAGGATATGCACAGATTAATCTAAGTGAGTTGAAGAAAGTGTATCAAAGTTCGCATCCAAGAGGGAAGAATAAAGAAAAATAACCTTTTAAAACCGTTAATTATGAAAGTAAACATTCAAGCTATTAATTTCAATGTGGATCGTAAGTTGGTAGATTTTGCAAACGAGCGTTTGTCAAAAATCGAAAAGTATTATGATAAGATAGTTTCAGTAGATGTTTTTTTTAAATTAGAGAACACAAATGAAAAAGAAAATAAGATTACAGAAATAAAAGTACTGGTTCCGGGTGACGAGATGATTGTTAAAAAAACGTGTAAGACTTTCGAAGAAGGTGTAGATGCTGGAGCAGATGCACTAGAGCGATTAGTGGTAAAACACAAAGAGAAAATCAAAGCTCATTAATTTAAAAAAATAAGTAAATTGTTTTTTTTAATCAATAAAATATATACATTTGCAGTCCGTTAGAAATAGCGGACTTTTTCTATTGAGTCATTTGCCGGTGTAGCTCAGCTGGCTAGAGCAGCTGATTTGTAATCAGCAGGTCGTGGGTTCGAGTCCCTCCATCGGCTCAAAGAAAAGTAATATCAAACACAGTTTGAGGGGAGATACTCAAGCGGCCAACGAGGACGGACTGTAAATCCGTTGGGAAACCTTCGCAGGTTCGAATCCTGCTCTCCCCACAGAGAATAAGAAGCATCAAGCCGGTGTAGCTCAGGGGTAGAGTGCTTCCTTGGTAAGGAAGAGGTCACGGGTTCAAATCCCGTCATTGGCTCAGGTTTTTTTATTATATTTGAACACTAATTATATAACTAAGATTAAATTATTAAATCATGGCAAAGGAAACTTTTGATCGTTCGAAACCGCACTTAAACATCGGTACTATCGGACACGTTGACCACGGTAAAACTACTACTACTGCTGCTATTACTAAAGTATTAGCTGACGCAGGATTCTCAGAAGCTCGTTCATTTGATTCAATTGATAATGCTCCAGAAGAAAAAGAGCGTGGTATTACAATTAATACTTCTCACGTAGAGTACCAAACAAAAAACCGTCACTATGCACACGTTGACTGTCCAGGTCACGCGGATTACGTGAAAAACATGGTTACTGGTGCTGCTCAGATGGATGGTGCTATCTTAGTAGTTGCTGCTACTGATGGACCAATGCCACAAACTCGTGAGCACATCCTTTTAGGACGTCAGGTAGGTATTCCAAGAATCGTTGTATTCTTAAACAAAGTTGACTTAGTTGATGATGCTGAGTTATTAGAGCTTGTTGAGATGGAAGTAAGAGATTTATTATCTTTCTACCAATACGATGGTGATAATGGACCAGTAGTTCAAGGTTCTGCTTTAGGAGCATTAAACGGAGAGCAAAAATGGGTTGACGCATTATTACACTTAATGGAAGAAGTTGATGCTTGGATCGAAGAGCCAGTACGTGACAACGAGAAACCATTCTTAATGCCAGTAGAAGACGTATTTACAATTACAGGACGTGGAACTGTTGCTACAGGACGTATCGAAACTGGAGTTGCTAATACAGGAGATGCTGTTGAAATCATCGGTATGGGAGCTGACAAATTAACTTCTACTATTACAGGAGTTGAGATGTTCCGTAAAATCTTAGACCGTGGAGAAGCTGGAGATAACGTAGGTTTATTATTGAGAGGTATTGACAAAACTGATATCCGTCGTGGTATGGTTATTTGTAAACCAGGTTCAGTAAAACCACACGCTAAATTCAAAGCTGAGGTTTATATCTTGAAAAAAGAAGAAGGTGGACGTCACACTCCATTCCATAACAACTACCGTCCACAGTTCTACGTACGTACAACTGACGTAACTGGAACTATCCAATTACCAGAAGGAGTAGAGATGGTTATGCCTGGAGATAACTTAACTATCACTGTTGAGTTATTAAGCCCAATCGCTTTATCAGTAGGTTTACGTTTCGCTATCCGTGAAGGTGGTAGAACAGTAGGTGCTGGTCAGGTAACTGAAATTATTGACTAATTATTTAGTATAAATAAGTTCCAAAAGTCAGTGGTTACGGCCACTGACTTTTATTAACAAACGGGTGTAGTTCAAGGGTAGAATAGCGGTCTCCAAAACCGTTGATGGGGGTTCGAATCCCTCCACCCGTGCAAAAACAATATTAACATGGCAAAGGTTTTTAATTACATATCTGATGCTTTCACAGAGTTAAAAAGTAATGTTACTTGGTCTCCGTGGTCAGAAGTTCAACGATACACTATAATAGTTGCTATTTTTGCAATTTTGTTTTCTTTAGCAACGTGGGGTGTAGACACTGCGTTCGGAAGAGTTTTAGGAGTATTTTATAATTGGGCTACTGCATAGAGAAAATTAAAGAAAGATTATGGCTGATACAAGTGTCAAAAAATGGTATGTGGTTCGTGCGGTAAGTGGACAGGAGAATAAGGTTAAGAATTATATCGAAACTGAAATTACTCGTTTAGGTTTATCAGATTACTTATCACAGGTATTAGTTCCTACTGAAAAAGTAGTAACTGTAAAAGATGGTAAAAAGAAGACTACGGAACGTGTTTACTTTCCAGGTTATGTTATGATTGAAGCTAACTTAACAGGAGAAGTTCCTCACGCTATTAAATCGATAACAGGTGTTATTGGTTTCTTAGGAGGTGAAAGAGGTGGAGATCCACTTCCTTTACGTGAGTCAGAAGTAAACAGAATGTTAGGTAGAGTTGATGAACTAGCTGTAAAAGTTGAGTCAGGATCTATTCCTTATGAAGTAGGAGAGTCAGTAAAAGTTATCGACGGACCATTCAATGGATTCGATGGAACAATCGAAAACATTAATGAAGAGAAACGTAAACTAGAAGTAATGGTTAAGATTTTTGGAAGAAAAACACCATTAGAATTAAGTTTTACACAAGTAGAAAAATTATAATGTTACAATAGTCACATCTTGGCTTCCAAATGAGATGTGCCAAATTTTTTTAAGAAATGGCAAAAGAAATTAGTAAAGTAGTTAAACTACAAGTTAAGGGAGGTGCTGCGAACCCATCGCCACCGGTTGGACCTGCTTTGGGGGCTGCTGGAGTTAACATCATGGAGTTCTGTAAGCAATTTAATGCTAGAACACAAGATAAACCAGGCAAAGTTTTACCAGTACAAATTACTGTTTACAAAGACAAATCATTTGACTTTGTTGTTAAAACGCCACCTGCTGCTGTTCAATTATTAGAGGCTGCGAAAGTGAAATCTGGATCTGGTGAGCCTAATAGAAAAAAAGTAGCTAGCGTAACTTGGGAACAAGTTCGTGCTATTGCGGAAGACAAAATGCCTGATTTAAATGCATTTACTGTTGAGGCAGCTATGAGTATGATAGCTGGTACTGCAAGATCTATGGGAATATCAGTAACAGGAACAGCTCCTTTTTAATTGTAAAAGAAAGAAGAAATGGCAAAATTAACGAAAAAGCAAAAAGAGGCTGCTGCTAAAATTGAAAAGAATAGATTGTATTCTTTGAAAGATGCATCTGCATTGATTAAAGAAGTTGCTTCTGCAAAATTTGACGAGTCTGTAGATATCGCTGTACGTTTAGGAGTTGATCCACGTAAAGCAAATCAAATGGTTCGTGGTGTGGTTACGTTACCTCACGGAACAGGTAAAGATGTAAGAGTGTTAGCATTGGTTACTCCTGATAAAGAAGCTGAAGCTACAGCTGCTGGGGCTGACTATGTTGGACTAGATGAGTACTTACAAAAGATCAAAGACGGTTGGACAGATGTTGATGTAATCATCACTATGCCTGCTGTTATGGGTAAATTAGGTCCTTTAGGTCGTATTTTAGGGCCAAGAGGTTTAATGCCAAACCCTAAAACAGGAACTGTTACTATGGACGTAGCGAAAGCTGTTCAAGAAGTGAAAGCTGGTAAAATCGATTTTAAAGTTGATAAAACTGGTATTGTTCACGCATCTATCGGTAAAGTTTCTTTCGAAGCTGATAAAATTACTGAGAATGCAGCTGAATTAATCCAAACATTAATCAAATTGAAACCAACTGCAGCTAAAGGTACTTATATCAAGTCTATTAATATATCTAGTACTATGAGCCCTGCTATTGCTTTAGACCCTAAAGCAGTATAATTGGTAAATAAAAAATTATTCGTATGACTAGAGAACAGAAAGCAGTAGCGATAGAAGAATTAAAAGCTAAGTTAGCTGACGCTAATATCTTCTATATCGCTGATATATCAGGATTGAATGCTGAAGTTACTTCAAACTTAAGAAGAGCTTGTAACAAAGCTGGAATTAAAATTGAAGTAGTTAAGAATACATTGCTTGCTAAAGCAATGGAAGCTTCAGATAGAAATTATGAAGAGCTACCTTCTACTTTAAAAGGGAACAGTGCTGTTTTATTTGCAGATGTTGCAAATGGACCTGCTAAAATTATCAAAGACTTTAGAAAAAAATCTGATATTCCAGCTTTAAAAGGAGCTTATATCAACGAAGAAATCTATATCGGAGATAACAATTTAGATGCATTAGTTGCTATTAAATCTAAAGAAGAAGTTATTGGAGAAATCATTGGATTACTTCAATCACCAGCTCAAAGAGTTATTTCAGCTCTTAAAAACCAATTTAAAGACGAAGAATAGTCGACGACTAGATCTAGTTTTTAAAGTTCATCAGAACGCACATTAATAAATTATATTTTTACAAATCATTAAAAGATAGAAAAATGGCAGATTTGAAACAATTCGCAGAACAATTAGTTAACTTAACTGTAAAAGAAGTTAACGAATTAGCAACTATATTAAAAGATGAGTACGGAATCGAACCAGCTGCTGCTGCTGTAGTAGTTGCAGGAGGTGCTGGAGGTGATGCTGCTGAAGAGCAAACAGAATTCACTGTAGTATTAAAAGAAGCTGGAGCTTCTAAATTAGCTGTAGTTAAAGCTGTTAAAGAATTAACAGGTTTAGGATTAAAAGAAGCTAAAGATATCGTAGATTCTACACCAGCTAACATCAAAGAAGGAGTTTCTAAAGATGAGGCTGAAGGTCTTAAAAAAGCATTAGAAGAAGCTGGAGCTGTAGTAGAGCTTAAATAGTTTTTTTCTAAAAAATATTTTAGGTTTAGGTCTTGGGAAGCTTCCCACAGGCCTAAACCATTTTGCGTATAAAGAGATTTTGCGTAAAAACAATTCAAATTCTAATCAAAATTTTTTGTCCATTGATGATCACAAATCAGACTGAAAGATTAAATTTTGCCTCTACAAAGAACATACCTGCGTATCCAGATTTCTTGGATATTCAAGTTAAGTCTTTTAAAGATTTCTTTCAATTAGAAACGAAATCTGAAGAGAGAGGTAAGGAAGGTTTATACAATACCTTCATGGAGAACTTCCCGATCACTGATACAAGAAACCAGTTCGTATTGGAGTTCCTTGATTACTTTGTTGATCCTCCTCGTTATTCAATCGAAGAGTGTATTGATAGAGGATTAACTTACAGTGTTCCGCTAAAAGCGCGTTTAAAATTGTACTGTACTGATCCTGAACACGAAGATTTTGAAACAATAGTTCAAGATGTTTATTTAGGAACAATTCCGTATATGGCGCCAAGTGGTACTTTCGTAATCAATGGAGCAGAGCGTGTTGTAGTTTCACAATTACACCGTTCACCTGGTGTTTTCTTTGGACAGTCATTCCATGCAAATGGAACTAAGTTATATTCGGCGAGAGTAATTCCTTTTAAGGGATCATGGATTGAGTTTGCTACCGATATTAATAGTGTAATGTACGCTTATATCGATAGAAAGAAAAAGTTACCTGTTACAACATTATTCCGTGCTATTGGATTCGAAAGAGACAAGGATATCCTAGAGATTTTCGACCTTGCAGAGGAAGTTAAAGTATCAAAAACAGGACTAAAAAAATATAGCGGAAGACGTCTTGCTGCACGTGTGTTAAACACTTGGCATGAGGATTTCGTAGATGAGGATACAGGAGAAGTTGTTTCAATTGAGAGAAATGAGATTATCTTAGACCGTGATACAGTCCTAGATAAAGATAATATCGAAGAAATCATTGAGGCTAACGTTAAGACGATCCTTTTACATAAAGAAGATAATAATCAGGCAGATTATGCCATCATACATAATACATTACAGAAGGACCCTACTAACTCTGAAAAAGAGGCAGTAGAGCACATCTACCGTCAGTTGCGTAATGCAGAACCGCCAGATGAGGAAACTGCACGTGGTATTATTGATAAATTGTTCTTCTCAGATCAACGTTACAATCTAGGTGAAGTTGGTCGTTATAGAATGAACAAGAAACTTAATCTTGATACTCCAATTGACAAACAAGTTTTAACAAAAGAGGATATTATTACTATTGTTAAATACTTGATTGAATTAATTAACTCAAAAGCTGAGATTGATGATATCGATCACTTATCTAACCGTCGTGTTAGAACAGTAGGAGAGCAATTATCTGCTCAGTTTGGTGTTGGTTTAGCTCGTATGGCTAGAACTATTCGTGAGCGTATGAACGTACGTGATAACGAGGTGTTTACTCCAATCGACTTAATTAACGCTAAGACTTTATCGTCAGTTATTAATTCATTCTTCGGAACGAACCAGTTATCTCAATTCATGGATCAAACGAATCCATTAGCTGAGATTACACACAAACGTCGTTTATCAGCTCTAGGACCTGGAGGTTTATCTAGAGAAAGAGCAGGTTTTGAGGTGCGTGACGTTCACTATACTCACTATGGACGTCTATGTCCTATTGAGACACCAGAGGGACCAAACATTGGTTTGATTTCATCTTTAGCGGTTTATGCGAAAGTAAATAATATGGGATTCATCGAAACTCCTTACCGTCCAGTTACTGAAGGGCAAGTAGATATCGTTAATGATCCGGTTTATTTAAGTGCAGAAGAGGAAGAAGGTATGTTAATCGCTCAAGCGAACATTCCTGTTGATGAAAAAGGATTTATCACTGAGCAAAAAGTAGTAGTAAAAGAAGAGGGTGACTTCCCTGTAGTTGAGCCAAAAGATGTTCACTATACTGACGTTGCACCAAATCAGATTGCTTCTATTTCTGCGTCATTGATTCCTTTCTTAGAGCACGATGATGCCAACCGTGCGTTGATGGGATCTAACATGATGCGTCAAGCGGTTCCTTTATTACGTCCAGAATCTCCAATCGTAGGTACTGGATTAGAAAGACAAGTAGCTTCAGATTCTCGTGTTTTAATTAATGCTGAAGGAGAAGGTACTGTTGAGTATGTTGATGCTCAGAAGATCATCATTAAGTATGATCGTACTGATGAAGAGCGTTTAATTAGCTTTGATCCAGATGAGAAAACATACAACTTAATTAAGTTTAGAAAAACGAATCAAAGTACAAGTATCAACTTAAAGCCAATTGTAAGAAGAGGTGATAGAGTTACTAAAGGACAAGTACTTTGTGAAGGATATGCTACTCAACAAGGAGAGCTTGCTCTAGGTCGTAATATGAAAGTGGCGTTCATGCCATGGAAAGGTTACAACTTCGAGGATGCTATCGTTATTAGTGAAAGAGTAGTACGTGAAGATATCTTTACATCTATCCATATTGATGACTATACTTTAGAAGTTAGAGATACTAAGTTAGGTAACGAAGAGTTAACTAATGATATTCCTAACGTTTCTGAAGAGGCAACAAAAGATCTAGATGAAAACGGTATGATCCGCATTGGTGCTGAAGTTAAGCCTGGTGATATTCTTATCGGTAAGATCACTCCAAAAGGAGAGTCTGATCCTACTCCAGAAGAGAAATTATTACGTGCTATCTTTGGTGACAAAGCAGGAGACGTTAAAGATGCTTCATTAAAAGCTTCTCCATCATTAAGAGGGGTTGTTTTAGATAAGAAATTGTTCGCAAGAGCAGTAAAAGATAAACGTAAACGTTCTAAGGATAAAGACGAATTGGCTTTATTAGAAACTAGATTTGAAGTTAAATTCAACGAGTTAAAAGAGCGTTTAGTTGAGAAATTATTCTTCATCGTGAATGGTAAAACATCTCAAGGTGTATTGAATGATTTAGGAGAAGAGATTTTACCAAAAGGTAAGAAATTTACTCAAAAAATGTTATTTGCAGTAGATGATTTCGCTCACTTAACTAAAGGACAATGGACAACTGATGAGGATACAAATGGTATGATTACTGATTTGATCCACAACTACAAAATCAAATTAAACGATCTTCAAGGAGTTCTAAGAAGAGAGAAATTCATGATTACTGTAGGGGATGAGTTACCATCTGGAATTTTGAAATTAGCGAAAGTATATATTGCTAAAAAACGTAAATTACGTGTAGGAGATAAGATGGCTGGACGTCACGGTAACAAAGGTATTGTAGCTCGTATCGTTAGAGATGAGGATATGCCTTTCTTAGAAGATGGAACACCAGTAGATATCGTATTGAACCCATTAGGGGTACCTTCTCGTATGAACATTGGACAGATTTATGAAACAGTATTAGGGTGGGCTGGTCAAAAACTTGGTAAAAAGTATGCGACTCCAATCTTTGATGGTGCTGAATTAGATCAAATCAATGCTCTTACAGATGAGGCAGGTATACCACGTTTTGGACATACTTACTTATATGATGGAGGTACAGGAGAGAGATTCCACCAACGTGCAACTGTTGGGGTTATCTATATGCTGAAACTTGGTCACATGGTAGATGATAAGATGCACGCGCGTTCTATTGGTCCTTACTCATTGATTACGCAACAACCATTAGGAGGTAAAGCTCAGTTTGGTGGTCAACGTTTCGGAGAGATGGAGGTTTGGGCATTAGAGGCTTATGGAGCATCTAGTACATTACGTGAAATCTTGACGGTAAAATCGGATGACGTTATTGGTAGAGCTAAAACTTACGAAGCAATCGTTAAAGGAGAGACTATGCCAGAACCAGGATTACCAGAATCATTCAATGTATTAATGCATGAATTAAAAGGTCTTGGACTAGACATCAGATTAGAAGAATAAACTAAGATTATAGGGTAAGCAGTGTTGCACTGCTTACTCTTTATCATACACTTTAACAAGTAAGTTTACCATGAATAAAAATAAAGAGAAAAATACCGTAAAAAGGTTTAATAAAATCTCAATAGGTTTAGCATCGCCAGAGTCTATTCTTGCAGAATCGAGAGGTGAGGTTTTAAAACCTGAAACAATCAACTATCGTACTCATAAACCAGAACGTGATGGTCTTTTCTGTGAGCGTATTTTCGGACCTGTAAAGGATTACGAATGTGCGTGTGGTAAGTATAAGAGAATCCGTTATAAAGGAATCGTGTGCGACCGTTGTGGTGTTGAAGTTACTGAGAAGAAAGTACGTAGAGATAGAGTTGGTCACATCAATTTAGTTGTGCCAATTGCTCATATCTGGTACTTCCGTTCATTACCAAACAAAATTGGTTATATCTTAGGTCTTCCTTCTAAGAAATTAGATATGATCATTTACTATGAGCGTTATGTGGTAATCCAAGCTGGTATTGCTAAAAACGTTGATGGTGAACCTATCAATAGATTAGATTTCTTAACTGAAGAAGAGTACTTAAACATTTGTGATACTCTTCCGATGGAAAATCAATATTTAGATGATACAGATCCAAATAAATTCATCGCTAAAATGGGTGCTGAATGTATTATGGATTTATTAGCTACTACAGACTTAGATCAGTTATCATATACTCTACGTCACGCAGCTAATAACGAAACATCTAAACAAAGAAAAACTGAGGCGTTAAAACGTCTTCAAGTAGTTGAGTCTTTCCGTGATTCTAATTTGAATCGTGAGAACAGACCAGAGTGGATGATTTTGAAAGTTATTCCAGTTATTCCACCAGAATTACGTCCATTAGTTCCACTTGATGGAGGTCGTTTTGCTACATCTGATTTAAATGACTTATACCGTCGTGTAATTATCAGAAATAATCGTCTGAAACGTTTAATGGAGATCAAAGCTCCTGAAGTAATTTTACGTAATGAGAAACGTATGCTTCAAGAAGCTGTTGATTCATTGTTCGATAACACTAGAAAATCTTCTGCTGTTAAAACAGAATCTAACCGCCCATTAAAATCTCTTTCTGATTCATTAAAAGGTAAACAAGGACGTTTCCGTCAAAACTTACTTGGTAAACGTGTTGACTATTCAGCTCGTTCGGTAATTGTTGTTGGACCAGAATTAAAATTATTCGAGTGTGGATTGCCAAAAGATATGGCAGCTGAGCTTTACAAACCATTCGTTATTCGTAAGTTAATCGAAAGAGGTATTGTTAAGACAGTAAAATCTGCTAAGAAGATTATAGATAAAAAAGAACCAGTTGTTTGGGATATTTTAGAAAACGTAATTAAAGGACACCCAGTTTTACTTAACCGTGCTCCTACGTTACACAGATTGGGTATTCAAGCGTTCCAACCTAAGTTAATCGAAGGTAAAGCGATTCAATTACACCCATTAGTGTGTACGGCATTCAATGCCGATTTCGATGGTGACCAGATGGCAGTTCACTTACCTCTAGGACCAGAGGCAATCTTAGAAGCACAATTATTAATGTTAGCTTCTCACAACATCTTAAACCCTGCAAATGGTGCTCCTATTACTGTACCATCTCAGGACATGGTATTGGGGTTATACTACATGACTAAGTCACGTAAATCTACTCCAGAACATATCATCAAAGGTGAAGGATTGACTTTCTACTCTGTAGAGGAAGTACATATTGCATTAAATGAAGGTAAACTTGATCTTAACGCTAACGTTAAAGTTAGAGCTAAAGATTATAATGCTGAAGGAGAATTAGTATATCAGATTATTGAGACTTCTGCAGGTAGAATTTTATTTAATGAAGTAGTACCTGAAGTTGCAGGATACATCAATGAGGTATTAACTAAGAAATCATTAAGAGATATTATCGGTCGTATTTTAAGTATTACTGATGTACCTACTACTGCTGCATTCTTAGATGATATCAAAAACATGGGATACGGTTACGCATTCCGTGGAGGATTATCTTTCAGTTTAGGTGATATTATGATTCCTGAGCGTAAACAAGAATTAATTGATGATGCGAACCAACAAGTAGATCATATTACTATGAACTATAATATGGGACTTATCACAAATAATGAGCGTTACAACCAAGTTATTGACGTTTGGACTTCTACAAATGCTATGTTAACTGAGTTAGCAATGAAAAACATTCGTGAAGACAAACAAGGATTTAACTCAGTATATATGATGCTTGACTCTGGAGCCCGTGGTTCTAAAGAGCAGATTCGTCAGTTAACTGGTATGCGTGGTTTGATGGCTAAGCCTAAGAAATCTACAGCTGGTGGTGGAGAGATTATCGAAAACCCAATTCTTTCTAACTTTAAAGAAGGTCTTTCGATTTTAGAGTATTTCATCTCTACTCACGGTGCTCGTAAAGGACTTGCGGATACGGCGTTAAAAACAGCGGATGCTGGATACTTAACTCGTCGTCTACATGACGTAGCTCAAGATGTTATCGTTAACTCTGTTGACTGTGGTACATTAAGAGGTATTGAAGTTAAACCACTTAAGAAGAATGAGGAAGTTATCGAATCATTAGGAGAGAGAGTTTTAGGACGTGTTGCTCTTAATGCAGTGATTAACCCACTTAATTCTGATGTATTAGTTGAAGCTGGTGAAGAAATTACTGAAGCTATTGCTAAATCAATCAACGCTGCACCAATTGAATCAATTGAGGTACGTTCGCCATTGACTTGTGAGGCTAAAGTTGGTATCTGTGCTAAATGTTACGGACGTAACTTAGCTACTGCTAGAATGGTTCAAAAAGGTGAAGCTGTAGGTGTTATTGCTGCTCAATCTATTGGGGAGCCTGGTACACAGTTAACATTGAGAACATTCCACGTGGGAGGTACTGCTGGTAATATCTCTGAGACATCTAGTATTACTGCTAAATTTAAAGGTCGTTTAGAAATAGAAGATCTTAAAACAGTAAAAGGTGAGGATAATGAAGGAAATGCTATTGATATCGTTATTTCACGTTCTACTGAGGCTAAGTTATTTGATACTAATACAGGTATCTTATTAACAACAAATAACATTCCTTATGGTTCTACAATCTATGTGAATGATGGAGATGTTGTTGAAGAAGGTGCTACGTTATTTAAATGGGACCCTTATAATGGTGTAATTGTTTCTGAGTTTACTGGTAAAGTTGCTTATGAGGATATCGAACAAGGACAAACGTTCATGGTTGAGATCGATGAGCAAACAGGATTCCAAGAAAAAGTTATTACTGAATCAAGAAATAAAAAATTAATTCCTACTTTATTAATCTATGGTAAAGATGGTGAGTTAATTCGTTCATACAACTTACCTGTAGGTTCTCACCTAATGGTAAATGATGGCGATAAGATTAAAGCTGGTAAAGTTTTAGTTAAGATTCCTCGTCATACATCTAAAGCTGGGGATATTACTGGAGGTCTTCCAAGAATTACTGAGTTGTTAGAAGCTCGTAATCCTTCAAACCCTGCAGTAGTTTCAGAAATTGATGGTGTTGTATCGTTCGGTAAAGTTAAGAGAGGTAACAGAGAGATCGTTGTTGAGTCTAAAACTGGAGATGTTAGAAAATACTTAGTTAAGTTATCTAATCAAATTTTAGTTCAAGAGAATGATTACGTGAAAGCTGGTATGCCACTTTCTGATGGAGCTATCACTCCAGACGATATCTTAAGAATCCAAGGACCTTCTGCTGTTCAACAGTATTTAGTAAACGAGATTCAAGAGGTTTATCGTCTACAAGGGGTTAAGATTAGTGATAAACACTTTGAGGTAGTTATCCGTCAAATGATGCGTAAAGTTAAAATCGAAGATCCAGGAGATACTTTATTCTTAGAAGATCAATTAGCACATGCTGCTGACTTCATCGCTGAGAATGATAGATTATATGGAATGAAGGTTGTAGTTGATGCAGGTGAGTCTGATAATTTGAAAGAAGGACAGATTATTACTATGCGTGAATTACGTGACGAGAACTCATTATTGAAACGTGAGGATAAGAACTTAGTAGTTAGTCGTGATGTTATGCCTGCTACTGGTACTCCAATGTTACAAGGTATTACTCGTGCGTCTTTACAAACGAAATCATTTATTTCTGCTGCGTCGTTCCAGGAAACAACGAAAGTGTTAAACGAAGCTGCTGTAGCAGGTAAAGTAGATGGATTAAACGGATTAAAAGAAAACGTTATTGTAGGTCACAGAATCCCTGCAGGTACAGGTATGAGAGAG
The DNA here is from genome assembly GCF_001865835.1 of Myroides sp. ZB35. Taxonomy (NCBI): domain Bacteria; kingdom Pseudomonadati; phylum Bacteroidota; class Flavobacteriia; order Flavobacteriales; family Flavobacteriaceae; genus Myroides; species Myroides sp. ZB35. The sequence goes on along the minus strand of NZ_CP017769.1, from coordinate 640,533 downwards.
TACGAAAGTATCCTTGTTAGTACTTCAGATGATGAAGGATTTGCAAATAAAGAAACAGATTTAAACTTCTAGTATTATGGAAAAAGAACAAGATCAATTTAGCCTTGAATTAGACGAGGCAACAGCAGAAGGAGTGTATTCTAATTTAGCGATTATCAATCATTCTAATACTGAATTTGTGGTTGATTTTGTTACCATAATGCCTGGAATGCCAAAGGGTAAAGTAAAGTCTAGAATTATTTTGACGCCTCAACACGCGAAGAGATTAATGACTGCTTTACAAGAAAATATCCAGCGCTATGAAGGTAGTAATGGAAGTATAGTTGATGTTGAAGCTACTGGTGAATTATCAGCTATAAAGTTTGGCACTAAAGGAGAAGCATAAATCCAATAGAATAGTTGATTTAACATCAACCAAAAGAAAAAGGTCTACATTTAATGTAGACCTTTTTTGTTTAAAAAGAGTTTTTTATTCTTGTCAATTTAGAATTATGGCTTTACTAATTAATGGAATAATCTCTTTTAGTTTTAAATATTATTAAGCTTCAGTTTGAAGTTAGCTAGTGTAATTGACATTTCATGATCTTTGCTTATAAGCTCTTTGACATTGTCAATATAATTGTTAAGCTTAGAGACTAGTTTTTTATACTTGTCAGTCTCCTGTTCTTTCCTATATAAGGTGGCTAACCTCATAGATATGTCTATGTATTGTAGATAGAGTTTAGGACCTGTTTTTAGATATGCTTTATAAGAAGCACATAATACTTCTAATCGACTTATGGCTTCGATATAGTAGTTAATAGCTAAACCATTATTTCCTTTTTGGAGCTGCTCATTAGCAAGTTCTTGCTTTAGTTGACAGCTTTTCTCTATGTGCATAATACATTCTATACTCATTTTACTAAATTTTTATTGACAAATTCCCAGTTGATTGCATTCCAAAATAATTGAATAAAGCTTGGCCTTGAATTTCTGTGGTCTATATAATATGCATGTTCCCATACATCTATAGTTAGTAAAGGCGTGTTTCCATAAACTATTGGTGTGTCAGCATCTTTTAGGCTCATTAGTTCCAGTTTATTTTCTGGAGTTAGTACTAACCATACCCATCCACTTCCAAATAATTTAGTCGCTTTGTCAATGAATTGAGTTTTTAGTTCTTCTAGAGATCCGAAGTACTTACCTATCATATCTAGTAGCTCTTCATTAGGCTGACCACCTTGATTAGGAGTAATAGATTTCCAAAAAAAAGAGTGATTAAAATGTTGTGCAGCATTGTTAAATATGGCTACTTCTCCTTCTGCTTGTGTACCTGTGATAATGTTCTCTAAACATTCATCTTCCCATTTCGTGTTTGTTATTAAATGGTTAAGGTTGTTTACATACGTTTGATGATGTTTTCCATAGTGATAATCGAATCCTTCAGTAGATATAAAAGAATTGAAAGAATTTTTATCATATGGTAAATCAGGAAGTTTGAATTTCATTATTTATAGTTTTATTTTTGTTAGACAAGGCTAAATTAATAATTTAGATTAGACTAAAAAATTATTTAGATATTTTTTTGTTTACAATTATATAACAATGATTAACTGTTTGGTAATCGTTAAACGTTGTGTCGACTAATGGCATTTCATTCTTTTGTGACTGTATTAAGTGGGGTATTTAGTACAACCAACAACAACACAATTTTAAGTAATGAAAAAAGTTAGACGTAATTGTCATCAAATTTGTTTGATTATAGGAAGTGTTTTATTGCTACAATCAAATTCATTATTCGCTTCTAATGTTTCAACTGATGCGTTAGATAGTATGACTACTAAATCTTCTTCAGAGCAAAGTAGTGGCTCGATCGTAAAGGGAAAAGTAATTGATAACCTTGGATTGACTTTACCTGGTGCAGTGGTTCAGCTGTCTGGATCTAAGCACATCACATCGACTGATCTAGATGGTAACTTCACATTATCTGTGCCTGATACTTTCTTAAAAGGTGAGATCATCATTTCTTTTATGGGATTTGAAGAGAAGAAAATGATTGTTAGTAAAGGTGATTTTGTGAATGTGACCTTAGTAGAGTCAAGCAGTATGCTTAATGAAGTTGTAGTAACGGCTTTAGGTATTAAGAGAGAAGAGAAGCAATTGGGGTTCTCCCAACAGACTTTGAACAGTGAACAATTAGACAATACTCGTTCTAATACTTGGTCAGATGCTTTAAAAGGAAAAGTGGCTGGTATGACTATGACCTCTGCTAGTTCTGGACCAATGAATTCGACACAAATTAAGTTGCGTGGTGATCGATCATTAAATGCTGATGCTAATGGGGCATTAGTGGTAGTAGATGGTGTGATCGTTAATAGTACTTTGTGGAGTAGTGGTGCTGGAGATTCTTATATTGGTACTGATGCTCCTGTAGATTATGGTAACGGTATAGCTGATATAAATCCTGATGATATAGAAAGTATCTCTGTGCTTAAAGGACCAGGTGCAGCTGCATTATATGGTTCTAGAGCTAGTAACGGAGTATTAATGATTACTACTAAATCTGGAAAAAAAGACAAAGGATTAGGTATTTCTTTTAATTCTAATGTTAGTTTTGACGTGATTCAGAGATGGCCAAAATATCAATACGAATATGGTCAAGGTAGTGGAAATAGCTTTGACAAGGAAGGTAATCCTTATTACTCTTACGGCTTATCAGATGATGGTGCGAATACGGGAAGTACGAGTAGTGCATTCGGACCTAAGTTTGAAGGACAATATTACTATCAGTACGATCCTACAACAGAGACTCAGGGTGCAGAAAGAACCTTGTGGAGACCATATAAGAATAATATAAAAGACTTCTGGCGTACAGGTATTACTACCACTAACACTTTAGGTCTATCAGGCGGAAGTGATAAAGGAGATATTAGAACAACGATAACGCACTCTAAGAATGAGTGGATCATGCCTAACACCGGCTTCGATAGAACTACGCTGTCTACTAAGGCGAAGTATAATATCTCTGATGCAGTTACTTTAAATGCTAATGTTAGTTATACCAACAGAAAGAGTGATAACCTACCAGGTACAGGATATGGTAACCATACGATAGGATATTTTATGATCTTTCAGAATCCTAATGTTGACTTAGAATGGTATAGACCTATCTGGAAAAAAGATTATAACCAGACACAACAAATACATCCGTTTAGCTCATATATAGAGAATCCTTATCTAATCGCTTATGAGACGACTAATCCAGTAAATACAAACACTATAACAGGAAGCCTATCGACTGATATTACTCTTGCACCTAAATTAAAATTAATGTTACGTGCTGCGTTGAACTCACGTAATGATAAACGTGAACAGCGTAGACCTTATAGCACGACTAAGTTCGGTAAAGGATACTTTAGAACACAACAGATAAACTTCCAAGAGATCAACACTGATGTCTTATTAACCTATACAGATAATGACTCAGATATATTTACCTATAGCGGATCTATAGGAGGGAATATGCTTGATTCTAAATATCACAGTGTGACATCTTATGTAGACGGACTAGTTACGCCTGGTGTATATATGTTAGCGAATGGTATCAATAATCCTATCACTAATGTTCTAGATGACGATTATAAAGTGAACTCTATCTATGGAATGGCTTCAGTTGGGTATAAGAATATGGTATTCTTAGATGGAACTATTCGAAATGACTGGTCGAGTACATTGCCTAAAATGAATTGGTCATTTTTATATTCTTCATTAAACGCAAGTTTTGTGTTGAATGATATTTTTAGAATGCCTGCGAGTATTGATTACTCTAAACTGAGAGTGTCTGTGGCAAAAGTAGGTAATGGTACTAAACCATATCAAACGTTGAAATATTATTCTAATAGTGCCTTTGCGAGCTCTGCTACGTCTGCTACCACTTTACATAATGGTGAATTAAAACCAGAAGGTACTAATTCGTTTGAGATTGGATATGAACACAAAATGTTTGGCAATAGATTAGGTCTTGATGTGACAGTCTATGAAACCAATACAAAAAATCAAATTATTACTGTACCATTAAATTATGTGACAGGATATAATAAGGCTGTAATTAATGGAGGAGATGTACGCAATAGAGGTATTGAACTAATGTTAAGTGGTACACCTATTAAGACAAAAGATTTCTCTTGGAACACCTCAGTGAACTGGGCTAAAAACAAGAATAAAATCTTAAGCCTAGCAGAAGAGTTCGAAGGAGGAGATCAACAAGTATTAGCTACATCTGGTACAGCATCTATTATAGCTAAAGTAGGAGGAACCACAGGAGACTTATACGGTTATAAATTTGTGAGAGATGATCAAGGGCAAATCGTATATACTGATAAAGGACTTCCTGAACAATCTAAAGAAATAGAATATATCGGTAGTGCTTATGCAGATTGGACGATGGGATGGACTAATACGTTTAAGTATAAAGGATTTAAGTTCAGCTTTACGATAGATGGGCAGTACGGAGGTAATGTATATTCACAGTCTCATCATAAGATGAGTGAACAGGGGAAACTAGAACACACTTTATACGGTAGAGAACAAGGATATATCATAGGAGATGGAGTAGTGAGAAATGGAGATGGTACATTCTCTCCTAATACGACTAAGGTAGACCCAGCTAGTTACTATAAAGAATACTATAGAAGAGCTAATCTAGAGTCTAATACATTCGATGCTTCTTACATCAAATTGAGAGAAGTGAGTTTTGAATATAATTTCTCTAAGCAGATATTAAATAAGTTACGCCTGAAGAAGCTAAGTGTGTCTGTATATGGACGTAATCTAGCGATGTTGTCTAACTTCCCGTTATTTGATCCAGAGACAGCAGCGTTAAATGGAGGTTCTATGATGCCAGGAGTAGAGATGGGGCAGATGCCATCACCTGCTACTTACGGTTTTAGCATTAAACTAGATATCTAATATTAAGAAAACGACAGATGAAAATCAAAAATATATTTTTAGGATTATCAGCAACAGTATTGCTGACTGTGAGTTGTACTTCTGATTTTGAAGAGAAGAATATTGATCCTAACCGTTTACAACAGATTAGCCCAGCAACGTTATTAAACCCTATCATCTATGAGATGGCTAGTCATAATATGTATCGCAGTTGGTCTCATAATAATCATTTAATGCAAGATATCGTGGTTTATCCTAGTGATGTACCAGGTATGCAACGATATGATTTAAGTGATGATGTAGGAGCGTCATCGTGGAATGCTTATTACAGATGGTTAAAGAATGCTCGAGATATGGAGTATGAAGCCGTGAAGGTAGCAGATCCTAACTATGAAGCGATGGCTTTAACTCTAAAAGCGTGGATTACTTCGAACTTAACAGATTTGTTCGGGGATGTACCTTATTTTGAAGCGTCTAAGGGAGAAGAGAAGATTCTATATCCTGCATTTGATTCACAAGAGAAGATATACGATAGCCTTTTAGCAGATCTAGAGAGAGCGAATAGCTTATATGATTTAAATAGGAAGTTAGTATATAATCCTGATATTTTATATATAGACTCAAAGACATATTGGGATGATTGGCAAAAGTTTACGAATAGTTTGCATTTGCGTTTATTGTTGAGAATATCAAATAAAGAAAATAAGAATGCATATCAACGTATGCTGACGATACTTAACGATCCAGATAAGTATCCTATTATTAATGATGTGAAGTCACAGGCTAACCTAAAGATAACAGGGGTAACACCTAATATCTCTCCATGGAGTCGTATTCAAGATTTTACATTAAGTCGTAAGATGGCTTCTTTCTTTATTGATAATTTAAATGATTTTAATGACCCGAGACTTCCACTATATGCAACAGAAGCATACAGAGTAGAAGGGAAGAAGAAAATATATATAGGGTATAAAGGAATACCTAGTGCCTTTGATGGTTCAGACTCACAGTTTGATTACGAAGCTTCTACATTGAATAATGTTATGGCGGCTAATCCTACAGAAGCACCTATACTAACGTATGCTGAAGTATTATTTATAAAGGCTGAGTTAGCTCAGAAGGGATACTTATCAGATGCAAAGGGGTATTATGAGCAGGCGGTGAAAGAGGCTATTACATCTAAGGGATTAGAGATGCCAACTAATTATTTTACTTTAGAAAGTACTAGGTATAATGGTACATTAGAGCGTATAATGTTACAAAAATATTATGCATTGTATATGAACGATTATCAACAGTGGTTCGAATATAAGCGTACAGGATATCCTAAGCTACCTAAGACAGAGTCAATGCTAAACGATGGGAATATGCCTAATAGATTCCCATACCCGATCAATATACGTACTCAGAACAAAGGTAATTATGAGAAAAAGGTAGCAGAGATGGGAGGAGATAATATTAACTATAAGATGTGGTGGCAAAATTAGTTTTGATTAGAACTACTTAGTTTATTCACTATTATAGATCATTAAGTAAGAGAGTGTTTATAGTGTATTATATATTTTATAATGTAGAAGAGAGCCTGTGAGAATAGGCTCTCTTCTTTTTTAGGTATTGCATGCAAACTTAGTATGAATTGGTACTAAAGTAATGCGAGTTGAGTCCGTAGTGAGTCCGTTAAAACAAGGATAGAAACGGACTTAGTATGCAGGCAAGATAGAAGTGCGATTAACTGATCTGCACTAAGAGACAATGAATAGTCAAGGTTGATAGATGACAGATAATAACACTAGCAGATGGAGAATACTATAAATGAGCTATAATAGGAGTTTTTAGAAGATTTTACAGACTAGTTGCCCTTTATTCGAAAGGTGGTATAATTTATGTCTCTTTAAATGAGGTTGATATTAGCAATATTGAGGATGTTATAATAAGATTAAAAAAGCAAAAGAGGGATTTTTAGGTTTAAGTTTTAAAAAATAGAAATGTAAGTAAACGATCTAATTATAAGGTATTGTTAAATTAATTGTCTAAAATATTATCAAATCTAAAATACTTCAAATAAATTTTTCAGTCTAGTGTAGATATATTATTTTTGCTTCTCCACAGTAGTGTGGTTAAACGAGAAAGTCTGTATTTTAAACGGGAGACCGTTTATGAAAAGTAAAGTCATATGAGAGAAATTACAAAAGAAGTTTATCTAAAGTGGTATGAAGACATGCTATTTTGGAGAAAGTTTGAAGATAAGCTTGCTGCTTTATATATTCAACAAAAAGTGAGAGGATTCTTGCATTTATATAATGGGCAGGAAGCAGTATTGGCTGGAGCTTTACATGCAATGGACATGTCTAAAGACAAGATGATTACAGCATATAGAAATCACGTTCAGCCAATCGGATTAGGAGTAGATCCTAAGCGTATTATGGCTGAGTTATTAGGAAAAGGTACTGGTACATCACAAGGATTAGGTGGATCTATGCACATCTTTTCTAAAGAACACCGTTTCTATGGTGGTCATGGTATCGTAGGGGGGCAAATTCCTCTAGGAGCTGGATTAGCATTCGCTGATAAATATTTTGACAGAAATGCTGTGACTATGTGTTACTTCGGTGATGGTGCAGCACGTCAAGGGTCTTTACACGAGACATTTAATATGGCTATGAACTGGAAATTGCCAGTAGTATTCATCATTGAGAACAATGGATATGCTATGGGGACTTCAGTAGAGCGTACAGCTAACCATAGTGATATTTGGAAATTAGGTTTAGGATACGAAATGCCTAGTGGACCAGTAGATGGTATGAACCCTGTAAAAGTAGCTGAAGCTATGTACGAGGCTATCGAAAGAGCTCGTCGTGGAGATGGACCTACTTTATTAGAAATGAAAACATACAGATATAGAGGTCACTCTATGTCAGATGCTCAACACTACCGTACTAAAGAGGAAGTAGAAGAGTACAAAAAAATAGACCCAATTACACAAGTATTAGATGTAATTAGAGAAAAAGGATATGCTACTGAAGCTGAGATCGAAGCAATGGATCAAAGAGTAAAAGATTACGTGGCTGAGTGTGAGAAATTCGCTGAAGAGTCTCCATTCCCAGAGAAAAACGTAATGTATGACGTAGTATACGAACAAGAGAATTACCCTTTTATCCCTCACAGATTATAATAAAAAGAACATGGCAGAAGTAATTACAATGCCACGCTTAAGCGACACGATGACAGAAGGTGTTGTTGCAGCATGGTTAAAAAAAGTTGGAGATAAGATTTCTGAAGGAGATATCCTTGCAGAAATTGAAACAGACAAAGCAACAATGGAGTTTGAATCATTTAATTCAGGTACATTGTTATATATTGGATTACAAGAAGGTGAATCTGCTCCTGTAGATTCGTTACTTGCTATTATAGGAAATGAAGGTGAAGATATTTCTGCTTTAATCAGTGGTGCGGGTAATGCTGCTCCTGCTGCTGAGGCTGCTGCTCCTGTAGTAGAGGCTAAAGTTGAAACACCAGCTCCTGCTGTGGCTGCTATGCCTGCTGGAGTTAAAATCATTACTATGCCTCGTCTTAGTGATACTATGACTGATGGTACAGTAGCTACTTGGATTAAAAAAGTAGGTGATAAGGTTCAGGAAGGAGATATCCTTGCAGAAATCGAAACTGATAAAGCTACTATGGAGTTCGAAGCTTTTGAGGCTGGAACTTTATTATATATTGGTATTAACGAAGGTGAGTCTGCTCCTGTTGATAGCGTATTAGCGATCTTAGGACCAGAAGGAACTGACGTATCAGCTGTAGTTGCATCTGCTCAAAACGGTGGTACTTTCGCTGCTGAGGCTCCTGCTACGGAGGCTCCTAAAGCTGAAGAACCAAAAACTGTAAACGTGGAGGCTGCTACTTCTACTAATGGGAGAGTATTCATTTCTCCATTGGCTAAGAAAATTGCTGAAGATAAAGGAATAAATATTACTGAGGTGAAAGGTTCAGGTGAGAATGGACGTATCATCAAACGCGATATTGAAAACTATACACCTGCTGCTAAAACTGCTGCTCCTGAAGCTGCAGCTACTGCTGCTGTACCTGCTGTTAAGGCATTCGTACCAGCTGGAGAAGTAAGTGTAGAGGAAGTGAAAAACTCACAAATGCGTAAAACTATTGCTCGTCGTTTAGCTGAGTCTAAGTTTACTGCTCCTCATTACTATTTAACTATCGAGTTAGATATGGATAATGCTATTGAGTCTCGTAAGATTATCAATAACTTACCTGATACGAAAGTGTCGTTTAACGATATGGTAGTGAAAGCATGTGCTATGGCACTTCGCAAACACCCTCAGGTGAATACACAATGGACTGATAATGCAACTATCTATAACAACCACATCAATATCGGTGTAGCTGTAGCTGTAGAGGATGGATTAGTAGTACCAGTATTACCATTCACAGATCAGATGTCTTTAACTCATATCGGTGGTAAAGTAAAAGAATTAGCTGGTAAAGCTAAGACTAAAAAACTTACTCCTGCTGAGATGGATGGAAGTACATTCACTGTGTCTAACTTAGGTATGTTTGGTATTCAGTCATTTACTTCTATTATTAACCAACCAAACTCTGCAATTCTATCAGTAGGTGCTATTGTAGAAAAACCAGTAGTGAAGAATGGTCAAATCGTAGTAGGTAATACAATGACAGTAACTCTAGCATGTGACCACAGAACTGTGGACGGTGCTACAGGTGCTCAGTTCTTACAAACATTTAAAGATTATGTAGAGAACCCAGTGACTATGTTGGCGTAATCTAAATAATAATATACTTAAGCCCTTATTCTTTTGAATAAGGGCTTTTTTATTGGTGATAATTTATGGTGTATGCTTGATATACAGTAGAATTTATTTTCTATAGTTGATTACCTTTTTGTATTTTTGATAAAAATATTTATAAATGAGAATTTTAAGCCTATTGGCAGCAGTCTTATTAGTTGGATGTGCTACTACTAAGACACCATCTGTTGTTAAAGCTAATGCTGAACAAAAGAATATTAAAGAAACATTATATTATTTAGCTTCTGATGAGTTACTAGGTAGAGATACTGGTACAGAAGGAGGTAAAATGGCTGGTGAGTACTTAGCTAAGCGATTAGAAGAGTACAAGATTAAGCCTTATTATAGCTCGTATAACGATACGTTGCAAAATGTAGCAGATGCTTGGAATATAGTAGGAGTTATACCAGGTAGTGATGAGACTTTAAAAAATGAGGTAGTGGTGTTAGGTGCTCATTATGATCATATCGGAATAGAAAAGTCTGTAGATGGGGATTCTATTGCAAATGGAGCGAATGATAATGCTGCTGGTACAGCTATCCTGTTAGAGTTAGCGCGTAACTTGAAGTTGCAAAATAATAAGCGTACAGTACTTGTGGCATTCTTCACAGGAGAAGAGAAGGGACTATGGGGATCTAAGCATCTAGCAGAGCGTTTAAAGAAAGAAAATGTGAATGTGGTATCTATGCTTAATTTTGAAATGTTAGGGCTGCCAATGAAGAGAGATTATATGACTTATCTTACAGGATATGATCTATCTACTATGGCAACTAAGTTAAACGAATTGGCAGGGAAGCCTATTGTAGGTAAATTAGAAAAGGCTGAGGAGTTTAATTTGTTTAAGCGTTCTGATAATTATCCTTTCTATCAAATGTTTAAAGTACCATGTCAAACATTTAGTTCTTTTGACTTTGAAAATTATGAATATTACCACCATGTAAAGGATGAAGCTCATTTAATGGATTTAAATTTTATGACTTCTTTTACACAAGATATAATACCGGTTGTGAACAAACTTGTTAATTTAGCTCCGGGAGAAATAAGAATGTATTAAAATGAAAAATGTAATTGTTACAGGGACAAGTAGAGGTATTGGACTAGAGTGCGTACAATGGTTGTCAAAATTAGGTCATAATGTATTGGCTGTATCTAGAAAAATATCAGATAAACTTAGTGATTTAGATAATGTTACTTGTTTAGCTGTTGATATAACTAAAGAAGAGGACCTTCAGAAGGTAGTTGCCTTTGTACAGGATAATTGGGAGCATGTAGATATCCTGATTAATAATGCAGGGGCTATCGTGAACAAACCTTTTGAGGAGATCACACAAGAAGATTTTCAGTATGTATACAATGTGAATGTATTCGGTGCTGCTCGTCTAATGCAAGTTACTATCCCATTTATGAAAGTGAATAGTCATGTGGTGTCAGTAAGTAGTATGGGAGGAGTGCAAGGAGTATTAAAATTCGGAGGATTAGCTGCGTATAGTTCTAGTAAAGGGGCTATCACTATCTTAAGTGAGTTGCTAGCTGAAGAGTATAAGGATAAGGGGATATTCTTTAATGTAGTAGCTTTAGGAGCAGTACAGACAGAGATGTTAGAAGAGGCATTCCCTGGATATCAAGCTCCACTTATGCCAGATGAAATGGCTGAGTATATCGTGAATTTTGCGATACATGGAAATAGATTTTTTAATGGGAAGGTGTTGCAAGTGTCTACTACTACCCCTTAAATAAAAATATAATTGATAGAGAAGCTAAAGCCATATTTACCTGAACAAGCAGTTGAACCTGTATTTGAATTGATAAAACACTATCATGTGCATCTAAAGATTGTACATGAGAGAGTTACACGTCATGGAGATTATACTCGTAATCACGATGGGAAACACATTATAACGATAAATTCTAACCTGAATCCTTACCGTTTTTTGATGACCTTGATTCACGAGATAGCTCATTTAGTGGCTTATCAGAAGTATAGAGGAGGAATAAAACCGCACGGAGTAGAGTGGAAAAGCACTTTTCAATTATTAATGTTACCCTTTTTAAGAGAAGAAGTGTTTCCTAGTGCATTATTACCTTTGTTAGCAAATCATTTTAGAAACCCTTCTGCTAGTAGCGATACTGATGAGAAGCTATCTATAGCGATGAGAAGGTATGATGTGCAGGATATAAATAATAACAATTGTTTTATATATGAAATTCCTTTAGGGAGTCATTTTAAAACGTATAACGGAAAGATATTTAAGCGTGGCCCTATACGGGTAAAGCGTTTCGAGTGTTTAGAAGTTTCAACGGGCAGAATGTATACTTTTAAAGCAAATGCTGAAGTAGAGTTGTTGACCCATTATGTTGTAAATAGATAAAGATATATGAGTTCAAATTATTATGCTGTGATTATGGCAGGTGGAGTAGGGTCACGCTTTTGGCCTGTGAGTACACCAGAGTTTCCAAAACAGTTTCACGATATGTTAGGATCAGGGGATACCTTGATACAAAAGACTTTTAAACGTCTGTCTCAGGTAGTGCCTAAAGAGAATATTCTGATTTTAACACATGAGAATTATAAAGAAATTGTAAAAGAACAATTGCCTTCTGTAGAATCTGATAGTATTATCCTTGAACCAGATATGCGTAATACAGCTCCTTGTATTCTCTATGCGGCTATGAAGATTAAGAAGAAGAATCCTAATGCTGTAATGGTTGTGGCTCCTAGTGATCACTGGATAGAAGATGAGTTACAGTTCGTATCTAACTTACAACGTACCTTTGATGTATGTGAGCGAGATAAGGTATTGATGACTTTAGGTATCTTACCTACGTTCCCAAATACGGGGTATGGATATATAGAGTTTAACAAGTTAGACTCTCGTCCTATCAAAAAGGTAGTTCAGTTTAGAGAGAAGCCTGATTATGTTACAGCACGTAAATTTATTCAAAGTAGACATTTTTTGTGGAATTCGGGTATTTTTATATGGAGTGTAAGCTCTATTTTAGATGCCTTTTCAGAATTTCAACCTGCGATGACTGAGTTGTTTGATAAAGGATATGAGTTCTTAAATACAGATAAAGAAAAAGCATTTATAGAAGAGAATTATTCTAAGGCAGAAAATATCTCTATAGACTATGCTGTGATGGAGAAGGCTAATAATGTATATGTATTGCCAGCTACATTTGATTGGAACGATCTAGGTACATGGGGATCTTTATATGATAAGCTTCCTAAAGATGATAATGACAATGCAGTAGTGAATGCTACAGCGTTTTTTAATAATGCTACAAATAACATTGTTAGAACTGCGAAAGGGAAAGTAGTGGTAGTGGATGGTCTGAATGACTATATCATCGTAGATAAGGATGATATCTTACTATTATACCCTAAGAAGAAAGAACAAGAGATTAAGGTTGTGAGTCAGCAAGTGACAGATAAACTTAAGTAAGAATACAAGAAAAGAAAAAGGAGTAAAATAATCAGTTTTACTCCTTTTTTATATTATTTCTTTTCGTTTCCGATTTGTCTCATAGCTTGACGTACCATTCTGAATAATTCTGATGAGTAGACAAAGTCAACTACATCTTCATTATCTGTCTGAATGATTTCTTTATGATTACCAGACCAGGCTAATACTCCATTTTTTAAGAATACAATGTGCTCACCGATCTCTAATACAGAGTTCATATCGTGTGTATTGATTACTGTAGTAATACCATACTCATGTGTGATCTCTTGAATAAGGTTGTCTATAACGATAGCTGTCTTCGGATCAAGACCTGAGTTAGGCTCATCACAGAATAAGTATTTAGGGTTGTTAACTATTGCTCTAGCTATCGCTACCCTTTTTTGCATACCTCCTGATATCTCTGAGGGCTTTTTTGTGTTAGCATTGATTAGATTTACACGATCTATAACTTCATTTACACGATGTGCTATTTCTGCATCAGATTTATTAGTAAACATTCGAAGAGGGAAAGCTATATTCTCTTCTACGGTCATAGAGTCAAATAAGGCACTTCCTTGGAATACCATTCCTATCTCTGTTCTCAACTCTCTTTTTTCAGTATTTGTCAGGTCTGTATATATTCTGCCATCAAAACTGATGGTTCCTTCATCTGGAATGTGAATACCTAGAAGAGTTTTAAGCATTACTGTTTTACCAGATCCACTCTGCCCAATGATAAGGTTAGTTTTTCCTGTTTCGAAAGTAGTTGTAATTCCTTTCAGTACTTGTGTACCATTGAACGACTTTTGTATATTTTTTACTTCGATCATTTCTTAGTTGCTTAAAAGTAGAGAGGTTAATATATAGTTGGTTAAGATAATAGCTACACTCGTCCATACGAATGAAGTAGTACTGGCTTTACCAACTTCTAATGCACCACCTTTCATATAGTAACCAAAGTATGATGGGATGGTAGCTAATAAGAATCCAAATAAGAAGGTCTTAATAAATGCGTATGTAACGTGGAATGGAGTAAATGAATCTTGTAATCCAATGATGAATTGTTCTGATGTAACAAAGTTCCCCATCACACCACCAAACCATCCTCCGACGATTCCTAAGAACATACTGATACCGATAACGAATGGATATAACATTACTGCTACTAGCTTAGGGAACACTAGGTAGTTAAGTGAGCTAACCCCCATTACTTCTAGTGCATCGATTTGTTCTGTTACACGCATCGTACCAATACTAGAGGTAATAAATGATCCCATCTTACCTGCCATAATGATAGAGATAAAGGTAGGAGCGAACTCTAGGATTACAGATTGTCTCGTTGCGAATCCAATAAGATATTTAGGTATAAGAGGGTTGGTTAAGTTAAGAGCAGTTTGGATAGCTACTACACCACCAACGAAAAACGATAGGAATGCCACAATACCTAAAGAACCAATGATAAGATCATCTATTTCTTTAAATATAAGTACTTTCATAACCTTCCACTTTGTCATTTTGCTAAACATTTCTTTTAGCATTATAAAGTACTGTCCTATATGTGTTAATCCAGATTTGATCATAAATATTAAAATATCGGCTAAATTACCAATTACAAATGAGTTTTAAGTTTATTAAAGTAAAAAAGTGATTAGAGTAACTTTGATTTTATCTTACTCCAACGGTATTTACGTATAAAAATGCCTTGCTCTTCAGTGACTAAATACGGTTGTTTTTCTCTTTTTGCTTTGTAGTAGCCACTGATATAATCTATGAATAAGAAAGGTTTCTTCTTCTTCATTGCTAGTTTTAATGCTGCTATACTTGTTATTATTATTCCGTAGTGAAGTCTGTAGAAAGCTTCTCCTTGTTTATACCTAGCCGCTTTATTATACATTGCCCCAGTAGGTTTGAGGTGTTTCACTTTTAGCGTATCTATCGTAACGATCTTCCAGTTGTAAAATCTAGACAAGAGTTCATCTACTGTATCCCATCCCATGGCAGGTTTAAGTCCTCCTATCTGTTTAAAACAGTCTAGTCGATATGCTTTAAATGCGCCTCTAATATGGTCCTTATCTGTAAGGCTTTCGATTACCCATTCTTTGTTTTTCTCTATATAGGCAAAGCCTCCTACCATACCTATAGCTTGGTCTTGCGCAAAAGTACTTGCAATAGTAGCAAAGTAATCATTAGGTAGGATAAGATCAGCATCTAGCTTTACAATAAACTCGTATTGATCTAAGTTGTTTACCTGTTCTAAACCATAGTTAAAAGCTTGTACAACTTTACTACCAGGTAGATGTATAGCTTCAGATGCTTTGTGGATTAGTTTTATATAAGGATGATGAGCATAGTTACTTATTACAATATCTGCTGTATCATCTGTCGAATTATCGTTTACAACTATTACATCAGTAGGTAATAATGTCTGCGAAATTATACTGTCTAAAGTGAGACCGATAAAAGCCGATTCATTATAAGCAGGTATGGTAATTAGGTATTTCATGTAATAGTATTTGTGTGAATACATATTATTAAAAGCAAACTATATTCACATAAGAACTACAAATTTAAAAAAAATAGTAGTTAAGGACTTATTAGCAAGTATATTTGTAATAGACTAACAGGTAATTATACTATGCAGGATAAAATATCTACGAAACAAGCCTTTCTTTTTACTATAATCAATTATATAGGTGTATTGATAGGAGTGGTGTCTACGGTGTTAATCTATCCTCAGGACAAAGAACTGTTAGGTATTATCCGTTTTGTAGATGCATGTGCGCAGATTATGTTTCCGATTATTGTTTTAGGAAGCACACATGCATTGATTAACTTTTACCCCAAATTAAGTGAGCGTTTACAAGGCAAACTCTTTAGTTATAGTATGCTCTCTATGATTAAGCTCACGATAGGAGTAGGGATAGTATTACTATTAGGATCCTATGTCTATGATGGTGCTGAGCTGAGATATGTAGTTATGGGGTTTGTACTAGCTATTTCAATGGCTTATATAGAGCTATTTAGACGACAAGCGACTAATCTACAACGCCTTTCTTTTCCTACTTTTTTTGAAAAGATTATCCCTAAGATAGCTTTACCAACAGTGTTCTTAATAGTAGTGTATGGTAGCTTTTCGGTAGATAAGGCAGTGTGGTATTATATTGTTTCTTACTATATTATCGCCATAGTAATAGGAACTTATATATATAGACACTTTAAGTTTAATTGGCATTGGAAGTACGACGACTTATTTACTTATGTAGGAAAGAAGGAGTATTATGCATATAGCTTATTCGCCTTTGCAGGAAGCTTTGGATCTTTCTTTGCGTTTAGGGTAGACTCTTTGATGATTCCTTACTTTATCTCTTATGAAGCGAATGGTACGTATAATATTGGAGTGACCTTAGCGTCTACACTCGCTATACCAGCTACAGGAGTATTTGCACTATATGCACCTATTATATCTGATTTAATAAAGAGAGCGGAATTGCGTACACTGAATATGAAATATAAAGAAGTAGCACGTAATCTTTTCTTTATTGGTATGCTTCTTTTTAGCTGTGTTGCCGTAGGTATAGAACCTCTATTTCAGTTGTTGCCTACTTATGATAAGTTAGCCCCTTCATTGCCGATTATCTATTTACTAGGTATTAATGTGGTGATTAATATGTCTACAGGGTTTAATACAGAGATTATTTCTTATTCTAAGTATTACCGTTTTAATTTAGTGTCTATTCTTAGTTTGATGGTTCTTAATGTTGTTTTGAACTATGTATTATTAGCCTATACAGATTTAGGAATATTCGGTGTGGGACTAGCTTCACTATTGTCTCTAACGTTGTTTAATATAGCTAAGACTTACTACATTTATCAGAAGATGAAGTTATGGCCATTCGATACTAACTTCTTTAAGCTATTGTTATTGATGGTCACTTTTGTTGTTATTATATTTTCTATACCTAATAGTTCTCTCCCTCTATTAGTCTTAGTCTTAAAAGTTGGATTAGTGATTATCTTAAACTTCATTGTTCTATTAAAGACAAATTGGGTTATAGGAATAAAGTCAATGTTAGATAAGCTACTTCGCAAACTAGGTTTGTAACCTATATAAAAACAACAACGCGATATACCTTACAGGGATATACCGCGTTGCTTATAAAAAATGGATATTCTCGTTGTTTAATTTTCTGGAATAACTTTCTTCTTGATTTTAGTCAATAGGAATATCGTTGTTATAATACAAAGACTTCCTATATAGTCCATCAATTCAAAGTTGACCCCAAAATATACTACAGCTATTAAAGTAGCAGACAGAGGTTCGGCACAAGCTAATAAACTAGCTCTTTGTGGTCCAATATTCTTTATCGCCATTAAGAAGATATAGAACGGTATCAATGTACCTAAGAAGATAATGAATAATACTGCCAAATATGTATCTGTATCCCATATACCTTCTAGCTTATGTGGAGGGTGTATAATACTCATCGCTATACCTGCGATAAGCATGCTCCAACCTATAATAGCAATAGGGCTATATCTATTCAATAAATGTACAGGCATAAGTGTATATACGGCTAATGCTATAGCAGAAGCTATACCCCATATTAATGCTGTAGGAGTGATATTCAGTGTATTAATATCTCCATGTGTTACCAATAAGAATGTACCTAACATCGCCATTCCTATCGCTAAGAATTCAATAGGCTTAGGCCATTTGCTCAGTCTTAATGCTAGATAGATAGCGATGAACACAGGGCCAGTGTATTGTATTACTGTTGCTGTTGCTGCATTAGAGTGAAGTATAGTTACAAAGTAAGTGTACTGTACTGTCAGCATTCCTAATAAACTAAAAAGCATTAATTGAATGACATCTTTTTTGTCTTTCCAGATATTTACGACATCAGGATTCTTTCTGACAATCCCAAATAATAACATTAATACTCCTGAGATAAGAAGACGAACAGTAACTAACCATTCTGCGTTAAACTCTTTTTCTCTAAAAAGGAACTGAGCAAAAGCTCCAGATACTCCCCATAACATCGCTGCAAAGATTGCGGATGCAAAGCCTAAAAACTTATTGTTTAATTGCATTTTTAAAAACGTACTTCTAAGTACATTATTAGTTGAATATATTGTGATAAAAAGGATTCTTTTTACCTAAAGACTAACGCAAAATTACTGATAAATATGACTGTAAAATAGTAAAAAATACTACAGTATACGAATTGTCTACTCTGTATAAAATAGCTAGTTTTAAGAGAGGTTTATTAAGTATTTATCGAGATGTAATGCATATTCGATAAGTTATTTTTAGTTTTATAATTACAGCGATGTTCTATTTTATGCTGTATTGTATAGAAATATGCAAAGCTTAGTTATTTTTCTTCTAGTTTATTACTTTTTCTTTATTGTATAGCTTGATTATATAAAGTATAGCTAGTAGTAATGCTATAGCCGTTATGAGGTATCTTATTCCTAGTGCAGTGGGAGTGGTAATAGCTCCTGTAGATGAGATTATTAATGTGACAAAAGAGGTAAGCACATATACCAATCCGCCCATTAGACCACCTGCTGTACCTGCATTATTTGGAAACTGTAACATGGTCGTGGTAAAGAAATTATTAAATAAAGTACCAGAGCAGATATGTATAAGAAATAGAAAACCAATTAATAAAGGCAAGCTCTCTATCCATATTGTAGTAATTAATAGAACTGCAATAAGAGATAGTTGTACTAATGAAGGCTTAAGAGCTTTAGGCTTTAAGTCTAAGTGCATTCTTTTCTTTCCTATTATACCGCCGAGCATCCATGAGAATCCAAGTACTAATGTACAATAACCAATAACTACAGAACCATAGTTAAATGTGTTTTCAATTAGAAAAGGCCCTGCTATATTAAAGATCATTACGATAGAGTAGCTAAGTCCTAATATTAGGGTACCAATCATAAATCTCTTTTCACTTAGCATCATTTTATATAAGCTTAATGTATCAGATAAATTAAACTTCTTCTTCTCAGGAATACTCTCACCACTGATACACAGGTCTAAGATTAATAAAACCCCTGAATAGATAGCTAAGAAATAGAAGTTAGCATGCCAGTTAAATAGCTTCTCTAAGTATCCACCTAAGAAAGGCGCTAATATAGGACCACATGACCATACGATCGTAAAGTAGCTTAAGTAATACTGTCTCTTCGTTTCATCATAGATGTCTATAAAGATAGCGCGTGTAGCAACTACTAATGTAGAGATGGCCATCCCTTGTATAATCCTCATAATACAGATATAGAAGACGCTATCCATCTGTGTGATACTAAGATTGGTAAAGATTAATATCAGTAACGCGACTAAACGCGGTTTGTATCTTCCTATATTGTCTAAAAGACTACCTACGAATATCTGTGATATACCATAGCTTAATAGATAGCAGGTAAGGGTAAGCTGTATGTCTTGTTCTGATACAGCTAGTCCTTTAGCCATAGAAGGGAATGACGGTAAATATATATCGGTCACAAAACCAGAAAGGGGTATAGAACAAAAGGCAAGTATAGTGGCTAGCCTCTTTCTTTGTTCACTTGCTTCTCTTAACATAGATAATAATTGTTGTTTGTGGGGCAAAATTAAGTCTATGAGTGATTTTTGGAATTAAATATCTCAAAGGGATAATTGTAAAAATCAAAGATTAGGTTAGTGGTTGCTTTTATATTTTAAAGGAGTGATGCCAGCATTTTTCTTGAAGAAGTTATTGAAGTGAGAAGGTTGGTCAAATCCTAGTGTATATCCTACTTCTGCTATGTCCCAACTCGTGTTCTTTAGCAGGCTTTTTGCCTCTTCGAATAGTCTCTCTTTGATTAGCTGAGTAGTAGTCTTATTCGTAGTTGATTTAATAGATGCATTGAGATGATTGACGTGTACATTTAAGGCTTTAGCATAGTCTGAAGCTGATTTATACTGTAGCGGATAAGCTGGTGAGTCCAAGGGAAATTGCTTGTTAAGTAAATCATCGAATAGTCTATATAGTCTAGTGCTACTAGGTGTTTCTTCTAGTTGTAGATCGTCTACTTTTAGTTGTAATGCTTGATGAAGTAATAGGGCTAACAAGTTTCTGATAATCTCAAACTTTAAGGGATAATCACTCTGTGCCATGCTATACATCTGTTTAAAGTAGGTAGAGGCCAACTCTAATTGTTCTTCATCTAAGAAGATAAAAGGCTTACTCCACTCTTTAAATAAAGAGGTTTTTTTAAAGAATTCAATGGTACTGTGTTCTATCAGAAACTCTTGGTTAAATAAGCAAAAGTATCCTTCTTGTCGATTGCTCAGACATTCCCATTCGTATGGAGTAGTAGGGCATGGTAAGAATAAGGCAGGCCTGTCTATAACGAGGTGATGCTCTCCGTATTTAAACTCTCCTGCACCTATAATAAGGCAGACTTTATAATAATCTCTTCTGTTATAAGGCGTTTTAAAGTTACAGTATTTGCGCATATTAATATTAAAGTGAGATTTGCCACACTGATACTCAGCAGTATCTAAAGCATAGTATTGGTTAGTCACTCCATCTTTATAATAATCGCTAATAGTCTCTAAATCTTTACTCATAATATAATTAGAACTTTATAGAAGAGCAAAGTTACTAAAATCAAATAAAATACAATTAGTAGGGATATTGTATTTAGGAGTAGATGTAAATAAAAGAGAACCATAACTTGGTTCTCTTTTATGGTCTTTATAGAAGCACTAATTAGAAGTATGCAGTCAGCCTTACCCCCATACTTAAGTAGTTAAGAGGATGCCTTACTATATTTACTTTTAGATCTCCTTCGTCTAATACATCTTCGTTTATGATATAAGTAATCTTAGATTGACTGTGATTGAAGTCTGAGTAGGCAGTTAGTCCTAAGTTGTCAGTGATATTATAAGTAAGCGCTAAACCACTTGTAAATTGAAATACATTAGCAGGTTTATATTCTGCTAGCTGTACTTTTCCATCTTCTAGTTCAGGGATATGAACTTCGTGAGACAACACTTTTAACGAGATATTTCCATCTGCCCCTATGCTATAGCCACCTAATGCTTTTATCATCAGATCCCATCTGTCAGAGAAATGGATCGCATAGTATGGCCCTACAGAGAAAGTTAGATTACCCATAGATTCGGATAAGATTTTTCCTCTGATATTTGGGTCCTCAGGATCATTGACTTTATTCTCTGCAAAGGGAAAACTAGCTACTGTGATTTGACCTCCTAGTCCCCAGTGCCTATTGAAGAAGTAAGCTCCTTCTAGTCCTGCTTCCCAGCCGAGCTTTGCAAGAGATTTATTGTCTTCTGTTTCTATTATGCTTTCTAGCCCACTTGTGTACCCAAGTTTTATAGCCATAAAAGAAGGGTTTTCATTTCCTTCGAATTTTGATATGAGACTGAGATTATCTCCTTTGTTCCCATATATTTTATCTACGAAGAAGTAAGCTAGTTGAGTAGACAATATACCAATACCTGCTCCAGCTAATATATCGGGTGCCCAATGTCTATTATTAAGGCTACGCCCAAGACCAGTCATGGTAGCAGCACCATATCCACCTATGGAATACATAGGGTTGACTAGACCGTATTCTTTATCTAAGAAGGCAGCATTAGCAAAGGCCATTGCAGTATGACCAGACGGGAATGAGTTTTTAGAAGAACCATCAGGGCGTTCTACTTTTGCAGTATATTTTACTCCATTGACTAGAATAGCCATGATAGCCATACTAGTAGCATAGGATATAGCAGAACGCTTAAAGTCATTACGCCCTTTTACACCAGCTGCTTTTAGACCAAAGGTAGCCGCTGCAGGAGCATATTGTAATAGATCATCATATTTATACTGAAATGTGGGAACGTATCTATTGCGTATTTCTCTAATTTCTTCTTTTTTATTCCACGTTAGCCCTGAAGCTGTTAAGAGTATCGCAGGGACAAAGCTAATTTGTACAGCATCTTTCTCAAAAAAAGTCTTCTCTTTCTTAGGAGATAAACCGTAGTTAGGCGTTGTCGGTGCAGTTAGATGTTGTTTATTATTGATTAATTGCCCCCAACCTAGGGTTTGATACAATGTTAATAAACAGACGAAATAAATAGTGTTTTTCATTCTTTACTTTCTTTTTGTTTGCAAAATTACCTTTTAAGGTGTTTTTTAGAATCAAAAAGAGCTTTATTATACTGATGGCGTTAGTTTAGAAAATTTGTTATTTGTATAAGGAAGCTGGAATTATTTTTCTTCTAATAAAGAATAAGAAGAATGACTAAAAATAGACGATTGCTTCTTTTATTATTGATTTAAACTTAAATATTTCTAGTAAACTTTCGATTTAATTAAAATGACTATATGTGAACTTGTCTTTTGAGCTTATATTTTGTGAAAAATTGGCATTACTATTGATAATTATTTGATAGAGTTTTTATTGTGTTTTTAGTGAAGTAACTAAACACAACAGAAGGAGTTTATAATAGAAAGTATAGTCGAGTGTATAGTTTAGATCGGATTTTAAAATTTATAATAGCTGTAGCTACACTATTACTAATAGTTGATTTATTTGACTTTTTTAGTAATAATTTAGTTAGTTATATATGTTACAGCGCATTAGGTGTCTGTACAGCTATTCTCTTTTATACAGGAAAGTCTTGTGGAAAAGAGAGAAAGGAAAACAAATAATAGAAATATTAATAGAGGAGTATTATAAAAAAAAGAGAGCATGAAGCTCTCTCTCTAATACATATTTTATACCTGATAAGTAAAGGCATTAATGTTCATACCTGCTCCTACAGAAGCGAATAGGATAATATCCCCTTGTTCTAATTGGTGCGGGTCTAGTTGCTTATTGATAATCATATCATATAGAGTCGGTAGAGTAGCCACACTACTGTTCCCTAGTTTTTGAATATTCATAGGCATGATATGTTCTGGCATTTCCATATCGTATAACTCGAAGAAACGTTTTACGATAGCTTCATCCATTTTCTCATTAGCCTGGTGTATCATCACCTTTTTGATTTTGTTGATATCTATTCCGCTCTTATCCACACAGCTCTTCATTGCTAACGGTACATTAGTTAGTGCAAATTCATAAATCTTGCGTCCAAACATCTTGATGTACTTAGTGTTCTCGTCTAAGTCAGGATTATAAGATTTGCCATAGTGAATGAAGAAAGCCTCGTCTAGTGTATAACTAGCAGACTCTACAGATAGTATTCCTCCTTCTTCATTAGTCAGTTCTAATATAGTAGCTCCAGCACCATCTGCATAGATCATAGAGTCCCTATCGTGTAAGTCTATCACACGTGATAATGTTTCTGCTCCGATGACTAGACATCTCTTCGCCATACCTACTTTCATAAACGCATAGGCTTGTATCACACCTTGTAGCCAACCAGGGCACCCAAAAAGAACATCAAATGCTACACATGATGGATTGGCGATCTTTAGGTTGTGTTTTACCCTAGATGCTAAGCTAGGTACGATATCAGACTGCAATGTTCCGTGCTTTACATCTCCGAAGTTATGCGCAAAGATGATATAGTCTAATGTCTCTGGGTCTATACCTGCACTTTTGATAGCGTGCTCAGAGGCGATAGTACCGATATCACTGGTAGTTAATTCATGTTCTACATATCTTCTTTCTTCTATCCCTGTTATTTGTTGTAGTTTATAAGCTGTACGTTGGTTAGTATCTTTTAATGGTTGTCCTTGTTCATCTCTAAAGTCAAACTGGTCGAAATTCGTATTATCTATTACTTTAGTCGGGATATAAGATCCTGAACTTATTATTTTAATATTCATAATATCGTTTTTGGGTTAATTGTAAGGTAAACTTAGAGCTTTATATTTATTAATGATAAGTTTTTTCTCTTTTTTTTGAAGTATTCTGAAATGCTGTTTTGATTTCGTAGTACTTTTCGTGTAGGTATATAATAATAATGCCAATAAGTAATATTTATTGTGTACTATTACTTATTGGCATTAAAAGAATGTGCGCGCGATACTACTGCGTTATTTCTTGTAAAGCGTATTCTTATACTTAGTGACTTGATTGGCTGTCTCATTGTCTCCTGTAGAGGTGAAATATTTAATCACCGTATCTAAGAATTTTTCAGTCGGTTTAAAATCATAATGCATCTGTTTATTCAGCTGATCGAAAGTTTCTTCTAAGAGTGTTGGATTGGTCTTTAATTCTTTAAAGTTGATTCGATAGCCGTCAAATATATATCTTAGTCCATCTAGATTTCCTTTTAGTGGTATACTACCGTGGTCTTCTCCTTCATAGGCTACATATTGATAACTCAGTGTAGTAGGAGTATTAGTACTTAATAATTTATCAAATTCTTTAATCGAACTATAATGATCACTTAGGTGACCTTTGTTCTCGCTTTCGCCCACTTGGGTAAGGAATAGTCTTCTGTGTTTAAAGTCTTGGTTTATCCCATCAGTATATTCTCTTAGTATAACCTTATTATCCCACCATATACTTGGGTCGTGTACGATATAAGCGTTAAACATATCTGTGTAGTTCAGTAGATTGTTTAACGCAGTAATTCCTCCGAATGAGTGACCGATTAGTATTTTGTAATCCAGTGTTCTGTAGTTGGTATCTACGTAAGTAAAGACTTCTTCCTTTAAGAATTTAAAGAAGGCATCATTCCCTCCATTTTCACCTTTTATTTTCTTAGCCTGTTCTGTAGACATCTCCTCACTACTTACTTTAGTAGGAGTCAGATCTCTTGTTCTATTGGTATTAATCACTCCTACTATGATCATCTCAGGGATAGAAGGGTATGGATATCTACTTAGCTTATCTAGATAGGCTGTTAGATAATTAAAGTTACTTTCTCCATCTAGTAAGTAGATGACAGGATACTGCTGATTAGGATATTGAGCTTCATTATATCCCGCAGGTAGGTATACTTGTATCTTTCTATCTTCGTTAAGCACTTTAGATTGGATTGTATATGTTTTTCCTATTTCTATTGCTTCTTGAGCAGTGATAGGATGAGCAAATAGTAGAGCCAATGGAAATAATAATGTATAGAAAAACTTCTTCATGATATAGATAATGATTGTTTTGTGTTTGAGTACAAATATAAGTCCTTATTTATACTTGTTCTAATTTGTGAAATTATAATTCCTTTTAGAGGACAAATAATATGTAGTTATTATCTTGTGCGGATTAAAGAGACGGTTGAAAATGAATAGATTAATTATTGTTTTTGTTGCACTTATTAGTGCATTTTGTGCTTTTGGCCAAAGCGCAAAAAAACCAATAGAAGTGAAGGTGTTAGACTCCACTGTGCAGGATAATAGCCTAGCTACTATTGTAGTAATGAATAACTCCAATGATACATATTGGTTTCCGTGGGATACTTCAGAGTTAGCTTATGGGGCTAGTGTAGGAAGTACGTATGAGAACCAAGTATATGTGTTGAGACAGAGAGTGTATAACAAGGCGAATCATATCGATGAGCCGATGCTGATGAGTGGAGATTATGATTCGGATGGTTTATTAGCGAAGTGGCAAGAGAAGCTAAAAACAAAGAAAGTAACCGACTATGTGATTATCAAACCGAAAAGCTTCGTACAGTTAAGACTTCCTTTTAAATCTGAACTAGCAGTAGCTCCTACCTGGTATGCGTGTAAAGATAGTATCAGTGATGGTGGGTATAAGTACTATGTAGCCTATGTGTATAATACGAAGGCTGTAGAGCAGGTACTAAGTCCTAAGCTACTAGAAGAGGTGAAGAAATTAGGGTATAAAATCTATGAGGCTCCACTAGAGTCTAACAAGGTTCCTATCGTGAAATAATAAAAAGAGAAGTATATCCCATATACTTCTCTTTTCGTCTAAAAAACAGCTGTATAAAAACTTTATACGAATTATTGGCACTGGTAAAAGTACTTATATCTAAATCGATATTATATGATAGTTATCAGTTTGTCTAAAAACAATATCACTGTAGAGAAATTTACTTTTATTTCATGAACGCTATGATTATAAGAGGGTAGATCAGGTAAGGATATTGTCTATAAATAGCATGTGTTATGTTTAGTTAAAGAATATGAGGAAGTAGTGGTTCTTCTGTGCATTTAGTTAGCTTTTAGTCTTATAGCAGTTATGTTGCTTTTGATTCTACACTAGAAGGGATGTGTCTCCTTCTTTAGTCCGTTGTTTTGGTTAAAATAACGGACTCACTACGGACTCATAACGGACTCACTACGGACTCAAGGCGACTAAAACTGAATGAAATGTAACAGTATGCAGAAGTAAACTTAGAAGAAAATAGTGGAGGACAGAAGACTGTACTTCTCGACTATACTGACAGTTGTTTTACTCTGTACTAAAGAATAGTATATCAATAGGATAAATATACACTATCATATAGTGTAATAGGAGTAAGTCTAATCAAATATTTGATTAGTTGATGTATTAGTTATTTTTACTTTGAATAGTGAATGGTTTTGTAAGCTTTTGTAATTTAAATTTGCTTGAGAGGTTACAATTATAGTTCACAAGTTATTAAATGTTTTAGAGAAGAATTGTCTTAGTTAATAAGACAATTCTTTTTTTATGTATAGGTGAGATATTTTACTAACTGTAAAATCTAGATTATCTTTGATGTTTAAAACGGATACTGCACATGCTTGATAATAAATATACTTCCTTATACTTTACCTCATTAGTAGATATTATCAATAATACAGAACTAACTACACGTGCTAAGTACAGACTACTTAGAAATCTACTAGAGAAAATATGTAAATATGTAGTAAAGGATGAGGTGATTAGTCTTTCTAATCTATTCTCTCGTCTATCCTTTATATGTAATAAGTATAATGCGAGCCGTGTTATCCACAGTTTTAGAATGATCAGTAATGATTTGACTAAGTATGATTCGGCAGAGTTAGATCTATATCTAGAGACCTACTGGATGGATGTAAATGATTTTATCTCTTACGTATTTCAGGTGCCTGTACCTGATGCGAATAGGTCATATTACCCATTTCCTATTCAGAGGTTAGCCCTGAAGCATAATGAGTTTGAGCAGATTATTGATAAGTTGAGAGTTAATGTATTGGGGATTAAGGATAACTTACTTTTATGTGATGTAGAGAATGCAGAAGATGGACAGCCTATACGTGTACAGATTAATGAAGAAGGAGTGAATGCTTCATTTAGTTCTATAGAGAAAATATGGAAGGGAGCTACACTACACTTGATTAATATAGGAGTGGATGATCATCAAATACATCATCCGAAGATATTTATACTAGAACCAGATTACTTAATAGATGTGTCTGCTATAGCAGAATGTTTTCAAGACTATGGGACTTCTTCATTGAGCTTTATAAAGTCGAAGTTCGATGAGATACCTAATAATAAGTATCTACTCATTGGTAACTTTGCTAATGCTGTCATGGATGAGTTAGTAGGTGCAGAAGACGCGCAGACAGTAGACTTTAATACAGTCTTTGTCCACCACTTTGAGAACTATCCTTTTGAGCATACGGCTTGTCCTGATATATTAGATATAGAACAGTTTAAACAATATCGATATGACTGTGAAACTCATTTTAATACGATTAAGAGAGTATATCTTGAAGAGTTTGTACATTATGGTATTACGAATGAGGGAGATATTAACCTAGAACCAAGCTTTCTGTGTGATGTATATGGAGTGCAGGGGCGTTTAGACCTTCTGCATAGTATAAAGAAAGATAATCTAAAGACAACTATCGTGGAGCTGAAGTCTGGTGGAACGGTCTATCCTGATGACGGGGTAGGGGTGAAACCTAATCACACTGTACAGCTGTATTTATATCACCTCATGCTATCTGTGGTATATGATATACCGTATCGAGAGATAGGAAATGAGAAGTATCTGAGTGGTTTTATTTTTTATAGTAAACCAAGAACTAATAATCTTCGTAAAGATCAGATCAACCTTCGTCGAGTGCAGGCTATATGTGAGTTGAGAAATAGAATAGTACTAAATGAGCATATCTTAAAGTCAGATGATCTGGAGAAAGTAGCGCTGTTACTCCACTATGTAAAAGGCGAGAATATAGTGCGTAATCCTAATCTGAATACCAAGTTTAAGGATATGCTCTATAAGCAGATAGATATGTTTACATCTGTGCTAGAGAAGTGCTCAGAGTTAGAGCGTACCTATTTTTATTCTTTTGTCAGTTTTATCGCAAGAGAACAATACATTAGTAAGTTAGGAGCGAGTGACTACGAAGGAAGTCACGGATTGGCAAGTTTATGGATAGACAGTGCTGAGGTCAAAAAAGATAAGTATAGTATCTTATATGATTTAGAGATTATAGAGAATAAAATCTTTGAAGAAGAGAAGCAAATTATCTTTAGGCGAACATTAGTAGATGACTTTGTCAACTTTAGAAAGGGAGATGTCTGTGTATTATATCCTCGAGATCACGATACTGACACAGCAGTGAAGCATCAGATATTTAAATGTACGATACAGAGTATCACTAAAGAAACGGTAACAGTTGTATTTCGTCATAAACAGAGAGGGATTAATTACTTTAATCAATATCGCTTATGGGCGCTAGAACGCGACTCTATGGATTCTTCTTTTACGAGTATGTATAAGAGTCTATATGCGTTCATGAACGCACCGAAGAATAAGAGAGAGGTAATCCTCAATGTGCTACCTCCTAGACAAGGGATAAATTATGGGTTCTATAAGCCTACTCTTTCTGTAGAGCAGAATAGAATATTAAATAATGCGTTGTCAGCAGAAGATTACTTTGTACTAAATGGACCTCCTGGTACGGGTAAGACTTCTCATATTATTAAGGAGCTTGTAGAAGAATTATATACCAATACTAATCAGAATATATTACTTCTAGCCTATACTAATAAGGCTGTGGATGAGCTATGTGGTGCGGTGACGGATGCGCTAGAGCATGTATCTGCTATAGATAAGTTTGTGCGTATAGGTAGCCCGTTATCTAGTAGTCAGAAATATGCTGATCATCTAGTCAGCACGATTATTAAGCGAGAGAGTGAGGCGTTAGAAAAGTCAGGTAGGAGATTTACTAGAAATGTTTTGTCTAATATCATTCGTAATAATAGAGTGTTTCTGTCTACAGTAGCTACTATGTCTAGTAAGAATGATGTGTTCAAGCTAAAGAAATTTGATACGGTTATCATAGATGAAGCTTCTCAGATATTAGAACCTCAGATTATAGGGCTATTGCCTAAGTGTAAAAGGTTTATTATGATCGGTGATCACAAACAACTGCCTGCGATAGTAGTACAGAGTGATACACTGTCTAAGACAAATAATCCTCTGCTAGAACAGATAGGACTAGCGGATAGACGCAATTCATTATTCGAACGATTATATAACTTCTGTGAACTGAATAAACTTAGTTACGCACATGATACATTGACCTATCAAGGGCGTATGCATAGAGATATAGCGGCATTTCCTAATATAGCATTCTATGAAGGAAAACTAAAAGAAGCTTATACATTAGAGAATTTAACTACAGTAGCTAAAAATAGTCTGCAGAGACAAGTAGCTCCGTTAAACTTAAAGCCTGTAGATAATGATCTATTAAGTGCAATATTAGCACAGAAGAGAGTCCTCTTTGTTAATGTGGAAGAACACCATGCAGGACAACAAAAGAAAACAAGTGAGAAAGAAGCTGATTTTGTTGTTTGTCTATTGCAGAAGATAGAGCAGCTTAATCAACTAAATGGATGTAGCACAGATTTGACAAAACAGGTAGGAATTATAGCTCCGTTTAAGAATCAGATAGCACTGATTAAAAATAAGCTAGAAGGTAGTGATATTCTAAATGCTGAGGATATAGTGGTCGATACAGTAGAACGTTTTCAGGGAGGGCAGAGAGATATTATTATTTATTCGTTTACTATAAATGAAGTACTTCAGCTAGATGGGGTAGTGAGTCTTAATGATGATCAGTCAGTAGACCGTAAGTTAAATGTGGCTCTGACTCGTGCAAAAGAGCAAATGATTATCATCGGTAATGCTGAGGTGCTTAGTCATAATAGTATATATAAAGAGATGGTCACTCATATTAAAGAACAAGGAGGTTACGTCGAATACGATAGTTTATAGTTAACAACAGTGTTTATAACTATGTTGATAACCCTGTTAATAAGAATTATTTACGGAGTAAAAATGTTGATAACTCTAGAGATATATTATTCTTAATAATTACTATTTTTTTTGTAAGTGATTGTATTAGTGGTGTTTGTTGGTTGTTGAGTGTAGAGGTTATCACTGTTTATAATGTGAATAAGATGAATTATAGTTATTAACAATATTGTTGATAACTATAGAGGTGCTACCTAGTAGCTTAGGTCAAAAAGAACATAGTAGAGCATAAAAAAACGCCATCGTAATGATGGCGTTTTCTGTATAGATAAATCTGTTAAGATTAGTTCTCCATATAAACTTCGATAGGAGCACAAGAACAAATTAAGTTTCTGTCACCGTAAGCATCGTCAATACGACGTACAGTAGGCCATAATTTGTTTTCAGCTACATAAGGAAGTGGGTAAGCTGCTTTCTGTCTTGAGTATGGAAGATCCCAGTTATCAGCAGTTAATAATGCTAATGTGTGAGGAGCATTCTTAAGCTCATTCACAGGGTTTTCTATTGTAGCATTCTCAATTTCTTGACGGATAGAAGCCATTGCATCACAGAATCTATCAAGCTCTTCTTTGCTCTCACTTTCAGTAGGCTCAATCATCAATGTACCAGCTACAGGGAAAGATACAGTAGGAGCGTGGAAACCGTAATCGATAAGACGTTTAGCGATATCCGTTACCTCAATACCTTTTTCTTTAAACTCACGTACATCAACAATCATTTCGTGTGCAGCACGTCCTTTCTCTCCTGTGTAAAGGATAGCGTAGTGCTCTTCTAAACGAGACTTCATATAGTTCGCGTTTAAGATAGCTTGTTGAGTTACTTTCTTAAGACCTTCAGTTCCTAACATAGTGATGTATCCGTAAGAGATTAGACATACTAAAGCAGATCCATAAGGCGCAGCAGAAATAGCTGTGATACCTTTTTCTCCACCAACTTTAACCACAGGGTTAGTAGGTAAGAAAGGTACTAAGTGCTCAGCCACACAGATAGGTCCTACACCAGGTCCTCCACCTCCGTGAGGAATAGCGAAAGTTTTGTGTAAGTTAAGGTGACATACGTCAGCTCCGATGTTAGCTGGGTTAGTGATTGCTACCTGAGCATTCATGTTAGCACCATCCATATAAACTTGTCCTCCGTTATCGTGGATGATTTGAGTAATCTCCATGATCGCAGACTCATATACACCGTGTGTAGAAGGGTAAGTAACCATAAGACAAGATAAGTTGTCTTTATATTGTTCCGCTTTAGCTTTTAAGTCAGCTACGTCGATATTTCCTTCTGGAGTAGTTTTAGTAACCACTACTTTCATACCTGCCATAGCAGCAGAAGCAGGGTTAGTACCGTGAGCAGAAGCAGGGATAAGAGCGATATCACGTTGGAAGTCATTTCGAGAGTGGTGGTAAGCACGGATAGCCATAAGACCAGCGTACTCTCCTTGAGCTCCTGAGTTTGGTTGTAATGTAGTGCCAGCAAAACCAGTAATTACATTTAACTTCTCTTCTAATCCATGTAACATCTCTAAGTATCCTTGAGCTTGTTCTGCAGGTACGAATGGGTGAACGTTGTTCCACTGTGCGTTACTCAATGGCAACATCTCAGCAGCAGCATTCAATTTCATTGTACAAGAACCTAAAGAGATCATAGAGTGGTTAAGAGCTAAGTCTTTGCGCTCTAATTTTTTGATATAACGCATTAACTCCGTCTCAGAGTGGTAGCTGTTAAATGCAGCGTGCTCTAAGAACTTAGAAGTACGTTTTAGTTTATCTTGGTATTTAACTTCAGTGCTTAATGCAGTTACTTCTGTAGCTGTCTTACCAGTAGCTTGAGCAAATACATTAACGATAGCGTTAATATCAGCTAACTCTACAGTCTCGTTTAATGAGATAGAGATAGTGTTTGCATCGATATAGTTGAAGTTAATAGAATTTGCTTCAGCGATAGGTTTCACTTTAGCAGCATCCGCTTTCACTAAGATCGTGTCGAAGAAGTTAGCGTTAACTTGCTCGATACCTAATTTACCTAATTCAGTAGCTACAGTTACTGCTTTAGCATGGATTAAAGAAGCGATATTAGTCAACCCTTTAGGTCCGTGGTAAACAGCGTAGAAACTAGCCATAACAGCTAATAATACTTGAGCAGTACAGATATTAGATGTAGCTTTTTCACGTTTGATATGTTGCTCACGAGTTTGTAAAGCCATACGTAGAGCGAAGTTACCATCAGCATCTTTAGATACTCCGATGATACGACCTGGCATACTACGTTTATACTCTTCTTTAGTAGCGAAGAAAGCAGCGTGAGGACCTCCGAATCCTAATGGAATACCAAAGCGTTGAGTAGTACCTACTACTACGTCAGCTCCCATTTCTCCTGGAGGAGTTAATAATACTAATGACATGATATCAGCAGCTACAGCTACTTTAATGTCTTTTGCTTTTGCTTGGTTGATAAAGTCAGCGTAGTCAGCTACGATACCGTGTTTACCAGGGTATTGTAAGATCGCTCCGAAGTACTCTTCTGAGAAGTTAAACTCTTCGTGGTTACCTAGTACTAACTCTACACCAAATGGAGTAGCACGAGTCTGTAATACTGATAAAGTCTGTGGTAATATCTCTTCAGAAACGAAGAACTTCACTACGTTGTTTTTCTTTTGATCTCTTGTTCTTACGTCGAATAATAAGATCATTGCTTCTGCTGCTGCTGTAGCCTCATCTAATAATGAAGCATTAGCAATCTCCATACCTGATAACTCGATAACAGTAGTTTGGAAGTTTAATAAAGCTTCTAAACGACCTTGAGCTACTTCAGCTTGGTAAGGAGTATAAGCAGTATACCATCCTGGGTTTTCAAATACGTTACGGATAATAGCTGCAGGAACTACTGCCTCATTATATCCTAAACCGATGAAAGAACGGAATATTTTATTTTTGTTTCCTAATGCTTGAATGTGAGATAAGTACTCATACTCAGTCATTGCAGGAGCAAGGTTTAAGTCTTCTTTAAGACGGATTGCGTCTGGAAAAGTTTCGTTGATTAATTGTTCGATGCTATCAGCTTTCACTGTTTTAAGCATTTCTGCCATATCCTCAGGACGAGGACCAATGTGTCTTAATGCAAATGCGTTTGTTTTCATTTGGACAATAAATAAAAGTTGTGTTTAATCACACAAAAATAACCATTAATCTGACAATTGTATGTTTATATCGATTAATTTTGAAAAGTAAATAAGCATTACACTTGTTAGATTGATAATTAATATGGATTTGTTAAAAAACAGAACAGTTGCTCTTTATTTAAACGGAAGTGTTCACGTTTCGTTAGCGGTCTTTGCTTTAGTGCAAATGACATTTTATTTCTGTCACCTTCCATTTGATGCAGTCGTGTCTACTTTAGCTTTTACAGGAACGCTGTTTTCTTATAACTTTATTAAGTATGCTGAAGTAATCTATAGACATAAGAACCCATTTACACTACGTCTGAAAGTCATTATAGGGATAAGTATTATCGCGTTGCTGATAGGTACTGTTGCTTTCTTTATGTTGAATTGGAAAGCACAATTCGTTACTTTGAGCTTATTGGTGTTGTCAGTTCTATACGCTATACCTATAAGTAGTAACCGAAGTAATCTGCGCAATCTAGCAGGACTTAAAGTGTATATCGTATGTCTGTGTTGGGCTACTGTAACGCTCATAGTGCCAGTGATGAATGCTGATATACCAGTCAGTTGGGATATTGTAGTTAAGTTTATACAGCGTTTTATCTTAGTGTTTATTCTAATTGGGATATTTGAAGTCGTTGATTTACAGTATGACGATAAGTATTTGAAGACTTTACCTCAGATGCTAGGAATAGCTAATACCAAATGGCTATTAGGATTATTACTAATTCCTTTTTATGTTATCGAATTCTTTAAGGTAGGCTATCAGCCTATACAGGCATGGAATAATATGTTGATTGTATTATTAACGTTGTTTTTTATTGTATATGCTTCACCGAAACGAACTAAGTTCTTTACGTTATTCTGGGTGGAGAGTGTGCCTATTGTATGGTGGTTAATTGTTGTCATTCAAGGGAATGCAATTATATGGGAATAAAAAGACCAAGCATTTAGCTTAGTCTTCATTTACATATTCTAGTATATCAGCGGGTTGACAATCTAATTCTTTACAGATTGCCTCCAATGTACTGAAGCGTATGGCTTTCGCCTTATTGGTCTTGAGTATGGATAGATTACTCACGGTGATACCTACACGCTCAGCCAACTCATTAAGCGATATCTTTCGCTTAGCCATCATGACATCAAGGTTTACTATTATTGGCATATCGTGGGGTTATATGGTTAGTTCTGCATCTTCTTTTAGACGCAAATGTTGTTTCAATACTTCTACAATCATCAGCAAAATTAAAGGAATAAAGAACATTGTGAAATTAAAATCACCTTTTACAGCTTCTAGGTTATATAGAGATGCTATTCTTGATGCTTCGTAATTATCTATAAAAGCTACTAGATTGCCTAGTATTCCACATAACAATAATGCGTATGCAAGTTGCTTCAAACGAGTAATTTGTTCTAGGTTAAGATAGTTACCTTTAAAAAGTTTCTTTAAGTACCTAATCGTTTTGCTAAAGGAATAGACTAAAGCGATTGTGAATAGAAACATAATAAAGAATTTGCTAGTTGTCAGTAATATATTGGAAGTGTTGTCTTCTATTCTCAATATGCTAGTAGAATCTTCTATCTCTATGCTATCATTGTTTAATGTATTTATAAACTCTGAATTCTCTCTTTTAGGAGATTTGACAGTTATATAATGAATATTATTTTCCGTGCGACTCCCTTGTTCACGTCCTCTATTAAATGCGCCTGTGATATTCGCTGTATTAAATTCGTTAATAAAGGATAGTGCGTATATAAATATTAATAAGACTGTTAGTATTTTTAATTTCATAATACATTGATTAGATAATTAGATCTGCATCTTCTTTTAGACGCAAATGTTGTTTCAATACTTCTACAATCATCAGCAAAATTAAAGGAATAAAGAACATTGTGAAATTAAAATCAGCTTTTACAGCTTCTAGGTTATATAGAGATGCTATTCTTGATGCTTCGTAAGTAGATAGATATTCGAGTATATTCTCATAAATAGCAAGACCTAAAAGTATAGAAGCTAGTACTTTTATACGTTTAATTTGAATACGACTAACAGTTTCTCCTTTGTACAAAAACTTTAGAATAGTAAAGCTATTGTATAAGGCATAGACTATAAAGCCGATAAAAATAAATGAACTCATTATCATAACAGTTCTAAGAAATGAATAACTAAAAGGAACATCATCTACACGAATTCTACTTGTTGAATCAGTTACTGCTATCTTAGGTGAGTTATGATTAGTAGTTAATTTTGCATTGTATTCTGTACCGTTTTTGATTGTTATATAGTAAGGATTTGTTGAAATGCTTCTTGCGCTGTCATATCCTTCATTAAAACCTCTTTTCATATCTTTAAAGTGATTGTTAAAGGAAAATAAATAGGCAATGATTAATAATATAGTTAGAAATTTTAGTTTCATAAGATCAAGTTATATGGTTAGTTCAGCATTTTCTTTTAAAGTTAAATGTTGCTTTAATACTTCAACAATCAATAACAGAATTAAAGGAATAATAAATAACGAAAAATCATAGTCATACTTAACTAGGTTGAGGTTATAAATATTAGCTACTTCTTGTTGTTCTTTGTTTGAATAATAAATAAATATATTCCCTAATACAGGTAGAAGTAGTTGAAAATAAGCTAGAATTTGTAGTCGTCTTATTTGACTATTAGATGCTATATTACCATTATATAAGTTTTTAAAGAATTTTATAAATACAATAATGATAACTGGGAAAAGGAGTATAGTAAGGATACCTAACAAACCTATGAAGAAATTACTAATCCCGTTCGAATATTGTTTAGGAACTTCTACTTCAATAGTCTCTTTTATTTCACGTATTTGTATACCAGTAGTTTTTTTATCTGTTAGAGATAAATGAAGGTCAGAGGTTTCACTAGGAGTCTGTTTAACGATCAAAGTAGTATACACTTTATCATCATGACATTCTGGAGCATTATTATACCCTTGTTGAAAATCTCTAAAGTGTACACAAAGATTGGCTATATATAATACAATAAATATAACTGTAAGTAATTTCAGCTTCATAATCTAGGTTTAAAATAATACGTTTATTAATCGTTCACATAATGCTATTAAAAGCATAGCCCAATGGATTAGTAATTTTATCATCGTTAGTAATTTAGTTGGTTAATTGTCATTCAAAAGTATATTTAATTTTTTATAAAACAAATAAAATTTATTGTTATTCGATAAATACTTGTCTAAAAACGTAAAATATATCTTTTTTGGATACTTAGAGATTATAGCAGAGTTTTAAGAAAAGCTCTTTTTTAGTTGCGTCTAAAAATGTTATATTTGCAGTAATATAAAAAGACAAAGATGATACAACTAGTAAATAACATGAAAGAAAACGGGAATGTTGTTTTCGTTTTAAGTAGTGAGAACAAAGGAATTGTTGATGTTCCTGCATTCTTAAATGATTTCGTAAAAGCATTCGAAGAAGGGAAAAAAGAAGAAGACTTTGCTAAAGTGGGAAGTCAGTATTTCTTTTTCGTAAAAGAGAATGAGAACTTAGAAAAAATGCGTTTAGCTGGTAATAGCGTTCGCAAACAATTAGATAAAAAAGCTGACAACCTTACTATCGTAGGTAATGGAGCTTCTACATTAGCTTTAGTAGAAGGATTTATGTTGTCAAACTACCAATTCTTAAAGTACTTCAAAGAAGCAGAAGAAATGAAGTTCGCTTTGAGTAATGTTGAGGTAAAAGGAGATTTCACAGCTAAACAAATCAGCGACTTAAACAATACTGTAAAAGCGGTGTATTGGGCTCGTACAATGGTAAACGAACCTGTAAGCTTTTTAAATGCTACTCAATTAGCAACTGAAATAGAAGCTTTAGGTAAAGAGGCTAACTTCTCAGTGAAAGTATTAGGGCGCAAAGAAATTGAAGACTTGAAGATGGGTGGTTTATTAGCTGTTAATAAAGGGTCTATTGATCAACCTACTTTTACTATTATGGAGTACAAGCCAGCTAATCCAATCAATAAAAAGCCTATCGTATTAGTAGGTAAAGGAGTAGTGTATGATACAGGAGGTTTAAGCTTAAAACCAACTGCAGGTTCTATGGACTCTATGAAGAGTGATATGGGAGGTGCAGCATGTATGGCAGGTACTATCTATGCAGCAGCTTTAAACGACGTGAATGTTCACGTTATCGGATTAGTTCCTGCTACAGATAACCGTCCTGGAGGAAATGCTTATGCTCCTGGTGATGTGATTACTATGTTTGACGGTACAACGATCGAGGTATTAAACACAGATGCAGAAGGACGTATGATCTTAGCAGATGCTATTGCTTATGCTACTCAGTATGATCCAGAGGTTATTATTGATGCAGCTACGCTTACAGGTGCAGCTTTAGTAGTAGCTGGAGATATGGCATCTTGTATTATGGGGAATGATGAGCAGACTATCGATGCTATCATCGCTTCAGGATACAACGTACACGAGCGTTTAGCTAAGTTACCTTTCTGGGACGACTATAAAGACTTGTTGAAATCTAACGTAGCAGATATGAAGAATATCGGTGGACGTTTTGCAGGTACTATCACAGCAGGTAAGTTCTTAGAGCACTTCGCTAAAGCACCTTATGTACACATGGATATCGCAGGTCCAGCTTGGATGGATGCTCCTAGAGATTATAAAGGTAATGGTGGTACAGGAAGTGGAGTACGTACTCTAGTTGACTTCTTGACTAACTATAAAGGATAATATCTAATCAGGATATAAAGAATAAGAACGAGAGTAGTCTAACTACTCTCGTTTTTTTATACTTGTATTTATAGTTTTATCGTATTTTCGTCATCTTATAAAGAATCATAACAATGAATAACTTAGCAGAAACGACCACTTTTATACCTGTGGATAAAAGTAATATACACTTAATTCTTCCTTTGGCAGAGAAGATCTGGGAGGATACGTATCTTCATATTATCGGACAAGAACAGATAGACTATATGCTACCAATGATGTATAGTGATGAGCGTATATTAGGTGAACTAAAAGAAGGGTACCAATGGGAACTGTTAATGCAAGGTGAAGAACTGTTAGGATATACAGATTATAAACTAATGCCTGATAATAGAGTATTTCTTTCTAAACTATATACTAATGTGTATAAACAAGTAAAGGGCTTAGGGCATTTTATGTTTGAGCATGTAGTAGAGTATGCTAGACGTGAAGGCGCTACTGCGCTATATCTTACCGTAAATAAAAATAACCAACGTGCTATAGATTTCTATATCCGCAATAATATGAAGTGTATAGAGTCTAAGACTTTTGATATCGGACAGGGATATGTAATGGATGATTATATCTATCAGTTAGATTTATAATAACAAAGAAGGTTAGCCATTGGCTAACCTTCTTTGTTATAACATCAGCTCTATTACTCTATAAGTAAACTCATATTCATAAATACTTGGTTGCTCATTAGGCATAGACTTGACTACTGTTTTTACCTTAGCAGTCAGAGGTAGATCTTGAGCATTATAAGTGTACTCTATCGTAGTTAGGAGGTCGCTACTTTCTATTTTAACGATATTGTTTTGTTGATTATAGTTAGTGTACATCAGCTCATTAGCACTAAGATAGTTTGACACATTATACGCATAAGGCAAGTAAGCAAATGGGTAATTCTTTTGGTCATAAGTATAGATTGTCTTATTGCTATCTAGGTTGACTAACTTTAGATTGTTACTAGGATTATAGATAAAGTCAGTTACTTCAGGATCAGAGTACTGAGGCTTAGAAGATATCTCTATAGAGCCAGGTAGATCTAGTCTATTATACACGATCTTACTTACTCTAGACTCGTCATAGTATAAATCCTTAAACTCTGTATATTGAAGTATTTTATTGTCGTATACTAGGTCTAAGCTCATTTTATTCTCTCCATAGATGACTTTGCGTAGTAGGTTATTCTCATCTAACTCCATGGTAGCAGTGAAGGAACTACTAGGTGCTCCATTCTCTACTAAATAGGATTCCACAGAAGTCATTTGACCTAAATCATTATAATTAAAGTCATATTTAGTAATAGATACTTCAGTATTAGGTGTACTTGCGTCTACTACATTTACATTATCGATAAGGGTAGCGTTATCAACAGGAACATAGTTCTTCTCAACAACTTGGCTTACTACAGTCAGTTTCTTTATCTGATCAGAAGGTATAGGACTGGATGTACTATAACTATTCCAACTAATTACGAATAGTAACAGTGGAGTGAATAACAAACTTCTTTTCATAGTATTTTTATAATATATTACTTCATTATTGGTATATGTAATTCTTTATAGATGAATTCATACTCATATAAAAGCCTTTTGTTGTTCTTATCCTCCTTATCTATACTTGTGATTCTAGCAGTAATAGGGAATCCTTTCTTGTTATATGTGTAGTCTATAGAAGTTATAAATTTAACATTTTCAATTCTAATTACATTGTTTTGTTGAATATAATTTGTAAATATTAAGGATTCACTCCCTAAGAAACTAGATATAGTATATCCGTATGGCAGATAGCTGAAAGGATATTTTTTATTGTCATAAGTATAGTCAGTGTATTGACCATTATATATTTCTCTGTTCAAGTTTAACTTATCGTTATACTCCAAACTTATTTCAATAGCATTCGTCTGTTCTGGTGTAGT
Source organism: Myroides sp. ZB35 (assembly GCF_001865835.1). Classification (NCBI taxonomy): domain Bacteria; kingdom Pseudomonadati; phylum Bacteroidota; class Flavobacteriia; order Flavobacteriales; family Flavobacteriaceae; genus Myroides; species Myroides sp. ZB35. The sequence continues at coordinate 600,327 of NZ_CP017769.1, read as the reverse complement.
GCTAATCGTAATCTGACGTGGTAATAAGTTCGTGTTATAGTTATATGTACTAGTTCTCGTTTCTCTAAAATTACTGTTAGTAAATATAAACGAGCTTAGTAGTTTATCTGTGTACTCTAGTTTGTAAGAGCTCGTATCAGATCCTAAATCAATATTTTTAATAGTATGCTTATCCTTCATCTCTATGTATGTAGTAAAGGGATAACTAGGCATATTATTTTCTATAGCGTAACTACTAGTCGAAATTAAGACACCCTGCGTATTGTATGTAAAATCATAGTGTCTTATAAAGACCTCTGTATCTCCTTCAGTTTGATCTGTAGAAGGATTAGGATTGATAGATATAATATGCGCTTTCGGTATATGTTGTTTCTCTATTACTCGTTCTATTACTGTTATTGGTTGTCCCCAAGCAATAGGAAATATAAGTAGTAGTAGAAAGACTAAGCTGATAGACTTCATGGTTTTATCTTTTCTTGTTTTTTAAACGGATAACCTCTAGTTCTTTATAATAAAACTCATATTCACACGTCACTCTACTATCTAGAGCATTTGTTTTAGAAGTCTTTCTAACCCTTGCTGTGATAGGTAAGTTGTCTGTATTATAGGTATAGTCTATCGTAGTGATGTGTTCATCATCTTCGAACCCCACAATGTTGTTTTTAGGAGCATAAGTAGTAAAGGTCAACCAATCTATAGACATATAGTAGAACGGATTATAGTAATAAGGTTGCCCTGCTAGTATATACTGCTTATCATCATAGCTAAAAGAGAATAACTCTAGAGGATTCTTATAGGTACGTACATTCTGATTAAGGTCATAGGTGAAGTCAAGATTGATAACTTCATTAGGTTTGCTTTCATTACCTAATCTTGCATGTACAGGTAGTTGATGCTTATCATAGCTAAATGTACTAACCACCAGTTCTTTAAACTCTGGCTCATAGTGTGTAATTTGATGAAGGATATTATCTTTATAAACAGCTTTTAACTTATCGGTATCCTCGTCTAGTGAAATGGTTGTCAATTGCTTCTTAGCATTTAACACCACTCCTAAGCTAGAAGGGTTAGTCGCTTTCTCATTGATGATATTACTAGAGTAGGTGTTGATTAATTGACCATATTCATCATAAGTAAATAAGAAGTTGCGTATTTCTGTTTCTGTATTCTCTTTATCTTTATTTATTGTATTAGACTTTCCATCTGCATAAGTTTCTGTGATTAGTAAGTAACTTTTCTCTACAGCATGGTCTAATACTGTTGTTTTAAATGTTTTCCCTTTTCGTTTTGTAGTAGAGTTAAAACTACCACAATTCATTAATAGTAATAATAGTGGTGCTATTAAAAGTGTTCTTTTCATTGTTGTCTTGACTAGGCGATAAAAATACAATTATTTTTAAACACACACTTCTAGGCAATTTATTTAAACCTAGTACGGATAGCTAGTACATTTATTTGTGTCTTTATGGCATAATGTTGTTAAAGCTACTTTCTTATTCTTATTTAGTTTAAATAATTTATTATCTTCGCTTCATTAAAATTTATAAGAGATGAGTACAGATACAATAAACCCAAATTTCGATCAACATAAAGTAAAGCCTAAAGCTCCTAAAATCGAAGAATTAATCAATGAGTGTAAGTCAGTAATGATGGCTACTATCAGCGAGGACGGAACACCATTAGTAAGTACAGCTCCTTATTCTAGAGTAGGTAATGAGTTTCAGATATTAGTTTCTTTTATGGCAAAACATACAAAGAACTTACGTGATCGCAAGCAAGTATCATTCATGTTTGTAGAAGATGAGAGCGTATCTAAACAATTATATGCTAGACACCGTTTAACTTTAGGTACTCAAGCGGAGTTAATCGAGAAAGAAAACCCATTATACGAGAAAGCAATCGCTGACTTAAGAGAAAGACATGGTAAGGTAGTAGAAGTATTAGATAACTTAGAAGACTTCATCATGTTTAACTTTAAACCAGTTAAAGGTTCTTATGTGAACGGATTCGGTAGTGCATACTTCGTAGATGAGAATCTAGAAGTGATGGAACACAGAAGAGGTGCTCATGGACAACATAACGTAGATCAAAAGTAATAACTATATTTTTATTAACGGAAGAAGCCTTTATTTCCTTATTGGAGTAAAGGCTTTTTTTATTGTACTATAAAATAGTAGTTTTGAAGACAGAAGATTATTTTGATTTATGACTAAAGGACAAGTACATATTCGCTGTTCTAAATGCGGAACATTTAATGTTGATACAGATAACTGTATATCGTGTGGACATGCATTGAATATGGTACAGCAACGTGAAGAAGAACGCAAGCACTTAGAACGCGAACGCATCGCTAAGGCGTTAGCTGAAGAACCTTCTGCTATAGAGAAGTTTTTACTCCGTATGACGAAGCACCCATGGCTGCTAGTACGTTTATTTTTTAAGTTAGTCTATGGCGTTTGGTTTACTGTGATGGCAGTGACGATGTTTATAGCTTGGCTAATCGGGATGATAGTAGCATGAGTGTATTGAAGCATTGGACTTTTATCACTATGCTAGTAGTGGGTGGAGTTATCTATACTGCACAGCGACTGGAGGTAGAGTTACCATCCTTTATTAATAATTATGTCAACGATATTCTCTCTATTCCCCTTACGATGGCAGTGATATTAGTCATTCTACGCCTGTGGAAAGGGAGTACATATCAGTTATCTCCCCTGATGATCACTAGTGTAGTCTTGTACTACACCTTTTATTTTGAACATTATCTTCCTCAGCACACTTCTCGTTATACTGCAGATCTATATGATATAGGCTGTTATATCTTAGGAGGTATCCTCTTTTATCTTTTACAACAATATGTGTGGAGCGCAAATAATTCCCTTCAGAAGAAAGTATCACACAAATAAATAGCATTACTTTTTTTGTTTTCATCTAGTTAATAGTCGTTTTTTTCTCTCATTTTAGAAATTTTGAACACCTTTTTTTAAGAAATTCCCCTTTTTTGGAGGTTTATGGGGATTTAGTAGAAAAAAGCTGTATGTTTTTTTTGAACAGTATTTTTTATAAGTGATTGATAATTAAATGATTGTTGTTTTTTGTGTTAAGTTTACTATTATCATAGACCTATCTTAAAGCCAGTATTCATGGGGTTTTATCGCAGATTGTTCGACAATAGTGGGACAATACACCGATAATGGTGGAGCTAAGAGGTTGTTTATCGAAGGAATCTCCTTTTATACTCCACGTATTCTTCATGTATTAGCTCTTGAGGTTGTGATAGGTTATTTTGAAGGTGGGAGTTTTAATTACAGAGAAGATTCAGGAGGATAAGGCAAAAAATGAAAAAAACGATACCTTTGTACTTCCACTGAGATAGCGTTGTCTAGAAGGTGTTATAACAATTAAAGCGCAGTATGATTACAGTATTTTATACAGATTATTATGAGAATCTATCTGAAGAGAATCTAGAGCTAACATTAGAAGAATGTATCGAGATATTCTCAGAGACGATAGACTTAGTGGATAACTTCGTCGGTATCACAGTAGGTGCACACACGATGCAGTTTCACTGTGATGAAGACCGTATCTTAGTAGAGGTGTTAAATCCTCCTACCTTAGTCAATCCGCAGATGTATGCTGACAAAACGCAATGTCTTGCCATCATTAAAGATATTTATGCAAAACAACAACTGTTCGTCTATCCACAGATGAAATTAGTAGATGTACGCAAAGAGAGTCTTGACGATGTATTAGAAAGAGAGTCTTAATAAAGAAGAATAGAAAAGCCTGCTAGACATACTAGCAGGCTTTTTTTATGAAATTGTTTTTTTGTTTTTTTGTGAAGGTGTGAAATCGTTTAGTTTTATTTTATCACTACATAGTTTGTCACATCATCTAAGTGTCTTATGCCCGTAGGGCAAGGCTGTTAACCGTTAACCGATAACTGTTGACCAATAACTATTTCTTCTGATTAGCAATAATAACTAAGGTTACAGCACCTAATACGAATAGTAGACCTATAGCAGACATCCAGTCGAAGTGCTCTGCGAAGAATAAGGTACCTACTAGTACAGCTACTACAGGCTCCATAGATCCTAAGATAGAGGTGACAGTACTACCTGCGTGCTTCACTGCTAGTACTAGACATAAGTCAGAAATGAAGGTAGCGAATACTCCTAATAGAATAAGGTTGATCCAATCACTCGTCAGGGTCACCGTCTGTATTCCTGTAGTGAAAAGACAGTAGAATAAGAAGATTAAACACCCCATTAACAATACATAGAAGGTCAATGAATCAAAGTTCATCTCTGATATTCTAGATTTATTTAAGCCTACGATATACAGTCCATAGGTGAATATCGTCAGGGCAGAGAGTACTAGACCTGTGATCAGTGAAGGTGAAGCCTCACCGTGTATACACATCATACCGACTCCCACTAGAGATAGAATAGACGCTACCAAGAGTGCGATAGACTTCTTCTCCTTATAGAACATAATCATGACAATACTGACGAATATAGGGTATAAGAAGTGTACAGTAGTGGCTAGCCCACTATCTATATACTCATACGCATCGACTAAGAATTTGGCTGTTGCGGCATACAATAACGCCAAGAAAAAGACGACTGCTAGATCTTTAATAGAAATTTTTAAGCTTGTTTTTTTGTACAAACATACTGCGCCCATGGTCACAGATGAAAATAAGAATCGATAAAATAGAATGGTCGGTATGCCTATAGCAACCACTCCTTCTGGTCGCAAGTTCGGCAGTATCAATGGTAAGGAGAACAAAGGCACCAAACCAAATGTACCCGAAGAAATCAATGCGAATAGAATTCCTTTAAGGTTTTTCATTGTTTTAAAAATCTTTTAATTAAAAATCTGCGCAAAGGTACATTTTCAAGACGGGGTATAGAAGTAGGAGGTATATTATTGCTAATCTCTTGTTTTACCTAGGATAGGACTGTTTATTTTGATAAGAGATTTGGTAGAGAAAAATTAAGATGATAACATTTTTCGTAATAATTTTAGAATAAGATAATTAAGGAATAGTGTATCTTTAACATAAAATTCGATATGAGGAATATGTTGATATTGATCTTTATACTTATTTCTGTCTTTTGTTTAGGGCAAATACCTACAGATTGGCAAGTGGATGGGTTAAAAGGAAAGGTGAAGAATATGGAAATAGTTATGAATGGGGTAGGTGAAAGTGCATGCTTTGAAGAAGTAAATGTTTATAATGAAGAGGGGTATTACCTATCTAAAAAGATGTCAGTTTTAGATGAAAAAGCACCTGATGTTGCTATGTTTTTAAATATGATGGAGAACTATGAACCATATAAAGGTAATAAAAGGATTACGATAAGCTTTTTAGGTGATAAAGTAGAGATAGCTAAGGGGACAGAAGAGTGGCAGTCAGATAGTATTCGCGTTAATATTAGTAAAGGAATTTCGTGGGGAGAAAGTAGTGAAGAAAAAGAAGTTCTGATTAATATAACTACCGAAACATTTAATGGAAAAGGGCTTTTAGTAAAAAGTTTGTATGAAGATGAATTTAGTAGTTCAACTGATTTGCCAGGTAAAAGATTAGAGACAGTTAATACGTTCAATACAGAAGGATATTTAACTAGTTTAAGAGTAAATGATTTAAATAAAAATACATCTACAGAGTTAAAAGTGGTAAATGTAGAACTAGATATTAAGGGAAATGTAACAGTACAAGAGCATTACGAGGATGATGTATTAGTGCTTAATAAAACCTTTACCTACGAATATTACGATTAATAAAAAAAGCTAAAGAAAAAGAAATGATTAAGCAGTTAATGTTGGTGCTAGCAGTGATGCTAGTAGGGTGTAAGTCAGAGGGGAGTACTACACCCTATAGTGATGCGAAGTTAGAGGGGATCAGAGGAAGAGTAAAGTCTGTAACAGAGGTTATACGACTGTCTGACTCTAATGTTGTGTCACAGAGAATAAGCCTATATGATGAGAACGGATATAAGATATCGATGGAGTCTTTAGACAATGAGTTAGATACTGAATTGTTAGAATTTAGTAGTAATGGTATTCTTAAATACGAACCGTATAATGGACAACAACGCGTATTAAAAGGATATGATTATGAAGGAGCTGTGATAAGTGAAGCGATACAGAAGTGGTCTTCTCCTGCGGCGTATACTGTAGTTACATCTTATACTAATACTCCCTCAGTGAGTAATACTATAAAAGGGGCAGTAGATAAAGAAGGAAAGATTAGCTCTATGCAGATGATAGCAAAGGATGGAGAGAGTGTACAGATAAACTCATTGTCGAAGTTTATGTATGATGATAGTGGATATCAGAATGGGTATATACAGAAAGATGTATTAGCCTCTACAGATGCTAAATATATAGTAATGAATAAGGGGTACGATAGTTTTGGGAATATTACAAAGCAGGAAGTATATGTGGAGCGAGATGTACTAGTGAGTGAGAAGGAGATTGCGTATGAATATTATGAATAGGTTGGCTGTAATTATGTAATAAAAAGTGATTAAAATTACGTGATGAGTATTTATAGAGGTTAATTATTGTGAATTTTATTGTATAATCTAGTGTTTATGGTGAAATAGGCGATTAATAGTCTTGGAAGTATGGTTAAAATGTGTAATTTGCCCATCTTAAACTAAACACTAACCAATATGAAAATCACAAACGTAATCAGTAAGACGATTGCACATAGTGTACTAGGGGTGACCTTACTGTCTAGTGCGCTAGTATTAGCACAAAAACAAGATCCTATAGTAGAAGCTATCGTAAAAGAAGGAACTACTAATTCTCAATTAAAGAAGTATGCATTTGAACTAATGGATGTCATCGGACCTCGCTTAGTTGGAACACCACAGATGATGCAAGCACATAATTGGGTTAAGGATCAGTATTCTTCTATGGGCTTCGAGGCGCGTAATGAAGAATACGGAACATGGAAAGCATGGGAGCGTGGTACTACACAGATCACGATGACTTCACCTCGTACTAAATCATTAGAGGGAATGCAACTGGCATGGAGCCCTGCTTCTAAAAAAGGAGGGGTGGACGGAGAAGTAGTGATATTAGCTGATGTAGCTTCTCAGGCTGACTTTAATGCTTGGTTACCTTCTGTTAAAGGGAAGTATGTCATGATCTCTATGCACCAACCTACAGGAAGACCAGACTACCAATGGCAGACTTTTGCTACGGAAGAGTCTTATACTAAAATGAAAGAAGAGAAAGCTGCAGCTGAGAAAGCATGGGCTACTCGTATCAAAAATACAGGATATACAGCTAAGGAATTGCCTAAAGTATTAGAAGATGCAGGAGCTGCTGGTGTGATAATGTCATACTGGACAGGTATCATGGGGTCTAATAGAATCTTTGGAGCAGAGACTAAAAAAGTGCCTACTATCGATATCGCATTAGAAGATTATGGAATGCTATATCGATTAGCAGAGAATGGTAAGAAACCTCATATCCATGTGAATGCACAGTCAAAAGACCTTGGTACTGCGAAGACATATAATACAATAGCTGAGCTTAAAGGTGGAGAGAAAGGAGATGAGTATGTAATCTTATCTGCACACTTAGACAGCTGGGATGGTGGAACAGGTGCTACGGATAACGGTACAGGTATCATTACGATGATGGAGGCTGCTCGTATCTTAAAGGCAGTACTGCCTAATCCTAAACGTACTATCCTAATCGGTAACTGGGGAAGTGAAGAGCAAGGATTAAATGGATCTCGTGCTTTCGTAGCAGATCACCCAGAACTACACAATAAGATACAAGTAGTATTCAACCAAGATAACGGTACAGGACGTGTGGCTAATATCTCTGGACAAGGGTTCTTAAATTCTTATCAATATATCACAGACTGGTTATACGCAGTGCCTGAGAAATATAAGAAAGAAATTAAAACACACTTCCCTGGTTCTCCATCAGGAGGAGGTTCAGATCACGTGTCATTTGTAAGTAAAGATATACCTGGGTTTATGATGAGTTCATTGAGCTGGGGGTATGGTAACTATACTTGGCATACAAACAGAGATACAGCTGACAAAATCGTTTATGACGACGTACAGAACAACGCTATTCTGATCGCTATCATGGCTTATAAAGCAAGCGAGGAGAAAGAGTTGGTATCTAGAGAAAAGATTGTTCTTCCATTAGACAGTAAAGGAGAACGTCAAGAGTGGCCAGAGTCAAGAGGACCTAAGCGCACAAGTAACTAAGATATAAAGAAAGAGCATTGCTGAGGTAATGCTCTTTTTTTATTGTAAAATGTTGCATAGAGTTGTTTAATTTTGAAAGATAAAAAGGTAGATATGATAAAGTTGTTTTACTATGACGCTCTTACTGATCAGGGGCAAGAAGGAGACGAGTCTAAGGTGGCTACAGAGCTAGAAGTAATCACGTGTTTTAAGAAGTTATCGACAGAAGAAGGTACTTTTATTGGAATATTTAAGGGAGAGGATGATACGCTACAGTTCGGTTGGTTACGAGATGATATGTGGATTATAGATATTCCTATAGTGAGTAAAAAAGGCTCTTATCAGAAGGAAGGGACTAGAGAAGAGTGTATAGAACTAATTAAAGAGCAATATAAGAACTTTGATTTGAGCTTCAGTCATAGTTATACATTTGAGGAGTGGTAGTGAGTTTTATATTAGTGTAAACTAGTTTTTATATTTAGTTTCTAGTATTGGTGGTTGGTTTTTGGTGACTATTTTAATAAACTATATTTTTTAATCTTAATTTTATTGTTTTCTGTTATTTGTTTACGTTAAATAATATTTTTTTGGTATAAACTTTTGTTGTTTTTATTTTACTTTGACGCCCTAAAATAATAATAACATGAAAAATATAAGTTTGGTTATCATGATGTTAGTCATGGTTTTTGTTGCTGGGTGTTCAAAAGAAGACTTAGAAGTAAACAATAAAGATGTCAGTATTCAGTACAATGGTACATCTGTAGAAACTAGAAAAGCTAAGGAGTACACTAATTTTTATTTTACTATTAGATCTAAAGTGCGTACACCTATGCAAGGGTATGTAGAAGTAGTTACTATAAATAATGAGAAGATAAAGTCGGATAGATTTTCTCTTGATATGGGAGAGCATAGAGAAGTTCTAGTGAAGAAAGAAGGAGTAGTAGTTGAAAGAGATTATGTAAAGAGCTATAAAGTGTATGCTACCCCTATCAACTTTGATGCATTTCCGAATAGGGGAATGCCTTCAAGAGACTTCTTTAATCCACCTATGTATAAATTTCCAAAGGCAGGATAGAATGTCTATAGGATGTATACATATGGGATACTTAATGTTGGTGTAGTGTTAAAGCATTGTGTCTTGTTTTGTTTGTGCAGTTTATTTGTAATAAAAAAATTGCTTTATGAATAAGATATTGATGTCTATGATCATCATGATGTTATTATTAGTAAGTTGCTCATCAGATGATAATGAACTTAAGAGTAATGATAAAGATGCTTATACAGAATATGTGAATCACTCTGTCGTACAACGTGATTCTAAAAGGTATAGCCAATTCGTATATAATGTGAAATCTGTTACGACAAACCAATTAAAGGGATATCTAGAACTAACTACTGTAGAGGGAAAAAAGTTTAAGTCAGAGGACTTTAATGTAAGTCCTGGAGGAGTAACGACAGTGACAGTGCTTGTGGAAGGACAAGTGAGTGATGTCGGATTTATCAAAGATAGAAAGTTGTATGTCAGACCTGTTATTGCATTTGTAGATCCTTTGTTGCCAATAAAATAAATTATTACTTATAACTAAAAAAAGAGCTATTTGAGATTTTCTCTAATAGCTCTTTTTGTTGAAACAAAGTATAGACTTACTTAAAGATATCTTTTATCACTTTTCCTTTACTGTATTCTAGCTTTATACCTAATAGTTCAGCCATTGTATTTGCTACATCTATTTGCTCATAACTACCTGTACTGATTGTTGTATTTTGTTTAAAGTCTGGCCCCATAGCGAAGAATTCGATATGACGACATCCTAGACAAGCATCTCCATGGTTAACAAAAGAATCTTTTACCCCATCTAAGTGACGACCATGGTCATTTGATACCATTAGTGTTGTCTTGCCTTTATAGTCAGGTTGAGATTGTAAGAAATCCCATATATCTTTAATGCTTTGATCTGTTGTTTTGATAGCTTGTATGTATTCATTCCATTTGTTAGCATGTCCATAGCTATCCACATCTTTTAAGTTAATAACAACTACATTAGGTTTGTCAGTTGTGATTACTTTTTTGAAGTTCTCGATAGTTACTTCATCTGTTCTATAACCTGTACCATTACCTGCTACTCCTGCATCTGCTTTAGGCATATATTTATTGTTCCAATCTGGGTTTTTAGTATTGTTTAGTACTTCTAATTTGTCTTTAGATACGACAACCCAAGCTTTGCTACTGTCTTTGTTCGTTTGTTTTAACCATTGTTGTAACACAGAAGGATTGGTAGGAAGTTCTTTACCGTTGTTCTTAATACTGTCATATACACCTGTGATTAGCGCTGTATGTCCTGCATTAGTATTCGTTAGTCCATTGTTTCTAAAGTTGCTGATAAAAACACCTTCTTTTAATAGAGCAATACGGTTAGGGATATGTGCTTGTGTAGTTTCTTGCCATGTCTCTGTCATTCTAGGACCGTCTATTACTAATAAAACGACATTCTCAGTTTGATACTTTTTGTTTTCTTTTTGTTCTACTTTATTGTCATCGCTAGAGCATGATACTAGTGATACACATAAGATAAGGCTTAGGATAATTCTTTTCATAATAATGTTTTTGTATGTCACAAAGTAACCTCGATTACACCTCATTATACAAGTTGTTCGCATTATGCGTTTGTGAAGCTTAGGTTATATAAACGTTTAGAAAAAAGTAGAACTGTAGGCGTTATTTAATGTAGGGTTAACGACTATTTTGTATCATTTGCTGTACAAGTTTTTAGAAGTAATTTATAAAAACTCTATCTTTAAGGATTCAATTATAAAACTATGAAGAAGTTAGGTTTGTATCTTATGATTCTTGCTCCGATGATCGGCTTTGGACAAAGCTCGAATGGGAGAATACAAGAGTTATGGAATATTATTCAGAAACAAGAAGAGAATGCTGAGGTAAAGAGCATGTTGCCCAATATACAGGAAGTAAAGAAGTTGTCAAAAAGACACAATGACTATCCTAGTATGATTAAGGCAATGTTCTATGAGGCAAGAGTGAATATCTTAGTCAGTGAAGATGATAAGTATGATGTCAATACAGTCATTAAGCAATTCGCTGAAGAAAGAAGAAATGCTAAAGGAATTAATAAGGCTATTATTGACACGTATATCGCTGAGATATTTAAGCTTTATTACACTGCGAATAAGTATAAACTTAGAGGTAGAACAACTTTAGAACAAAGTACAGCTTCTGGTATCGCATACTGGACTGCTGAAGAGTTTAAGAAAGAAATAGAAAAGTATTATCAAAGTGGTCTTGCTCTAGCTTCTAAAGAGCAAGGAGAGTCTATTGGTAATTGGGGAGATATGTTCAGCTCTAATGTATCTAACTTAGGTGTTAATAGGACTAAACTGACAGTGTATGATGCATTGCGTCTAAATTATTTAGACAACCTACAGTATAACTCATTTGATTTGTCAGATGAAGAACGTAGAACACTAGAGCAAAAGAAGGAAGAGTTAAAAGCATCTCTTCTAAAAGATGTAAAAGCTAAGAATGATCCTACGCTCTATGTGTATGTAGAGATGTATGTAGCTGCTACTATAGAATCTAGTGAGGATAGAAAAGAGAAGTTCGAAAGCTTATTAGCAGCGTATCCTAATGAGCCTCTTGTGTATGAGGGATATGCTAATTATCTAAATGGAGTAGAATTAGTAGCTCTAATAGATAAGGCTGTAAAGTTATTTCCTAATACAAAAACGGCAGAGAACTTAAGTGCACTGAAGAAGTATACAGAACGCAAACAATACACTTATAATATCAATAAGTATGTGCTAGATAAGCAGGCTATACCTGTGAGCATAGGACATCAGAATGGGGATAAGGTATATGTGCGCGTGTATAAGAACAACCAGGCTAAGAGAAGTAACAATGTACCCTTTCATAAGGGGATAGAGGCATATAACAGATTAGATAAGGAATATACTTCTATAGATACTTATGCATTGCAGTTGAGTACCTTCACTGATTATGAAATGCACAAGACTGTGGTAGCGTTACATCCATTAGAGGCAGGTAGATACTTTATAGCATTTTCTAATGTTCCTTTTGACCAAATCAAAGAAGGAGAGTCAGATGTACAAGTGAGCCTAGTTAATGTGACACCTAATATTATAGAAATAAACGAAGGGAAATTACGTGCTTATAATAGAAGAACAGGTAAGCCATTAAGCAATATTAGTATTCACATCGCTAATGAAGATGAGAAGCGAACTAATAGTAATTATTGGGAAACGGTGATAACGACAGACTCGAATGGAGAGGCTAATCTTGATTTTGCTAAATCTGATCGATATCTTTATGCTAATATAAAAGGGGAAGAGGTATATTATTCTTCTTATGTATACAATCGCTATCAGCAAGAAGAAAAAGAAGATAATGTACAGTATAAAGCGACTGTACTAACAGATAGAGGTATCTATAGACCAGGACAAGTCTTATATTTTAAATCTATAGTTTCTAAAAAGAGTAAGCTAAGTGAGCAAGTCGTAGCTAAGGCACAAGTATCTATAAAGCTATATGATCCTAATGGAAAGGAATTGACTACAAAAAAACTGATGACCAATGAGTTTGGTTCTGTGAGTGGACAGTTTGTATTACCATCTGTAGGTAGATTAGGTAATTATAGTGTTGAAGTCATATTAGGAGAGGAGACTGTAGGATGGAGTCATCTATCAGTAGAAGAGTATAAGCGTCCGAAATTTGAAGTAGAGTTCGAAAAACCTAAAGAAATCTATAAGTTAAATGAGGAGGTAATAGTAGAAGGAAATGCAAAGGCTTTCTTAGGGGCTAATATAGATAAGGCAAAAGTAGTCTATAGAGTAGAACGACAAGAGATATGGCCTTATTGGATATGTGGACCTTACTACCCAAGTAGATATCTGAATCCTGAGACAATGATTCAGGGAGAGACAATAACGGATGAGAAAGGAAAGTTTACTATCAGCTTTAAGGCGTTGCCTAAAGAAGAAAAAGAAAGTAAGCTGCCTCGTACCTTTACTTATTTTGTCTATGCAGATGTAATAGACCAGAATGGAGAAACACATAGCAGTAGTATAGATGTTGTAGTAGGAGAGAAGAATATAGAGTTAGCTGTTAATCTTCCTTTTATTTCTACAGTAAAGGATTTGAGTAAGTTTACGATTAGTACGAAGAACTTAAATGGGATAGACTATGCTTCTCAAGGGGAGTTAAGTATATTTCCTCTTTTAGCTCCTAATCCTGAGCGTATCTCTGATAATTTTGGTTTAGATAAAGGAGATTATAAGTTGTATGATTACAATGAGTTTGTCTCTCTATTCCCTCATTTAGATTACGGAGATGAGAAAGATACTGCGCAATGGGGAATAGGTAATTCTGTGTTTAGTACATCATTTAATACAGCAGATACAAAAGAGGTGGTATTTAAGGGAGCTAAACAATTGTCTTCGGGTGCGTATATCGTTAAGGGATATGTATACGAGAACGGTGAGAAGAATGAGATAGAGAAACGCTTTACATTAAGAAATGAGGAGTCAAAAGAGCCATCAAAGGTCTTAGTAGAATTAAAAGCAGAGGACAAAGTATATAAAGTAGGAGATAAGGCTAGTGTAGAGATACGTAGTGCTGAGAATAATACGTATGCATTCGTAGAAGTAAAAGCAAACGGTAAACAGGTTTATCAAAAAGTGATGAAGATCAATAAGAGAGGTTCGTCAATAGATATTCCTATTAAACAGGATTATAAGGTAGTAGATGTTTATGCCTTAGCATTAAAGCACAATATAGCAGCACAAGATGCGGCTAGTGTTGCTCTAAAAGGAGAAGAGAGTAAACTGTCTTTAGTTATTGAGTCTTTTAGAGATAAGGTAGAACCAGGAGCTAAAGAAAAGTGGTCTTTAAGAGTAAAAGGGAAGGAGAAGGAGCAAGTGGTATCTGAAATATTGGCTACTATGTATGATGCTTCTTTAGATCAGTTCGTATCACATAGTCTAAATACTACTCTTAAGGTTCCTGTACATTATTACAACAGACCTTCGTTTAGTATGTATGATTTTAGTAATATCAAAGGAATAAGTTACTTTAATTCATTAGCAAGTGAGACAGTTGATTATACTAAGTTTATAATAGATAGACCAATCGTATTTAATACTTACGGCTTAAACTTCCAACCTAAAGTTAGAATTGGTTCTGGAACAATGCGAGTGAGAGGGATGAGTAAGGTGAGTGCTACGAGTGGAGATGCAATGGCTGAAAATATTGTTGCTCTTAAACTTTCATCTCAAGAGGAGTTTAAAGAAACTGCTCCTATGATTGAGTCTAAGGACGTAAGTAGTGGTGGTAACAGTGTAGAAAAAACGGATGCCCCTGCGCCGACTATTCGTAAAAACTTACAAGAGACAGCATTCTTTTACCCTACACTAAAGACAGATGAGAATGGTGATGTGAAGTTTGAGTTCACAATGCCTGAAGCTTTGACGCAATGGAAGTTTATGGCTTTTGCTCATACTAAGGATTTGCGTAGTGACTATGCTGAAAAAGAAGTAGTAACTCAAAAAGAGTTAATGGTAGTGCCTAACTTACCTCGTTTCTTACGACAAGGAGATAAGTTAACGTTATCTACTAAAGTAGTTAATCTATCTGATACTAATAGAAAAGGTAAAGCTACTCTTCAACTGTTTAATGCTTACTCGAATGAGTTGTTGGTAGAGAAAACAGGAGAGTTCTCTGTCAATAAAGAAGAGTCAAGTGCTGTAAGTTGGGATATAGAAGTTCCGAATAGCGTAGATGTAGTATCGTGTAGAATAGTAGCTGTGTCAGATAATTATAGTGATGGAGAAGAGTCTGTACTACCAGTATTGACTAATAGAATGCTAGTAACAGAGACGATGCCTATCTATATCAAAGAAGGACAGAATAAGATATTCAAGTTTAAAGAGTATGAAGCGAATAGAAGCAATACACTGCAGAATCATAAACTGACATTAGAGTTAACGACTAATCCGATTTGGAATGCTGTGTTTGCTTTACCATACTTACAAGAATATCCTT
The DNA here is from genome assembly GCF_001865835.1 of Myroides sp. ZB35. Lineage (NCBI taxonomy): Bacteria > Pseudomonadati > Bacteroidota > Flavobacteriia > Flavobacteriales > Flavobacteriaceae > Myroides > Myroides sp. ZB35. The sequence goes on along the minus strand of NZ_CP017769.1, from coordinate 585,027 downwards.
ATGATAGCTCAGAGCAAGTGTTTAGTAAAGTGTTTGCTAATGCTGTTGCAACGAAGATATTAAATGACAATCCTAAGATTAAGACTGTCTTCGATCAATGGAATGTAAAAGGAGAAATGTCTTCTAAACTAGAACAGAATCAAGAGTTGAAGAGTGTACTGTTAGCTGAGTCGCCATGGGTTAGAGAAGCAACAAGTGAGGCTGAGCAAATGAAGCGTATGGCGGTCTTGTTTGATTTGAATAAAATGCAATATGATCTTCAGTCGGATATTGATAAGTTAATCGAGCAACAAAACGAAGATGGAGGATTCTCTTGGTTTAAAGGAGGAAAATCAGACAACTATATTACACAAACTATTGTAGAAGGTTTTGGTAATCTGAAACGCATAGGTGCAATGGATGCGCCTTGGGCAAGTGATGTGAATTATATTTCGATGCTAAAGAGAGCAATAGAGTATATGGATCAGGCACAGTATAAAGATTATGAAGAGCAAGTGAAGTTTGGTGTAAAAGGTAAAGTTCCTAGCTTAGGTACACACTATTTATATGCACGTAGTTACTTTATAGGAGACTTCGGTATCAATGAAAAATACTCTCCGATGATAACAGCTATTCGTCAAAGTATCGAGAGTGAGAAACCTGCTAATAATCTTTATCAAGAGGCTATACGAGCTGTGATAGCAAAGAGATTTGGTTCTGATAAAAAGGCAGAGAGTATTGTTAAGGGGATTATGGAGACAGCAGTAGAGTCTGATGAGATGGGAATGTATTGGAAGAATAATACTGCAGGATGGTTATGGTATCAGGCGCCTATCGAAATCCAAGTAGCAATTCTAGAAGCTACCAACGAGGTAAATAAAGAGAAATACGCTAATGCGATAGAACAGATGAAAGTTTGGTTACTAAAGAATAAACAAACTACTGGATGGAGATCTACTAAAGCAACTACAAAGGCTGTATATGCCTTATTAAATACAGGTAAGTCTTGGTTAGATGCAGAGCAAGGTCTTGAAGTAAAAGTAGGAGGATATCCTATAGATACAGAAGCAAATGCTCAGGCGGGTAGTGGTTATATTAAACAGAGTTGGACTAAAGCAGAGCTGACAGCTAAAAAAGGTGTTGTAGAAGTAAATAAGACATCTCCTGGTATTGCTTATGGCGCGATGTACTGGCAGTACTTTGAAGATTTAGATGCTATTAATACAGCAGAGACAGGTATTAAGTTAACTAAAAAGCTATATATAAAAGCGAATACAGAGCAAGGTCAAGTACTACGTGAGATCACTAAAGAGTCTCCAATTAAAGTTGGTGATATAGTGACAGTACGTTTAGAGATAAGTGCAGATAGGGATATGGATTATGTTCACTTAAAAGATATGCGCGCTAGTGGGTTTGAACCTACGAATGTATTATCAGGATATAGATGGAAAGGAGAGTTCGGATACTATGAAGAGACAAGAGACGCATCTACGAATTTCTTTATATCGAGATTGAGAAAAGGAAGCTATGTATTCGAGTATGAGTTAAGAGCTAATGTAAGTGGTCAATTCTCTAATGGTATTACGACTATGCAGAGTATGTACGCACCAGAGATGAGTGCTCATAGCGAAGGCATTAGAATAGAGATTAAGAACTAGTCATACTAGACAAATAAACAGGAGGAGGTTTGCTGAGGTAAACCTCCTTTTTTATGAGGCATACTTCTTGTTGTAGGTTAAGTGTTTAAAGGTGGATGAGGTTGTAAATTTGTAATATAAAAAACAAAGAGATATGAAAACAAGAAATATTAAACAAGTAGTAAAACCACAACCAGCACACTTTGTAGGAGATGGTTTTAGAGTGCACAACTTTATTCCAAGTATGCCTAATATGAATATGCAACAGATGGATCCTTTCATCATGTTTGATTATAATTCTAAATACACATTTGGGCCTTCAGAAATCCCAAGAGGTGTAGGAGTTCACCCACATAAAGGGTTTGAGACTGTAACGATAGCATATAAAGGACGTGTAGAACATGGAGATAGTAGCGGAGGTGGAGGTATCATAGGGGAAGGTGATGTACAGTGGATGACTGCAGCGTCTGGAGTTTTACACAAAGAGTTTCATGAAACAGAATGGAGTAAAACAGGTGGTGAGTTTCAAATGGTACAGTTATGGGTGAACTTAAAGAGAGAAGATAAGAAAGGACCTGCTAAGTATCAGGCAATAGAACATGATAAAATGGCAAAATATACATTGCCTAATGGGGGAGGGGTAATCGAAGTGATAGCAGGAGACTATAATGGAACTAAAGGAACAGCTTCTACATTCTCGCCTATTCACATGTACAATTTAAAAGCAAAAGTAGGTACAAGTACTAACTTTAGCTTTCCTTCAGGGTACACTACTTTATTGTTAGTATTAGAAGGTGAAGTAAAAGTAAATGGAACAGCAGTAGCTACAGATCATGTGGCGCACATGGAGAGAGAAGGAGAAGAGTTTACGGTAGAAGTTACTAAAGATACTGTAGTCTTAGTAATCTCAGGAGAACCTTTAAATGAACCAATAGCACACTATGGACCATTCGTAATGAATACAACAGATGAGTTGGTACAAGCAGTAGATGACTTTAACTCTGGGAAGTTTGGAGATCTTGCATAATAATAAATTTCATAATAAGTAAGGTGACTATATTTTTATAGTGGTTTTGTTTTGGTGAAGGGAGAGGTATGGATTGCCTCTCCCTTTCTTTATTATAGTGGTAAATGTTAATTTATTAAATCACTATAAATGGCTATTGTATAATTTGTGCTTTAGGTTTTACATTTGTTTTTTAAAACAGAAGTATGAGAAAAATAGGGTTGACATTATTTGCATTAGCTCTTTTAGTAGTTAGTTGTAAAGAGAAAGAAGTGGAGACAGTAGTGATGGAAGAAACGAAGGTGGAGACTACACAAGTACAGACAGAGACAAAAGAATTAAGGTTGGCTGTAGATAATATGGATGCCTATATGGATTCTGAAGATAAGATGATGGTAACTTTAGGAGATGTAGATCAATTGCGTCTTCAAAAGGCAATACAAATCATCGGAAATATGAATGTCATCTATACTGATGATGAGGGAATAGACCATGATAAGACAGATGCAGCTTTCTTAAAAGAAGTAGGAGGTAAAACTTTTAAAGAAGTATGTAAAGTAGCAGAAGGATATCTTAAAGCTGATCAGCAACGCGAGTTTGACCGTATCAATGCAATATTAGGAAGTATAAAGGACCCTAAAGCGGATGCTGATGTCGAGCGTTATAATGAGGCACAACATGACCTTAAAGAAGCGAATAAAATACCTGTTACACTAGATGCTTATACTTATAGTGAAGAGTGTTTTTTATAATGAATAATGTACTTTAAAAGAAAACTCCTATTGTAACAATACAATGGGAGTTTTTGTTTTTATGGCAGTAACTTCTGTATTTGATGAAAGTGTCTATCGTTGTGATACACTACAATGCGCAAGCTATCTCCTACATTGAGCTTGTACCAATTAGAAAACATAGTTACAATCTCTCTATTGATTAGTACTTCTTTTGGCATTTGTTCTATAATATCTTTGAGAGTAATTAAGTTAGCTTCAAAAATGTTAATTACACCTGTAGATATGGTTTTATCTATTGGATTAGTGTGTTTAGGACTTTTAATAGGTTTTTGATTCTCTTTGTATACTAACATATTGGCAAAGTACTTACCTATCACTCCTGATTTAAATAGTAGCTGTTCTCTCTTTTTACCATTCATTGCACTTTTAAATTGAGGTAAGTAAAAATCAAAGTAATAGTTAAGATGTGCAATACACTGTAATATATTCCATGATTCTACTGTTGGTTTATAGTTAAGCTGTTCTGTACTAAGTCTCTTTATGTATTGCAGCTGCTCTAAATGCTTATCTGTAAGCAAGCATAATCCATCTAATACTTGTTGATTAGTCATCATTAATAATTTTATACTACAAAGGTCTAGTAAAGGATTAATCTAAATCTTGATTCAAATCAAGTTTTTTAAGTCGAGATAGAGTTTCAGCTGTCATTCGTAAGTAACGAGCAATATACTTTTGTGGAACTTCTTGAAATAGTAGAGGAGATCGTTTTAAGACTCTTTGATATCGAAGAATAGGAGAATCTGTTAGTAGGTCAATTTCTCTTTCTTGAAACTGAATAATAAGTTTCTTTATTCCTTCCATATCGTTTAGTAATCTAGTTGTTTCTTCAGAAGATAGGACAATAACTTCTGTCTGTCTGATGGCTTGTAAGTAATAGATAGTAGGCTGTTGAGTAATTAAACTGTCTAAAGCACAGATTGTACTTCCTTTATATCCGAAGCGAATAATGCGTTCCTCACTTTGGTCTAAGATATAGAGTTGTATACATCCACTAACGACATAATACAACAATGTATTTACATCACCTGCTTGAAAGAGGTAATCTCCTTTTTTAAGTGTGATATTTTTTGTCTTGTTATTAGTGAAAGGAATTTTGTTCATAGATAATATAATGTAGCTAACAGCTAAACGGTCTACAGCTATTAACTGTAAACCGTCCACCGTTAACCTATAACAATCCCGCTCTTTTTAATAAAGCATCTGGAGTAGGTTCTTGACCTCTGAATTTTTTGTATAATGTCATTGGGTGGTCAGTTCCTCCCTGAGATAATACATATTCTTTAAACTTAGTAGCTACTTCTTTATTGAAGATACCATTGTCTTTGAAGTATGCGAATGCATCAGCATCCAGTACCTCTGCCCATTTATAACTGTAGTATCCAGATGAGTAACCACCTTGGAAGATATGAGAGAATGAAGTACTCATTGCATTCTCTTTTACATCAGGATATTGTTGAGTAGAGGCAAATTGTTTTGTTTCGAAGTCTTTTAGACTCGTGATAGCAGTAGGGTCTTGCCCATGCCATCCCATATCTAATAGACCGAAGCTCAACTGACGTACTGTAGCTATTCCTTCTAAGAAGCTCGCGCTCTCTTTGATCTTTTCTACTAATTCCATAGGGATAGTCTCTCCTGTCTGATAGTGTTTAGCGAATAGCTCTAAAGCTTCTTTCTCATAACACCAGTTCTCCATCACTTGGCTTGGCAATTCTACGAAGTCCCAATACACATTAGTTCCTGATAATGATGGATAAGTTGTATTTGCTAACATGCCGTGTAGTGCATGCCCAAACTCGTGGAATAGAGTAGTCACTTCGTTAAAGGTAAGTAGCGATGGCTTAGTCGCAGTTGGCTTAGTGAAGTTACATACGATAGAGATATGTGGTCTTTCATTGATACCATCTTTGATATATTGGTTTTTGAATGAAGTCATCCATGCACCGTTTCTCTTTCCTTTACGTGGGAAGAAGTCAGTATAGAATACCGCTATGAAGTCCCCTTGTTCGTTCGTTACCTCAAATGTACGTACATCTGCATGATACTTCTCTATAGTCTGTACTTCTGTAAAAACTAATCCGTATAGCTTATTTGCTACTTGGTAAGCACCGTCTAATACATTCTCTAACTGGAAGTATGGTTTAAGTAATTCATCATCTAAGCTAAAGCGCTCTTGTTTTAACTTCTCAGAGTAGTATGAACCATCCCATTTCTCTAACACATCTACTTTGTCTGTTTTTTGAGCAAAAGCAGTTAATTCGGCAAACTCTTTATCTGCAGCAGGCTTAGCCTTTGCTAATAGCTCTTCTAAGAAAGCATTTACCTTATCAGGGCTCTGTGCCATACGCTCTTCTAATACGAAGTGAGCATGTGTAGCATATCCCAATAGATTAGCTCTCTCATGACGTAGGTTTACGATCTTTAAGACATTCGCTTCATTGTTGTGCTCATTATTTTGAAAGGCTTTTTTACCTGAAGCGATAGCCATCTCTTTACGCAACTCACGATTATCAGCATAGGTCATAAAAGGGATATAACTAGGATAGTCTAATGTGAATATCCATCCCTCTTTACCTTCTTGTTCTGCTAAAGCTCTTGCCTCTTCTATAGCGCCTTCAGGAAGACCAGCTAAGTCTTTCTCCTCAGTGATGTGCAGTTGGTATTTATGTGTTTCTGCTAATACGTTTTCTCCAAACTTTAGGGCTGTAGTAGACAGTTCTGCATCTATTGCTCTTAATCTTTCTTTTTTATCTTCTGATAACAATGCACCATTGCGGACAAAGCTTTTATAATTCTTTGTCAATAAGGTTTCTTGTTCTATAGTAAGGTTCAGTGTCTCCTTTTGCTCATAAACTGCTTTTACACGTTTAAATAACTCTTCGTTTAAAGAGATATCATTGCCTAATGCAGATAACATAGGAGCTACCTCTTGTGCTATTTTCTGCATCTCATCGTTGGTCTCTGCAGAGTTCAGGTTAAAGAAGATATTAGACAATACATCTAATTCCATCCCTGAGTAGGCTAATGCCTCTAGTGTATTCTCAAAGGTAGGTGTTGCAACGTTAGCCGTAATAGTGTCTATCTCTGCTTTTGTATCTTGTATTGCTTTTTTGAAAGCAGGTATATAGTCTTCCGTTTTAATTTGAGTAAATGGTGCTGTACCATGAACGGTGTTAAATGGATTGTTCAATGCCGACATATTTTCTAATTTATTTTTATACTATAAAAGTAAGTTTTTTTTAAATAATGGTTAGTTAATAATATTGGAATGTTTTTTGCACTAGGTGTGAATAATCACATATTAATCAATTTTTAAATTAATATGTTTGTTATAATAGATAATTAATCAATATGTTATGATGGAAATATCATCAAAGGATGTAGACATTCTGAGAAGTGAAGTAAATGAAGCTATTAGATTAGGTACATTAACGGATAAGCAACTACAAGTTATCTATGATAATAAGTTGTTTAATATGTTTGTGCCTGAATATTTAGGAGGCCTAGGAGTTAGTTTGATTGAAGCTTTACAGGTGGAAGAACAGTTGGCTAGAATAGATGGTAGTCTAGGGTGGACAGTGACCATGTGTGCTGGTGCTAATATGTTCGTAGGATATTTAGAAAGCTTTCTTGCCAAAATGATTTTCCAAGACCCTAAAGTATGTTTTGGAGGAAGTGGACAGATAGATGGTATCGCTAAGGTATCCAGAGATGGGTATATAGTGAATGGTACTTGGGATTATATCGTCGGATTACCACATTGTACTGTATTGACCTTGAACTGTCATATTGAAGAAAAAGGAGAATTGCTTTATAAGGAAGATGGTTCGCCTTATTTTAAAACGTTTTTCTTCTTTCCTAAGGAGATTAATGTTATTGAAGATTGGCAGTCTGTCGGGTTAAAAGCTACTGCGAGCCACAGCGTCAATATCAAAGACTTTAGGGTAAGTAGTAATCGTGCTTTTGAGATAGATAGTAATCATCCTGTTATCAACGAACAGATCTATCACTATCCCTTTATGTCGTTTGCATTGTTAACCTTGACTGCAAATCATTTGGGCATGCAAGAGCATTTTATGGATGAACTAAGAAAGTACTTTACAGGAGAGTTGTATAATAAATATTTTGAGTTTAAAGATGAATTGTTCTATCAATATGAAGAGAAATTCCTTGAGAGAAGAGCAGCCTTCTATCGATTAGCTCAGTCCTCTAGTGATGAGATAGCATTAAATGGGAAGTTAACAGAGCAGACTACTGCTGATATTGAGAAGATGTGCAAAGGTCTAGTCTATAAAGGACGTAATGCTGTTCTGAAAGTCGTGCCTTATTTAGGTATGGGAGCGATGAATTATACTACAGAGATGAACCGTATCATAGGAGATATTCTCACAGCGAGTCAGTTTAGTTTATTATTACCAGAAAATTTAGAATAGAGAAAAATAGAGCAATTTGAAGAGATCTCATCAGTATTACTGATGAGGTCTTTTTTGTTTAAAGTGTTTTAATGCGGTAGCTTTGTTGTTGACAAAACAACATATTATGAGACAGTATCTAAGTGATGCCGATGTGCAAATACTTAAAGACAATATAACTACAGCAGAACAATTAGGTCATCTAACAACAGAACAACTAGAAGTGCTGTATAGAAACAATTTATTCAACCTATTTGTGCCTAAACAATATAATGGATTAGAACTAGACTTTATAGATGCACTAAGGGTAGAAGAGCAATTAGCTACTATAGATGGGAGTTTAGGATGGACAGTGACGCTATGTGCAGGAGCTAATATGTTTGTAGGCTTTTTAGATCCTAATGAAAGTAATAAAGTCTTTCAAGACGCTAAGGTGTGTTTTGGAGGTAGTGGTAAGGTAAGTGGAGTAGCAAGAGAAGAAGGAGAATATTACCTTATCAATGGGACTTGGGATATCGTTACAGGACTACAGCATTGTACAGTTTTTACAGCGAATTGTCATCTTGAAGTCAATGGGGAATTGCAGTATGATGCAGAAGGAAGACCTGTGTATAAGTCATTTTTCTTTTTGCCTTCTGAAGTAACCACTAAGAACAGTTGGGATACCTTAGGACTAAGAGCTACAGGGAGTCATTCTATCGTGGCAGAAGGATTATGCGTACCTAAATCACGTAGCTTTAGTATCACGAGTGAGGCATGTACTATCGACACCCCACTTTATAAGTTTCCTTTTTATCCGTTTGCGAAGTTTACATTAGCTGTGAATCAGTTGGGAATGCAATACCACTTTCTACAAGAAGTAGAGGTATATTTTAATAAACTCAAAGGAGGTGTTTATGAACAGTTCCAAACAGAATTGTTAGTGAAGCTACAGACAGCATATCACACGCGTAGAGAAGCTTTTTATGATTTAGCATCTACTACATGGCAGAAAGTACAAGAAGGTATTGAACTGACAGAAGAAGAGTGTAATACTATAGATAAACTGTGTAAAGAAGTGGTGTATCAAGGGAGAGATGAGGTGATACAGCATTTACCTTATCTTGGGATGTACGGAGTGAATAATAGCTCTCCTATAAGTAGAATCGTCAGAGATATATTAACAGCATGCCAACACAGCCTGTTTCTTTAATTACGATTTTCAAATTACGAATTACAAATGGTTTGCCTACGGCATCAAGTATGTATATCACTTCTAATAGAAATATAATATTAGGGGGGTACTGTACATATTCAATATTAGATGCCCATGAGTATACTCATCTGTATGTGTTTTTTGAGGGTAATGTAAGATCTCATCTTTACGTTTAATTATTTCAAATTACGAATTACGCTTTGTTGACCTGAAAAATAAATGTAAATGAAGCGTTTTTTATTGAAAAGAATAACTATGAGTTGTAAATATTATTTGGCACTCTCTAGTTTAGCTTTAAGTGATATTTGGATGCTACCTATGAGTTTTAGTAATTCTTCAATATCTTTTAATAAACTGTTTTTTTCTTTAGGTGTAAAGTAATCTGTTTCTGCTAAAAGACGTATCCAGTAATGAGTTTCACGAGCTTCTTTGTAAGCAATAGATAATTTAGAAAGAAAGTCTTTTTCACTTTGCGCACCAATAGTTTCTTCAATGTTAGCACCAATAGAAGTTCCTGAACGAAGTAATTGTTTGCTTAATATGTATTCCTTCTTTTCGGTAGTTAAATGTTGGTAAACTTTAATTATTCTTACAGCGAATTTAAAACTCTTAATCTGTATAATATTGTCTTCTTTCATGCTTAATTAAGCTATAGAGGATTGTTTTATTTAAAGTATTACAACGCTCCTCGTGCTAACTGCGATTACCTACGTAATTCGTAATTAGCTCGAAGAGCGCCGTAATTCGTAATTATTTAATTGACTCTGCTGCTTTAAGCACCGCTTCTCTTAATCCATTTTTATAGTCTACCATCTTATTGCGAAGGTCCTCGTTTTGACTACCTAATATCTGTATCGCTAGAAGACCTGCATTTTTAGCACCATTAAGGGCTACTGTAGCTACAGGTACACCACCAGGCATCTGTAAGATAGATAGTACACTGTCCCATCCATCGATAGAGTTGCTAGATTTAATAGGTACTCCGATCACAGGAAGTGGAGACATAGAAGCTACCATACCAGGTAAGTGTGCTGCTCCTCCTGCTCCTGCGATGATCACATTGATACCACGCTTATGAGCATTAGAAGAGAAGTCTACTAGTTTCTCAGGTGTTCTGTGAGCAGATACGATATCCACTTCTACCTCTACACCAAATTCTTTAATAATATTGATTGCATCTTGCATTACAGGCATATCAGATGTGCTGCCCATTACTACTGCTATTTTCATAAGATTTATTTGCTGATTACTTTAATAGTTTCTTTTACTTGCTGAGCTATTTCTCTAGCTTTAACCATATCGCTATTCACGATTGTTACATGTCCCATTTTTCTAAAAGGACGAGTCTCGCGTTTACCGTAGATATGAGGAGTCACACCTTCTATCGCTAAGATATCTTCCATTCCTTCATAGTACACTTGACCCGTATAGCCTTCAGCACCTACTAAGTTTACCATGATACCAGCCACTTTGCTATCTGTATTCCCTAAAGGCAAATCTAGAATAGCACGGATGTGTTGTTCGAACTGAGAAGTATAGCTTGCCTCTATAGAGTAGTGTCCAGAGTTATGAGGACGAGGAGCCACTTCATTCACTAGTACATCGTCATCTTGCGTTTGGAACATCTCCACAGCCAATAAACCTACATGATTAAATTTTTCAGAAACTTGAAGAGCGATAGCTCTTGCCTTATCTGCTACAGCGCTATCGATACGCGCAGGACAAATCACATATTCTACTTGGTTAGCCTCTGGGTGGAACTCCATTTCTACTACAGGGTATGTTTTGATTTCTCCAGAAGCAGAACGAGCTACGATAACAGCTAATTCATTTTTAAAAGGAACCATCACTTCAGCGATACACTCTACATTAGGTAGTGCATCTAAGTCAGTAATCGTGCGAACTACTTTTACTCCATTACCATCATACCCAAACTGAGCTGACTTCCATACGAATGGCATCGTTACTTCATTAGCTGTAGCTGCTGTTTTTAGAGCTTCTATATCAGAGAATCTCTTATAAGGAGCAGTTGGGATATTATGAGTAGTATAGAAATCTTTTTGATTTCCTTTATTTTGGATTAATCGAAGTGTCTTAGGAGAAGGGAATACTTTAAGCCCTTCTTCTTCTAACTTATCTAGTGCGTCTAAGTTGACATTTTCTATTTCGATCGTTAAGACATCTACTGTTTTACCAAAGCGATAAACAGTTTCAAAATCCATTAAATCCCCTTGGAAGAACTGATGTGCTCCATACTGAGAAGGGGCATCTTTACTAGGGTCTAGTACATTGGTAGCGATGTCAAATTTACGAGTGTCATATAGGAGCATTTTACCTAATTGACCTCCTCCTAATATTCCCAAACGGAAATCAGTAGAAAAGTAATTCATTGTGTAGTTGTATTGTTATTGAGCAAAGATAATTTAAAAATATAAAAGAGTAAGTCTAAAATTCACCTCATGCCTAGTTTGGTTTTATATTTAAGGGTAAGATGTAATGAACATTGATTTTGGAAAGTGCTTATTCTATTTAAAAATGATTTTGAAGAGCTTAGTCTGGTTATCTAGAGTATGTTATTGGATGGAGGTGATATATAATATAGGTGTAAAGATTATAGGGGAAGATGTGTCTTTTTTACCTTTTTGGGAGAGGTGGTCGGCATGTGGTCGGCTAGTGATAGGCATTTGGTCGGCTTAAAAGTACCAAAAATAGCCTATCACTACCCGAGCAGATTGATATCACTTACTGATCAAGGTATATATGAATGGAGAATAGAGGAATAGTTCAAAGGGTATGAATGTATTAATGATGGATTGAGATATTTTTTATGTGGAAGTAAGAGTTTTATCCGCTATATCTAAGTATGACAAGCTATCGTAGAAGAGATAATGAGAGTTTGATAAGAATAGAATTATATTCTCGTAAGAAATAGTGTGAAAAGTTTTTTAAAGAAGTGTTATTTGTATAGTTAATAAAGGAGGTTTTTGTGATTAATTTTTAGTTAATATGTTGTTTGTTTGATGATAGTTGTAGTTTTATGGGGTATTGATTGGTTATTTTTGATTTCAGTATGGTAATAAAATATTAAATAAATATTTTTTAGTTAAAAAAATTAACTTATATTTGGTAGGTTATGAGTTGTGAATTGGCTCATTAAAATTGAAATTACGTTTTAAGTAGTGAAAATAATCTCAACGATAGAACTATAAACTTTGGTTTTAGAGTTAGATTGAATTAGTTTGTTTTAGACGTAGCGTGTAATAGCGCTACGTTTTTTGTTTTTAAAAACAAATGGCCAAAAAGTAAATTATTGAGGTTTATTTTTTGGTTATTTAGGTTAAATCCTTTGCATAGAAACGAATAAACCTGTATTCTTTTTGTATATTTGCAAATTACGAACAACTTCGACACAATGGAAATACAAGTATTGGATAAAGTGTTTGTTCCTTTTATTTCTAGGGAACAGATTGATACTAGATTGCGTGAAATCGCAGAACAAATAGAAATGGATATGAACGGAGATGTTCCTGTATTTATAGGGGTTCTAAACGGTTCGTTTATGGTTATTTCTGATTTGGTGAAGCATTATAAAGGCTCATGTGAAATGAGTTTCGTTAAAATGGCTTCATATATAGGAACTCAATCAACTAATCAAGTTAATCAGTTATTAGGACTTGATATAGATGTTACTGATAGAAGAGTAGTTATTATAGAAGATATCGTAGATACTGGGAATACACTAGTAGCGTTAAAGAAATTATTTGATCAACATAAACCTAGTGAAGTACGTATATGTACGTTATGTTTAAAACCAGAGGCTTATACGAAAGATATTCATTTAGATTATGTAGCTTTTGAGATTGAGAATAAGTTTATCGTAGGATATGGAATGGACTATGATAAGTACGGTAGAAATATACCAGAGATATACCAAATTAAAGAATAAAGATTAGACTAACAGAATAAACAATAAATAATGATTGCAATAGTTTTATTTGGAAAACCAGGTGCTGGGAAAGGTACACAGGCTGAGTTTTTAAAAGAAAAGTATAATTTAACACATATCTCTACAGGAGATGTATTCCGTTTTAACTTAAAAAACGATACTGAGCTAGGTAAACAAGCTAAAGTATATATGGATCAAGGAGAACTAGTTCCGGACAGTGTTACAATTAATATGTTGGCAGAAGAGGTGAGCAAGAATATGGATAAATCAGGATTCTTATTCGATGGTTTTCCTCGTACAATCGCTCAAGCTGAAGCATTAGAAAAACTATTGAATGAGAAAGGAATCACTTTTGCAGGAACTGTAGGTTTAGAGGCTGATGATGATGTATTAGTAGCACGTATCCTAGAGAGAGGTAAGACTAGTGGTAGAGCTGATGATCAAGATGAGGCTAAGATTCGTACACGTTATACAGAGTATAATGAGAAGACAGCTCCTCTTATCGCGTTCTACGAAGCAAAAAATAAATTCTACGCTGTAGATGGAATAGGTTCTATCGAAGAAATTACAGGACGTTTAAGCAAAGTTATAGATACTTTAATATAAGGTACTTTATAACATTCGCTAAAAAATATTACATTTGCCGCCCAATTCCTATTGTATGGTGCAATAAGGACGAAAAAAATTAAAGGAAATGACTGAAGGGAATTTTGTCGATTACGTAAAGATATATGTAGCTTCTGGTAAGGGAGGTAGAGGATCTACACACTTACACAGAGAAAAGTTTATTGAAAAAGGTGGGCCTGATGGTGGTGACGGAGGTCGCGGAGGTCACGTATACATAGTCGGAAACGAAGGCTTATGGACTTTATTTCACCTTAAATTTGCACGTCATATTAAAGCAGGTCACGGTGGTGATGGGGGAAGTTCTAGAAGTACAGGGTCAGATGGAGAAGATAGAATTATCGAGGTGCCATTAGGAACTGTAGTGAAGGACAAAGAGACAGGTGAAGTATTATTCGAGATTACTGAACACGGTGAAAAGAGAATCGTAGCCGAAGGAGGTAAAGGAGGATTAGGTAACTGGCATTTTAGATCATCTACTAACCAGACTCCTAGATATGCGCAACCTGGGTTGCCTAGTGAAGAACTAGATGTGATATTAGAATTAAAAGTATTAGCTGATGTCGGATTAGTAGGATTCCCTAATGCGGGTAAATCTACATTACTATCTGTACTTACTTCAGCTAAACCAAAGATAGCGGATTATCCGTTTACAACACTGAAGCCTAACTTAGGTATCGTGTCGTATAGAGATTTTAAATCTTTTGTGATTGCAGATATTCCTGGTATTATCGAAGGAGCTGCAGAAGGGAAAGGTTTAGGTCATTACTTCTTAAGACATATCGAGAGAAACTCTACTTTGTTATTCATGGTGCCTGCGGATGCTGATGATATTAAAAAAGAGTATGACATCTTAATAGATGAGTTAAGAAGATATAATCCAGAAATGCTGGATAAAGACCGTCTTTTAGTAGTTACTAAGTGTGATATGCTAGATGATGAGTTAAAATCTGAATTAAAAGAACAGCTAGATGCTGAATTAGATGGAGTACCATATATGTTTATCTCTTCTGTGGCTCAACAAGGGCTAATGGAGTTAAAGGATAAATTATGGGAAATGTTGAATAAATAAGATTAAATTAAGGGAATTGCCTTTAATTCCCTATTGGCAGGGTGAAGGTGAGAAAAATGTGGATGTTATTTGTTGTTATACGGCAAGTTATAAGTTAAAATTTATTTTTTTTGTATATATTTACATCAAACTGAAAATATATATTTAGAGAAATAAACAAAATATGCTAACATTAATTTTTCTCACTTTTGTACTTGCTTTCGGAGTGTTATTTCTAAAGAAGTTTGTACAAACTAAATTTGTAGCATTAATATCCCTACTTCCATTTTCAATTTTTTTATATCTATTATCTTTTTTACGTTCTGTAAAAGACGGATTTAATAGTGTCCTATTTAGCACTGAATGGATTCCTTCATTAGGTATCAATTTAGACTTTAAAATAGACGGTCTATCACTTTTGTTTGGATTATTGATTTCTGGAATTGGAACATTGGTATATTTATATGCTTCTTCTTATTTAAGAGGGCATCCTCTGTTACACCGTTTTATTTGCTACCTCACTGTTTTTATGGGAGCAATGTTAGGAGTCGTTACTTCTGACAATCTAATTACCTTGTTTATTTTTTGGGAGCTTACGAGTATAAGTTCTTTCTTCTTGATTGGTTTTAATAATGAAGAAGAAGAATCTAGAACGAGTGCATTATGGGCTTTAGCCATTACAGGGTTAGGAGGATTCTTCTTACTGTCCTTTGGTGTCATAGTAGGAACTATATCCGGAACATATTCTATACACGAGTTATTAGGACAGAGTGATGTGTTAAGAGAGAGTCCTTTCTACTTATTAATTATCATTTTCTTATTCATAGCAGCTTTTACTAAGTCTGCACAATTCCCTTTTCACTTCTGGTTACCAGGAGCGATGAAGGCTCCTACACCTGTATCAGCGTATCTACACTCTGCTACGATGGTGAAGGCAGGTGTATATTTAGTAGCTAGATTCACTCCTATACTAGGAGGTAAGATGGAGTGGAACACAATCTTACTGGTAGTAGGTGGTGTGACGATGCTATTCGGCGCTTTTCACAGTGTCTTTAGAAAAGATATGAAAGGAATATTAGCTTACTCTACTATATCTGCCTTAGGACTATTAATGTTCTTGTTAGGGATAGGTACTCAGATAGCGCTATATGCTATGGCGGTATTCGTATTAGCACACGCATTGTATAAAGCAGCTTTTTTCTTGATTACAGGTATTATAGATCACGCTTTACATACCCGTGATATTAACGAGTTGGGAGGACTGCGTAAGTATTTCCCTCTGTTAAGTGTTGCAGCTGTTGTTGCCGCATTATCATGTGCAGGTATTCCTCTGACTTTTGGGTTTATTGGGAAAGAGTTGATCTATGAGAGTGGACTTCATTATATGGATGAGACTTTAGCGATAATATTAGTAGGTGCCTTATTCTTCACAAATGTGTTTTTGACGGGCTCAGGTTTCTTAATTGGTATAAAACCTTTCTTCGGTAAAGCGACTAAGAATGTCTGTATCTCTCATCAACCTGATTGGGCACTTATAGTTCCTCCTGTAGTATTAGGATTCTTTACCTTACTATTAGGAGTATTACCAGCTATAGCGTATCACGAAATCATCATAGCGACCTTTAGTGCTATTTATGGTTCTGTAGTAGAGATGCCTCTAGCGATATGGCATGGTGTAAATACTAGCCTATTATTAAGTGGATGTACGATCGTGCTGGGTACGATAGTGTATATCATCTTTAAGAGATGGAAGAACCCACTATGTGTGGTAGAGAACTTCGAGAAAGTATCTCCTAAGAATATATTCTCTATCATCGTAGAGTTCTTTAGAGTACTAGCATACCGTTATACTTGGATCTTCCATAATGGATATCTAAGATCTTATCTAGCTGTAATCATCGTTTTCTTTGTGGGACTAGTGGGATATAAGTTGTTTGCAGATGTGCCACTACGTGTGAACACGACAGGGCTGTCTGAGTTTAGAGCTTATGAGTTAGTCGTATTCTTAATTGCGGTAGTAGCAATTGTCTTTGCAATAAATACATCATCAAGATTGACAGCGATAGCTGCTACTGGAGTAGTAGGGTATTGTATCTGTTTAATATTCGTATTCTACGGCGCGCCTGATTTAGGAATGACGCAGTTCGCTATTGATACATTGACTACAGTACTATTTATTTTGGTACTGTTTAAGTTACCTCCATTCTTAAAACTAGGTAATAGGAAGATACAGTTTAGAGATGCAGTTATTTCTATTGCATTCGGTGTTTTGATTTCTATTATTACTTTACAAGCTTTAGTATCTCCAGCAGATAAGGATATCAGTAGATATTATGCAGAAAACGTATATGTGCTAGCTAAAGGTAAGAACGTGGTGAATGTTATTCTAGTTGACTTTAGAGGGTTCGATACCATGATAGAGACGATAGTATTATCTATCGCAGCATTAGGAGTATTCAGTATGTTAAAATATAGAGAAGATGAAGAATAAGACTAAGTACGATATAAAGAAGATGGACTCAACGATATTGAGGACAGCGACTAATTATTTATTGCCTCTGTTATTATTATTCTCTCTTTTTGTATTACTGAGAGGACATTATTTATCAGGAGGAGGTTTTGTTGGAGGATTGATAGCGTCTATAGCATTTGTGTTACACGCTTTTGCTTATACGACTAGAAGAACATTGAGACTGTTTCAGATTCCGCCACGTATGTTGATACCTATAGGCTTGACAATTTCTTTTATAAGTGGTTTTTTGCCTGTGATATTGGGAAGACCTTTTATGACAGGAGTATGGTTCGCAGATAATGTAGCAGTTATAGGCTCAGTGGGGACTGCCTTGTTTTTTGATATTGGAGTCTATTTAGTGGTAGTTGGTGTTGTGCTAACTATATTATTAACTATTTCAGAAAGTGAATAAAAGAGATAAGTATGGAATTACTATTAGTATTATTAGTTGGAATCTTATATTCTGCAGGTATATACTTAATCTTGCGTAGAAGCATGGTTAAGTTACTTTTAGGGTTTATGATGCTAGGTAATGGCGCCAATATATTGATCTTCTTAATGGGAGAGTTAACCAAAGGGAAAGCACCAATCATTAACGGAGAGAGTAAGCATTTTACAGATGTATATGCAGACCCAGTGCCCCAAGCACTAATCTTGACAGCCATAGTTATTAGTTTTGGGTTGACAGCTTTTGCTATTATTCTATTGAAGAAAGTACATGAGACAACAGGAACTGATGATTTAGATTCACTTAATATCCAAGATTTAGATATATGATTTCGAACTTTATATTAGCTCCTATATTAGCACATATGCTGACGGCTATTGTACTGTTGTTCTTCTGGAAGAATGTACAGGCACAGAAGACTGTGAGTGTAATAGGTAACATCATCGGCTTCTTTGTGAGTTTGAGGTTGTTTACCCTAATATGGGAAAATGGAAATATGACTTTACAAATGGGAGGCTGGGAAGCACCATTTGGAATTACCTTCGTAGGTGATATGTTGAGCGCTACGATGGTGATGCTTACTGCTATAGTGTCATTAGCTGTAGGTATATACTCAACGGCTGCGACTAATATTAGCCGTATACGATATGGACACTTCTTTATCTATCACTTCCTAATTATGGGGTTGATGGGAGCCTTTTTGACAGGAGATATATTTAATCTTTATGTGTGGTTTGAAGTAGTGATTATTTCTTCTTTTGTTTTATTGACATTAGGAGGAAAAAAGAGACAGATGGAAGGTGCTGTGAAGTATGTAACAATGAATATGTTAGCTTCGGTAATCTTCTTAACAGCCATCGGGATTCTATATGGAATAACAGGTAGTTTGAATATTGCAGACCTACCTGAACATGTAGCAGCAGTGGAGAATAGAGGATTAGTAACAGTAACCGCATTGTTGTTCTTTGTTGGTTTTGGTATTAAGTCAGCAGTGTTCCCAATGTACTTCTGGTTGCCATCGTCTTATCATACACCACCATCAGCTATCGGTGCTGTGTTTGGAGGATTGTTGACTAAGATGGGAGTGTATTCTATGATAAGAGTATTCACAGTAGTATTCGAACCTGATGATTTTGTATTACAAGTATTTATAGTTATTGCTATTCTTACCATGATAAGTGGAGCACTAGGGGTGATCAATAAGCGTAATATTAGAAGAATATTATCTTACTTTATTGTTTGTCATATAGGGTATCTGATAGCAGGTATTGGTATCTATACAGAGCTAGCTTTTGTAGGAGTAGTGTTCTATCTAATCCACGATGTTATTGTGAAGAGTAACTTCTTTATGATGAGTGGTCTGATACAGAAAATACGTGTAACACAAGATATTTATCGATTAGGAGGGTTCTATAAGGATTACCCTAAGTTGTCTATCGTCTTTGCGATTATCCTATTCTCTCTAGCAGGTATACCACCGTTGTCTGGGTTCTGGCCAAAGATTCTTTTGTTTCAGGAGGCCTTTAAGCAGGAGAGTTATGTGTTATTAGGTACCTTGATATTTGCGAGCTTTATTACTTTATTTATTGTAGCTCGTATTTGGTCAGAAGTGTTTTGGAAAGATTTGCCAAAGCCGAATGCGGAAGAGGTAGACTATTTCGCACCGTTCCATACTAGAGGTAAAATAGCTTTAGTATTACCAGTTATTGGATTAGCTGTAGTATCTCTGTTGATTGGGTTTAATGCTTCTTTTGTATTTAAAGTAGCAGAACGTGTAGCATACGAACTAATGAATCCGTCAATCTATATAGAATCAGTAATGCATCATTTAAAATAAGCAGATTATGTTGAAGTATTTTTTACTTAATTTATTATTGACATTTGTCTGGGTTGCTTTAACAGGACAGTTAAATTATTCTAACTTCATCTTTGGAGGTGCGGCAGGATTCTTTATTTTATGGATGTTAACAAGACGATCTAAGCAAGCAGATAAGGAATACTTTTATCGTGTACCGAAGATTATGATCTTTATTCTCTATTTTATTTATGATATGATGGAGGCTAACTTACGTGTGGCGATAGATGTAATGACACCTAATTATCATACGACACCTGGTATCATTAAGTACAATCTAGATGCTAAGACAGATTTTGAGATTACGATGTTGACCAATATCATTGCCTTAACTCCAGGTACTATGGTGATCGATATTGCGGAAGATAAAAGTTATGTTTATATACATACTATGTATTTGAGAGATAAACACAAGTTTATTAAAAATATGAAAGAGAGAACAGAAACTAAACTATTAGAGATATTGCGATGACAGTAGAAGATTATTTAATATACGTAATTATGCCTATCATCAGCTTGTCTTTAATCTTCATATTTATAAGATTTTTAAAAGGACCAAGCGTGTCGGATAGAGTAGTAGCTCTAGATTTACTGATTACGGTAGGTGTAGGAGTGATCGGGGTGTTTAGCTTGATTGCTAATGACCCAATATTCTTAGATGTAGCAATGATATTGGCATTAATAGCATTCTTGAGTACAGTGGCTTTTGCCTATTATTTATTAAAGAGAAATAGAGATGATTGATATTTTAATAATGATATTAAGTACTGTAGGAGCAGTATTTGTGTTAATAGCTTCCATAGGAATAGTACGTATGCCTGATTTCTATACTAGACTGTCTATTACGATTAAGGCAGCGACTTTAGGTATCGGGTGTATTCTTACAGCGGCAGCTATACATTTTGCAGAATTTTCAACAACGACTAAAGTGTTAGCTATTATATTTTTCTTGTTTATCACTTCTCCTGTTGCAGCATTCTTGATTGCAAGAACGGCTTATATTACAGGGATAAAGCTATGGGATAAGTCTGTAGTAGATGAATTACAGAATCGATATGATAACCATAATAATATCCCTTTAGACGCTTGTAGAGAGGAAAAGTTAACAGCTGATAAACAATCACCAGACAAAGAATAATTACAACAATTGAGGAAGATTTATAGAATTAAATTTATCTTCGCATTTCTAACATACTAATTAATATGAAAAAAATCGTTTTATTTTTAACTGCATTCATATTAGCGATACCTACTACGGTAAAAGCTGATGAAGGGATGTGGTTCTTAATGTTCATAGAGCGTTTAAACCAACGCGATATGGAGAAGATGGGACTACAGTTGACATCTGAAGAAATATATAGTATCAATAATCATTCGTTGAAAGATGCTATTATACAATTTGATGGTGGATGTACAGCAGAGATTGTATCTAATCAAGGTTTGGTATTGACTAACCACCACTGTGG
Organism: Myroides sp. ZB35; assembly: GCF_001865835.1. NCBI lineage: Bacteria > Pseudomonadati > Bacteroidota > Flavobacteriia > Flavobacteriales > Flavobacteriaceae > Myroides > Myroides sp. ZB35. Next base: position 564,105 of record NZ_CP017769.1, on the reverse strand, counting down.
ATATGATAAAATAGCTAAATTATCTACACCAGAAGACGATATCTTAACGAATGGATTCTGGGCAAAAGATAAAGCAAGTGAGAGAGCTGCTAAAGGTCTTTCTGTTCGTTTCTTTGTGAGAATGGACAATGTAACAAAGCGTATCTTAAGCGTTGTTAATGATAAGATGTCTGAAATCGAAAGAGAGAAAGCAATCAACCAAGAAATCGCTAAGATTCAAAAAGAAAATGATGGAGATGGAAAATATACTGTTTCTGTAAAATCATTCTTCCAAGGTAATGAATTCTACTATTTCGTATACCAAGATTATAATGATGTACGTTTAGTAGGAACTCCTCCTAACAGCATCGGTAAGTTCGGAGGTGATACTGATAACTGGGAATGGCCACGTCATACAGGTGACTTCTCTTTGTTCCGTGTTTATACGGATAAAGATGGTAATCCTGCAGAGTACTCTGCAGATAATGTACCAATGGTTCCTAAACACCACTTACCTGTATCTATCACAGGTATAAAAGAAGGTGACTTCTCTATGATATTAGGATATCCAGGTAGAACAAATAGATGGATGCCTGCACAAGGAGTAGAGCAAAACATTAAGTTCGCTTATCCAGCTTGGGTTGAAGGATCTAAGTTAGGAATGGATGTAATGAAAAAGTATATGGCTGCAAATGACGCAGTACGCCTTAACTATGCATCTAAATATGCTGGTGTAGCTAACTACTGGAAGAACCGTCAAGGTATGATTGATGCATTGACTCAACACCAGACTGTGGCGACTAAAACAAAAGCTGAAAAAGATTTCCATAAATGGGCTTCTAAAAAAGAGAACGTTGCTAAATACGGAAATGTAATAGCAGACATTAATGCATGGTATAAAGCGACTAATGAGAAGTCTCGTCATGATAATTACTTAATGACAATGTTGCGTACTTCTAATTTAGTAGCTGCGCCATATCGTTTAGCTGGAGGTATGGAAGCGTATGCTGCTGGTGATGATAAGAAACGTGCTGAGATGTTACCTGAGTTTAAAGAGTATATCAAGAGTATCTATGGTAGTACTTATGAGCCATTAGAAAGAGAAATGTTAGCTAAACAATTAGCTCTTTATGCAACTAAATCTACAGGATATGACATCGCTCCTTATGTAGCTGAAATCAACAAAGAATACAATGGTGATTTTGAAAAGTATGTAGATGAGATTTTTGAAAAGAGTGTATTTGCTAACCAAGAGGCTATTGATGCTTTCTTAGCAGATCCTAAAGGAGTGACTATTTCTCGTGACCCAATGTTTAAGTTATCTGTAGCTATTATGGATCATTATAGAGCTATGCCTGATAATGTAACTGCATTAGAAGATAAGTTCCAAAAAGCATATAGATTGTTTGTAGATGGAGTACAAAAAAGTAACCCTACAGGTAAGTACTATCCAGATGCAAACTCTACTTTACGTTTAACTTATGGTACTGTAAAAGACCTACCAAGAGGAAATAAAGTAAATGATGCTGCAGAGAACTGGTTTACTACTTTAAAAGGTACAGTTGCTAAACATAAAGTAGGTGATGAAGAGTTCGAAGCACCACAAAAACTAATCGACTTATATAATAAGAAAGATTATGGTGTGTATGCTGATAAAGCAGGACATATGCCTGTAAACTTCTTGACTAACCATGATATCACGGGAGGTAACTCAGGTTCTCCAGTATTAAATGGAAAAGGAGAATTAATCGGACTTGCGTTTGATGGTAATATCGAAGCTATGGCAGGAGACGTTATTTATGACCCTAAATTACAACGTACAATTAACGTAGATATTCGTTACGTACTATTCATTATAGATAAGTTCGCTGACGCTAAACATATTGTAGACGAGATGACTATTGTAAAATAGTTCGTTTAGTTAAAATTCACAAAACGCCTAAATTATTTAGGCGTTTTTTTTTGTGCATAAATGTTTCCTGAATTAAGTTTACATCATGAAAAAGTATGTGTTATTTATCTGTTTAATATTCTTGGTTAGTTGTGTCTCTAAGGGAGATAAGGACTTGCAGACGAAGTTGTCTTTTTACTATTGGAGAACTAACTTTCAGTTAGACTCACTAGAAAGAACTACGCTTAAAGAGTTAGAAGTGGACAAGCTTTATATTCGCTATTTTGATATTGGACTACAAGGTGATTCTCCTATACCTATACGACCTATACTGTTTAAAGACTCTATTCTTGATGTAGAGATTGTTCCTGTTGTGTATATCAAGAATGAAGTCTTAGTGAATAGTAAGGTAGATAGAGAATTGTCAAAAAAGATAATAGACTATATCAATCAGATTAATAAACACAACCATATACAGATAAGTGAGATACAATTAGACTGTGATTGGAGCTTAAAGAGTAAGGATTCTTTTTTTGAATTGATAGAGTCAATTAAGAAAGAAAGTCAGTGGAAGGTGTCATCTACGATTAGACTACACCAAGTGAAGTACGCTGCTAAGACAGGAATACCAAAAGTAGACTATGGTGTACTGATGTACTATAATATGGGGACTATCTCAGCAGATTCGTTGAACTCTATTTATGACCGTAATATAGGGAGCAAATATATAGGTGCATTGGCCGATTATCCTTTAGAACTGAAGTATGCTTTTCCTATTTATTCATGGGTAGTACATACTAGAGCTAATAAAGTAGTTCGCTTGATCAGTAGAGTTCGTACAGATGAAGTGGATAAAATAAGTGCTTTTAAAAGAATAGATGAGACTAGATATAGTGTGACAAAAGAAGGAATGTACTTTGGACAATTGTTTTTAGTTGGCGACCAGATAAAAGTAGAAACGACTACTAGTGAGCAGTTGTTAGAGATGAAAAAAGACTTAGAGAAGGCAAGTGGGAAGTGCCCCTCTGAAATTATACTATATGATTTAAATTCAAGAAATATCCCTTATTATGAAAAAGAAGTTTGGAAAAAGATTGTTGTATGCGAGTAGCTTATCACTGCTGTTAGGAGCAGGTGTGTATTCATACGGATGTGCTGATGGGTGGTGGAGTTATTCCTCTGTTTCAAGTTTTACACCAGAAGCATTTGTAGATAACTCATATAAGCCTTTGTTTTTTGCACCTTATGAGAAGTTCTATGATGGTGCATACATGTATAACGCAGGTATGTATAATGAGGATATTGTTAAGGAGTGGACACAATATTTAGGGAATACTGTACCAGCGGATGTAGTGAAGGAATGTTTAGTGTCTAATGAGTTTGAGATAGACACGATGTATACTATATATAGTGAACTGCGAAAAGGAAAGAAACGAAGTAGTATCTATGACTTAGACTTAAAGAATAAGAAAGTAGAGAACTTTATTAACTTTCTAAACTTTGCCAAAACAGTAGAACAGTATTCAGCTCAAGAGTTCGAGTATTGGAACTATGAGCAACAAGTCAAAGAGCAATTGCCAACAGACTATGCCAATAAAGTACAGAGCTTCTATGAGAAGATGGATAAGAAGGATACTTTTTTTGCTAATAGAATGTGGTTTCAGGTAATGAAAGCTAAGTTCTACTCAGCAGATAAGAGTAGTGTGATTGCTTATTTTGAATCTACAGCGAGTAGTCAACCTCAAAATACACTGTATTATAGAGCGATGTCTTATGTCGCAGGGGCGTATTATGAGCTAGCTAATTTTGCGAAGTCAAACCTACTATACGCTACTGTTTTTGATAGAGAACCTTCTATGCGTCAAGTTGCTTTGTATAACTTTAAGCCTCTTGATAAAGCGGCTATTACTAAAATAGTGGAGAATACAGAAGATAGAGATGTGAAAGCAGCGATATGGTCTATAATGGGATACTATGATGACCTAGGTGAATCTATGAAGCGTGCCTATGAGGTTAACCCGAAGAGCCCGCATATAGATTACATCTTGACGAGATGGGTGAACATGCAAGAGCAGGAAGTGAATGTATTTGCAGAAAGTAGTTTTAAATCTCGTGATGAGTATTTCAAGGCGATTAAGAAGAAGATAGATCAGAATACACTGAAGTGGATAAAGTCTGTCGCGGATAAACCACAAGAAGTAGCCAATCCAGTGTTGTGGAAGTTAGCGGCAGGGTATATGGATATCTTTCAAGGAGAGTACAAGAGTGCCACTAAGCAAATAGAGGAAGCAAGTGATTATTCTAAAAAAGGAGATAAATTATTAGCAGAGCAAATCCGATTATTTGCCTTGATTAATACTGTATCTCAAGTCAAAAAACTAGATAAGAGTACAGAAGAAAAACTATTGCCAGAACTGAAATGGGTCTATACAGACCTAGTGAAGAATGACTATAGTGATCCTTTTAGATATGAGTATGCAGCAGGTTGGATTAGACAATTTTTATCAGCTACTTATAAAGAGCAAGGCAATGCTATCATGGCAGAGATATTAAACTCTCAAGGTGTAGCTTTTTATAAGGATAAGAAACAGTCTAGTGCTATGGAGAGTTTCTTATTAAAAACGAATCATTCAGAGATAGAAAAGTTGTTCACATCTTTATATCAATATAATCTTAGTGATATCTATGAGAGTAGAGCGATTCACTTATTCTATGAAGATAAGATAGATGAAGCTATTGTAGAGATGAAGAAGGCAGAACCTATCAAGAGAAAGAATACCTATGATGATGAGTACACAGTGTTTATGTATAACACAGCTACACTTTTAGGTAATCCATTTAATGGAAAGATCAAGGATTGTAACGATTGTGATCATGCAGCTAAGCAGACTACGGTATATACGAAGTTATCATTCTTAGAGAAACTAAGAGATATGAAGGCGAATATTGCTAATGGTACAGATGTATTTAGCAATGCACTTTTAGTAGGTAATGCTTATTATAATGCTACATATTTTGGTAATGCACGCGTGTTGTATTACAACAGTATTTGGGATGAGTATGGCAGTAATAGTATCGGTATGGAGAATAAGTCTAGCATCTTGAATATGAATAATGCTAGAAAGTACTATGCGATAGCTAAGCAACATGCGACTACAAAAGAAGAAAAAGCAAAGCTAGCTTACTTCGATGCTAAGCTAGAGCGAAATGAATTCTATGTACAGACTTATCATAACAAGGATTATTATATGGGAGCATGGGGTGATGATGTCATGTTTAAGAAGTGGAATGGCTTCTCAGAATTAGCTGCTAAGTATAGTGATACAAAATATTACCAAGAAGTAATTAAAGAATGTGGTTACTTTAGAAAGTATTTAGGACTGAATTATTAAGAATGAAAAAAGCTCAAGGTCACTTGAGCTTTTTATATTTATAAAGTATCTATTTATTGATATAGATGAGTAGTACCGATGTAGTGCCTATAGAGATTACTAGTGGAAACAGTGAAATAATAATAGCAACTAAGGGCATAGTAGTACTGACAAGAGCTTTTTTAGCTCTTCGATAGGCTGCGATGCCGAAGGCAAGACCTATAAGGCTAAAAAATATAGAGATAAAATTGACAAAAGGAATCCAACAGATAAAGAATGCAATAACCGAACATACAAAGGAGATAATGTAGTAAACAAGACTCGTATCTCTGTTGTTGTTTATTTCGTAATAGGATTTATCATGTTGCATGGTATATTAGCTAAAAATTGAATGTAATATAAAGAAAAAGAATTTCATATTGTTATTTAAATTGTAATTTTACAACTAGTAGAATTGACAGTAAAAAACTTATATAATGCGTATACATTTTATCGCAATCGGAGGAAGTGCAATGCACAATTTGGCATTAGCCTTACATGCAAAAGGAGATATTGTAACAGGTAGTGATGACACTATATTTGAACCTTCTAAGTCTAGATTAGAGGCTAAGGGATTATTACCAAAAGAAGAAGGGTGGTTCCCAGAGAAGATAACAGAAGAGATAGACGTTATTATTCTAGGGATGCATGCTAAGGGGGATAACCCAGAATTGCTAAAAGCAAAAGAATTAGGACTGACTATTTATTCTTACCCTGAGTTTATCTACGAACATTCTAAAAATAAAACACGTGTAGTGATAGGTGGGTCTCATGGTAAGACTACCATTACTTCTATGATATTACATGTGATGCATTATCATAATGTAGAAGTAGATTATCTAGTAGGGGCACAGTTAGAAGGCTTCGATAGAATGGTAAACCTTACTTCAGATAATGAATTTATGTTGATAGAAGGTGATGAATACCTATCATCAGCATTAGATCTTCGTCCTAAGTTTCATATCTACCAGCCGAATATCGCCTTGTTAAGTGGTATCGCATGGGATCATATCAATGTATTCCCAACTTTTGAAAACTATGTAGAGCAGTTTAAGATTTTTATTGGAAAGTTAGTGAATGGTGGAATCTTAGTCTATAACGAAGAAGACGCTGTGGTAAACCAACTGGTAGAAGAAGCTACTAATCCGATTAGAAAGATACCTTATACTACACCTTCTTATACTATCGAGAATGAGCAGACTTACTTAGATACGAATGACGGGCCTATGCCGTTAGAGGTTTTTGGTAAGCACAACCTTAGTAATATAAGTGGAGCGAAGTGGATCTGTCAGAATATGGGGATAGATGAAGAAGATTTCTACGAAGCTATCGCATCGTTTAAAGGGGCATCTAAGAGACTAGAGAAGTTAGTAGAGACAGACCAAACAGTGATCTATAAAGACTTTGCACATTCACCGAGTAAAGTGATCGCTACAACAGAAGCTGTGAAAGCACAGTACCCTAATAAGAAAGTAATCGCATGTCTAGAACTACATACATACAGTAGTCTTAACTCGGCCTTCTTATCACAGTACGAAGGTGCGTTAGCTAAGGCAGACGAAGCAGTGGTATTCTATTCTTTAGATGCGCTTAAGATTAAGAATATGCCAGAGATCTCTCAAGAGCAGATGCAGACGGCATTTAATAGACCAGGGTTAGCTACGTATACTAACGCTGCTGATTTCAAACAATATTTAGAGCAATTAGACTTAAACAATGCTGTATTGTTATTCATGAGTTCAGGTAACTATGGTGGATTAGATATGCAAGCTTTTAGTGAGAAAGTAAAGAATAAATAGACGGCATACGTCATTATTATAATACTATTAAAGAGGTTATCAAGTACAGCTGTATTTGATAACCTTTTTTTGTTTGAATACTGACTGCTTTTTAATAGAAGCTTTATATAGAATAGCTTCATTAGGTTTAGTTTTTGTACGATAGAATAGTATAAAACAATGACTATGGAACACCAAAAGATTACGATCAAACAATGGGCAGAAGATGATAGACCTAGAGAAAAGCTAATGCTGAAGGGAAAGACTTCCTTAAGTGACGCCGAACTATTAGCGATACTCATAGGATCAGGGCATAGAGAGGAGTCTGCTGTAGAGCTGTGTAAGCGTATATTAGCGATGTATAATAATAATCTAAGTGTATTAGCGAAACAGAGTATCTCGAAGCTCACTGCGTTTAAAGGAATAGGAGAAGCGAAGGCTATTGCGATTATTGCGGCTTTAGAGATAGGGCAGAGAAGGAGATTAAGTGAGCGTATAGAAGAACCTATCATCACTACTAGCAGTGATGTGTTTGAACTGATTAATCCTATCATAGGGGATTTAGAACATGAGGAGTTTTGGGTGTTATATCTGAATAACTCTAATAAGGTGAAGTATAAAGCTCCATTGAGTAAGGGAGGAATCACCGGTACTGTAGTAGACATAAGACTGTTATTTCAGACAGCATTAGAGCAGAAGGCTGTCGGGATAATCTTAACGCATAATCACCCTAGTGGTAAGGTCAAGCCTAGTGATGCAGATATACAGATCACTAAGAAGATTAAAGAAGCAGGGCGTATTATGGACATACAGTTACTAGATCATTTGATTATTACGGAATACAGTTATTATAGCTTTGCAGATGAGAGTATTTTATAAGTAGATTTAGTTCTAAAATACCTACTTTTGTAATTCAAACAAAAGATTATAAAAAATGGGAGTAAAAAGCTTAACGAGTAAGACAGATATCTTTTTTGATTTAGATCATACCTTATGGGATTTTGAGAAGAACTCTGCTTTAGCTTTTAATGATGTTATTGAAGAATTAAAATTACCTTTTAGCACAGAGGCTTTTCTAAGCCACTATGTTGCAATCAACAATGAGTATTGGGACAAGTATAGTCTAAATCAGGTAAGTAAAGAAGAGCTTAGAATCGGGAGAATCAGAGATACCTTTGCTAAGTTAGGGTATCAGTCTACTACAGAAGAGATGTTGCTACTAGGGGATAATTATCTAAAGGCTATGCCTAATCATAATTATTTATTTGATGGTGCGATAGAAGTATTAGACTACTTACAAGACAAATATAAACTTCATATTATTACCAACGGTTTTAATGAAGTGCAAGGCAAAAAGTTAGATCGATCAGGGATATCAGGTTATTTTCAGACAGTGACTAATTCTGAAATGGCTGGAGTGAGTAAGCCAAATCCTGAGATATTTAACTATGCTTTAGATAAAGCAAAGGCAGGAGTGAAAGACTCCGTGATGATAGGTGATAACTTCTTAGCGGATATAGAAGGAGCACTAGGCGTAGGAATGGATGCAATCTACTACAGTCAATCTAAAGAAAAAGTAACCCCTCAGATCTATCACGTACAGAAATTAATAGAACTAAAAGACCTGCTATAAGCAGGTCTTTCTATTTAATAGTTGTATTTAAATTGCCATCTATTGCGCAAGAATTCTCGAGTACTATTCTCTCTATTGTTTACACCAGGTTCATAGAGTACAGTGCCTTCTAGCTCATCTGGTAGAAACTCTTGTTCTACGAAGTTATTTGTATAGTCATGTGAGTATAAGTACTCTTTGCCATACCCTAGTTCTTTCATTAGTTTAGTAGGTGCATTCCTTAAGTGTATAGGTACAGATAAGTCACCTGTTTGTTTGACGAGTTGCTGTGCTTTGCCTATCGCTAGATAGGTAGAGTTACTCTTAGGGGATGTAGCTAGATAGATAGCACATTGGCTTAATAATATTCTACTCTCAGGGTATCCTATGACAGATACGGCCTGGAAGGTATTATTTGCCATAATGAGTGCAGTCGGATTAGCATTCCCGATATCTTCTGATGCAGCTATAAGTAATCTTCGTGCGATGAACTTCACATCTTCACCACCCTCTATCATTCTTGCCAGCCAATATACAGCCCCATTAGGATCACTACCTCTGATAGACTTGATAAAAGCAGATACGATATCATAGTGCTGCTCACCAGTCTTATCATATAGTACAGTATTCTTTTGTACTACTTGCATTACGCGTTCATTGGTGATTTCTATCTCGTTATCATGAGTAGCATTGATGATAAGCTCGAAGGTGTTTAGTAGCTTACGACCATCTCCACCTGATATTCTAAATAGAGCTTCTGTCTCTGTCAGGGTTATCTTTTTCTTTTTTAAGAATAGATCTTTATTCATAGCGCGCTCTAGGAGGTGCTGTAGGTCTTCTTTTGTAAACGCATTAAGTGTGTAGACCTGACATCTAGAGAGAAGAGCAGGGATAACTTCGAAGCTCGGATTCTCTGTTGTAGCACCGATTAGCGTGACCCAGCCACGCTCTACTGCAGCTAGTAGAGAGTCTTGTTGAGATTTACTAAAGCGGTGTATCTCATCGATGAATAGGATAGGGTTCCTAGCAGTGAATAGACCACTGTTAGACTTTGCCTTCTCGATTACTTCTCTGATATCTTTAACCCCTGAGTTAATTGCGCTCAATACATAGAAGGGTCTCTCGCTTTCTTTTGCGATAATCTCTGCCAGAGTAGTTTTGCCTGTACCTGGAGGTCCCCAAAAGATTAAGGATGGGATAAACCCAACTTTTAACTGATTCGTTAAGATACCATTCTCTCCCACGAGGTGTTCTTGACTGACATAGTCACTCAGTGTATGTGGGCGTACTCGTTCTGCTAAAGGTGCTTCCATTATCGTAATTAAATCTCTTCTCACAAAAATACAATCTCTTTTTTAGATAACGATGTTTTTCAGTAATGGAATGTTTAAGGCGCAGTAGTTATTGATTAGAGCATGAATATCTGTGCATAAGCTAATGTTGATGTTTATTCTTACTTGAAGGAGAATGCGGGGAGTATAGAAGAAGTATTCTTGGACAAAGGGCTTCTCTAGTCCAGTATTCATTGCTTATTGTCCTATTATTGTCCAAGGAATTCAAATTAAGAGCCTATTTTACTAGGCTGGCGGTATGTTTTCAATATTTTGTTTTTTAAGGGGGGTTGTGTAATTGGTTGATATTTAGTCTTTTGTTTGTTTTTTTGAATAAAAAAAATGATTTGTTTTTTTACTGATTTAGGGATTATGGACTTGTTTTGGACCTTTTTTCAAAAAAAAAGAGGTAATGATATTGTTTATTGTTCTTTTTTAGACCTGAATTTGTGATTATAAATAAAAAAGTGAATTGCTTTTTTTAGATGATAGTTACTAAATAGAGATACTTTTGAGGAGGGTGATACTCGTCTCAATGCTAAAATGGTGTGAATGAAAAAACAATTCGTTATAAAATGAGTTATATTTAACCTATATAAAATTTGAGTACTATGTATAATAGCCTTTCATTACAAGGGGTGTTTATGGATAGGTTTGGTATAGGGAGTAAATATGCACCTTATATAGTAAGATGTACTTAAGGAGAAAGGAATGAATATATGAGTAAAGAGAAATTACCTCCATTATCTATTAATCTAATTTTACTACCCTTATTCGTCGTTGTACTGATATGGGGAGTGTATTGGATGGATTGGAATAATTTTTATGAGTTACACGAGTATGGCGTATTGCCGAGAACGGTAGTGGGGTTAAGGGGAATTGTGTTTAGTCCTTTTATACATGGTGGGATAAAGCATTTGTATAATAACTCTATAGCCCTCTTTGCACTGCTATTAATGTTGCAGTATTTTTATAAGAAACAAGCGTTGGTGGTACTGATCTTAGGGATTCTGCTATCAGGTTTCGGTACATGGTTGATGGGTAGAGATAGTTATCATATCGGTGCTAGTGGATTAGTCTATGTGCTAGTGAGCTTTATGTTCTTTAAGGGAGTACAGACGCGATATTATAGACTGATGGCATTATCGCTGGTTATCGTAGTGCTATATGGGGGTACGGTGTGGTATATGTTTCCCCATGTAGAGAGCGGTATTTCGTGGGAAGGACATTTGAGTGGTTTTTTGACAGGATTGATTCTTAGTTTTGTAGTTTCATCTCCTGAGCATATAGAGCAGGGGTATAAGTATGAGTGGCAAGACCCTAACTTTGATCCTCAGTCAGACCCCTTTATGAGGTGCTTCGATGAGCATGGCAACTTTATTATCATACCGAAACAAAAGAAGAGTAAAGATCCTTATAGAAAGACATTACCAGTACTGATCTCTCAGTATCAAATTAGATAACGATATAAACTATAAAAGCACCTTAGAAGGTGCTTTTATAGTTTTTGACTACGAAGTCTATTGCTGTTTCGAGTATCTCTCCCATATTTTTACAATATTTGAAAGACTTCTCGTGAGTTAATTTGTGTAAGGACATTTTTAACTCTTCTACATGTTCTGGAGTAGAGACTGTATCCTGTATCATCACGTGGATTAGTTCGTCTAGTCTCTCTTTATTACTCAGTACTCTTCTTACGATCACAGATCTCACTTCTCGTCGATACTGTTCTATCGAAGTATGTTTTAGTTTCTCTAATACCATCTTCACGATAGTATAGTTCTCTTTAAAGAACTGAGGAAGGTAGAACTTGAGGTTGCCTTCATAGTTCTGCTGATCGAAGTCGATAGCTCTGATTCTATAGACTACCTGATCGAAGTCATGAGTAGGTATAATGACGAAATTATAAGATCTCATATCACCCAGTAGACCGATCATACAGCGTTCATTAAACTTGACAAACTCTTTAGCGATCTGTGATTTTTCACTTTCAGTACATTTAGGTAGGTGATTTGTGATAAATACATCAGCAGGTATACCTAATATGTGTTCTTCTATTAAGGTGTCATTGTGTACGAGATAATTCATCGTATTCGGAGACAGCATCTCTTCTAGTTCTAATCCGTATATGCGTGAGGCATCGGCTCTCTTTACATAGAAGTTGGTGATATTGTCATTGAGTATATTTCGAACTTTCACTCGGAATGGTTTAGAATTACCAAACGAACAAAAGTCAATATGATCAATAGTTAGATACTGTAGTGTCTCGATGTCACCATCAGAGTGAAGTAAGGTATATATCTTAGTAAGGCTAGCTTCTATCTCTTTATACTCGAACTCTGGATAATATACACGTAACCACAGTGTATCATTACCGTTGCTGTCCTCGATATTGATATAACCACTGAATCGCAATAAGTCATCATAGATCACACTAGTTTTAGTAGTGCGCTTATACTTGGTTAAGTATGCCATGAACTCATCGCTAACAGGGTAGTTAGGCTTCTTTAATAATACCTTTACGTCTTTCAAATCTTATCTTCTTTGTCTGATTGTTTCGTATAAAAATGCTCCACACGCTACAGATACGTTTAGTGAATCTATTGTGCTAAACATCGGTAACTTTGCTTTCTCGTCTATGATTTTAAGTACAGATGGGTTGATACCTTTATCTTCACTTCCCATAATGATGGCTACAGGCACATTTAGGTCTACATCATAGATTTCTTTTTCTGCTTTCTCTGTTGCACCTAGTGTTATTACACCAGACCCTTGTAGATAGAATACAGCGTCCTTAATATGGTCTACTTTACAGATAGGAATATTAAATACAGCACCCGCAGATGTTTTTACTGTATCTCCGTTTACCGGAGCAGCTCCATTCTTAGATATAATGATACCATCTGCACCACAGCATACAGCTGTACGTATAATAGCACCGAAGTTACGAGCATCTGATATCTGGTCAAGGATGACGAAAAGAGGTTTCTCTTTTTTCTCTAATACACCTTCTACTAGTACTTCTAATGAAGTAAAAGAGATAGGGGAGATATTCGCTACAGCTCCTTGATGGTTTTTATTAGTTAGTTTATTTAGTTTCTCGATTGGTACATAAGAGAAGTTTACGTTGTTCTTCTTTAGTGTCTTAAGAAGAGAACTCATTAACTCTCCAGAAGCTTCTTTCTGTATGAATACCTTATCTATATCTTTTCCTGCTTCTATGGCTTCGATGATTGCACGAATACCAAATATCTGATTGTCCTGTTCCATGGGGCAAAGTTACTTAATAATATAATTTAAAAAACGTGCAAAGATAGATTTTAAGTATTTGGATTTAATGGTATTTATAAAAATATTAGATAGTATATATTATAATGTATAATAAGAGGTGTGCTGTTGTGTCATAAAGCTGTAAAGAGGAATGTTTTTTGTGGTGATGTATAAAAGGGAGAAGAGTGCTAAGGTTTATTTTTTTTGGTGTTGTTGAATAGTGAAAGAGAAGATTGGGCACAAATGCTGGATTACTAAAAAGGGAGAGAAATAATGTTGATAACTTTTGAATAACTATCGTATAAAGAGAAAAAAAGAGGTAAAAGGAGAATTGTTGATAAAAAAAATTAATTATGTTGAAAATTAATGCTTTGAGGTTTGAATAAATAAAAAATAGTTATACATTTGCAACCCCGTATATAGTGCGGAATAATATATTGTAGAAATTATTAATAAACATTATGCCAACAATTCAACAATTAGTAAGAACAGGGAGAACCCAATTGACTAAGAAGAGTAAATCGGTTGCTTTGGATTCTTGTCCTCAAAGAAGAGGAGTTTGTACGCGTGTTTATACTACTACACCTAAAAAACCAAACTCTGCAATGCGTAAAGTTGCAAGGGTACGTTTAACAAATGGTAATGAAGTAAACGCATACATCCCAGGAGAAGGACACAATTTACAAGAGCACTCGATAGTATTAGTTAGAGGTGGAAGGGTAAAAGATTTGCCAGGTGTTAGATACCACATCGTACGTGGAGCTTTGGATACTGCTGGAGTAAACGGTAGAACTCAAAGAAGATCTAAATACGGAGCAAAACGTCCTAAAGACAAAAAATAATCGTTTAAACGTTTAAGAAGAAGACATGAGAAAAAGACAGGCGAAAAAGAGACCTCTTTTACCAGATCCAAAATTTAATGATCAATTAGTTACGCGTTTTGTAAACAACTTAATGTGGGACGGTAAGAAATCAACAGCTTTTAAAGTATTCTATGATGCTTTAGAGATCGTTGAGGAGAAAAAACAAGATGAAGAAAAATCTTCATTAGAAATTTGGAAAGATGCATTAACTAATGTTATGCCACACGTAGAAGTTCGTTCTCGTCGTGTAGGTGGAGCTACATTCCAAATTCCAATGCAAATTCGTCCAGATAGAAAAATTTCTATGGCGATGAAATGGATGATTTTGTATGCGAGAAAAAGAAATGAGAAATCTATGGCTGGAAAATTAGCGTCTGAAATCTTAGCTGCTGCTAAAGAAGAAGGAGCTGCTGTTAAAAAGAGAATGGATACTCATAAAATGGCTGAAGCTAATAAAGCATTCTCTCACTTTAGATTTTAATCCATACAGAAACTATATACAATGGCAAGAGATTTAAAATATACAAGAAACATTGGTATCGCTGCACACATCGATGCTGGTAAGACAACAACTACAGAGCGTATTTTGTTCTATACAGGTAAAAACCACAAAATGGGAGAGACTCACGAAGGATCTTCTACAATGGACTGGATGGAGCAAGAGGCTGAAAGAGGTATTACTATTACATCAGCAGCTACTACATGTACTTGGAATTTCCCAACAGTTCAAGGTGCTAAAATACCTGAATCTATGGAGTACCACTTCAATATTATTGATACTCCTGGACACGTTGACTTTACTGTAGAGGTAAACCGTTCTTTACGTGTATTAGATGGATTAGTATTCTTGTTTAGTGCAGTTGATGGTGTTGAGCCTCAGTCTGAAACTAACTGGAGATTAGCTGATAATTATAAAGTTCCACGTATGGGGTTCGTTAATAAAATGGACCGTCAAGGAGCTAACTTCTTAGCAGTATGTCAACAAGTTAAAGATATGTTGAAGTCTAACGCTGTGCCAATCGTTTTACCTATTGGTGATGAGGCTGATTTCAAAGGTATCGTTGACTTAGTGAAAAACCGTGCAATCGTATGGCATGATGAGAATCATGGTTCTACTTTTGACGTTGTTGAGATCCCTGCAGAGATGGTTGACGATGTAAAACAATACAGAGGTCAATTAATCGAAGAGATTGCTGCTTATGATGAAAATCTTCTTGAGAAATTTATGGAAGATGAGGACTCAATCACAGAGGATGAAATCCACGTAGCTTTACGTGCTGCTACTCTTGATATGAGCATCATACCTATGACTTGTGGATCTTCATTCAAAAATAAAGGTGTTCAGTTCATGTTAGATGCTGTATGTCGTTACTTACCTTCTCCAATGGATAAGGAAGCTATTGAAGGTACAGATCCTGATACTGAAGAGCCAATCGTACGTAAGCCATCGGTTACTGAGCCGTTCGCTGCATTAGCATTTAAAATTGCTACTGACCCATTCGTAGGTCGTTTAGCATTCTTTAGAGCTTATTCAGGACACTTAGACGCTGGATCTTATGTATTGAATACTCGTTCTGGAAACAAAGAGCGTATTTCTCGTATCTACCAAATGCACGCTAACAAACAAAACCCAGTTGAATATATTGAGGCTGGAGATATTGGAGCTGCAGTAGGATTTAAAGATATCAAAACTGGAGATACTTTATGTGATGAGAAAAAACCTATCGTATTAGAAAGTATGATATTCCCAGACCCAGTAATCGGTATCGCTATTGAGCCAAAAACAAAAGCGGATATGGATAAAATGGGTACTGCTTTAGCTAAATTAGCTGAGGAAGATCCAACTTTTACAGTTAAAACTGACCAAGCGTCTGGACAAACTGTAATCTCTGGTATGGGTGAGTTACACTTAGACGTATTGATCGACCGTATGAAACGTGAGTTCAAAGTTGAAGTTAATCAAGGAGAGCCACAAGTTGAGTATAAAGAAGCTCTTACACGTGAAGCACAACATAGAGAAGCTTATAAAAAGCAATCTGGTGGACGTGGTAAGTTTGCTGATATCGTATTCAAAATGGGACCTGCTGATGACGTTGATGGAAAACCATTCGTTGGATTACAGTTCGTGAATGAAGTTAAAGGTGGTAACGTTCCTAAAGAATATATCCCTTCTGTAGAGAAAGGATTTAGAGAGGCGATGAAACAAGGGCCTTTAGCTGGATTCGAAATGGATTCTATGAAAGTAACTTTAACTGATGGTTCTTACCACGCGGTTGACTCGGATGCATTATCGTTCGAATTAGCTGCTAAAATGGGATACAAAGCTGCTGCTAAAGCTGCAGGTGCGATCATCTTAGAGCCTATCATGAAGTTAGAAGTATTGACTCCTGAAGAAAACATGGGTGATATCGTTGGAGATTTGAACCGTCGTCGTGGACAAATCAACAGCATGGATGATAGAGCTGGATCAAAAGTTGTTAAAGCTTCTGTTCCGTTATCAGAAATGTTCGGATATGTAACTACATTAAGAACATTATCATCTGGTAGAGCAACTTCTACAATGGAGTTCTCTCACTACTCTGAAACACCATCAAACATTTCAGAGGCAGTAATCACTAAAGCAAAAGGTAACGCTTAATTTTAGAGTAAAATGAGTCAAAAAATCAGAATAAAATTAAAATCTTACGATCATATGTTGGTTGATAAATCAGCAGAGAAAATCGTAAAAACTGTAAAAAGTACAGGAGCAGTAGTAACTGGACCTATTCCATTACCTACTCATAAAAAAATCTTTACTGTTCTTCGTTCTCCTCACGTGAACAAAAAAGCAAGAGAGCAGTTTGAGTTAAGTTCATACAAAAGATTGTTAGATATCTATTCTTCATCTTCTAAAACTATTGATGCTTTAATGAAATTAGAGTTACCAAGTGGAGTTGAAGTTGAAATCAAAGTGTGATAAATAACAAGATTCAATAAGAATATCAGAGGCTAAGTATTGGTGTTATAGTCACCAATACTTAGTTCTTTTAGAAAATAAAATAAAATTTTATAATTAATAATTAATATTTATGTCTGGGTTAATTGGTAAAAAAATCGGCATGACTAGTATTTTCGATGAGAATGGAAAAAACATTCCATGTACAGTAATCGAAATGGGTCCTAATGTCGTTACCCAAGTCAGAACCATTGAGGTTGACGGGTATGAAGCGTTACAACTTGGTTTCGATGACAAGACAGATAAACATGCTACTAAAGCTGAGTTAGGTCACTTTAAAAAAGCTGGAACATCTGCTAAGAGAAAAGTTGTTGAAATCAAAGATTTTGCTGGAGAGTATAAATTAGGTGATGTGATCACTGCAGATTTATTCATAGAAGGTGAATATGTAGATGTACAAGGTGTATCTAAAGGAAAAGGATTCCAAGGGGTTGTAAAACGTCATGGTTTTGGTGGAGTTGGTCAGGTAACTCACGGTCAAAAGAACCGTTTAAGAGCGCCAGGATCTATTGGAGCTTCTTCTTACCCATCAAGAGTATTCAAAGGAATGCGCATGGCAGGAAGAACTGGAGGAGTAAATGTAACAGTACAAAACCTTAGAGTTTTAAAAGTAGTAGCTGATAAAAATCTACTTGTGGTTAAGGGAGCAATTCCAGGACACAAAAACTCTTATGTAATCGTTCAGAAGTAATGGAAGTAAAAGTTTTAGATATCACAGGAAAAGATACTGGTAGAAAAGTTGAGCTTTTAGATTCAGTATTCGGTATAGAACCAAATAATCACGCAGTATATCTTGATGTTAAACAATATTTAGCAAATCAAAGACAAGGTACTCACAAAGCTAAAGAAAGAGCTGAGATCTCTGGAAGTACGCGTAAGATTAAAAAACAAAAAGGAACTGGTACTGCAAGAGCAGGAAGTATTAAATCGCCAGTTTTCCGTGGAGGAGGAAGAATCTTCGGGCCAAGACCAAGAAGCTACTCTTTCAAATTAAACAAAAGTTTAAAACGTTTAGCGAGAAAATCTGCTTTCTCTATCAAAGTGAAAGAATCAAATTTAATCGTAGTTGAGAACTTTAATTTCGAGGCTCCAAGCACTAAGAATTTCATCAACGTATTGAAAGGTTTAGGATTGGAAAATAAAAAATCTCTATTTGTGTTTGGTGAATCAAATAAAAATGTATATTTGTCATCACGCAATTTAGGGAAGGCTGCTGTTGTAACTAACTCTGAATTAAGCACTTACAGTATTTTGAATGCTGGAAGTTTAGTGTTAACTGAGGGTTCTGTAGCAGGAATTGTAGAAAATTTAAGTAAATAATAGGAACATGAGTGTTTTAATTAAGCCTATAATTACAGAAAAAATAACTAAAGACGGCGAAACTTTTGGCCGTTTTGGGTTTGTTGTTGATAGAAAAGCGAACAAAATTGAAATTAAAAAAGCAGTTGAGGCTGCTTATGGAGTTTCTGTTGTTAACGTGAATACTATGAACTATGCTGCAAAGCGTTCTGTTAAGTACACGAAAAGTGGAATGATCAACGCTAAAACTAATGCTTACAAGAAAGCAATAGTTGAATTGAAAGAAGGAGATAGTATAGACTTTTATTCAAATATCTAATAAATAATGTCAGTTAGAAAATTAAAACCTATTACCCCAGGTCAGCGTTTTAGAGTTGTGAATAGTTTTGACGCTATAACAACTGATAAGCCGGAGCGTAGTTTACTAGCACCGAAAAAAAAATCTGGAGGTAGAAATAGTCAAGGAAAAATGACCATGCGCTACATGGGTGGTGGTCATAAACAAAGATACCGTATAGTTGATTTTAAAAGAACTAAAGTTGGTATCCCAGCTACTGTTAAGTCAATTGAGTATGATCCAAACCGTACAGCATTCATCGCTTTGATTGCTTATGTAGATGGAGCTAAATCATACGTTATTGCACAAAGCGGTATGAAAGTTGGACAAACTGTAGTTTCAGGAGTAGATGCGTCACCAGAAGTTGGTAATGCAATGCCTTTAAGCAAAATTCCTTTAGGAACTGTTATATCTTGTATCGAATTACGTCCTGGACAAGGAGCAGTTATCGCTCGTTCAGCAGGTACTTTCGCTCAGTTAGTTGCTAGAGATGGTAAATATGCTACTATTAAAATGCCTTCTGGAGAGATCCGTTTGATTTTATTAGAATGTATGGCTACTATCGGAGCAGTGTCTAACCACGATCACCAATTAATCGTTTCTGGTAAAGCAGGTAGATCAAGATGGTTAGGTAGAAGACCTAGAACTAGACCAGTAGCAATGAACCCAGTAGATCACCCAATGGGAGGTGGAGAAGGTCGTTCGTCAGGAGGACACCCACGTTCTAGAAACGGGATGCCTGCTAAAGGGTACAGAACTCGTTCTAAAGTTAAGTCGAGTAATAAGTATATCGTTGAACGTAGAAAGAAATAAAAGATTAAGACATGGCACGTTCGTTAAAAAAAGGACCTTATGTTCACTATAAATTAGAGAAGAAAGTTCAAGTAAACGTAGAAAGTGGAAAAAATGGAGTTATCAAGACTTGGTCAAGAGCTTCAATGATTACACCTGATTTCGTTGGACAAACTATCGCAGTACATAATGGTCGTCAGTTTGTTCCTGTTTATGTAACAGAGAACATGGTAGGACATAAATTAGGGGAATTTTCACCAACAAGATCGTTCAGAGGTCACGCTGGTGCAAAGAATAAAGGTAAAAAATAATAAGAAGCTATGGGAGTTCGTAAAAGAGAAAGAGCTGAGCAAATTAAAGAAGCTAACAAGCAAGTTGCTTTTGCAAAGCTAAACAATTGCCCTACTTCTCCTAGAAAAATGCGTTTAGTAGCGGATTTAGTAAGAGGACAGAAAGTAGAAAAAGCTCTAAATATATTAAAATTCAGTTCAAAAGATGCTTCTCGTAATTTAGAGAAATTACTTTTGTCTGCAATTGCTAACTGGCAAGCGAAAAACAGCGACGCTAACATTGAAGAAGCTGGATTGATCGTTAAAGAAATCAGAGTAGATGGAGGAATGATGTTAAAAAGACTTCGTCCTGCACCTCAAGGTAGAGCACACAGAATCAGAAAACGTTCTAATCACGTAACAATCGTATTAGGATCTAATAATAACACACAAAGCAATTAATAAGCAGTATGGGACAAAAGACTAATCCAATCGGGAATCGCCTTGGTATTATCAGAGGATGGGACTCAAACTGGTATGGTGGAAATGACTACGGTGACAAAATCGCTGAAGATCACAAGATCAGAAAGTATATCCATGCTCGTTTATCAAAAGCTAGTGTATCTAAAGTAATCATCGAGAGAACTTTAAAACTTGTAACCGTTACTATCACTACTGCTAGACCTGGTATCATTATCGGAAAAGGTGGACAAGAGGTAGACAAGTTAAAAGAGGAATTGAAAAAGATTACTGATAAGGAAGTTCAAATCAATATCTTTGAAATCAAACGTCCTGAATTAGACGGATACTTAGTGGCTGCTAGTATCGCTCGTCAAATCGAAAGCAGAATTTCTTACCGTAGAGCTATCCGTATGGCTATGGCTGCAGCGATGAGAATGAATGCTGAAGGAATCAAAGTTATGATTTCTGGTCGTTTAAACGGTGCTGAAATGGCTCGTTCTGAGACTTTCAAAGAAGGAAGAATTCCGTTGTCAACTTTCAGAGCAGACATCGATTATGCACTTGCTGAAGCTCACACTACTTATGGTAGAATGGGAATTAAAGTGTGGATCATGAAAGGTGAGGTTTACGGTAAGAGAGATCTTTCTCCGTTAGCTGGAATGGATAAAAAACAATCTAAATCAGCAGGATCTCCAAAAGGTAAATCTAACCCACGCAAAAGAAAGTAATTTTTAAACTGAAGAAAAATGTTACAGCCTAAAAGAACAAAATACCGTAAGGTACAGAAAGGTAAAATGAAAGGGATTTCTCAAAGAGGGCATGAACTTTCAAATGGTATGTTTGGAATCAAATCTATGGACTCTGCATTTATCACTTCACGTCAAATCGAGGCAGCGCGTATCGCTGCTACTCGTTTCATGAAACGTGAAGGGCAGTTATGGATTAAAATTTTCCCAGACAAACCTATTACTAAAAAGCCTCTAGAGGTACGTATGGGTAAAGGAAAAGGTGCAGTAGAATACTGGGTTGCTGTGGTAAAGCCAGGAAAAATTATGTTCGAAGTTGGTGGAGTGCCAATTTCAGTAGCAAAAGAAGCGTTACGCTTAGCTGCTCAAAAACTTCCTGTAAAAACTAAATTTGTAATTGCTAGAGATTTCGAAGCATAATAAAATTTTTATCATGAAACAATCAGAAATAGTAAATCTATCTGTAGCTGAATTACAAGAGCAACTGGTACAGTTGACTAGCACATATAATAACTTAAGATCTGCTCACGCAATCTCTCCAATCGAGAATCCATTACAGTTGAGAAACGTAAGAAGAAGTATTGCAAGAGTGAATACAGAGTTAAGTAAAAGAGAGTTACAATAATTGTATTCTGCCGAAAGATGGAAAATAGAAAATTAAGAAAAGAGAGAATAGGTGTTGTTACTAGCAATAAAATGGAGAAATCTATTGTTGTGTCTGAAGTAAAGAGAGTAAAACACCCATTATATGGTAAGTTCGTGTTGAAAACGAAAAAATACGTTGCACACGACGAAACAAATGATTGCAACATTGGTGATACAGTAAAGATCATGGAGACACGTCCATTATCTAAATCAAAATGTTGGAGATTAGTTGAAATCATTGAAAGAGCGAAATAATTATGGTACAACAAGAATCTAGACTTAAAGTAGCAGATAATACGGGTGCAAAAGAAGTTTTGACTATCCGTGTTTTAGGAGGAACGAAACGTCGTTATGCCTCTGTAGGTGATAAAATTGTAGTTTCAATTAAAGAAGCAACTCCAAACGGAAGCGTGAAAAAAGGTAGCGTTTCAACTGCAGTTGTAGTTCGTACTAAAAAAGAAGTGAGAAGAGCTGACGGATCTTACATCAGATTTGACGATAACGCATGTGTATTGTTAAATGCTGCTGGGGAGATGAAAGGAACTCGTGTTTTTGGTCCGGTTGCGAGAGAACTTCGTGAAAAACAATTCATGAAAATTGTATCATTAGCACCAGAGGTGTTATAATTCGTTCTAAACATGATTAAGCTAAAGATAAAAACAGGAGATACTGTACGCGTTATCGCTGGTGACCATAAAGGTACTGAAGGTAAAGTTGTACGTGTATTACGTGAAAAGAACAAAGCTATTGTTGAAGGGGTGAATATCATTTCTAAACACGTGAAGCCAAGTGCTTCTAACCCTCAAGGTGGAATTGTTAAAAAAGAGGCTCCAATCCAAATCTCTAACTTAGCGATCGTAGATCCTAAGACGAACGAAGTTACAAGAGTAGCTATCGTGAAAAACGAGAACGGAAAAAATGTTAGAGTTTCTAAAAAATCAAATCAAGTATTATAGTTATGGCTTATATACCAAGACTTAAAGAAGAATATAAAAGCAGAGTTATCTCTGCTCTTACTGAGGAATTCGGTTATAAAAACGTAATGCAAGTTCCAAAACTTGAGAAAATCGTTGTTAGCCGTGGAGTTGGTGCTGCTGTTTCTGATAAAAAATTAGTTGATTACGCTGTTGAGGAGTTAACTAAAATTACAGGACAAAAAGCAGTAGCTACTATCTCTAAGAAAGACGTTGCTACTTTTAAATTAAGAAAAGGAATGCCAATTGGGGCAAAAGTAACGTTACGTGGAGAGAGAATGTATGAATTTTTAGATCGTTTAGTAACTTCAGCTTTACCACGTGTAAGAGACTTTTCAGGTATTAAATCTGATGGTTTTGACGGAAGAGGAAATTATAACTTAGGTGTTACTGAGCAAATCATTTTCCCTGAAATCAATATCGATAAAGTTAACAAAATCGCTGGTTTTGATATCACTTTCGTAACATCTGCTCAAACAGATAAAGAAGCGAAATCTTTACTTGCTGAATTAGGATTACCTTTTAAAAAGAATTAAGTATGGCTAAAGAATCAATGAAAGCCCGTGAGGTTAAAAGACAAGCATTAGTAGATAAATATGCTGCTAAGAGAACAGCTCTTTTAGAAGCTGGTGACTATGAAGGATTACAAAAGTTACCTAAAAATGCTTCTCCAGTTCGTTTACACAACAGATGTAAGTTAACAGGAAGACCAAGAGGGTATATGCGTCAATTCGGTATTTCTCGTGTTACATTCCGTGAAATGGCAAATAATGGATTGATACCTGGAGTAAAAAAGGCAAGTTGGTAATTAAGATTTAAAGGTAAAAACATGTATACAGATCCAATAGCAGATTTCCTTACAAGAGTTAGAAACGCTGTGAGAGCTAACCACAAAGTGGTTGAAATTCCAGCTTCAAACTTCAAAAAAGAAATCACGAAAATATTATTCGATCAAGGATATATCTTAAGCTATAAATTTGATGATAGTTCAGTTCAAGGGACAATCAAAATAGCTTTGAAATATGATAAAGACACAAAAGAGTCTGTAATTAGAGATATCCAAAGAATTAGTAAACCAGGTTTGCGTAAATACGCTTCTGCAGCAGATCTTCCTAGAATCCTTAACGGATTAGGAATCGCTATCGTTTCAACATCAAAAGGATTGATGACTGGAAAGCAAGCGAAACAATTGAATGTTGGTGGAGAAGTAGTTTGTTACGTATACTAATTTAAAAAGACTAAGAGATGTCAAGAATAGGTAAAAGTCCAATAGCAATACCTGCTGGAGTAACGGTTGACGTTAAAGAAGGAGAGATTGTTGTAAAAGGTAAATTAGGAGAGCTTTCTCAAAAGTTTGATACAGTTAGTATTAAAGTTGAAGAAGACCAAGTAATCGTTGAGCGTTCTTCTGATGATAAGATTGAAAGAGCTAAACACGGATTATACCGTAGTTTAATCAACAATATGGTTAAAGGAGTTTCAGAAGGATTTACTATCAGTTTGGAATTGGTTGGGGTAGGATACCGTGCTGCTAATCAAGGACAAAAGTTAGATTTAGCTTTAGGTTTCTCTCATAATATCGTGATGGATATTGCAAAAGAAGTTACAGTGGAAACTATATCTGAAAAAGGTAAAAATCCAATCGTTAAATTAACTTCATTTGACAAACAATTAGTTGGTCAAGTAGCAGCAAAAATCCGTTCATTCCGTAAACCAGAACCTTACAAAGGAAAAGGTATCAAGTTTGTGGGTGAAGAGTTAAGAAGAAAAGCAGGTAAATCAGCTTAAAAATTAAGACTATGTCATTAACAAAATCTGAAAGAAGACAACGTATTAAATTCAGAATTAGAAAGATCGTTAGCGGTACTGCTGCTAAGCCAAGACTTTCTGTATTCAGAAGTAATAAAGAAATCTATGCGCAAATCATAGATGACGTGAATGGAGTAACTCTAGCTGCAGCATCTTCAAGAGAAGCTGGGATAACAAGAGGAACCAATATTGAAACTGCTGCATCGGTTGGGAAACTAATTGCAGAGAAAGCTTTGAAAGCTGGTGTAGAAACTGTATCTTTC
The DNA here is from genome assembly GCF_001865835.1 of Myroides sp. ZB35. NCBI lineage: Bacteria > Pseudomonadati > Bacteroidota > Flavobacteriia > Flavobacteriales > Flavobacteriaceae > Myroides > Myroides sp. ZB35. The sequence goes on along the minus strand of NZ_CP017769.1, from coordinate 539,380 downwards.
GATAGAGGAGGTTATTTATACCACGGTCGTGTTAAATCATTAGCTGAAGGCGCTAGAGAAGCTGGATTAAAATTCTAATTAGTTATGTATCAAAATTATAAAAACGTAGAATTTGTAAAACCAACTGGTCTTGATCTTAAAGATCGTTTGGTTAGTGTAAACCGTGTTACTAAAGTTACTAAAGGGGGAAGAGCTTTTGGATTCTCTGCTGTAGTAGTAGTAGGTGACGAAAACGGTGTAGTGGGTCATGGTTTGGGTAAATCAAAAGACGTTTCTGAAGCAATCGCTAAAGCAGTAGAGGATGCAAAGAAAAACTTAGTTAGAGTTCCTTTAAATGGTCATACTATTCCTCACGAACAAAAAGGAAAATTCAGTGGAGCAAGAGTATTATTGATGCCTGCATCTTTGGGTACTGGAGTAATCGCTGGAGGTTCTGTGAGATCGGTTGTAGAATCTGTTGGGATTAAAGATTTATTATCTAAATCTCAAGGATCTTCAAATCCTCACAACGTGGTGAAGGCTACTTTTGACGCTTTATTACGTTTAAGAAGTGCTTCTACAGTTGCAAAACAAAGAGGAATTTCTTTAGAAAAAGTATTTAAAGGTTAATTTGAGAGAGTTATGTCAAAAATTAAAGTAAAACAAGTAAGAAGCCAAATTAATTGTCCTCTTGTACAAAAGAGAACATTAGAGGCTTTAGGACTTCGTAAGATTGGTCAAGTGGTGGAGCATGATGCTACATCTGCAATCTTAGGAATGGTAAGTAAAGTTCAACACTTAGTTTCTGTAGAGGAGGCTAAATAATATTGTAGAGTATGAATTTAAGTAATTTACAACCAGCAAAAGGTTCAGTACACAACCAAAACAAACGTGTTGGTCGTGGTGAAGGGTCTGGTAAAGGAGGAACTTCTACAAAAGGACACAAAGGTGCTAAATCACGTTCAGGATATTCAAGAAAAATCGGATTTGAAGGAGGACAAATGCCACTTCAAAGACGTGTTCCTAAATTTGGTTTTAAAAACATCAATAGAGTAGAATATGATGTTATCAACTTAGAAAGATTACAATCTTTAGTTGATAGCGGAGTAGTAAAAGACACTGTTGATTTTGCTCTTTTAGTTGAGTTAGGATTAACTTCTAAAAATAGTTTAGTTAAGGTTTTAGGGCGTGGAGAGATAAAAGCAAAATTAAAAGTTTCTGCACACAAGTTTTCAGCATCTGCTAAAGAGGCAATCGAGGCAGCTGGTGGAGAAATTGTAACGTTATAAAATCTTAATAAACAAGATGAAGAAGTTTTTTGAAACATTAGCCAGTATTTGGAAAATTGAAGAGTTAAAGAACAAAATCTTGATAACTTTAGGGTTATTGCTTGTGTACCGTTTTGGTACACAAGTTACCCTTCCAGGTATTGACGCAACGAAATTGCAAGCTTTAACTGATCAAACTGATCAAGGTATCGGTTGGTTAATAAATGTTTTTACAGGTGGTGCATTTGCGCAAGCATCTGTATTTGCATTAGGTATTATGCCTTATATTTCTGCTTCCATAGTAGTTCAGTTGATGGGAATCGCGGTTCCTTATCTACAAAAGCTACAAAATGATGGAGAAAGCGGTAGAAAGAAGATGAACCAAATAACAAGATGGTTGACAATCGGTATTACTTTATTACAAGGACCTAGTTACATCTATAACTTGTATGTGCAATTACCACCGGATGCATTTTTGTTAGGTTTCAATTCTTTCTCATTCTTGTTTTCTTCAGTAATTATACTAGTGACCGGAACTGTTTTTGCAATGTGGTTAGGTGAAAAAATTACTGATAAAGGTATTGGAAATGGAATTTCATTATTAATTATGGTTGGTATTATTGCAAGACTTCCAATGTCTTTCATCCAAGAATTCCAATCAAGAATTACAGAAAATAATGGAGGACCTATGTTGGTGGTTATAGAAGTAATTTTATGGTTGTTAATCATCGTTGCTTGTATCTATTTAACTCTTGCTGTGAGACGTATACCGGTTCAGTATGCAAGAAGAAGTGCTTCAGGAACTTATGATCAATCTATGTTAGGCGGTAACCGTCAGTGGATTCCATTAAAGTTAAATGCATCAGGAGTTATGCCAATCATCTTCGCTCAGGCGATCATGTTTGTGCCAGCTGCAGTAGCAGGTTTGTCAACTTCGGATACTGCTAAATCAATCAGTACAACATTTCATAATGTGTTTGGTTGGGAGTATAATGCACTTTTTGCTTTATTAATCATAATTTTTACGTACTTTTACACCGCAATTACAGTACCTACTAATAAGATGGCTGATGATCTAAAGAGAAGTGGCGGTTTTATACCAGGTGTTAAACCAGGTAGTGAGACAGGTGATTTCTTAGATAGAATCATGTCTTTAATAACATTCCCAGGTTCTCTTTACTTAGCACTAATCGCAGTTTTCCCTGCAATCGTGGTAAGTTTATTAGGAGTTCAACAAGGTTGGGCAATGTTTTATGGAGGAACATCGTTATTGATTATGGTAAGTGTTGTAATCGATACAATTCAACAAGTCAATGCTTATTTACTGAACAAACAGTATGATAGCATGATGACAAGTGGTAAAAATAGAAGAGCAACAGCTTAGTTTTTATGGCAAAACAATCAGCAATAGAACAAGACGGAGCAATTATTGAAGCATTATCAAATGCTATGTTCCGTGTGGAATTAGAAAATGGACACGTAGTAATCGCCCATATCTCAGGTAAGATGCGTATGCATTATATCAAATTATTACCTGGTGACAGAGTAAAATTAGAGATGAGCCCTTACGATTTGACCAAAGCAAGAATTACTTATAGATATTAAAGAGGCTATTAAAATGAAAGTAAGAGCATCAGTTAAAAAAAGAAGTGCCGAGTGCATTATAGTACGTAGAAAAGGTAGACTTTACGTTATTAATAAAAAGAATCCTAGATTTAAACAAAGACAAGGATAATTATGGCAAGAATCGCAGGGGTAGATATACCTAAACACAAAAGAGGAATCATTGCTTTAACTTATATTTTTGGAATTGGTTCAAGTAGAGCTAAAGAAATTCTAGAAAGAGCTAAAGTTGACGAAAATAAAAAAGTTCAAGATTGGAATGACGATGAGATCGGAGCTATCCGTGAAGCTGTAGGTCAATTCACAATTGAAGGAGAATTACGTTCAGAGATTTCATTAAACATCAAACGTTTAATGGATATCGGATGCTACAGAGGTATCCGTCATAGAGCTGGTCTTCCATTAAGAGGACAAAGAACTAAGAACAACTCTAGAACAAGAAAAGGTAAAAGAAAAACTGTTGCTAACAAGAAAAAAGCAACTAAATAATAAGTAGTAATATGGCTAAAGCGAATACAAAAAAACGTAAAGTACTTGTTGAGTCAACAGGTGAAGCTCATATTAATGCGACGTTTAACAATATCATCATTTCATTAACTAACAAAAAAGGTGAAGTGATTTCTTGGTCATCAGCAGGTAAAATGGGATTCAGAGGTTCTAAAAAGAACACTCCTTACGCTGCTCAAATGGCTGCAGAAGATTGCGGTAAAGTTGCACTTGAGGCAGGATTGAAAAAAGTAAAAGTTTATGTAAAAGGACCTGGAAACGGAAGAGAATCTGCAATCAGATCTTTACATAACGGTGGAATCGAAGTAACAGAGATTATCGATATTACTCCAATGCCACACAATGGATGTCGTCCTCCAAAGAGAAGAAGAGTTTAATTTTATAGTATAACCAAAGGTAGGAATAGATTATCGGAGGAAAGTGACCTGAATTCATAATCCCTACCTTTTTTCAATTTTATTAAGAAATGGCAAGATATACTGGTCCACAAACAAAAATCGCACGTAGGTTCGGTGAAGCAATTTTCGGAGATGACAAGTCTTTAGAAAAAAGAAATTACCCTCCAGGACAACATGGTTTAGCAAGAAAAAGAGGTAAGAAATCAGAATATGCTATCCAGTTATTGGAAAAACAAAAAGCTAAATATACTTATGGTATTTTAGAAAAACAATTCAGAAACTTATACAAAAAAGCTGCTGCAGCTCGTGGAGTTACTGGTGAGGTATTAATTCAATTATGTGAGTCAAGATTAGACAACGTAGTATTCAGAATGGGAATTGCTCCATCTCGTAGAGCTGCGCGTCAAATCGTTTCTCATAGACATATTACTGTAAATGGGGAATTAGTAAATATTCCTTCATACCAATTGAAACCTGGTGATAAAGTTGCTGTTCGTGAAAAATCAAGATCTCTAGAGACTATCGAACGTTCATTATCTAATTCTAGCGCTGTTTACGAGTGGATTACTTGGAATCCTGAAACGTTAGAAGGAACATTTGTTTCTGTACCTCAAAGACTTCAAGTTCCTGAAAACATCAAAGAACAGTTAATCGTAGAGTTGTACAACAAATAATAATTGACATTCAGTCGAAACAAATATGGCAATATTTAATTTTCAAAAGCCCGATAAAGTTATCATGATTGATTCGACCGATTTTAAAGGCAAATTCGAATTTAGACCTTTAGAACCGGGATATGGATTGACAATAGGTAATGCATTAAGAAGAGTTCTTCTTTCTTCTCTTGAAGGATATGCAATTACTTCAGTTCGTATTGAAGGAGTAGATCATGAGTTTTCTACTATCGCTGGTGTAGTTGAGGATGTTACTGAAATCATTCTTAACCTAAAACAAGTTCGTTTTAAACGTCAAATTGAAGATGTTGATAATGAAACTGTTAGTATCTCTTTCTCTGGTAAAGAACAGTTGACTGCAGGTGATTTCCAGAAATTCATTTCTAGTTTCCAGATTCTGAATCCAGAATTAGTTATCTGTAATATGGATAGTAATGTAACTATTAATATGGATCTTACTATTGAGAAGGGAAGAGGTTACGTACCAGCTGAAGAGAATAGAAAACCTAATGCTCCTATTGGTACTATCTTTACTGACTCAATTTATACTCCAGTTAAGAACGTTAAGTATGCTATCGAAAACTATCGTGTTGAGCAAAAAACTGACTATGAGAAGTTAGTTTTTGATATCATTACCGATGGTTCTATTCATCCAAAAGATGCGTTAACTGAAGCTGCAAAAACATTAATACACCACTTTATGCTATTCTCAGATGAGAGAATTACTTTAGAGGCAGATGAGATTGCACAAACTGAATCGTATGATGAGGAATCTCTTCATATGAGACAGCTTCTAAAAACTAAACTAGTTGATTTAGATCTTTCAGTTAGAGCATTGAATTGTTTGAAAGCGGCTGAAGTAGATACATTAGGAGACTTAGTATCATTTAACAAAAACGACTTGATGAAATTTAGAAACTTCGGTAAGAAGTCTTTATCTGAATTAGAAGAGTTAGTAGCTGTTAAGGGACTTAATTTCGGGATGGATCTATCAAAATACAAATTAGATAAAGAATAAACTAGACTGCAAAGTCTAAATTCTAGTAAGAAATGAGACACGGAAAGAAAATAAATCACTTAGGTAGAAAAGCAGGACATAGAAACTCTATGCTTGCTAATATGGCTTGTTCTTTAATCGAGCACAAGCGTATCAATACTACTGTAGCTAAAGCTAAAGCTTTAAAGCAGTTTATTGAGCCATTAGTAACTAAAGCTAAAACTGACGATACTCATAACCGTCGTGTTGTTTTCTCTTATTTGAGAGACAAAGACGCAGTTACTGAACTATTTAGAGAAGTAGCTCAAAAAGTAGGAGATCGTCCAGGTGGATATACTCGTATTATTAAGTTAGGTAATCGTTTAGGAGATAACGCTGATATGGCTATGATTGAATTCGTTGACTTCAACGAATTATACAACGTTGCTAAGAAAGAAGCTAAAAAATCATCTACTCGTAGAGGTAAAAAGAAAGCTGCTGAAGCTCCTGCGACTGAGGCAACTTCTAATGAAGCTGAAACTAATGAATAGTATCAACAAAATTTATTTTTGTTATTTATAATATTAAGGACATTCTTTATAAGGATGTCCTTTTTTTTTTATTTTTGCTAAAAATTAATACAACACAACAATACAATGGAATATTCAGAAAGAAAGAAGGCGGTTTTAGTTTTAAAAGATGGAACTGTTTTTTTTGGTAAGTCGGTTGGTGTAGAAGGTACAGCATTCGGAGAGATTTGTTTTAACACTGGAATGACAGGTTATCAAGAAATCTTTACAGATCCTTCTTACTTCGGTCAAATCATGTTATCAACAACTGCTCATATTGGTAACTATGGGGTTAATGTTGACGAAGTTGATTCTGATGGAATTAAGATTTCTGGTTTAGTTTGTAAAAACTTTAGTTATTATCATTCACGTCCAAATTCAGAATCGGATTTATTGACTTATTTGGAAAAGGCTAATCTTATAGCTATTTCTGATGTTGATACACGTGCTCTTACCGCTCATATTAGAGACAACGGTGCTATGAATGCTATCATCTCAACAGATGGTAAATCAATTGAGGAGTTAAAAGTGATGTTAGAGAACGTTCCTTCAATGGAAGGTTTAGAGTTGTCTTCTAAAGTATCTACTAAAGAAGCTTACTACTTTGGTAATCCTGATGCGTCTCATAAAATTGCGGCAGTTGATTTTGGTATTAAAACAAATATTTTGCGTTGTTTCGAAGAGAGAGATTGTTATGTAAAGGTGTTTCCTTACAATGTTTCTTATGATGAATTAGTAGCATTTGGTGCTGATGGATATTTCCTATCTAACGGACCTGGTGATCCACAAGCTTTAGCAAAATTAGGAGTTCTTGACACGGTTAATAAAGTTATAGATTCAGGGCTTCCTGTTTTCGGTATTTGTTTAGGTCATCAATTGATTGGATTATCTCAAGGAGTTAGTACATTTAAAATGTTTAGTGGACATCGTGGAGTAAATCATCCTGTGATGAATCTAGGTTCTACTCAAGGTGAAATCACATCACAGAATCATGGTTTCGCTATTAATAAAGAGGAGTTGGCTAAACATGCTAATCTTGAGTTAACTCATGTGCATCTAAATGATGGTACTGTTGCAGGTATGAAGATGAAGAATAAGAATGTTTTCTCTGTTCAATATCATCCTGAATCAAGTCCTGGTCCACATGACTCAAGATATTTATTTGATGAGTTTGTTGAGAATATAAAAAATAATAAAGGAGCTACAGTGTAGTTCCTTTCGTTATATATAAACTTTATTTCTTATCTGTATTAAGTAAGTTCAATTAAAGTTGTAAATTTGTTTATACTAAATTTTAAGACACAATTTATGAGTACAATTATTAGTGTGCATGCACGTCAAATATTAGATTCTAGAGGGAATCCTACAGTAGAAGTAGATGTTATTACTGAAAGTGGTATGTTAGGTCGTGCTGCTGTTCCATCTGGAGCTTCTACGGGTGAGCACGAAGCAGTAGAGTTACGCGATGGTGGTAAAGCTTTCTTAGGTAAAGGAGTATTAAAAGCTGTTGATAACGTTAACAATGTAATTGCTGAGCACATCGTAGGTGTTAGTGTTTTCGAACAGAATACTATTGACCAATTGATGATTGAATTAGATGGTACTAGTAATAAAGGAAATTTAGGAGCGAATGCTATTTTAGGTGTTTCTTTAGCAGTAGCTAAAGCAGCAGCAAATGAGTTAAGAATGCCATTATATCGTTATGTAGGTGGTGTTTCTGCAAACACGCTACCAGTTCCAATGATGAATATTATTAATGGTGGGTCTCACTCTGATGCTCCTATTGCATTTCAAGAGTTTATGATCATGCCTGTAAAAGCAATTACTTTTACACATGCTATGCAAATGGGGACTGAGATATTCCATCATTTGAAGAACGTTTTACACGAGAGAGGATTAAGTACAGCAGTAGGTGACGAAGGAGGTTTTGCTCCTACTTTAAAAGGAACTGAAGATGCTCTTGATTCTATTAAATTAGCAGTTGAGAATGCAGGCTATAGATTTGGAGATGAGATTATGATCGCTTTAGATTGTGCGGCTTCTGAGTTCTATGTAGATGGTAAATATGATTATACTAAATTCGAAGGTGAATTAGGTAAAGTACGTACTTCTCAAGAGCAAGCGGATTACTTAGCTGAGTTAGTTGAGAAGTATCCAATAGTATCTATTGAAGACGGTATGTACGAAGATGATTGGGATGGTTGGAAGTATTTAACGGATAAGATTGGTGATAAAGTTCAGTTAGTAGGTGATGATTTATTTGTTACTAATGTAGCTAGACTTGAGCGTGGTGTTAATGAAGGTATTGGTAACTCTATTTTGATTAAAGTAAATCAGATAGGAACACTTACTGAGACTATAGCTGCTGTTAACATGGCTAAGAATGCTGGATTTACTTCTGTTATGTCTCACCGTTCAGGTGAAACAGAAGATAGTACTATTGCTGATTTAGCTGTTGCTCTTAATTGTGGACAAATTAAAACTGGTTCTGCGTCTAGATCTGATCGTATGGCTAAGTATAATCAATTATTAAGAATAGAGGAAGAATTAGGTGATATCGCTTATTATCCTCAGGGGAATGCTTTTAAAGTAAAAAGATAATCCTTTATAAATAAAAAGCGGTAGATATGATATCATATCTACCGCTTTTTTATTTTATAGTACATGGGCACGGTTATGCTGGTATTTTGTAAAAATAAATTATTGTGAATAATGTTTTTTTTTAACTAATCCAATGTGTTTATGATTATTTAGTATGCCTTATTTTTTCATTCGTTTTGTTAGTCTCTAAAATGAGGTTTTTTGTTCATTTTTAATGATTACTTTACGAATATGACTTGTATGTATGCATAATAATTCCTATCTTTCCTACTGAAAAATTACTAGAATATGTTTGCTAGTAGTGAGTAAAACTTATAGAAAAAATAAAATAATAACAATATGTCTAAAACAGCTTATATAGAGGTTGACGGTAAAAGACATGAGTTTCCTGTATTAGTTGGTACTGAGAATGAAGTAGCAATTGATGTATTGAAATTACGTGCTTTAACTGGAGCTATTACTTATGACCCAGGTTATAAAAATTCTGGTGCATGCAAGAGTGCAATTACATTCTTAGATGGAGAAGAAGGAATCTTGAGATACAGAGGATATTCTATTGAAGAATTAGCAGAATATTCTAATTTCTTAGAAGTTTCTTATTTGATTATCTTCGGAGAGTTACCAACTCAAGAACAATTAGAGAAATTCGAGAATGATATCAGAAAGTATTCATTAGTTAATGAAGAAATGAAGAATATCATTGATGGGTTCCCTAAGACGGCACACCCAATGGGAGTGTTAGCTTCTTTGACTAGTGCTTTAACTGCATTTAATCCTAAAGTAGTTGACGCTGATTGTTCTAAGTCATTATATGAGGCTGTATGTAAGACAATGAGTAAGTTCTTAGTAATAGCAACTTGGACTTATAGAAAAGCTAAAGGATATCCTCTAAACTATTATGATAATACTAAGAGCTATGTAGATAACTTCTTAAGATTGATGTTTGCTTTGCCAACAGAACCTTATGAAATCGATCCAATCGTAAAAAATGCAATTGATAAGTTATTTATCTTACATGCGGATCATGAGCAAAACTGTTCTACATCTACAGTGCGTATGGTAGGTTCTTCTCATGCTGGATTATTTGCATCTGTATCTGCTGGTGTTTCTGCTTTATGGGGACCATTACATGGAGGAGCTAATCAAGCTGTATTAGAAATGCTTGAAGCAATTCAGAATGATGGTGGTGATGTAGAGAAATATTTAAATAAAGCTAAAGATAAAGATGATTCTTTCCGTTTAATGGGATTCGGACACAGAGTTTATAAAAACTTTGATCCAAGAGCTAGAATTATCAAAAAAGCAGCTGATGAAGTATTAGGAAAATTAGGTGTTGATGATCCAGTTTTAGACATTGCTAAAAAATTAGAAGCAGCAGCTCTTAAAGATCCTTATTTCGTAGAAAGACACTTATATCCTAATGTTGATTTCTACTCAGGAATTATTTATAGAGCTTTAGGTATCCCTACTGAAATGTTCACAGTTATGTTTGCTATTGGACGTTTACCAGGATGGATCGCTCAGTGGAAGGAAATGAGAATTAATAAAGAGCCAATTGGAAGACCTAGACAGTTATACGTTGGTGAAGCATTAAGAACATTTGTTCCTATGAAAGATAGAAAATAATATTTATTTTATATTTGTTGAAGAGGTACCCTAATTAAGGGTGCCTTTTTTATTTTGTAAAGAATTAAGTAGAGAGTATTTTGTTATATTTGTGGAAAATCAATATTTATGCTTAAGTTAAACGTTAAGAATGAAACCTCGAGATTGCGGGCTGTGGTCCTAGGTACAGCTAATAGTATCGGACCCACACCTACAGTAGAAGAAGCTTACGACCCTAAGTCGTTAGAGCATATTAAAGCAGGTACTTATCCTGTAGAATCTGACATGATTCAAGAAATGGATGCTTTTAATAAAGTATTCGAAAAATATGATGTAAAGGTGTATAGACCTGAAATCATTGAAGACTACAATCAAATTTTTACTCGTGATATTGGATTTGTGATTGAAGATAAATTCATTAAAGCGAATATCCTACCAGATAGAGATCGTGAATTACATGCAATACAGTATGTGTTAGATCAAATTAATCCTGCATCTATAATCTCTGCTCCAGAAGAAGTACACTTTGAAGGAGGAGATGTAATGCCATGGAATGATTATATTTTTATAGGAAGCTATAAACGCCCTGATTATAAAGAATATATTACAGCAAGAACAAATCAGCTAGGTGTTGATTTTATTAAAGAATTATTCCCTAATAAAACAGTTTTATCATTTGACTTGGTGAAGTCTAGAACAGAACCACGTGATAATGCATTGCATTTAGATTGTTGTTTTCAACCAATCGGAAATGATAAAGGAATAATCTATAAAGGTGGTTTTTATGATGAGAAAGAATACTATCAATTAGTTGAAATTTTCGGTAAAGACAACTTATTTCACATTGAAAGAGAAGAAATGTATCATATGTTTTCGAATGTATTTTCTATTAGCCCAGAAGTTATTGTGTCTGAACGTAATTTCACAAGACTGAATAATTGGTTAAGAGATAATAATTTCGTTGTAGAAGAGATTCCTTATGCAGAAATTGCAAAACAAGAGGGGTTATTAAGATGTTCTACATTACCTTTGATACGTGATTAAAATATATGTTATGAATCAAACTACTAATACAATATTAATGATTCGCCCTGTGGCGTTTCGTATGAACGAACAAACTGCAGTAAATAACTATTATCAAAAAGTACTTGATAATACAACTCCTGCTACAGTTAATGCAAAAGCTCAACAAGAATTTGATGCTTTCGTAGAAAAATTAAGAGCTGTTGGAGTTAATGTTATTGTAGTAGAAGATACTGTAGATCCTGATACACCAGATAGTATTTTCCCGAACAACTGGATTTCTTTTCACGAAAGTGGAGAAGTAGTTCTTTACCCAATGTTTGCTGAGAATAGAAGACTGGAGAGAAGAGAAGATATATTTGATATCTTGGAGAAAGAAGGCTTTGTAATCGATGATGATATATGGGATTATACATCGGCAGAAGAAGATAACTTATTCTTAGAAGGTACAGGAAGTTTATTGTTAGACAGAGCTAATGAAAAGACGTATTGTGCATTGTCACCACGTGCTGATGAAGGTTTAGTTATTGAGTTTTGTGAAGATTTTGAGACAGACCCAGTAATTTTTGAAGCGTTTCAAACAGTAGATGGAGAAAGAAAACATATCTATCACACTAATGTTATGATGTGTTTAGCCGAAACATTTGCTGTAATTTGCGCAGATTGTATTGATGATAAACAAGAGAGAAAAACAGTCTTAAATAGTTTAAAGAGCACAGGAAAAGAAGTTATTACTATTACGGAAGAACAAGTTAATAATTTTGCTGGTAATATGTTACAAGTAAAAGGAGCAAACGATCAACGTTATTTAGTAATGTCAACGCAAGCTTATAATAGTTTAGACGCTAATCAAATAAAAGCAATAGAAAAGCATTGTCCAATCTTACATAGTAGCTTAGATACTATAGAAGCTTGTGGTGGTGGAAGTGCTCGTTGTATGATGGCCGAAGTGTTCTTACCTAAGAATTAGATAGATATTTATTTTGATATACTGAAAACGAAGCTATTGCTTCGTTTTTTTATTTACAAAATAATTATTTAAATTCATTTTAAATAAGATATTTTTCTATCTTTGCAATCAAGAAATCATCTAAATAAAAAACAAAAAGAATAAATGAAGCGTAATACCATATTTGTACTGAGTGCTTTTTGTGCAATTCCAGCATTTACTTTTGCTCAAGTACAAGATACTATAACGCCACCCAATGCTAATCTTGGAGAAATTGTTATCTCTGGACAGTATAGTCCACAATCTATAAATAAGGCTGTTAATAATGTGACAGTTCTGAATAGGCAACGTTTAGAAAATTTAGGGGCAGTAACATTAGCTGACGCATTAAATCAAGTGATGAATATATCTATACTACCAAATGCTGGTACAGGTAGATCTACTGTGAAGATGTTTGGTTTAGACGCCCAGTATTTTACGATACTAGTGGATAATGTACCTATGATTTCTGATGAAGGCTTTGGTAATAATACAGACCTTACTCAGATTAACTTAGATGATATTGAACAAGTAGAAATTGTAGAAGGAGCCATGGGGGTAGACTATGGAGCGAATGCAGTAACAGGAATTATAAATATCATTACTAAGAAAAATAATATTCATGATTGGAACGTAAATTTCTTTACACAAGAAGAGACTGTTGGTGATGAATATAATTTGAAGAATAAAGGAAAGCATATTCAGGGGCTAACGATAGGACATAATATAAATGATAATTTATATGCAAGTGTTAGTTATACTCATAATGATTTTAAAGGATGGTTTAATGATAGAAAAGGGTTTACTTATTATGGAGATGAAGATAAAAGGGGACACGAATGGTTACCAAAGAATCAAAATAATGTAAAGGCTCTTCTGAATTACCACCATAAGTCTTATCGTGTATTCTATAAGTTCGAATACTTTGATGAGAGAATGAAGGATTATAGTAAGACCTTCGAGGTAAACGAGGATCCTGTGTTTGAAACGATTGATCCTATTGCTAAAGACCGTATTACGAATACAAAGAGATGGTCTAACATTCTAAATACTTCTGGTAAATTTCAAGATCTTTTCCGTTTTGATTTGTCTTTTACTTATCAGAAACAAGAGAGGGAGATAGATTTTTATAGATATAGAATTAAGTATGACGAGAAATTTGATAAAAACTCATATAAAAGTGAAAGTAGAGAAGTGTTCTTTTCGAGAGGAACTTTTAGTGATTTTATTAAATGGGAAAGAGCTAGATTCCAATTAGGATATGAAGTAGCGAATAGTAAAGGGTATTCATTAATGAGCGAATCATTAGGAGAATCTCCTCAAAGCAGATCTTTAGGAAGTTATGATTTTTATGCTTCATCAGAGATTGACGTTATGCCTAATTTCATGATTCGTCCAGGATATCGTTTAATGACTTCAAATACTTTTGACAGTCAGCATGCTATGAGTTTAATGCTTAAATATGTATTGCCAAATGATTATGAGATTCGTGCTACTGTAGGTACATCTCCTCGTTTGCCTAATTATGAAGAGTTATATACGTATTTTGTAGACGTTAATCATGATTTACAAGGTAATCCAAATTTAAATCCAGAGAAAGGAAAGACGTTCTTTTTGAATATTAAAAAGGCAGTAGAATTTAGTGAAGATATTGAATTTAGTAGTAGTTTGACTGGACGTTTTTTGAATGTACAAGATAAGATTGATGTAATTCAGATTATTGATCCATCAGGACTTAAGTATAAATATCATAATGTTAATCGTTATAGAAATATAGGAGTAACTTTCTTGAATCAATTGCGTTGGAAAACATTAGATGTAGGTCTTGGTTTTACCTATTCAGGGGCTGCTCAGCAAATATATGGTGCTCCTAGTGATACAGATAAGTTCTTATATACTCCTGAAGTGACAGCTAATATTAGTTATAAGTTGCCATCTACAGGGACTATGTTCTCGTTATATTATAAATTTAATGGGGAAGAGTATCGTTATAAGATGGAGTCGGATCTTTTTGGTGAATACTATATGAAGGGAAAGCAAGAAAGCTATTCTTGGATGGATTTTAGTGTTCGTCAGCCTTTCTTTAAGAATATGTTGTTTGCAACAGTTGGGCTAAGAAATATATTTGATGTTAAAGATTTAACATCAACAACAAGTTCTGGAACAGCGCATAGCTCTTCTTCTCCTTCACAACCACTGGGATATGGAAGAAGCTTCTTTGTAAAATTACAATATAAATTAGGTTTTTAATGATGATGAGACGTTTATTACATATTAGCATATTTATCGTATCTCTTTTTATGATGATATCATGTGAAAAGGATTCTAAGAATGGTAATAGTGACACAAGGGATTTTATTGTAGCTTATGAAGAACAATCTATTAGTTATGGAGAAATCGTAGATAAGAAAGAATTAAATGTGATTTTTTCTGAACCGGCTGCCGAAGCGGGAAGTATTGAGATGAGAGTTTCTGAAGTAAATGCAAGATATGATGTAGATTATAATACTATTCCAAGTGCTAAAGCGGGTATATTAACTATTCCTTTCGCTAAAGGCGATCGAAAAGTGAATTTTGTATTTAATAACCTAATATATCCTTATGATCGTTCTGATAAGACAGTCCAGTTTGATATAGTGAAGGTTAATTATTCAATAAAAGAACCTAAGATTCAAGGATATAATGTGATGGTGGTTAGTTTTGATACAGCTATTGGAGGACTTTTAATGCCTGCTATTGGTGGACCGAGCCAACCTAAACAAGTATACGTAGATTTAGGAGGAAAGGCAATGTATCCTGTACAACGTGATTCTTGGGACTTAGCCTTTTATGCAGATAAAGAGTTTAGAGTTAAATTGAACGGATCTATTTATATGGCTACAAGTGCTTTATCAAGTACAGATATTGATAAAGTGAGAGAAAGTGATGTAACGAGTCTAAAAACTCAAGTACAGATAGGAACGTTTGACCCTGCCAATGTTGCTTATATTGATGCTCCTATTGGAGATCTTACAGCTACAGCGATTAAGGAAGTTAAGCTTAATGCAGATGATAATAAAGTTTATTTAGTAAATTTAGGTTTTAAACCTGGTACTTCTAGTGTTGCTGCGGGTTCTGTAAATGTAACTGGTGATACAAGAGGATGGAAGAAGATTAGAATACTAAGAAAAGATCAAGGTTATCTATTGCAGTATGCAGATTTAAATGATAGTACACATAAAGAAGTATATATAGAGAAGAAGCCAGCTTATAATTTTGTTTTCTTTAGTTTCGATACTAACAATATTGTTAATGTTGAACCAACTAAACAAAAGTGGGATTTAAACTTTACTGTATTTACAAATACAGTTGATCAAAACGGAGATCCTAAAGGTTCTTATGGTTATTCAGATTTTATTGTAAACAATAGATATGCGGGTGTTACTGCTTATAAAGTTACAATACCTGAAAAGGATAAAACAATGTATAAGAGTTTCTCTTTAGCCGATGTAGATAAAGGAGCACTGTCTTTAGACTTGCGTACTATAGGTGGTACATGGAGAGATGTAGCGAATGATAAAAAATTATTCACTAATATCTTTTACGTAATTAAAGATTCAAAAGGTAATTACTATAAGATGCGTGTACTAAGCTTTATGAATGAAAAAGGTGAACGTGGATACCCAAGATTTGAATATAGCCTATTAAGGTAATTAATAATATTACATAACTATTTGTTGTCGCAGGTTATGTATGTGATTCAATGTAATCATACAGTACTTCAAGTATTTGTTGTTTATTGAGTTGTTAGTTTATTTTTGTTAGAAAACCCCAAGATTGTCGCTCTTGGGGTTTTTTTATTACTTTTAAGTTTTTAATCTGTCTATGATGCCTATAGTTACACATTCTAATAAGATTCTACATCCTTTATTTTTAGTATGCCTAGCTTTGCTTCTGTGTAATGATTTTTGGTTGAAAGAAGAGTTTTCTAATGTGATAACGGGCAAACTATCAGATTTTACAGGACTATTTATCTTCCCTTTTTTTTGGTCTGCCTTTTTTCCAAAATATATTAGAGGTATTCATATAAGACAGTGTTATTGTTTATATGGTTTAAAAGTCCTTTATCTACCCCTGTGTTATCATGGCTTAATGGTTTTGGATTATCTATCGGACGGGTAGTTGATTATACTGACTACATGGCTTTAGTCAGTGTGGTGTTGTGCTATTATGTATTTAATAATATTACTATCCATAGATCATATCGCAGTGCCAAAGTAGGAGTGATTTATCTTTCTATTTTTTCTTTTATGGCAACTTCTCAGATTCCTAAAGTATCTACTTTTTATCCTATTCAGGACCAAGAGTATTATTTTAAAGGAACGAAGAGAGAACTGATTCAAAAATTAAATGAAGTTCAAGTAGAAAAAGTGCAGAAGTGGAATAATAAACTTACTCCTGTTCAAAGACCTATTGTAATTGACTCGGTTAATGATTTGATACATTATGAACTAAACGATCAATATGTACTAGGTAGATTACTAGATATAGAAGAGGAGAAGAGAGATAGTGTTTACTATCAGTCTAATTTAGTTAAGTTTGTCATCACACAAGAGAACACTAGAGCCAAAATTACTCTTCTTGAGATTATGGTTAGAGTTCAAGGGGTAGGAGATGTTGATATCACTAAACTACCATATCCTAAAAAGGAAGTCAGAGCTTTCAAAAGAAATTTGATAAGCCCCTTAAAGAAGAAATTCTAAGCCTCTCTGTATTTAGCTGGTGTAGTTTGATACATACGTTTAAAGGCAGAAGTGAAGTGTTGTACATGCTCGTATCCACAGTAGTGAGCTATTTCTTTAATAGGTATAGTTGTGTTGCGCAACAATTTATGAGCGTATTCCATTCTTAATTGATACACATATCCGAATACTGTAGTATTGTAGACCTCTTTGAAGCCTTTCTTTAGTTTATAATCATTTAATCCCACTTCTAGTGCAAGTTCTGATAAACTAAGAGGGGCTTGATAGTTTTGTTCTATGTGTTCTTTAGCTTCTGCCAGTTTTTGTTTATCAGATAGAGATATTTTTGTCAAATCCTTATTGGAATTTAAACGTATATATTGCTCGAATTGCAATAAGAGTAATTCTTTACTCTTTACATCTAAGTATAATTGTTTCATGACACCAGTTCTATTTGTGTTATAAATTTCGGTAAGAACTGCTTTTATTTCTACGTTTACTAAAGCATTGTTTTGGAATAACTGGTTGTTTGTTTTATTGATAGGAGGGATCAGACCTTCATATTGATTAATTAAGGAGTCCACATGGTCTTGAGGGAATAGTACCTCCATATATTCATTGCTGTTTTCATTTTGTTTAAAAGTACCTTGTAGTTCTTTTTGTAAATATAGGTTGTGTTGATTTTTATTAAACTTTACATTGTTGTAAGTCGAATTAAAGGCTGATCTACCATTTATACAAAAGTGCATTTCATAAAATGGTTCATCTGTATACATCTCTATAGAGATATCCTTTTTTATATTCATCATCCCGAAGATTAGAATAGAATTCTGATTATAGTACTCTGTTACTTTATTTTCTACTATATCATTGTGGATGCGTATGGTCTTACATTTATCTAGATTAGCTGTTTCTGAGTATAAAGTTTGATATCTTTTCTCTAGTAAGATCTCTTTTGTATCGATGTCCTTAATGATCATTTCCATAATAATCCGTTTTGCGTAAAGTTTATTCCTTTTTAGGTAACAACTATTTTAGTTACATGAAGGAAATTTGCACAAATATAATTATTAAGATTAATTCTAAATAACTATATTTGGTCAAAATTTATAGTATATGGAGCCAATGGATAATATTGAATTAGCAAAACAGCTTAGATGTCCTAGTGGAGATGATGGAGTTAGGGTTGGAAATAGGATGTATGCATCCAATAACAATATGATTTATAAAACTATTGACCGTTTAAACATTAAAGCAGGGATGCATATTCTAGAATTAGGATTTGGTAATGGTCGCCATTTGCCATATTTGTTTTCTAAAGAAAAAAGCTTGAGTTATGAAGGTATTGAGTTATCTGATGTCATGTTAAGTGAAGCAACAGAATTCAATAAAGAGCTAATAAAAGAAAGTAAAGTCAAATTGTCTTTAGGGAATGATACAGGAAGAATGGATTTTGAAGACAAATCTTTTGACGGTTTCTTTTCGGTTAATACTATTTATTTTTGGGAAGAGCCAAATAAGTATTTTCAAGAGATATATCGTATTTTACGTTCAGAAGGACAATTAACTTTATCGTATATTCAGAAGGACTTTGCTCTAAAACAAGCTTTCGCTACAGAAGAAGTCTTCCATTTTCATAAGACAGAGTGGCTTATTCGTTTATTGACTAATATTGGTTTCTATAATATAGAACAATGGCAGTATATGGAGAATACAACTAATAAGCTAGGACAAGCTGTTGTGCGTCCATTTGTTATTCTAAAAGCGACTAAGTTGTAAAGAGAGAAATCTTCTTATCCTTGTTTCTAATGTTTATCAGTGAGAATTATTAAATCATTCACTTATAAATATGGATAAACAGAAACAATTGATTTTAAAAGGCAATTTGTCTAATGTGATGTGGCAGATGTCTTGGCCAGCTATTATAGCGATGGTCTTATTTGGGCTAAATAACTTTTTAGACGGTGTCTTTGTTGGGCACCTGATTAATGATACAGCATTGGCAGCTGTTGGGATCGCTTTTCCTTTAGCACAGATTGGACAAGCTATCGGTAGCCTTATAGGCACGGGTGCAGGTGCCGCTATTAGTATTTGGATAGGAGCAGATGATCAGAGTAATTTGGCTAGATGTTTAGGTTCAGTTAATTTTCTTAGCATTTTATTCTCCGTGGCTTTTATGCTTCCCGCCTATATTTTTGCCGATGAACTAATCTATTTGATGGGAGGCAGAGGGGAGATAGCTATTTTAGCTTCCCAGTATTATAAGGTTATTCTATTAGGTACTTTCTTTTGGGTACATGGTTTAGCGTTGAATATGATGATTCGCGCAGAAGGAAAGATGAAGACTGCAGCTCTAATGATAGCGATAGGGTTAATAATCGATATAGTACTTAAGCCTATTTTTATATCTATATTAGGAGGTGGGGTAGTAGGTGCTGCTTGGGCTACTAATGTATCGATGATTGTTTATACTATTCTAGGTATAGGGTATTATCATTTTTCTAAATCTTCTTTTAAGACTAATGTTTGGTCATTTTTTAATGATAAGCAGATTACTAGACTTATTATTAAGCTAGGAATGCCTGCCATGATTATGATGGTGATGGTTGTCATTCAGAATATAGTCATTTTTAATGCCTTGTCTAAGTATGGTACAGATAGTGACATTACCTTCTTTACTGCTGTTAATCGTTTTTATTTATTATTGTGTACACCTATGTTCGGATTGATGCGTGCACTTCAGCCAGTAGCAGGGATGAATTATGGTGTCCAGAATTATGTTCGTACTAAGCGATCATATGTATTATTTACTTGGACTGGAGTAGGGCTATTATTACCCTTCTGGTGTTTAGTAATGTTTTTTCCTCAGGATGTCTTATCCTTAATGATACCAAACCAATTATTTTCAATAGATCAATTGATTAATTTTCGTGTATATATGAGTGTTTTGTTGGTGTTGCCAGCTATATTCATGGGTATGGTTTGGTTTCCATCTGTAGAGAATGCGAGGCCAGCTAGTTTGGTTGCGCTTTTTAGACAGCTAGTGTTGTATGTTCCTATTATGTTAGTTGTGCCCCGTATTTTTGGGATTAATGGTATTTATTGGGCAAGTGCTTTGATCGATTGGGCTATTTTTATTGTCGTGATTTTTGTGTTAAGACGTAGTTTTAAGAGGATGGTATAAATTAATAGAAGAATAGAGACTGTTTTTTCTTGCTTGAGTAAAGAATTTAAAGGAACTAGGATAGGGATAAAAGGATTATGCGTAAATTCGCTTGCAATTTTCAAAGGAAGTTTAGTCGTCCTTTTCATTTTATAATTATACAACACAACATATATGGAATTATTAAGAGAGAGAATTTTGCAAGATGGAAGATGTTTTGAAGGAGGAATTTTAAAAGTAGACAGTTTTATCAACCATCAGATGGACCCTGTACTAATGAAATCTATTGGAGTAGAATTCGTAAGAAGATTTGCAGGAACTAATGTGAATAAAATTATGACTATTGAGGCTAGTGGGATTGCTCCAGCTATTATGACAGGATATTTATTAAATCTTCCTGTGGTATTTGCTAAGAAGAAAAAACCTAGCACAATGGAGAATATGTTACATACACAGATACACTCTTTTACTAAGGATAGAACGTATGATGTAGTTATAAGTAATGATTTTCTTCAGCCTACAGACAATGTTTTATTTGTAGATGACTTTTTAGCGTATGGTAATGCCGCTTTAGGAGTACTAGATTTAATAAAACAGTCTGGTGCTAATTTAGTAGGAATGGGATTCATTATAGAAAAAGCATTTCAAGACGGACGTAAGTTAATAGAAGAGCAAGGAGTAAGAGTAGAATCTTTAGCAATAATAGAAGATCTGTCTAACTGCACGATTACGATTAGATAATATTTTAGAATAGTTTTATATTCATATACAGCCCTGGACTATATAGTCTAGGGCTTTTTTGTTACTATATTTTAAGCCCCCTCTTCAAGAGTGCGACAAGACCTCTTCAATATTGCTTCAAGAAAGAGGTGCTCAGATAGAGCAATCTTGGAGAAATGTTGAAGCGGTGTTGAAGAAGTAGGCATAAAGGCTTGCTATTACTGGGATACAGAAGTGTTTTGGCTTTAGAAAGATAATACTGGTAATTTACTTTACTTTTTGATAGACAATTGTTTACGATGATAATTACTCAATGTGAGAATAAAAAAAGTACATCTGTTTTTCTTCGAAACAAGATAATAGCCATATAATAAGGGACTTTTCTTCTAAAAAAGCATACCTATATAAGTAGATCAACTACAAAAAAGTAGATAAAACACCTTTGGGTAGGATAAAGTAACATTTAGAAATAGACAGAAAGGGCATAAGAAGGTATATTCTCAATTATTACATATATATAATAGAGTACAATATTAAATACATTCCACCATCCAACCTTACATATATATAGTATAGAGATAGTATAAGGCTATAACCTTTAAAAAAAGACAAAAAAACTTTCGCTTGTAAAAGGTGGTATAATAATGAGTTATGAAATACTTTTTAAAAACATTGAAAAAAAGACAAAGATAAGTTTGGAAGTAAGAGAAAAGATACTACTTTTGCATCCGCATTAGAGAAGTAGTTGCTACGGTAACAATGTCTCGAAGAGCAGACGATCATAAACAAAAAGTGAAGCAAGAACGACTAAAAATAAGCTTTAAAAAATTTACAAAAATAAATTTGGATAAGTGGAAAATAAGGTAGTATCTTTGCAGTCCGCTTCAGTAAAAACGGGAGTTGAGCGAAAAAATAAAGAAAAATATTTTCTAGAAAATTTTTGCTAATTCAAAATAAGTTTTTACTTTTGCACTCGCTTTGAAAAACAAGTGAGGCTTAGAAATAAGAAGACAACGTTCATAAACATATTGGATTGACAGCATACAAATAAGAGAGTAAGGCAAATCGCAAGATTTGGAATTATACTTTTTTAATTTACGAAATTAAAAATATACGATGAAGAGTTTGATCCTGGCTCAGGATGAACGCTAGCGGCAGGCCTAACACATGCAAGTCGAGGGGTAGAAGAAGCTTGCTTTTTTGAGACCGGCGCACGGGTGAGTAACGCGTATGCAACCTACCTTATACAGGGGAATAGCCCGAAGAAATTCGGATTAATGCTCCATGGTTTATCGATATGGCATCGTATTGATAATAAAGATTTATCGGTATAAGATGGGCATGCGTATCATTAGCTAGTTGGTGTGGTAACGGCATACCAAGGCAACGATGATTAGGGGTCCTGAGAGGGAGATCCCCCACACTGGTACTGAGACACGGACCAGACTCCTACGGGAGGCAGCAGTGAGGAATATTGGTCAATGGAGGCAACTCTGAACCAGCCATGCCGCGTGCAGGATGACGGTCCTATGGATTGTAAACTGCTTTTGTACAGGAAGAAACCTCCCTACGAGTAGGGACTTGACGGTACTGTAAGAATAAGGATCGGCTAACTCCGTGCCAGCAGCCGCGGTAATACGGAGGATCCGAGCGTTATCCGGAATTATTGGGTTTAAAGGGTTCGTAGGCGGCTTTGTAAGTCAGTGGTGAAATTTCCTAGCTTAACTAGGACACTGCCATTGATACTGCAGAGCTTGAATAGTATGGAAGTAACTAGAATATGTAGTGTAGCGGTGAAATGCTTAGATATTACATGGAATACCAATTGCGAAGGCAGGTTACTACGTATTTATTGACGCTGATGAACGAAAGCGTGGGGAGCGAACAGGATTAGATACCCTGGTAGTCCACGCCGTAAACGATGGATACTAGCTGTTCGGTTTTCGGACTGAGTGGCTAAGCGAAAGTGATAAGTATCCCACCTGGGGAGTACGTTCGCAAGAATGAAACTCAAAGGAATTGACGGGGGCCCGCACAAGCGGTGGAGCATGTGGTTTAATTCGATGATACGCGAGGAACCTTACCAGGGCTTAAATGTAGATTGACAGATTTGGAAACAGATTTTTCTTCGGACAATTTACAAGGTGCTGCATGGTTGTCGTCAGCTCGTGCCGTGAGGTGTCAGGTTAAGTCCTATAACGAGCGCAACCCCTATTGTTAGTTACCATCGCGTAGTGGCGGGGACTCTAGCAAGACTGCCGGTGCAAACCGTGAGGAAGGTGGGGATGACGTCAAATCATCACGGCCCTTACGTCCTGGGCTACACACGTGCTACAATGGCAAGTACAGAAAGCAGCTACCTGGCAACAGGATGCGAATCTCCAAAGCTTGTCTCAGTTCGGATTGGAGTCTGCAACTCGACTCTATGAAGCTGGAATCGCTAGTAATCGGATATCAGCCATGATCCGGTGAATACGTTCCCGGGCCTTGTACACACCGCCCGTCAAGCCATGGAAGCTGGGGGTACCTGAAGTCGGTGACCGCAAGGAGCTGCCTAGGGTAAAACTAGTAACTAGGGCTAAGTCGTAACAAGGTAGCCGTACCGGAAGGTGCGGCTGGAACACCTCCTTTCTAGAGAATAATTATAGAAGTATGATACTTTACTCTCGCTGTTAATACCAAAAAAAGAATAAAAGAATTAAGTAATACAGAGTCTCGTAGCTCAGCTGGTTAGAGTACTACACTGATAATGTAGGGGTCGGCAGTTCGAGTCTGCCCGGGACTACTAATTTACTAATTCGATAAGGAAATACTAGAGGTTAAACTAACCGCCCAAAAGTTACTGTTAACTGTAAGCTGTTAACCAAACACTAGATACGGGGGATTAGCTCAGCTGGCTAGAGCGCCTGCCTTGCACGCAGGAGGTCATCGGTTCGACTCCGATATTCTCCACTACGGCATAAAATCAAAACTGGTTTAATTATCAGTGGCGATTCGCCACAAGTTCATTGACATATTGATAAAACTTAACTAACAAAACAGTTAGAAAGAATAAAAAAGATATAGAAATATATAGAAAGTACGATTCGAAAGAATTGTAAGCACATAAGCAAAATAAGGGCGTATGGGGAATGCCTAGGCTCTCAGAGGCGAAGAAGGACGTGATAAGCTGCGAAAAGCTACGGGGATTGGCACACACGAATTGATCCGTAGATATCCGAATGGGGCAACCCAGTATGTTGAAGACATACTATCCAATATGGAGGCGAACCCGCTGAACTGAAACATCTAAGTAGGCGGAGGAGAAGAAAACAAAAGTGATTCCGTAAGTAGTGGCGAGCGAACGCGGAATAGCCCAAACCAAAGTTGTTACGGCAATTTTGGGGTTGTAGGACCACGAGATTTCTTGCGGATTTAATTAGAATTACCTGGAAAGGTAAACCGAAGAGGGTGATAGTCCCGTATAAGTAAGAGAAGATAAGAATAGTGGTATCCTGAGTAGGTCGGGGCACGTGAAACCTTGATTGAAACTGGCGGGACCATCCGCTAAGGCTAAATACTCCTG
>NZ_CP017769.1:0-510000 GCF_001865835.1 Myroides sp. ZB35 | reverse complement strand
AATTGATCCGTAGATATCCGAATGGGGCAACCCAGTATGTTGAAGACATACTATCCAATATGGAGGCGAACCCGCTGAACTGAAACATCTAAGTAGGCGGAGGAGAAGAAAACAAAAGTGATTCCGTAAGTAGTGGCGAGCGAACGCGGAATAGCCCAAACCAAAGTTGTTACGGCAATTTTGGGGTTGTAGGACCACGAGATTTCTTGCGGATTTAATTAGAATTACCTGGAAAGGTAAACCGAAGAGGGTGATAGTCCCGTATAAGTAAGAGAAGATAAGAATAGTGGTATCCTGAGTAGGTCGGGGCACGTGAAACCTTGATTGAAACTGGCGGGACCATCCGCTAAGGCTAAATACTCCTGAGAGACCGATAGTGAACCAGTACCGTGAGGGAAAGGTGAAAAGAACCGTGAATAACGGAGTGAAACAGATCCTGAAACCATACGCCTACAAGCGGTCGGAGCCCCTTTGTGGGGTGACGGCGTGCCTTTTGCATAATGAGCCTACGAGTTACCGTTGCTGGCAAGGATAAGTGATTAAGTCATGGATCCGTAGCGAAAGCGAGTCTTAATAGGGCGCTTAAGTCAGTAGTGGTAGACGCGAAACCGTGTGATCTACCCATGGGCAGGTTGAAGTTTAGGTAACACTAAATGGAGGACCGAACCGTTTAACGCTGAAAAGTTTTCGGATGACCTGTGGGTAGGGGTGAAAGGCCAATCAAACTCGGAAATAGCTCGTACTCCCCGAAATGCATTTAGGTGCAGCGATGATCGATAGTTACTTAGAGGTAGAGCTACTGATTGGATGCGGGGGCTTCACCGCCTACCAATTCCTGACAAACTCCGAATGCTAAGTAATGATACTCATCAGTGAGGGCATGGGTGCTAAGGTCCATGTCCGAGAGGGAAAGAACCCAGACCATCAGCTAAGGTCCCCAAATGTATGCTAAGTTGAAAAAACGCGGTTTGATTGCCCAGACAGCTAGGATGTTGGCTTGGAAGCAGCCATTCATTTAAAGAGTGCGTAACAGCTCACTAGTCGAGCGATCGAGCATGGATAATAATCGGGCATAAGTATACTACCGAAGCTATGGATTTGCGCATTTAGTTGCGTGAGTGGTAGGGGAGCATTCTAACGGCGCAGAAGGTGATTTGTGAGAATTGCTGGAGCTTTTAGAAAAGAAAATGTAGGCATAAGTAACGATAAGGGGTGCGAGAAACACCCCCGCCGTAAGACTAAGGTTTCCTCAGCTATGCTAATCAGCTGAGGGTTAGTCGGGACCTAAGGCACACCCGAAGGGGGACGTCGATGGCCAACGGGTTAATATTCCCGTACTACTGATAATTGTGATGGAGTGACACAGTGATGAAAGCACCGCGAACTGACGGAATAGTTCGTTGAAGCACGTACCTATAGGTTTGATAGTAAAATGCGTCAGACTTGGAGAAATGCGATAGTACTTTGAGTCTTCGGACAACGAGATAGTGTGCCTAAGGGCTGTCAAGAAAAGCTTCTAAACTTAGATTATTAGTACCCGTACCGTAAACCGACACAGGTAGTCGAGGAGAGTATCCTAAGGCGCTCGAGAGATTCATGGCTAAGGAACTAGGCAAAATAGACCTGTAACTTCGGGAGAAAGGTCGCCAGCGCAAGCTGGCCGCAGTGAAAAGGTCCAGGCGACTGTTTATCAAAAACACAGGGCTCTGCAAAATCGTAAGATGACGTATAGGGCCTGACACCTGCCCGGTGCTGGAAGGTTAAGAGGAGATGTTATCTTCGGAGAAGCATTGAATTGAAGCCCCAGTAAACGGCGGCCGTAACTATAACGGTCCTAAGGTAGCGAAATTCCTTGTCGGGTAAGTTCCGACCTGCACGAATGGTGTAACGATCTGGACACTGTCTCAGCCATGAGCTCGGTGAAATTGTAGTATCGGTGAAGATGCCGATTACCCGCAGTGGGACGAAAAGACCCTGTGCACCTTTACTATAGCTTAGTATTGTTCTTGGATAAGTGATGTGTAGGATAGGTGGGAGACTGTGAAATGGCGTCGCTAGGCGTTGTGGAGTCATTGTTGAAATACCACCCTTTGCTTATTTGAGATCTAACTCCGCGATGCGGAGGACATTGCTTGGTGGGTAGTTTGACTGGGGTGGTCGCCTCCAAAAGAGTAACGGAGGCTTCTAAAGGTTCCCTCAGCACGCTTGGTAACCGTGCGTAGAGTGCAATGGTATAAGGGAGCTTGACTGAAAGACTAACAAGTCGAACAGGTACGAAAGTAGAGCATAGTGATCCGGTGGTTCCGCATGGAAGGGCCATCGCTCAAAGGATAAAAGGTACGCCGGGGATAACAGGCTGATCTCCCCCAAGAGCTCATATCGACGGGGGGGTTTGGCACCTCGATGTCGGCTCGTCACATCCTGGGGCTGGAGAAGGTCCCAAGGGTTGGGCTGTTCGCCCATTAAAGTGGCACGCGAGCTGGGTTCAGAACGTCGTGAGACAGTTCGGTCTCTATCTACTGTGGGCGTTAGAAATTTGAGTGGATCTGATTCTAGTACGAGAGGACCGAATTGGACCAACCTCTAGTGCATCTGTTGTCTCGCCAGGGGCATCGCAGAGTAGCTACGTTGGGAAGGGATAAGCGCTGAAAGCATATAAGTGCGAAACCCACCACAAGATGAGATTTCTTTAAAGGGTCGTTGGAGATTACAACGTTGATAGGCTATAGATGTAAAGACAGTAATGTCAAAGTCGAGTAGTACTAATAACCCGTAAGCTTATGTGAATCTCCCCTTGTTAATTCAAGGGGAGGGCAACTTTCTAAAGTATAGTTAAGTTAAAAATATCAATATAGTTAAAAATATTAGTTACGCTAATTGTGTAACAACCGATTTAAGGTGGTTATTGCAGCGGGGCTCACCTCTTCCCATTTCGAACAGAGAAGTTAAGCCCGCTAGCGCAGATGGTACTGCTAACCAGTGGGAGAGTATGTCGCCGCCTTTCTTTATAGAATCCCCAATCTCGTATGAGGTTGGGGATTTTTTGTTTATATGGATTAGTCATATTTTGTTTCTGCAGACAAGATGTTGTACTATATTTCTGTTTAAGTTTGTTAAAGTTGCGAAAAAAAGATGTTACTTTGTACGCATATTGAAGATTAAGTAAGCTATGTTGAAAACTGTAAAAAAAATTCTTATTAGATTAGGAATAGGCATTGGAGTATTATGTGTATTAGTATTAGCACTAATGTATATTGTACCAGTATTTTATGCAGATCAGATAAATGTTAAGGTAAAGGAATTAATGAAAGAATCCATCAAGGGAGAAGTAGACTTTGAGAAAATTGATCTATCATTTTATAATAGATTTCCTTTATTAACAGCTACAGTAGTTAATCCTAGTATAGCTGGTGTACAATTAGATTCATTGTATTCTGATCATTTATTTGAAGCTAAATCTGTTAGTTTAGGTGTCGATATCTTTAGTATAGTAGGTGGTAAATTAGCTTTTAATAGAATATACGTAGATAGTCCTATTGTTCACATTAATGTTACAGAAAAAGGAGAAGCAAATTATGATGTTTTTGTACCATCAGATGAAAAAGAAGAAAGCGATGAGAGTCTTGAATTAAAGATTGACGAACTTCATATTGATAATGCAGAAATAATCTATAATGATTTAGCTAGTAAGTTGAGTTTCATAGCTTCTGATTTTGATTATGTTGGTCAAGGAAATATGAGCGATGATGTATTTGATTTGTTGAGTAAAGCAAGTATACATTCTTTTGATTTGAATTTTGATGGAGTTCACTATGTGAAAGAAAAACCTATTTTAGCTAAGCTTCAAACTAAAGTAGATACAAAGTCTTTAACATTTGTCTTTGAAAAGAACGACTTACGTATTAAAGGTTTACCTGTTGATTTTAAAGGACATTTTGGTTTTATTGAGAATGGCTATGATATGCTTTTTGATATTAAAACAGAGAATGCTACTCTAGAACAACTGTTATCAGTAATACCACCAGAGTATCAATATTGGTTGGATGATACTAAATTTGCTGGAGATGTTAATGGTAAGTTTTTATTAAAAGGTAAATATGTTATTGTTGATACTTTAAGTCCTAATGTAGATTTATCATTGAAGTTAAAGAATGGATTTATACAAAATAAACAAGTTAGTAAGCCTTTAGAAAATGTAGAACTTGACTTTGCTTATTCAATGCCAAAGTTAGATATAGAAAAAGGAAAAGTGTCTATTAATAAGTTGGCTTTTGATTTAGATAATAAACATACTGATATCAATGCAGAAGTTGAGGGCTTGACCGTTATCAATGCAAAAGGAAAGATAAATTCAATAGTTAATCTTGATTTATTTCAAAAAGCAATAGGTATTGAAGGATTTGCTATGCGTGGTGAATTAGCTTTGGATGGAGCTTTTGATGGAACTTACTCTAAAGGTATTATTGAAAGAAGAACCTTACGTAAGGTATATAGAGACAGTACTATCACTAGTATTCCTCAATTCGATTTAAAAGGATCTATAAAAGATGGATATTTTAAGTTAGAACAATTACCAGAAGCATTAGAAGCTATTAACTTTAACTTTGATATAGCAGCTAAGGATTCTAATTATAAAAATACTTCTGTTAGAATTGCTGATATTTCGTTATCTGCTATGAGTAATTTTATAAAAGGTAATATATATCTAAAGAATCTACGTGATTACAATATTGAGGCGGATGTAGATGCTAAAGTGGACTTAGAGAATATAAAGGAATTCATACCTATAGAAGATATTGTGCTTAGAGGAGTGATTGATGCAAAGGGTAGTATAAAGGGAACATACGAGCCAAAGCGTAAACTATTCCCTGTAATTGATTCTGAAATTAAGTTTGTAAATGGATATGTTCAGTTTAAACGTATACCTGACTTACCAATAGAGAATATTCAGATTCATACGATCATTAAGAGTAAGCGTGGATCTCTAAATGACTTAACAATTAAAGTCTTACCAATTGACTTTAAAATAGCAGGAGAACCTTTCCAATTAGCTGCTAGCTTGTATAATTTAAATAACTTAAATTATAATGTGAAGTCAAAAGGAACATTGAATATAGGTAACCTATATAAGTTGTTTAAGATTGATGGAATAGATGTACGCGGTAGATTATTAACGAGTCTTTTCTTAAGTGGATTACAAAGTGATGCTGTAAAAGGAGATTTTGATAAATTAAAGAATGGAGGAAAGTTTGAAGTAGACAATATAACGGTGACTTCTGAGATGTTCCCAAAACCATTACATATTAAAAAAGGAGTATTCAAGTTCTATAAAGAAAAGATGAAGTTTGAGAAATTTGAAGCTACTTATGGTAGTTCTAAATTTTCTATGAATGGATACTTGACTAATGTGATTGGTTATATGCTGAAAGGAGATACTTTAAAAGGGAACTTTGATTTACAAACTCCTTATATGAATGTTGATGAATTTATGATGTTTGCAAATAATAAAACTAGTAATGTCACAATAGCAAATACATCTAACGCAGGTGTTATTCAGGTTCCTAAAGACATTAATATTGCCTTTAATGCTGTAGCTGATAAGATTAAATACACAGAATACAATATTGAAAACTTTACAGGTAATCTAGTTGTTTCTAAAGGAGGTATAGATTTGAAAGATACTAAGTTTAATTTGATAGGAACAAATGTTGCTATGAATGGAACTTATGAACCAACAGGTTATAGAAGTGCATTGTTTAGTTATCATTTAAAAGCTTCTGAATTTGATATTCAAAGAGCATATAAAGAAATTACTTTGTTTAGAGAAATGGTGACAATGGCGAAGGATGCTTACGGAACAGTTTCTTTAGATTATAGTTTGAAAGGGAAATTAAACAGTAGTATGTTCCCTGTAATGAAGAGCATTGAAGGTCAAGGTACATTATCATTAGCCAATATTAGTTTTAAAGGATTTAAACTTTTAGGAGCTATTGCAGATAAGACGGATGCTAAATCGTTAGAAAAAGGAACATTATCTGACGTTAATATTAAATCATCTATTAAAGATAATGTAATGACTATTGAACGAACTAAAATGAAGATGGCTGGTTTTAGGCCACGTTTTGAGGGACAAGTAAGTTTAGATGGAGATTTAAATATTGGATTTAGATTGGGATTGCCTCCATTAGGTATTATAGGAATACCAATGAGAATAACAGGTAATGCAGAAGATTTTAAAATTAAGTTAGGTAGATATAAAGCAAGTGAAGTATTGGGACAAGGAGCAAAGGATGATGACGAAGATGAGGATGAAGGTACAGATGTAAAATCAGTGAATGATTCTATCCCTGCTCTACCAGAGGTACTGCCAGTACAAGCCCCTGATAGTCTTCCTAAGTCGGCATAAGTAAAAAGCTCAGAGATTCTCTGGGCTTTTTTTATTTATATGTGATTTAAGTTATATTTTTGACTTGTAAAACAAAATAAAATGAATACTTACACCAAGTTAAACGATATAGAAAATCTTCTTATACAACAAAGTACTGTAGAAGAACCAATGCATGTCTATCAGGTAGATAGCCCTGTGGAAGAACAAGTGCTTAGAATGAGATGTGAAGAAGTATTACCGACAGATGAGAACTTAAAATATCTGATTGCGAGAATGTATAAAACTGTTCGCAATGAAGAGAAACCTGGAGTAGGGATAGCAGCACCTCAGGTAGGTATCAATAGAAGAGTTTTTCTAGTGCAACGTATGGATAAAAAAGGAGAACCATTTGAGTTCTTTATTAATCCAGAGATTGTGTGGTATTCTAAAATATTGAGAAGAGGAGAAGAAGGGTGTTTATCTATTGCTAATGAATATGGAGAAGTATATAGAAGCTTAGCTATTCAGATTACTTACTATGATTTAAGTGGAGAGCATTTCCAAGAAGTGATAGAAGGTTTTACAGCTGTCATTATACAACATGAATTTGATCACCTGAATGGAGTGTTGTTTACTGATCGTATTAAAGAACAAGAAAATAATGAATATTATAATGCATCTCCTACCAGCGAGATTGTTTACCAGAGATAAATTACAGATTGTAGTATTTCTACTTTTTACTACTTGGTGTCTTACGTATAACTTTACTTATGCTCAGACTGTTGATTATAAGTATTCTTATGATGATTTAGAGCTTAGTTGTCCATCTGATGATGCGGAAGTAGAACGATTATATAAAGTAGGCTTAGAAGCTCTTAATTCACCTAAGTATTATAATATCGCAGGTAAAGTGTTTTTTAGTTTAATAGAAAGAGATAAAACACTTTGTGATGCATATTTCTTCACTGGAGTGGCTTTAACTAAACAAAATAAACACGAAGCCGCAGTAACGTATTATTACTATGCTGATAGTTTAGCTAGTAAGAGTAATTCAGTGTTTAAAGAGGAATTAGCAGAAGCAGCTTTAAGAGTTGGAAATATTGGTTTAGCGAGAAAGAAATACGAAGAATTGATCAAGGACTTTCCCAATGACCCTGATGGATATTATGGAATAGGACTTACTGCTACTTCTTTAGGAGACATTGCTAATGGACTACAAAAATTAAGTATTGCAGAAGAGTTGTATATAACAGAGAATACCTGGACGGAGCAACGACAGCAAGAAGTATATTTAATGAAGGGAATACTCTTTATAGCGGATACTCAGTATGAGGCAGGTTTAGAATATTTAGATAAGTGCCAAACTACTTTTAATACGCTAGATGACTTTAATGCTAATTATGCACTTGCTTCAGACGAATTATTTAAAGAGACTAAGGATGAAAGTTATAAAACGAAAGCCTTAGAAGCTTTAAGCAGAATCAAAGATAAAGGAAAACTGAACGAGACTTTTCTCAAACGTTTTCAAGATAAATAGAATAAGTAAAGGGATTGTGATCTTACTCGCAGTCCCTTTTTATATTGCTACTACGGAGTAGTACCAAGCTTATTTAAGGGATAAGTTCACCTCAAAACCAACCCCTCTTAAACTCAGGATACTTATTGATTCATCGTGTTGAAAGTATTTTCTCAAGCGAGTGACGAATACATCTAAGCTACGTCCATTAAAGTAGTCTGCAGATGGCCAAAGCTTCTGTAAGATCTCTTCACGAGAGATAATATCACCATTATGACTGATTAATAGAAGTAATAAATCTCTTTCTCGTTCTGTCAGACGTATCGTTTCAGTGGGATGACTCAGCTTTAGCTGTATAGGATTAAAAGTATAACTGCCTAATAAGTATTGTTCTGTCTTTGGTACAGCAGTTCGCTTTAGGATATTCTCTATTCTAAGTTTTAGTTCTTCAGGATCACATGTTTTAGATATATAATCATCAGCACCTAACTTTAACCCCATTAAGCGGTCAATATTTTGGTTCTTTGCTGTTAAGAATAAGAAAGGCAAGTTAGGTAATACCGTATTAATCTCTTTCGATAAGGTAAAACCATCTTTCTGAGGGAGCATAATATCTAATATCGCTAAGTCAAAATGTTCTTGTTTTACAGTATCTATAACTTCTTCTGGAGTAGTGAACCATTTTACCTCAAAACCACAAATACCTAAATACTGTTGAATAACAGTACCATAATCAATATCATCCTCTACTAATAACAATTTATACATAAGGTATCGTGATTTTAAAAGTAGTCCCTACTTGTAGTTTACTATTTATATTAATACTTCCGTGAAGTGATTTTACTATTTGTTGTACTTGGTATAATCCGATACCTAGCCCCTGGGTGTTATGGATATTGCCTTCTCGTATTCTATAGAATTTCTTGAAGACATCACTCTGTTTATCCTTAGCGATTCCCATTCCGTTATCTATAATTGTGATAGTATACTGATTAGCTTCTGATGAGATAATACATTTAATCTCTGTTCCACTATATTTAATACTGTTTTCTAATAGATTAAGAAGTACAGTTTCTATTTTAGTTTTAGATAGATTGAGTTCGTCTTTAGCATTCCACTCTATTGATAATAATACTTCAGGATACAGGTTTTGGAGATCCTCTATCAGTACTAAAGAATCTTCTTTTTTATAGCCTTCTTCTTCATCTGATAGGATAGGATTAAGGCTATTCTGTAATCGATCTAATCGGTCTACTTGACGGAGTAGAAGGTTGATAGTAGGAGACTCGTATTCTTTGGACAGATTCTTACAACCGTATTTTAAGGTAGCGATAGGTAGTTTAAACTCATGAGAGACATTATCTACCATATTGTAGAGATTAGTTATTTCTCTTTCCTTTCTTTTGATAGCTTTATAAGTAGTATAATATAATATGAGAATAAAAACACAGATTAGAATAGAACCACTTAAAAGGGGAAATAACTGCCTTAGTGTTATGCTTAAATAATTAGTTACCTCTATAAATCTTTCTTGGTAAATAGTGATATGTAGTTTATAACTATCAGGACATTCTGTGCATGTATCACCTTCATCCTTTATACTAGTCTCATTAATTTCCCATTCAGAAGTATTTATTCTTTGGGGAGCGTTCAGTTTTCGCTTTGTTTCTAAAAGGACAAAAGGTTTATCTAATAACTCCTCTTTGCTATCATGTATGACTACTTGTTTGATAACTATTTTCGCAGCCACTTCATATCCTAAGGTAGAGAACGTACTGTCTATCTTTTTTGTAAACAATTCATTATTCTTGTCTAGGACAGAAGTAAAGTCTGTTTTGATATTTTCTAAGGTTGTTTTTTGCTGCAGTAGGTCTAAAAAAGAAGTATACAGTAAATTTTCTTTTGTTAAGCTAATTTCTTTGTAGAAATGCTCCTCTAGTAAATCATCCATTTTTTGATGAGAGATACTACTTATTTCTTTTTGTTTTAGTTTAACTGCTTGCATGAAATAAAAAATCATTACCCCTATCAGCAGTAAATAGAAAACACAAAAGATGATTAAGTAATATTTAGAATTTAGCTTTTTCATATACACAAATATACTTTAAAAAGAGAGTAATACATCAAGAGGCTTTTGCTGTTAACCGTTCATTAACCGTTCATTAACCGCCTTCTTTTTCTGAATACAGCACCTTTGTTTAAAATTAATGAAATTATGGTACGCATACTTATTTTATGGAGCATATTATTGTTAAGTGTATTAGTAAATGCACAAACAACAAACTCTCAGATCAAAGGAAAAGTAACAGACAATAAAAAGGAACTATTGGCTTTTGTTACTGTTGTAGCTAAAGATGCAGATGGCAAGATAGTACAGTCTGTTTATACGGATGAACAAGGTGTTTATGATTTAGACGCTAATACATTGATTACTCAATTAGAATTTAGCTATGTAGGATTTAAATCTCAGACAATAGCTTTAAGTACGGCTCCAGCTGTAGTAGAGTTAGCAGAAGATAACGCTATTTTAGAAGAAGTAATGATTACCGCTAAGCGTCCTACTATAAAAAGAGAGATAGACAGATTAGTGTTTAATGTACAAGATACACCATTAGCGACTACGAATGCGTGGGATATTCTGAAACAAACACCTGGGGTCAATGCGATAGGAGATAACCTGAGTATCCGTGGGAGCTCTAGTATATTAGTGACGATTAACGATAGAAAAGTGATGCTGACAGGAGAGCAGTTAAAAGAGATGCTTGAATCTACAGATGGTACACAAGTAGAGGCTGTAGAAGTTATTACTAACCCTCCTGCTAAGTATGATGCTCAAGGTGGAGCAGTATTGAACATTAAATTAAAAAAGAACATAAACTTAGGATATAAAGGAAGTGTAACAGATCGTTTTAAACAATCTACTTATGCTTATAATACTTTAGGTACACAACATTTTTATTCTGGTGATAAAGTAAATTTATCTGGAAACTATACTTATGGAAAAGGAGAAACTGTAAGGTATAATGAAGACAACGTTATCTATGAGAACGGAGAGCGCTGGAGTACAGATTTGACACGTAAGAATAAGATGAGAGGAAGACATAGTTTTAATGCGGAGATGGATGTAAAGGTAGATACTACACTGACATTGACAGTAGGAGGAAGTGGTTATATTAATGAACAAACCAAAGGTGATTTTGTCATTCCTACATTGATCTATAATAAAGAAGGGGTTGTAGAGTCTAACTATACTACTTTTAATAAGAAGCGTGCCAATATGGATACGTACACAGGATATTTTATGTTAGACAAGAAGTTTAGTCAAGAGAAGAAATTATTGTGGTCTTCTTATTTTACGTATGAAAATCAAAAAGATAATCAAGATGTGTTAACTGAACTAAACTTTAAAGATCAGTTACCATCAGAGCGTTTTTTTGCAACTAAGGATAATCAACGCACTCGATTAGGGGTGACAGGTATAGATTATTCAGTGGATAAAGAAACGACAAAGTGGGAAGTAGGAGGAAAGTATAGTATCGTAAAAGCCTTATATTCATTAGACTTTTTTGATACTAAAACTAGTAATCCTAATATAGATAAGAGTAATTTATTTGATTATCAAGAAATCAATTGGGCTGGATATACCTCATTTACTAAAAAATGGGATAAATGGCAGGTTAAAACAGGATTGAGAGGAGAGTACACAGGCATTCAGACGAAGAGTACGGGAGTAGGAAGTAATACACAGTCTTACTTTAAGTTATTCCCTACAGCTTATGTGAAGTACGATCTAACAGAACAAGAACAATTGAGTTTTTCGTATGGAAAGCGTATTGACAGACCTTCGTATTCATGGATGAATCCAGCGAAGAGTTACTATAATCTGTTTTCATATTTCCAAGGAGACCCTGATTTAAAACCAACGATCAGTCATAATTTTAGTTTAAGTTATAATTGGAATCAGTTAAATATTGAACTGTTCTATAATCGTGAGAGCAATCCATCTATGGAAATCTCTTATCAAGAACCTGAAAATAATATGTTAATCTATCATTATACGAATATAGATAAACGACAACTAGCGGGTATGATTGTAAACTATTCTCACCAGATTTTACCTATTTGGTCAGTGAGTCCTTTTCTTTACTTGCAACAGCAGGAAGATTATTTTTATGGTGTAGATAAGAAATTGTATAAGAATGATGCTTTAATATTTGGAGGGCGATTAAGTACTTCAGTTGATATTGAAAAGAAAAGTAACTGGAAAGCGATGTTGACCTATAACTTTTATACTCCTACTGTACAAGGGACTTTTAGAATAAGTGGTTATCAGCGTACAGACTTTATCATGAGTAGAGAGTTCTTGAAGAATAAGTTATCTGCTAATTTGTATGTGTATAATATTTTTGGTAGTGACAGACAGATCATTAGTACTAACTATGCGAATCAAAATAACTACTTTAAAGACTATAGCGATACACAAGGTTTTGCTGTTTCTTTAAAGTATAATTTAGGAAACCAAAAGGTAAAATACAGTTCTAAAGAAATAGAGATGACAGAAAAAGACAGACTTTAGTATAAGATGATTATGAGTTAACACTTTCATAATAACTCTTTGAATTCTTGAATTTAAAAATGACAATTTCTTTACGCACTAAACATCTAGAGATAATAATGGAGGGATAGATTTGACTTCATTAATCAACTAGTAGTAACGTAAATGAAAAAAAAATTACAATTAGCAGGTTTGGTATGTGCGACTTTATTTAGTGCACAAGTTTTTGCTCAAACCACACAAGCTTCTATCCAAGGGATCGTATTACAGGATAATGCGATCCAACAGGGAAAAGAAGTTATGATTAGAAATACATCTACAGGATTTACCACACGTACTAAGACGAATGCTAATGGGGAGTTCGTCTTTAAAGAAATTCCATTAGGGGGGCCTTATATCGTTGTTACACAAGATGAGACTGGTGGAGAAGTTAAGAAAACGGGGTACTACGTAAACCAAGGGGATAATGTATTCGTAGATATTGTTATTGGATTAGATGATCAGCATTTAGAAGAAATCGTTATTGATGGAAAGAGCTTAAAGAATCAGAAGGAGTCTTTGGGGGCAGCGACTACTTTTACAGCGAGCTCTATAAAGAATTTACCTATTAACGGACGTAATTTTGCTAACCTAACGGATCTATCACCTTTATCGAATGGAGGATCTATAGGAGGACAACTAGGTTCTTCTATTAATTTTACGATAGATGGAACTACTGCTAAGAATCCTACATCAGGAGGGGCGACTACTAGTAGAAGTGGTGCTCCATATTCTGTGTCTATGGAGGCGGTACGCGAGTTTCAGGTAGTGACGAATCAGTATGATGTGACATTAGGGCGAAGTGGAGGCGGAACCGTAAGTGCAGTAACTAAATCTGGAACCAATGAGTTCTCAGCCTCTATGTTCTCTTATATGCGTGCAGATTGGTTATCTAGCCCGTACGATATCAACGGAAATAAGAAAGGGGATAGAGATTACTCTACTTATCAATATGGATTATCCTTAAGTGGTCCGATTATTAAGGATAAACTACACTATTTTGTAGCATGGGATCACCAGTTAGACACTCGATCACTAGTGATTGCAGATATTAATGGACCGGCAGATGAAGACAGATACGGTATTACTAACCAGACTTTAGACAAGTTCGTAGGTATTGCTCGTGATAAATATGGTGTGTCTAATAATCCTCAGTACGGAACATTTGACAAGAGAAGAAACTCTGATGCAGCCTTCTTGCGTTTAGATTGGCAGATTAACGAGAATAACTTATTAACGGTTAGAAATAACCTTACGTATGACTATAATCCACTAGGATTAGGGGATAACACACAGATTAATCTATACGAATCTTATGGTACAGATAAGAGTGTTGACAACAGTTTATTAGCTACATTAAGAACGAATATCAGCCCTAAGCTGACTAATGAGTTAAAGGTACAGTATCTATATACATTCCAGGATAGTCATCAGAGTGCAGAGTTACCAGGATGGTATATACCACGTGCTATTGTGGAGAACGTAACTTCTAATGTTGGAGGTGGTGTGCGTTCAGCTAATATACAGTTGGGAGGACACCGTTTCGCACAAGAGAAGTTCACCAACAATGTTTTTCAGGTTGTAAATAATTTATACTATAACACAGATAAAGTAAACTATACTTTCGGTGTTGACGTGATGCAGACTAACTCTAAGTCAGTATATGGTAGTGAAGTGAATGGACGTTTCCATTTTAATAATGATCCTGCTCTAGGATATTCGTCTATGGATAGCTTTGAGAATCTAAGACCTTATAGATATTATAGAGAAGTACCTTTAGTAGATGATCTTACTGTCGATGGCAATATATTAAATGCGGGTATCTATGGACAAATGAAGACTTCTTTATATCCTGGTTTAGATATGACTTTAGGGCTTCGTTTAGATTATGCGAAGTATCCGACAGCTAAGTTTAACCAGTTAGTATATGATGAGCTAGGACTAAGAACAGACAATAACTTTAAGTCTTTGATTGTACAGCCACGTATTCAGTTTGATTGGAATATCAATGAGAACAATACAGACTATATCCGTCTAGGTGGAGGTATCTTTGGTTCGGATGTGAATAACTATGCATTGATTAACAACCTTACTTTTGATGGTAGTAAGTTAGCTACTGTAGATGTAATGGGAGCTGATGTACCTACTCCAGACTTTGAAGCTTATAGAAAAGATAAAAACGCAATACCTTCTTTGACTCAACATCAGTTAAGCACAATCAATTTCACAGGAAAAGACGCAAAAGTACCGATGGTGTATAAGGCTAACTTATCGTATACACACTTCTTCAGCAGTAGATTTAAGGTTAGTGTGACAGGGTATATGAACTTAGCTCGTAATAACTACTTCTATAAAGATAGAAATATGGTGGATAAACCATTCTTTACTTTAGACAATGAAGGAGGAAGAGGAGTATTCGTCCCTGCAGAAACTATTTTAGCGAACGGTGCTTCTGATTGGAAACAAGGTAGAAAATCAAACCAATTAGGTCGTGTATTAGAGTTAGTAAGTGAAGGAAAAGTAAATAACTATGCTTTAGTATTTGACACGAACTATAACTATTATAGAGATGGACAGATAGCAGTGAGTTATACTTGGAACTCTACTAAGGACAATACTTCTTATAATGGAAACGTAGCTAACTCGGCTACACTAGGACTACCAGTAGCAGATGATCCTAGAGATTTAAGCAAGATGAGTTATTCTGATAATCACTTTAGACATAAATTAGTAGTGTATGGTAATGCACCTAGTTTCTACGGAGTGAATGTAGGAGTGAGATTCTCAGGTATTGGAGGAACGAGATATAGCTTATTATCAGGGGGTAATACGAATGGAGATTTTGTTAGTGGTAATAATGACTTAGCATATGTATTTGACATCAATGATCCTAAGACTCCACAGCATATTAAGGATGGATTACAAGCGATTATGGATAATCCAGAAGTAAGTAGTAGTCTTAAAAATTATATCCAAGATAGCTATGGTAAAATAGCAGAGAGAAACGGAGGAAAGAATAGTTTCTATGGTGTATTTGACTTGCGTATAGCGAAGACTTTCCATGTTAAAGGGAAACACAAGTTTGAGTTATCAGCAGATGTATTTAACGTAGCGAACTTATTGAATAAAGATTGGGGAGTGAATAAATCTATGAGAACGCAGTCTCTATATGCTTTAGGTGTACCTAAGAAAGGAGAGACAGCTGCTTTACCAGGTTTTGATCAAGCTACACAACAATTTAATTATAGAGTAAATACAAAAGGGACTCCTGTCAATAGAGGAAACCCATACCAAATACAAATAGGGTTAAAATATAGTTTTAATTAATGCTTTCATAGTTAATAGATTATCAGGTTAATGCACTAATTCTTAAAAGTGGGACTCGTCAGAGTTCCACTTTTGTTTTTATTATACAATGGTAAAAGTGGCTTGATGTACTAATTTGTTGTAATTTTAAAGGTTAAATACAAGAATATGGAATTTGATTACTTTGACAAGATTAGGAAGATTAGAACGGGTATCCGATTCTACAGTGAGCTTCTAATAGAGGCTTCGTGGAATATGTGGAATATCAAAACGAGGGTAGGTATTTTCTTCTTTTCTTTAGTCGCTGCACTGTTAGGTACTTATTTTTTAGCTCCAGATGTTTTTAGTGAAGCTCAGAAATACACCATGTTTATTTTAATATTCTCTATATTACTCTGGGCGACAGAAGCCATTCCTCCCTTTGCGGTAGGGATTATGATTATAGGTTTTCTCGTCTATACCATGGGGAATATACAGGGAGCCACGATTTCGCCCCAGGAGATATCAGATACCTGGTCAGACAGTGTGATCTGGATATTCTTAGGAGGTTTCTTCTTGAGTGAAGGAATGCGGAAGACCAATCTTGACTTGTCGTTGTTTAAGAAGACCATTTCTATTTTTGGCTCTAATCCTAATATGCTAGTATTAGGTATTATCATTGTTACTTCAGTTCTATCCTTGATTATCTCGAATACAGCGACTGCAGCTATGGTATTAGCTTCGGTAATGCCCTTGATAGATAGAGAGGGGAAAGACTCTAATATGTCTAAGGCTATCTTAGTCAGTATTCCAGCTGCTGCTACCTTTGCAGGGATGATGAGTATGGTATCTACACCTCCTAACTTAATCGTAGTGAACGTATTGAAATCTAAAGGATTCGATGTTACGTTCTCTCAGTGGTTGTTATTAGGGTTCTTACCAGCGGTGGTTTTATTAGGGACATTCTGGTATGCTGTAGTGCGCAAGTATACTTCTAAGGTAAAAGGATTAGATGTTTCGTTTGCAAACAAAGCCTTAGAAATGACGAATAGTATGCGCTTACAGCGTCTAGCCGTTATTATCATCTTAGGAGTGACAGTATTGATGTGGATGTTAGGAAGTAGATTACATATACCTACAGCAGGAGCCGCGATGGTGCCTATTATGTTCTTGCCGATGTTGGGGATTATCACAGCAGAGGACGTGCGCAGATTGCCTTGGGATACCTTGATGTTAGTAGCGGGAGGACTGTCTCTAGGGATGGCTATTAAAGAGCTACTAGCACCATATTACTCTCAGTTCTTAGCAGGGATGGAGTTTAATATGATCGTGATGATGATTATTTTCGCAGTAGTGACAGTGTTGTTTTCTAATATTATGAGTAGTACTGCTACAGCTACTATTGTGATTAATATTGCGGCTATTGTACTACCTACAGATCAGTTATTACCGGTAGGGTTAGTAGTAGGACTTTGTTCTTCGTGTGGATTATTCTTACCAGTATCTACACCGCCTAACGCCATTGTCTTTGGTACAGGGATGTTGAAGCAAAAGGACTTCGTACTCGGTGGATTATTTGGAGCGATATTAGGTACTACGATTATCATCTTATGGGTGTTATTCTTACAGTATTTCACAGGTTTCTTTGAAGCAATATAAAGTATAAATAACGAATAAAATAAAAGGCATATTCACACTGAATACGCCTTTCTGCTTAAAATAACCTAACCAAAATGTATTATATTCTCTCTGGGAAGTTGGTGATGATACCGTCTACTTTTAAGTCTTTTAGACGTTGGATATCTTTCTCTTCATTCGCAGTATATGGATATATTTTTAACTTAGCTTGTTTGATTTTACTCACGTTTTTCTCATTCAATGTTTTGAAGTAAGGATTGATCGCTACAGCCTTGATCTTATGTGCAAATTCGATAGCATCAGCTGGCTCTTTAGAAGTCAGTACAGCGATGTCTAAATTAGGATCTAGAGCAGCTATTTTTTCTAATTCATCCCATTTAAAACTAGAGATGATAAAGTCTGCATTCGTCCATCCTTTTTGTTTGAACTGTTGGATGATAGCGTATGTACCTTCTGCGGTATTCGCTCCTTTTAGTTCTATATTTAATACCGCTTTCCTATTGATAGCAGAAATAATATCTTCTAGGGTAGGCATTTTATATTTACCATCTACTAGTAGCGCTTGTAGTTCTGCTTGAGTATATTGTTCGATATTTCCTTTACCGTTCGTTAGTCGTTCTAAGGTATCATCATGATGTACCATTAGAGCGCCATCTTTTACTTTGAACACATCTATTTCGATCGCATCAGATTTCATCTCTACAGCTTTCAGAACAGATTCTACTGTGTTCTCCGTTACGTGTCCCATAGCACCTCTATGTGCGATACGCAATACTTTATTATCTTGTGCAAATGCAAATGAACTCATAGCTAAACATAAAACTAATAGTCTCTTTTGAAATCTCATGGTATCTGTTTTAATTGATTAGGACAAAGATGAATGTTTTATGTATTGTCAACTTTACCTTAATATTATTGTTGTGTAAACAAACTAAAATAAAACTCTTGATAGGAGTGTAGCCAGAGACTATATGATTAAATAATTTTTTAGATTCTAAAAGAAAGGTACAAAAAAAGCTGTTCAGTGAAGAACAGCTTTTAAATATTATTTTACTGGTGTACCGAATAAGTCAAACTCATAAGCACTATCGATGTGGATATCTGCATATTCACCTATTTTCAGATAGTGTTTAGTAGCGTCTATTCTTACCTCGTTATCTACGTCTGGGCTATCGAACTCAGTACGTCCGATGAACTCAGTACCTTCTTTTCTATCAATGATACAACGGAATGTCTGTCCTATCTTCTCTTGGTTTAGATCAAAAGAGATTTGTGCTTGGATTTCCATGATTTCATTAGCACGAGCTTGTTTTACCTCTTCAGGTACATCGTCTTCTAATTTATAGGCATGTGTATTCTCTTCATGAGAGTAAGTAAAACATCCTAAGCGTTCAAACTTCATTTCTTGTACCCAATCTTTCATGATTTGGAAGTCCTCTTCTGTTTCTCCTGGGTATCCTACGATTAATGTTGTACGAATAGCCATACCTGGTACAGCTTCTCTAAACTCTTTTAATAGCTTAGTTGTCTTCGCTTGTGTAGTACCACGGCGCATAGACTTTAAGATATTGTCAGAGATATGTTGTAGAGGAATGTCTAAGTAGTTACAGATCTTAGGTTCTCTCTTCATTAGTTCTAATACATCCATAGGGAATCCTGTAGGAAATGCATAGTGAAGACGGATCCATTCGATACCTTCTACTTTCGCTAAGTTCTCTAATAGCTCTGCTAAGTTTCTCTTTTTGTATAAATCTAATCCGTAGTAAGTCAAATCTTGAGCGATCAAGATTAACTCTTTTACTCCGTTTTTAGCTAATCCCTCAGCTTCTTTTACTAATTTCTCGATAGGTTGAGATACGTGTGCTCCTCTCATTAAAGGGATAGCACAGAAGCTACAAGGACGGTCACATCCTTCAGCGATTTTAAGGTAAGCGTAGTTTTTAGGAGTAGTCGTCAGACGCTCTCCTAATAATTCGTGTTTATAGTCAGCTCCTAATGCTTTTAATAACAAAGGTAAATCTGTCGTACCGAAGTATTGATCTACATTAGGGATTTCAGCTTCTAAATCAGGTCTGTATCGCTCAGATAAACATCCAGTAACGAAGACCTTGTCAACAATACCTTCCTCTTTTTTCTCTACGTATTCTAAGATTGTGTTTACTGATTCCGCTTTTGCGTTATTAATAAAACCACAAGTGTTGATCACCACAATATTAGCT
The DNA here is from genome assembly GCF_001865835.1 of Myroides sp. ZB35. Lineage (NCBI taxonomy): Bacteria > Pseudomonadati > Bacteroidota > Flavobacteriia > Flavobacteriales > Flavobacteriaceae > Myroides > Myroides sp. ZB35. The sequence goes on along the minus strand of NZ_CP017769.1, from coordinate 490,381 downwards.
TCATCATTAGCAGCCTCATGTGTTACCTCTTTTCCACTTGCTTTTAATTGTCCCATTAACACTTCACTATCGTAAACGTTTTTTGAACAACCTAAAGTAATTACGTTGATTTTATTCTTTTTTAAAGTTTTGGTTCTCATTGATTTAAAAAAATTGGACTGCAAAATTACATTTTTTTTAGCTACAAACTAAGCGCTTTAGTATAATTATGTGAATCTAGTAGTCTAATTATAAGCATTCTGTTTTAGAACCTTGATTTTATGAGGGATATAAATCAATCTGTGTTTGAGATAAGATTTGATTGTACAGCGCCATCGTTGCTTTTCTATTTTAGATGTTTACAAAACACCTAAAGATTTTGAAGAGTCCTGTTTCTTAAGAATAATATTTACCTCTTCAACAGTGCGGCAACACCTCTTCAAGGTTCCTTCAAGAAAAGTGCTTTAAACTAGAGCAATCTTGGGGAAATGTTGAAGAAGTGTTGAAGGAATAGGTATGAAGGCTTGTGTTTAGTAGGATAATGAGGTGTTAAGGTTGAATGGTAATAAAAGGGTGTTTTTTGGTAATGATTTGATATTTAGGTTTTTAATGTTATTTGTTCTCGATATGAGTATAAAAAAGATATAATTTTTTATAAGAAAAGGATAGTGATAGTAGGGGAAAAACTGGTTTTGAGTAAAAAAAGGAGTGAAATGAAGGGGATAAATTACTATAAAACGATTTTTAAGGGGCGAAATGGATAAATAAATAGAAGTAAAATAGAAAATGAAGAAGAATAGGTTTAGCATTCGTTTTGAACTATATCACGAGATAGAGTAGGGGTTCTAAATGAATAAATAGTGCTGAGGTTCTATTTATACGCTATGTACTGTAAATAATGAGAATAAAAAAGAGGCTATCAAATAAATGATAACCTCTTGGTATATTGTTTGTTTATATGTCTTTATTATAATCTAAAGATACCACCGAATACAATGATTGTTTCTCCGAACCAGAAGTTGTGCATAGCTCTATCTGATTTGCTAGCTGTAGTACGTACATCATACATATCGATGTATCCACCTTTTAACTCTGCTTGAACGAAGAAGTGTTTAAAGAAAGTCACGTTAAGACCTGCTTTAGCTGATAGACCAAATCCAGAAACGTGGAATTCGTCATATCTTTCTTTACCTAATAAAGTAGTATTTGTTTTTGGGAATACAATACCAGCTCCAACACCTTCAGTTAAGTTGATCTGAACTTTATCTGTGTTCCATACTCCAAAAAGTTTAGAGATGTCATCCACACGGTTTAACTCTACGTTGATATAGTTTAATCCGTCTGTGTGTTCGAACATTAAGAAATCTTCAGTTAGGTTTACTTGGTTAGGATGTCCAGGAATAGTTTCTCCATAAGAACCTTGACCAGGGTAGTATCCTAAGATACCTACTGTTTGGTTTTGATCCATTACATATTTCATGTGATCAACTCCTAAAGAGATATTATATTTATCAGTAATAAAATAACCCACTCTTAAGTTCGTTTGTGGAATAGTCATACGAGTAGGGTTGATGTAGTCGATATGCCACCCTTTAGGTTTGTCAGACGCCTCTACATTCTGTAAGATGAAGTCATAGTCATCACCTCTAAAACGAATGTCAGAATTACTGAAAGTACCGCGGTTACCTCCCCAGTAAATGTAGAATTTACCTTTGTTAGAATCTGTATAACGCAGAGGAGTAGTTACACCTTCTTGAGCAAAACTTGTAGCAGTAGCAAGCAAGCATATTGCAGCGAAAAGTTTAAAAATATACTTCATTATTTGCTTATTATTATTTTTATAAAAATCGAACTGCAAAGGTATAATAAAAAAATCTCTTTATCAGTTTATCCGATAAAGAGATTAAGTACTTAAACTTCTAATCTAATTAGAAATTAATGTTGTATGTCAAACTTACAAAGTTATCTGTCGTTTTAATATTAGCAGCCTGATAAGGGTTTGCACCTGTAGTATCAACTAGGTACGTATTATAAGACTGTGAAGTTCTAGAGTAAGATAAGTCTAAACGAGAACTACCGAAAGTATATCCGATACCTGCAGAGTATCCATTTAGATCTCCATACATTTTATAATCCTTCTTATAAGGACTCTGTTCGAAGCGATATCCTGCTCTTAAGCTTACTTGTTTGATAATGTATTCCCCTCCGATACGTACTTCACTTGCTCCTGTCATCATGGTATTGATTCCTTGGTTTAAGCCGTAGTAAGTATCATTACCTGTAGGTCTGAACTCGTTATTGCTATAATCTTTGAATGTATAGTCAACACTGATCAGTCCTTTATCTTTAAAGATATAAGCTAAACTCCCTGTGTATTTAGAAGGGGTTCTCAGTCTATAACGATCGAATACATTCACTACTCTAGGATCTACTACAGCATTATTCTCACCTACACGAGATGTAGAAAGCTCTTGGATTAATTCATCCTTTAGAGAGTACCAAGTAGGTGACTCGTATGCCAGACCTGCTCTTAAAGATTCCGTAATCTGTCCAATAGCTCCTATATTAAATGAGAATCCTGTCCCATAAGTATAGACTTCATTAAAGTAACTCATTGACTGAATAGATCCTTTTCCTCCTGGTGTAGCGATAGTCTCCTGAGCAAGGCTGCTCTGAGTGTAATCTACTACGTGAATATTCAGGTTTGCTCCTACGTAGAATCGTTGCCCAAGTTGTGCCGCAAAGTTAGCTGCAAACTTGTTTGTGAACCCGCTGTTGCTAAATGTTCTAGCTTGGTTATACTGACTATTTTGATTATAGTTCGCTGTATATGTCCCGTCTTGTGTACCTTTATTGATTAACCATGCTTCGTGTGCTAAGTAGGTTTGTTGTCCTACGAACCCTCCATTATGACCAGCATACATATAAGCTTGCTCTGCAGAGTTAGCTTGTGGTTGTGCGATACCATGGGGTACTTTAGCTCCATTAGCCATGTTTAGGAAATAGTCTCCTAAACTATTGTGTGTATTCGTTCCTCTGAATAAGATGTCGTTTCTTAGATTCTTAGTGCTCTCATAGTTAAGTCCTATCGTGAACTTTTTCATCGTAGCGTTGTCATTGTAGTTGTTAAAAACAAATACTGCTCCCATCTGACCTAAGTCTAGACCATCATAGTTTTTTGACGTATTATTACCATAGTAGTTAGCTTTATTGTTTCTAGCTAAATAAGATAAACTGAAAGCTGCTGTATTATAATTAAATATAGCTCCCCCTGCCGGGTTAATATTCGTGGCAGATAAATCTCCCCCTACTGCACCAAAAGCTCCACTCATTCCTCTAAAACGAGCTGTACCATTTAGATCTGATTGATTATATCTCATGACATCTGTAGGTGCAGTTTCTTGAGCATAGGCTGCTGCGGATAGTAAGATAGAACTTACTAATGTATAAAAATACTTGTTCATTTTTTCTGTCTTGTTTACTTATATATTATCTACTGTAACTACTGCGTGAACTACCTCCACCGCTAGAAGAGCTTCTAGATCCTCCACTGTAACTACTTCCACTACTGCGCGAGTATGAAGAAGAAGGGGTAGAGTAGCTGCTACGTGAATAAGAACTTCTGGAGTTATTATTATAGTTGCTATTGCTATTATTAGAAGAGTTATTGTTATAACGAGCGTTGTTATATGAACTAGTACCGTAAGAAGATCTTGAGTAAGAACTTCTAGAGTTGTTGTTATAACCTGAGTTGCTGTTTCCTCTATTATTCGTTTGGTAGCTTGATCTGCTATAACTCGATCTACTGCTATTAGAGTAGTTACTATTACTTCTTCCAGAGTAGCTACTTCTTGTATAGGCAGAGTTGCTATTCCCTCTATATCCGTTGTTAGAGTTGTATGATGATCTAGTGTAGCTAGATCTTCCTCCTGTAGGATAAGCTACATTATTATAGTAGTAATTAGGTCTGTGTGAGTAGTATCCTCCATAATAAGGATAGCCATAATAGCCACCCCATGGACGACCATAGTATCCACCGCCCCAGCCCCAACCGAAGCTCATACCAAATCCACCACCCCAATAGTATGGGCTATAGAAAGGATCGTAATAACCACCCCAATAACTGCCATAGTATGGATAACCATAGCCACCATATCCATAGTAAGGGTATCCGTAACTATTATTATAGTAATTAATACTTACACTGCTAGGCTCAGTACCCCAAGAGCCGTAAGATACAGCTTGTTTCGGTTTGTGTTGAATAACACTGTCATTGACTGGTGAAGTATATTGATTTACATCAGTGAAATATTCAAACTCGTCACTTTTTGACTTGAAATACTCCGCATAGTAATTAGCGTCAGGATTTTGATTGTTGCGATATTGTTGAGTATTCTCACCTTGACTATATATACCATCGTGATAAGAGGTATTATAATACGAACCACAAGAAACAGTTAATCCTCCTATAAGCAAAAACATACCTAATTTGCTTAATAATCTAGAAGTTTGGATAATTGTTTTCATTTCGTTGTTTTTTTAATTGTCGGTCAAAACAAATTTAGTTAGTTTTGTGGAATTATTATAGTTAATTAAGAGTTAAACAATTTTAACTGCTAATATATTAAAAATGAGCAAGAATATTACTAAAAGAAGTGAGGACTACTCTAAATGGTACAATGAATTAGTTGTCAAAGCAGATTTGGCAGAGAATTCAGGTGTACGTGGATGTATGGTTATCAAGCCTTACGGGTATGCTATCTGGGAGAAGATGCAAGCAGAGTTAGACAAGAAATTTAAAGAAACTGGTCACCAAAATGCTTATTTCCCCTTGTTTATCCCCAAATCTTATTTTAGTAAGGAGGCAAGTCACGTAGATGGGTTTGCTAAGGAGTGTGCAGTTGTAACTCATTACCGATTAAAAACAGGAGAAGACGGAAAAACGATAGAAGTAGATCCAGATGCTAAGTTAGAGGAGGAGTTAATCGTACGTCCTACATCAGAAACAATTATTTGGGATACATATAGAAAGTGGATTGAGTCATACCGTGACTTACCAATCTTAGTGAATCAATGGGCGAACGTAGTTCGTTGGGAAATGAGAACTCGTCTATTCTTAAGAACAGCTGAGTTTTTATGGCAAGAAGGTCATACTGCGCATGCTACTGAGAAAGAAGCTGTGGCAGAGGCAGAACAAATGTTAGAAGTATATGCAGACTTTGCAGAGAACTTTATGGCCATTCCGGTTGTAAAAGGATTCAAAACAGAGAATGAGCGTTTCGCAGGAGCTATTGAGACTTACTGTATTGAGGCACTAATGCAAGATGGTAAAGCATTACAAGCGGGTACATCACATTTCTTAGGACAAAACTTTGCTAAGGCATTTGATGTTAAGTTTACTTCACAAGAAGGGAAACAAGAGCACGTATGGGCTACATCTTGGGGTGTGAGTACTCGTCTGATGGGAGCATTAATCATGACTCACTCTGATGACAATGGTCTAGTATTGCCACCAAACTTAGCACCTATACAAGTAGTTATCGTACCTATTCATAAAACTGACGAGCAGTTAGAAGCTATTCGTGAGGAAGTGAAAAAGATTACAGATAGATTTAAGAAATTAAATATTTCTTTCAAATTTGATGATCGTACAGCTTATAAGCCAGGATGGAAATTTGCTGAGTACGAACTAAAAGGAGTGCCTGTGCGTGTAGCTGTAGGACCTAAAGATCTAGAAAATGGAACTTTCGAAGTTGCACGTCGTGATACGCTTACGAAAGAGGTGGTGTCTAAGGAGGGTATCGTAGAATATATCCAAGATCTATTAGAGACTATCCAAAGTAACTTATATAAGAAAGCTTACGATTATAGAGCTGAGCATATCACTGAGGTGAATTCTTTTGAAGAATTTAAAGAAGTGCTAGAAGGTAAGGGAGGATTTATTTCTGCACACTGGGATGGTACTGGTGAGACAGAAGAAAAGATCAAAGACCTTACAAAAGCTACAATTCGCTGTATTCCAATTGATAGAAAAGAGGAAGAGGGAATATGTGTGCTAACAGGCAAGCCTTCTAAGGGTAGAGTATTATTTGCAAAAGCATATTAATTTCAATTTTTTTTGTTTTTCTCTTGCGGGATAAAAAATTTATTGTAGTTTTGCATCCGCATTAGAGAAACAAATGGTCCGTTCGTCTAGGGGTTAGGACGCCAGGTTTTCATCCTGGTAACAGGGGTTCGATTCCCCTACGGACTACAGAGTTCTCTTTAAAGAGGATTTATCTAATGCAAATTGGTCCGTTCGTCTAGGGGTTAGGACGCCAGGTTTTCATCCTGGTAACAGGGGTTCGATTCCCCTACGGACTACAAAAGTTCTTTGACTAAAAAATATATAAATAATTATTGGTCCGTTCGTCTAGGGGTTAGGACGCCAGGTTTTCATCCTGGTAACAGGGGTTCGATTCCCCTACGGACTACAGATTCTCTTTTTGAGAGTTTATAGATTATAATTATTGGTCCGTTCGTCTAGGGGTTAGGACGCCAGGTTTTCATCCTGGTAACAGGGGTTCGATTCCCCTACGGACTACAGATCTTCTTTAGGAGATTTATATATTACAATTATTGGTCCGTTCGTCTAGGGGTTAGGACGCCAGGTTTTCATCCTGGTAACAGGGGTTCGATTCCCCTACGGACTACAGATTCTCTTTTTGAGAATTTTATTTATTACAATTAATTGGTCCGTTCGTCTAGGGGTTAGGACGCCAGGTTTTCATCCTGGTAACAGGGGTTCGATTCCCCTACGGACTACAAGAGAAAAATAGTATAGACTTAATAAAATATTTAAGAAATGGCAAATCATAAGTCAGCTTTAAAAAGAATTAGAAGTAACGAAAAGAAAAGAGTATTAAACAGATATCAGCACAAAACAACTCGTAATGCTATCAAAGCTTTACGTTTGATCGAAGATCAAAAAGATGCTGCTGCTAAATTACCTGTAGTTGTTTCTATGATTGATAAATTAGCTAAGAAAAATATCATTCATGACAACAAAGCTTCTAACTTGAAATCAAAATTAACAAAACACGTTGCTGCTTTATAGTATTATAGAGACAACGATTTGGTTTGTAAGTAAAAAATATCAAGCTCTCAATACTGAGAGCTTTTTTTGTTGATACTATTCATTTTTAAATGAATATATTTGCAGCGAGAAAGAAATTCTAATTTTAAAATCCCTATATGACACCAATTAGGAATATTGCTATTATAGCACACGTTGACCACGGTAAAACTACTATGGTTGATAAAATTTTACACCACTGTCAATTATTTCGTGAGAATGAAACATCAGGAGAGTTGATTTTAGACAACGAAGATATCGAAAGAGAAAGAGGTATTACTATTACTTCTAAGAACGTTTCGGTAAGCTATAAAGGAACAAAAATTAACATTATCGATACTCCAGGTCACGCGGATTTCGGAGGAGAGGTAGAACGTGTTTTAAATATGGCTGATGGTGTTCTTTTGATTGTAGATGCTTTTGAGGGACCAATGCCTCAAACTCGTTTCGTACTTCAAAAAGCGATTAGTTTAGGTTTAAAACCATGTGTGGTTGTTAACAAAGTAGACAAAGAAAACTGTACTCCAGAGGAAGTACACGAGAAAGTGTTTGACTTAATGTTTGAACTTGGAGCAGAAGAATGGCAGATGGATTTCCCAGCTGTATATGGTTCTGCTAAAAACAACTGGATGTCTGATGATTGGAAAAAACCAACAGACTCTTTCGAACCATTATTAGATATGGTTTTAGAGCATATTCCAGCTGCTAAAATGAATGAAGGTACTCCTCAGATGTTAATCACATCTTTAGATTACTCTACATTTACAGGACGTATTGCTATTGGTCGTTTACATAGAGGTATTTTAAAAGAGGGAATGAATGTTTCTTTAATTAAGAGAGATGGTAAAACTGTTAAATCTAAAATTAAAGAGGTTCATACTTTTGAAGGATTAGGACGTAAAAAAGTATCTGAAGTACATGCAGGTGATATCTGTGCTGTAGTAGGTATCGAAGGATTTGAAATCGGTGACGTAATCGCTGACTTCGAAAACCCAGAAGCATTACCAACTATCACTATCGATGAGCCAACAATGAGTATGTTATTTACTATTAATGACTCTCCATTCTTCGGTAAAGAAGGTAAATACGTTACATCTAGACACATCAAAGATCGTTTAGCTAAAGAGTTAGAGAAAAACTTAGCTCTACGTGTAAACGAAACGGATAGTGCTGATAAATTTATGGTATTCGGACGTGGTGTATTGCACTTATCTGTATTGATCGAGACAATGCGTCGTGAAGGATACGAATTACAAATCGGACAACCACAAGTAATCATCAAAGAAGTTGATGGTGTTAAATGTGAGCCGATAGAAGAATTAACTATTGATATTCCTGAGAACTTATCTGGACGTGCTGTAGAATATGTTACTTTGAAAAAAGGTGAGATGTTAAGTATGGAGCCTAAAGGTGATCGTATGATTATTAAATTCTTAATCCCTTCTAGAGGTATTATCGGTTTAAGAAATCAGTTATTAACCGCTACTGCTGGTGAGGCTATTATGTCACACCGTTTCTTAGAATACCAACCATACAAAGGAGAAATCGCTGGACGTAACAATGGTTCATTAATTTCTATGGAGAATGGTAAGGCTATTCCTTATTCTATCGATAAGTTACAAGACCGTGGTAAATTCTTCGTTGATCCTAACGAGGATATCTATGAAGGACAGGTAATCGGTGAGAATACACGTAGTGATGATATGACTGTTAACGTTACTAAAACGAAAAAACTATCTAACGTACGTTCTTCAGGTGCTGATGATAAAGCTAGAATTGTTCCAGCTATCAAATTCTCATTAGAGGAAGCATTAGAGTACATCCAAAAAGATGAATACGTTGAGGTGACTCCTAAGTCATTACGTTTAAGAAAAATCTTCTTAAAAGAGACAGATCGTAAACGTAATACTATCAAATAATAAAAAATATTATTTTTAGAGATAAGAAAAACCGACCAGTGATGGTCGGTTTTTTTGTTTTATACAGTTTTAATAGTTAAGAAAGTTTTTGGTGCTTTGTTTTTTTGTATATTTCAGCAACTATCCTTATGAGAAGAGCTTTTTTGACTTAATTCGACATTTTTATTTAAAAAAATGAATTGCGTAGTTTGGAATAAAATTCAAAAGAAAATATGTAAAAATGGATTATTTAAATAGATGTAATGAGAGAAATAAGGATAGAGAAGTATAGTTTTTGATAGAATGATAATTTTATAAATGGCTGTAAAAAGTCTGAAATATTATTAAATTTGTAATTTGTATAAGAAAACACAACCTTAGGTTATAAATATGGCAAAGTTCGAATTGAAATTACCCAAAATGGGAGAGAGTGTTGCAGAGGCAACAATTACAAACTGGTTGAAGAATGTAGGGGATCATATTGACGCTGATGAAACAGTATTAGAAATTGCTACAGACAAAGTTGATAGTGAGGTTCCATCAGAGGTTGAAGGAACTTTAGTAGAGATTTTATTCCAAGTAGATGATGTTGTTCAAGTAGGACAAACAATCGCAATCATAGAAACAGAAGGTGATGTTCCTGCATCAGCTCCAGCAGCAAGCAGTGCACCTGCAGAGGCAAAAGCTGTAGCGGAGACTGTAGCAGTAGCACAAGATACAGTAGCTACGCCTGTTGATTTTTCAGACTCTGATAAGTTCTTTTCTCCATTAGTTAAAAATATAGCTAAAGAAGAAGGGGTATCTGTAGCTGAATTAGAAGCGATAGCGGGTACTGGTAAAGATGGAAGAGTAACTAAGAATGATATCTTAGATTATATTAAAAATAGAGGAAACCAACCTCAAGCTGCAGCTGTAAAAGTAGAAGCGCCAAAGGCTACTCCTGCTCCAGCGGCTCAAACTGCTTCTAAAGCAGCTCCAGTATCTGTAAACGGTGCTGACGAAATCGTAGAGATGGACCGTATGCGTAAGCTGATCTCAGGATATATGGTGAAGTCTGTACAGACTTCTGCTCACGTACAGTCATTCATCGAAGTAGATGTGACGAATATTGTGAACTGGAGAAATAAAGTGAAGAATTCATTCGAGAAGAGAGAAGGAGAGAAACTTACGTTCACACCTATCTTTATGGAGGCTGTAGCGAAGGCATTAAAAGACTTCCCTGGAATGAATATCTCTGTAGAAGGTGATTATATCATTAAGAAGAAAAATATTAACTTAGGTATGGCTGCTGCATTACCAAACGGAAACTTAATTGTACCAGTAATTAAAAATGCTGATCAATTAAACTTAGTAGGTATGGCTAAAGCGGTTAATGACTTAGGTAATCGTGCTAAAGCTGGTAAGTTAAAACCAGACGATACTCAAGGTAGTACATATACAGTAACTAACGTTGGTACTTTTGGAAGTGTATTCGGTACGCCAATTATCAACCAACCTGAGGTAGGTATCCTTGCATTAGGAGCTATCCGTAAAGTACCTGCTGTTATCGAAACTCCAGAAGGAGACTTTATCGGTATCCGTCAGAAGATGTTCTTATCTCACAGCTATGACCATAGAGTAGTAGATGGAGCGTTAGGAGGACAGTTCGTACAAAGAGTGGCTCAAATATTAGAGGCATTCGATCCTAATAGAGAGATTTAATTCTTGATAAAATAAATATAGAACGGTTTCACAGTAGTGAGACCGTTTTTTTATATCTTGTTTTGATCAAAAAACAACAAAATAATGAAGAATGCTTTTTTAAACTGGAGTAGTGGGAAGGATGCAGCTTATGCCTTATATCAGATACAACAAAGTAATGAGTTAGAAGTAGTGCGTCTAATGACAACTGTCAATGAACATTTCGGGCGGGTATCTATGCATGGGATAAGAGAAGAAGTATTAAAACGACAAGCAGAATGTATAGGAATCTCTTTAGATATAGTACACCTTCATGAAAAGCTCTCTCTACAAGAGTATGAAGCTATTATAATGACTCAATTGGAAGAGTACAGGCGATTGGGTATATTGGATAGTATTTATGGAGATATTCTCTTAGAAGACTTAAAAACGTTTAGAGAGGCACAGCTAGCAAGGTTAGGAATCACAGGCGTATTTCCACTGTGGAATAGAGATACAACAGCATTAATTCACGAAATGGTAGACTGTGGTTTGAAAACAATTGTCGTTTGTGTCAATGAGCAATATCTCGACAAAAGCTTTGTTGGACGTACGATAGATAAGCAGTTTATAGAAGATTTGCCTGATGGAGTTGATCCTTGTGGAGAGAATGGCGAGTTTCATACCTTTGTCTATGACGGGCCAATGTTTAAAAAGCCTGTTCCTTTTGAAGTAGGTGAGATGGTCTATAAGACCTATGATGCCCCTAAACAATGTCATCAAAAGGAAATATTACACTATGGCTTTTGGTTTTTAGATATTTTGTAACTCTGTTTATTCTTGTATGGTAGAGATGAGGCTTCTAAGCTTCTATTGAATTTAGTAAATAGTGGTATTTATTAGAGCATTAATATAAGGATTTAACTTTCCCAATTAATATCTATCAAATGACCCTGTAAGTCTGTTCTTATCCCAATTACGGCATCTGCGTATTCTTTACCAATACTGTAGTCAAATACTAAATAATACTTCTTGTTTAGCTCATCTACTGGATACAACCAAATATGAACTAGTTTGAGTTTTTGATATAAGATAGTATTGTCTTCTTTGGATAGGTTATTTATCCCCAATGACGCTAGCTCTTCTCTCTGTAATTCTTCTAAATGAAAGGTGATGTATTCTTGTACAAGACTTGTGTCAGAATTATAATCTTGTTGTAGATATTCTTTGTTTCTATTGTTAAATGTAGGGATAGCTTCTATAAAATCTTCTTCATTGAGTTGAATCCTATTAAAGTCAATATTGATGTTTATTGTATCTTGTTGGACTACTATTCTTTTAAAATAAGAATGATCAGGAGAGGTGTTATTATGATGTATAAATAAGAAAATACCTAATATTGAACCTATAATAATTATAAACAATAATATTCTTTTGGTCATAGGAAGTGCTTTCTTTTTTGAGAATACAAAGTTACATGATTTTATGTGAGTGATTCATAATCATTTGCGATTATTATTTTTTGAAATGAATTAGTATTAAAGTAAAAAGCCTAGATAATATGAATTACCTAAGCTCTCAGTATATTTTAATAAGAGAATTATTATATAAAGAATTCTCCTGTATCACTCATTCCCATAGGAAGAGCTGTTCTGTCTATCCATTCTTCTGTTTGTAAGCAAGGGGTAGGTTGAGTGTGTAGTTTAAGTTCAAATCCTTCTCTTGCTTTCTGTACAATCTGCTCTTCTATATTAGAAGAGTTAGTTGCAAAGAACTCTTTGGTTTCTTCAGCAATATGCAGTAATACAATTTGTGTTTTGTTATCAATAGTGTGAATATCCAATACTTTAAAGTAAGCACCTGACTGTATCATTACTAATCCATATTCTTCCATCTGAGGTACAAGAGCCGCTACATCTTTAGCATGAGCAGAGGCGATAAGGTAACGCAAGTTCGTAGTAAGTCCGCCTCCTTTATAAGTAGCATCTGTGAAACCGCGTTCTTGTATAATCTGCCCAATATGGTATTTATCGATTAACTCTTGACTTAGTTCACAGTCGCGATAGAATAGGGCTAACCCTGCAAAAGTCATATTGAATATTTCTTCTATTTGTTGTTTGTCCATTAGGTATGGGGTTTGGTATATTGTAAAATAAAAAACGAAGGTACTTATTTTAAGAAGTACAACATAGCTTTATATTTCTTCTTTCTCATTTGTTGGTACATACTGCTCGTTCATTTTCATCACTCGCTTCATTATTCGTTTTTGTAGTATTTTAGGTGCGATTACTTTCAACGTTTCACCGAAGCCGAGTATTTCTCTTTCGAGTTCGAAGTTGAGTACTACATCTATACGTATCTTCATACCTGTCTCATCTTCCTCTAACACTTGCTGAGAATGGTGTAGGGGTTTAGTCTTTACGTAAGGAACATTATAGGCATTCACCCAGAGGATTACCTTCTGTGCGCGGTCCTGCTCCGTTTTAGTTACCCCAAGGGTATCGTTATAATATCGGTCAAAGTCTACACCTTCATATTCTTTATAAGGTTCGTTTGCTAAGGCATATACGTTGATGATACGGTCAAGTGCTAAGGTAAGTAAATGCTTATGAGTACTACTGCGCACGACTACAAACCATCTGTTTCGATACTCTTTTAATAAGTAAGGATAGTAGATATTCTTCGTGGCTTCTTTGGACTTGAAGGATTTGTATTCTATCAGTAAGGTTTGTTTGTTCTTAATCGCATCGTATAGCGGACTGATAAACTTGATTCCTTTAAGCAAGTGGTTGCCCTCCATCTGTATATAGTTGGGCGCTTTAGTACTGCGGGTAAGCAGGCTGTTGTCTAACTTGGCGATTACCTCACTCATCTCATCTACCTGACTGAATCCGTTGAGGTGCTTTAGGATGGCCACTACCTCCTTGAGCTTCTCCATATCTGCATAGTTGATTGGAGAGTTCTTGATGCTGTAGTTAGCATCTTCATAGGTATAGTATTTTCTATCTACTACGATGATAGGAGCGTTATAGCCCAGTCCCTCACTGCGCATCGCTTGTATATCGAGCTGTATAGTACGCTTGCTAATGCCTGTGTCTATGCCCTCGTATTCGTATAACGCATCAGCTACCTTCTCAATGAGGTCGTTCAGTGTCCATTTTCTGAATCTGTTTCGTAGACATTCATCGATAATTCGGTAGCGCAATAATGCTAATTTATTCGTTGCCATTACTTTTTAGCGTTTTATTCACTTCAAATATACATATTCTTTTCTTTATGTACGCATTATAATTGCGTAGTATTCTTTTTTGTAAAATATTTTAAGTTATAATTGATTGATATATAGTGGGTAATAAAATGTTTTGTATTTTTTTATATGTGCGCAATTTGATTGCGTAGGTAGGTGTGCATCTTTGTACTGTTCGAAAGATACAAACCTTGGAAGCGTTTCAGTATAGCGCAGAAGTGAGGGACAGTAGTTTACCTTATCCTGTTTGTAATCAGAAGAACAACTAATATGGGATTAGTAAAATGTTCATGTCGTAGGTTCGAATCCTACTATTACCTCAGGGTAATATAGATTAGCGGTTAGATCAGAACAATTGCCTTTTAAGCAATTTTGGAGAAGAAGAGGAACTTCATTAAAAATCCTCTCCATATAAAAAAGGTTCAGTCAAATAGTGTTTCTGTCTTTTCTTCATACAGTCTTAGACTAAGAGAATAAAAGACAACTTATCAAAGCCTGTAAAAACAAGCTATGCTGTAGAAGAGGGATAAGGGATGATATAGGGTGGATGACTTGCTCAGTGAGGCATTCAGGACTATACACAAGCTATTCTATTGTACAGTTTACTTCTTTTTCCGCCTGAGATAAGTGAAGGCTATTTAGACTGTTCTTTATGATAAAGACGTAAAATATTAAAAATATACAGCTATGAAAAAGTTACAAGTAAAAACAAATCACGTTGCCTTAGTGTTTAAACAAGGAGAATTACAGAGAGTATATACTGCTGGTGAATACTGGTTATGGGGTGAGAAAGAGGTGATGGAATACAATATGTCTGAGTACTTCGGTATGCGTAGAGATATAGAAGCTCTGTTATTAAATACAGAGTTAAGAGGAATGTTAGAGGTGATCGACGTGATGGATAATGAAGTGGTATTGGTGTATAAAAACAAAGTGTTTAATGTAGTATTAGGTGCTGGTAGACATATCTATTGGAAGGCTGCGACTGAGTACTCTTTTGAGCGGTATACTATAGATGGATTAGAAGTGGACAAGACTATCGCTCGTAATATCATGGGGAAAGGCAATATGTCAAACTTCGTGAGAATGTACACGGTAGGGGCTAATGAGAAAGGATTGTTATTCGTGGATGGGCAGTTCCAAGAGATCTTGAATGCTGGTGAATACAGATATTGGAAAAACGATATCAAGGTACAAATCATCCTTGTCGATATACGTCAGCAAGTGATGGATATGAATGGGCAAGAGATATTGACGAAAGACAAAGTACAGTTGCGTATCAACTTCAACTTGGTGTACCAAGTTAAAGATTTGTTGAGAGCTTATGTGGATAACAAAGAGGTGGAAAAACAAATGTATAATGTGGTGCAATTGATGTTGAGAGAGAAAGTTGGTAGAATGTCTTTTGACGAGTTGATGGAGAACAAAGAGAACTTGTCTTCTGATATCTTAAACGGGGTGAAAGAAGAGATAGCATCTTTAGGTATCGAAGTGAAGAACTGTGGTATCAAAGATATCATCTTACCAGGGGATATCAGAGAGATCATGAATCAGGTGTTGATTGCTGAGAAAAAAGCTCAGGCAAATATGATCACGCGTAGAGAAGAGACAGCTGCTACACGTAGCTTGTTGAACACAGCGAAGTTGATGGAAGAGAACGAAATGCTAATGCGATTAAAAGAGATGGAGTACATCGAGAAGATCGCTGATAAAGTAGGAGAAATCAGCTTGTCTGGTGGCGGTAATGTCTTGAAACAATTGAAAGAGGTGTTTTTAAGATAGTTTACGGTTGACTGTTAACAGTGGATGGTAAAGAGGTAGTAGTTTAATTAGGTAAAACGTGGAGTATAGTAATTATGCAATTACCAAAAGGTCAAGTGTGATTTACTCCACTGAGGGACTCCAAGATGCAGGTTCGATTCCTGTCTGTTTCACAATAATAATCAAGGTCAAGTGGGTTTTACTTCTTTACACTTTTGGATAGCTAATAAGCCCACCCTTACCTGATTTAACAAAAGAATGATAGGTTAGAGCGACCTAATAAAAGCTCAAAATAAAGATTAGTAATTGAGGTCAAGTAGGTTTTACTTCTAAACATTTCCCTTGTATCAAACCTGCCCTTACCTGATTAAATTTAATAATTATGAAAACAAATGTATTAAGAGTAGCGATTAGAAATCAAGCTATTTATGTTGCAGATACAGCTATAACTGTAACGTTTAATAAAGAAGTATTCTCTTTTGTAGAGAATGTGAGAAAGCTTGGATTTGGGTTGAGTGAAGAGTTGTTGAATGCGTTAAAATACGTTGATTCTGAAACATACCAAGTTATTTATAACACTTTGCAAGGTATATTAGGAACCAAGCACAATTGGACTCCGTTAGTGAAAGATTGGTTAATACCAACAGGAGAAACAGACTTAGACCATTATATTACTTATATGGCAAATTGGTTTGGTACTTCTAATGATGAGACGTTAAGTTGTGGACATAAGATTCCTAAAAAGACCTTTCCCTTAGAACGATATAACGGATGTCCATTCTGTGGGACGCCATTTGAGCTTGAACAATTAAAGTTGTATGGTGGAGGTAGTAAAATGAAGGTATTGGACTTATGGCAAGATCAAGAGGCAACTACTTATTTAGAAGGTTTGATTAAGGCTAATACTGCTTTGGATGCGACGCAGATAGACTCGTTAAAAATGTTGTTGGCAGTATATCCTTTGCCTGCGGCAGAGGTGAAGATGAAGGAGACATTGATGTTGTTAATCGACTGTTATGTAGAGGCAGGTGAGATAGCTAAGGCGGGAGCGTTGTTAAAAAGCCCAACAGATATCATGAGATACTTGTGGTATAAGAAAACAGGTTTCTTACAATTGATACTGCCAAAGACTATTATCGCTCGTCAAGCAAAGAATCACGCTCATTTTAAGATGAGGTTAGATTCGAGTAATAGAGCGAAAGAAGATGTGAAAGAAAACTTGAAGTTAAAGTATTCGAGAAAAGAAGCATTAATGGTGGCTACTTGGTTAAACGAGATGGCGATGGATATCGAGTTGATGTGTGAGAATATGCACCCTAAACGCGGTATGTGGATCCGTTTCATCAGAGCCTTGCGTTTAGCTGAATACAGCAAGAGAACGGGGTTTGAACAATTAACAGAGTTATTAGATGTATTCTATAATCAAATCTATACTGTGACAGCAGGTAGAATAGAACACTACAGATTAAAGATGGATGCAGACCGCGCTTTTGCATTGCTAAAGTCGCGTCCTGGGTTATTCGCTCGTTCATTGTTTTCAAGTATGTTGTGTTTTGGTAACGACGTTACTTTAGAACACTTTGCTAAGGTGGTAGATAAAGTACCAATGAGGTTGTTATTGACGTTGAATATGTATGCAGATACGTATTTTGACCCAACTGCCAGTAGAGTAGTGAAGCCATTAGGTGGAGTGAATAAAGTGATAGCTGTGAATCAATGGGTAAAAGCGTATGATGAGGCTACATTAAAAGCAATGGTGGGTAAGATAGAGTCTTTTGTGTTGACAGAAGTGATGCGTCGATTTGCAATGCAAAAGAATGAGAATAAAACAATCTATATCAGCGAGGATTTGTATAACATTCCTTTAGCAATAGGGGATAGAGCAGATAATGTTCAAGACTTGCCTGTAGCGTTAATGGGGACTAAGTTTCCATTAGAAGGACATGAGGTAAGATTGTTTATGCAGTGGGGGGCAGGTTTGCCTGCTCAACATTTAGATATGGATTTGAGCTGTCATATCGCTTATACAGATAAGGTAGAAGTGTGTAGTTATTACAGCTTGTCGCCATTAGGATGTCAGCATAGTGGAGATATCAGAAGTATTCCTAATCAGATAGGTACTGCCGAGTATATAAACATAGATGTGCAAGCATTGAGAAGAGCAAAGGCGAAGTATGTAACTTTTACAAGCAATGCTTATAGTAATGGAGCTATAACGCCAAACTTGGTAGTAGGGTGGATGGATGCTAAGTATCCGATGACTGTATCAAACAATAAGGGCGTAGCGTACGATCCGTCAGCTGTAATTCACCAAGTACGTGTGACAAATAGCTTGACAAAAGGATTGGTATTTGGGGTGTTGGATGTTGAGAAAGGAGAGATTATATGGTTAGAGATGGCATTCGGTGGACAAAATATACAGTCATTGGATAGCAAAACATTAAACATATTCTTAAAGAAGTTAGAAGCCAAAACGAAAGTAGCAGATTTGTTAATGATTAAGGCTCAAGCACAAGGAATGAACATTGTGTATTCAGTAGAAGAAGCAGATGAGGTGTACGATGCTAAATGGGCTATTGATTCGGCTAATGTGATGAGGTTAATTAGTTGACAGTTAATGGTGTTGTAGAGATTCAATTTCTTGCGTCTTGACTCACTGTAAAACAATAACCATAAGCCATTCTTCTTGTCCCACTTTTTGATACCAAAAGCGACTATAATGAGTCAAATGAGTTCATTATAGTCACTTCAAAAAAAGCATGAAAGGTGAATAAGTAGTTTTGTGAGGAATCAATAAGATAAAATGCTATGAAAGAGATAATATTAAAAAAGATAAAAGAAATAGAAGAGTCACATAACATAGAAGTATTGTATGCGTGTGAGTCAGGAAGTAGAGCTTGGGGTTTTGCTTCTGAGGACAGTGATTACGATGTTCGATTGGTTTATAAGCAGAAGATAGATAATTATTTGAGTGTGGTAGATACAAGTGATTTTATAGATATGCCGATAGATGAGGTATGGGACTTTAATGCTTGGGATATCAAGAAGGTATTGGTATTGCTAATTAAGTCTAATACAACAGTGTTTGAGTGGTTACAATCGCCTATTGTTTATAAAGAGGCAGAAGGGTTTAGAGTAGCAATGTGGGCATTGAGCCATGACTATTATTGCCAACAGACACATACACATCATTATCTGGGCTTAGCAAAGAAGATGTTGTTGGAGCATACGGATGAGCAGGTGAAGTACAAGACACTGTTCTATATCCTTAGAGCACTATTGTCTGCTAAGTGGAATGTAGAGTTTAATAGGATAGCACCTATGGAGTTTAAGCCCTTGCTAAAGGTGGTTAATGATGATAAGCTTACTGCATACATACTCTTATTGATAAAAGAGAAAGAAGGCTTGACTGAGAAGGACTGGTACACTTGGGATGCGAGGTTAAAGGACTATGTGTATGACTTGTATGAGAGTTTGTCTAAGGTTACAGTGGTAAAGAGCAAGGGAAGTTTTGACAATGAATTGGTAAATAGGTTTTTTAGAAAGGAGGTAAGACAATGACAATAACAGAGATGAAAGACAGAGGATTGCTCCTGTTCGAATGTATAAGTGGGAGTAGGGCATATGGCTTAGCAACTAAAGATTCGGATACGGATATAAGAGGAGTGTATTACTTGCCTAAAGAACAGTTTTACGGTATGGATTACCTTCCACAGATCAGCAATGAGACTAATGATATCGTGTATTATGAGATAGGGCGTTTTATAGAGTTGTTGAGTAAGAATAACCCTAATATACTGGAACTGTTAGCTACACCTGATGAGATGGTGCTGTATAAGCATCCCGTAATGGATAAGATAGTGATGAGAGATTATCTGTCTAAGTTGTCTAAAGATACTTTTGCTGGATATGCAATGAGTCAAGTGAAGAAAGCTAAGGGATTAAATAAGAAAGTGTTTAACCCAATGGGTCAGGAGCGAAAAGAGTTGCTCGACTTCTGTTATGTCTTAGAGGGGGTGCAAACTATGTCGTTAAGAGATTGGCTCAACAAGAAAGAGATAGCACAAGGGCAATGTGGATTGGTCAAGCTGTCTTCTCAAAAAGAGCTTTATGCACTATTTTGTGATAAGGTAGGAGATAAGGGGTATAAAGGGATAGTGCGTTATGACAATTCGAATGAAGTAAGTCTGAGCAGTGTGGCTAAAGGTGAAGAGCTAACAGCTTATTTGCTGTGCAAGGCAGATGATTACTCTACACATTGCAAGAAGTACAAAGAGTATTGGGATTGGGTAGAAAAGCGTAACGAGGCAAGGTATGTGACAACAATGAGCCATGCTGGTGGATACGACAGTAAGAATATGATGCATACGGTCAGGCTGATGCTCACTGTGCGAGACATCTTTATGACGGGTATAGTTATAGTACGCAGTCCGTATAGAGAAGAATTGCTCAAGATAAAGTCCGGACATTATAGCTATGAAGAATTGTTAGATAAGGTAACAGAGTTACAAGAAGAAGTAGAACGACTGTATGTAGATTCGCCTTTGCCTAATCGACCTGACCTTGATAGGGCAGAAAAGGTATTGGTAGAGATAAGAGAGGAGTTGTATGGGTGAATGACTAGCGGTTTTGTAGAGGCGCAAGATATTGTGTCTCAATTCTAAATAAGCGTGATAGATGGTTAAGTATTATAGAACTGACTCATGATAAATACCCTTGTCGTTGATTAAGCAACACCATTTAGCAATGTGGTTAGGTATTGGGTTAAGGATAGCAATACCTTCCGCGAGTAAGTTATCAGGAGTGCCATATTCATCAGAATCATCCATATAGATTAGTACATTGTTGCCTTCCTGTAAATAACGTTACCTAAGGAGTCAGTTTTATAGTCCGTTTGGGAGAGTAGTACTATGTTGAAATCTATCATTTCATTGAAGTCAACATATAGACGGGGTTCTTTCATTCATTCTGAGAATAGAACGATAAAGATAAGAGGATTTTATTGAATAAGTGAGTTAATTCACTGCTTAGTGAATTGTGAAAAATAATATATTTGCGAGCAGTTTAAAAACAACAAAACAATATGAAAAAACTCTTAGTATCACTTACAGCGCTATTTGCCTTTTTTGGGTGTCAGAATAAACAGACGCAAGATACTGTTGTTAATGTATCTAATCAGACTGTTGTGTTCAGTTCTAGTGGCAAGGTAGTCAACTTTGACTTAGATAATAAAAAAATAGTGTGGGAATATACCTCTGGGCAGGATGAAGAAGGGAACAGAAATAAGTTTGACTTCGATGAGACTACTCTATATATGCCTTTTGAGAGTGGTAAGTTTGTCGCTTTAGATATCCTAACAGGGAAAGAGAAGTGGGTATTCACAGCTCCTCAGACTGGTGTAATGGATATGGCTGTAGGCGACGAAGGCAGTAATGCAGCCGACAGAGGAGAGCCTTACTTTATGAGTCAACCTCTACAGTATCAAGACAAGGTGTATATGGTCAGTATAGGTGGAGGAAATGATCCTTACTTCTATGTGATTAATAAAACAGATGGTAGTGAATATAAAATAGAAGGGATAGAGACGAAGTACAATCTTTCTCAACCGGTTCTATGTCAAGAGATGGTATTCGTTAATTCGGGTATTTACTTAAACAAGTATTCACTGAAAGGAACTGGTACGAGCTATGGCATGTATGACGGTATCACATTTGACAGCCCGTTATACGCACAGATGCGTAGTGATGGAGAAACGTTGTACTTTGGAGAAGAAGACGGTATGTTCTATGCTATTCCCTTTAATGAGAATGCTGATGTGAAGGGAGACAATGACGATATTATGGATCCAAAGAATAATTTTAAAGACAACTTGTCTATTTATAAATGGAGATATCAGTCTAAAGAATACTCTAGGTTAGCGACTAATGCTGATAGTAATACAGCACTATATGGAAAAACTTATGTAGTACAAGTGCGCAAATCAGATAGTGATGCTCAAGCTCTAATAGGGCTAAATGCTAAGACAGGTGAAGAGCAATGGAGTTATGGTTCAACAGAAGAAATTGTGAATTGGCACAAATCAGGAGAGCATCTTATTGGGTACACTATGACTATGGTGTTTGTATTAGACTTTCAAGGTAAAGAATTAGCAACTTACCCAATCACAGAGGAGTTTAAACCATTGACCAATATTGAAGAAACAAAAGATGGACAGTTGGTGTTCTTAACAACACGAGGAGTAACAACAATAGATAAAACAAGTAAACAGGCTAAGGTACTCATTGCTTATGAAACAAAAGAGGAGTATCACAATACAGCTTATATAAAATATTTTAAGAATTAGTTAATTGGTTAACGGTGGACGGTTTACAGTTCACAGCGTAAACCGTTGACTGTAAATTGAGAAACTATGAAAGATAATACACCGATTAATGGAAATGATTTAATTGTTTTAGGATACCCACAAACAGAGTTATTGGGTATTGCTCTAAAAGCGAATAAGAAAAGAACAGGTTATACGAAGGTGGAGATGTTAGCACATTATAAAGCTGTGCTTACTAATGCAGAAGATTATTTAAACGATAAGGTATTTGGGAAGTTGGCTACCGCTATTATAGAAGGCGTGGGACAACGTGTAGAAGAAGAGGTTATTCCACTGAGAGAGGAGGCTGTAGGGTATACAGTATACGGTGCTGATCATATAGAAGACGGAGCGATTAAGCAGATGCAAACTGCGGTAAAGCTACCTGTGGCTGTAGCAGGTGCGTTAATGCCTGATGCACATCAAGGATATGGATTACCTATCGGAGGAGTATTGGCTACTGAGAATGCTGTGATACCTTATGGTGTAGGAGTAGATATTGGGTGTAGAATGGCGTTATCTATTTTTGATATTAAAGGTGTGGAGTTCTATGGTATGGAAGAGTTGCTAAAAGAGCAGTTAGTTAAGCATACTAAGTTTGGAGCAGGGCATGGATTCCAAGGACAATATAAAGCACAACACGATATCTTAGATAGAGGAGAGTTTAATCTCAATCCTTTTATTAAGAACTTACAAGATAAAGCTTGGGAACAATTGGGTTCTTCAGGTGGAGGTAATCACTTTGTAGAATGGGGATTGATGGAGTTCATGGAGAGAGATGAGGTGTTGAATATAGATAAAGGTACTTACTTAGCTTTATTAACACACTCTGGTTCGCGAGGAATGGGGGCGACTATAGCGGGTAGATATACTCAGATTGCTAAGGATATCTGTAAGTTACCTTATGAGGCGAAGAACTTGGCTTACCTTGATCTAAATTCGGAAGCAGGACAAGAGTATTGGGCAATGATGAGCTTAGCAGGTGATTATGCTTCTGCTTGTCATGAGGTTATTCATGATAAATTAACTAAGGCTATAGGTGCTGAGGTATTAGCCAAGGTAGAAAATCACCATAACTTTGCGTGGAAGGAGATGTACCAAGGTAGAGAGGTTATTGTACACCGTAAAGGAGCTACTCCAGCGAGTAAAGGAGTGATGGGTATTATACCTGGCTCTATGACTGCACCGGGATTCTTAGTGAGAGGTAAAGGAGAAGAGGAAGCTTTAAACTCTGCTTCACATGGAGCAGGAAGACAAATGAGCAGAACACAAGCTATCAAGACCCTAAAAGTAGCTGATATAAAAGCGGTGTTGTCAGATCATGGTGTTGAGTTAATAGGAGCAGGTAAAGATGAAGCTCCTATGGCTTATAAAGATATTCATCAGGTGATGGCTGCACAGGGAGAGTTAGTAGATGTAGTTGCGATGTTTACGCCTAAGATTGTCCGAATGGCTGATGATGGAAGTAAAGAGGATTAATAGATAATAAAAATATGTAGAACAAGGTCACTGACAAGAGTTAGTGGCCTTGTTTGTTTAATTATAAAGTGAACATTAGAAAAGGTTGTTTTTTTACTAAGAAAGAGAATATATTGATTAAAATGTATTTTTCTGTAAATGATAAGAATTGTACATCTTTCGGAGTGGGTTTAGGTTGTTGTTGTGTAATATTTCATTATTATCATTGAAGTGTTTTTTTTATAGACTACATTGTGTTAAAAGTGAATGTTATAAATAATGAATGTCAATTTTTAGCGTTTCTTATAGTAATTATGATTACTTTGTTAGAAATAAAAATTGGAGATTTATGGCGAAGAGAAAAGATATAAGAAGTTATTTAACCCTATTTCTTTTGGTATGTAGTATAAGTGTATTCGCAAAAGAGAAGACAAATACAGCAAAGCAAGATTGTAATACACAATTAGCTCAAGTAATAAAACACAGTGATTTTGAGTACCCCAATAAGGATTATCATGTTAGAATAGAGGATACCACTGGAGGAACTGTGATCATTAAAGCGTATGTTCGAAATAACCTATCTGATAATCCTAAACAACAACAGATGGTAGAAAGTGTAGTGTCGTGGTTTATTATACAGCCTCAGCGAGATGGGATATATCAATCTATGAATGCTTTGGATCCTGAAGAACCAGACTTTAAGAAGCTAAAAATAGATACTAAAGCTTTTGAATCACTAGTAAAATGTATTGATAAGAAATAATTAAAGAAGCCTACTAATAGAATACTTAGTAGGCTTTTTTAGTTTAATTGATAAATGTAATTACAGCCTCATTGTTTTTTGCTGCAGTACTATAAATCTCTCGTATTGTATTGATGTTATCAGATAGGTATTCCCATATTTCTTCTTTATCTGCTTCTGACCAAAATGAAGGATATATTTCTTCTTCATTAAGTTTTTGAGGAGAGAACCTCTTTCTCAATTCTTCATTTGATAGTTGAGTCAGTAGATTGTGTATTTCTTTGACTTGTTCTGTTGTAACAAAACGAGCAGGACCATATCCTATATCCTGATTCTCATCTAAAGTATGTGAACCAAATATTGCCATAGCTAATGGATGTTCTAAGTAGTCATCTACATTGTTTGCAAATAAAAAAGCAATAGCTTCCCAAGACTTGTCTATATCTACCAGAGCTTCATCTATATCGTTCTCATCGTAATCTTTGTAGATTCTTTCTTCAAATAAATTGCTATCCTGTACATAGCTTGTTAGTTCTTCTTGACTTACTCGAAGCAGGTTTCCAATCATTCCCATAGTATATTTTTTAGTAATTAAAAATGTTCTGAAGCGTTCGTTGTATTCATAAAGATAAAACCATCGAAGTGTTCTCTTAGTTTCACATTAGGAATAGTCATGTATTTTGCTTGTTCTTCTTGAGTCATTATTTTATACCCTATCCAATTCATTTTTTTAGGTGTATCAAATATACTTGAAGGAGTATTTTTAAAGTTGACAAAGTAGTTCTTCTCAGTGTAATGCTCCATCTGTTGTTCTAATGAATTATCTTGTACTGTAGGTAAGTCATATGAAGCGTATTTACTTTCTTTTACATCTATATTATCGTTCATCGCACTGAAGGTACCATTGGCAGTAAAAGTTGCTAAAGAGTAAAACTCATTACCATATTGCTTTTTGATGTATTCTCCCATTGGGTCAATAAAAGATGTAGTAAGACCGATGTGTCCATTATGAGCGATGATAACCATCTTTTGGTTATATAAAGACTGTGTTCTCATCGCTATCTCAGCCATAGCATAATCTCGAGTATAGTTTTCATTTCTTTGACCAACCTCATATAACATTCTAAAACCTAGCTCTAAATTATAAAATGCAATCTTTGCATCTGTAGAAAGTTTATCACCGTATTTAGTAGTCATTTCTTTTGTTAATTGAAAAGCCTGTGTACCTACTTTGATCAAGTTGTCATAATCTTTTTCAAAGGTTTCATCATTGGATTTTGCCCAATTATAATCGAGTACCTTAGCTGCTTCAGCTAGCTTTAGACAGCTTTCGTAATATGTTTTATTACGTGCTAAATCTTTTTCACTTAATAGAATTAAAGTACTATTGTGAAGAAAATTGGTGTCAACACCAGTTAGCGTAACCTTTTCTTTATTCTTTTTGTTATAAGATCTTATCCATAAGAATAGATTTGCTATCTCCTTGGTTTGCCATACCGAGACTAAGTTTGTTTTCATCTCTTTTTGTAGATCTCCATTAGAGTTAATAACCTTATTAATCATATAAGTATCTCCATAAGCATTTTCAAAAGAGATGACTCTATAGTTGTGATTAGTGACTAAGTCCTTGATTAACTCTACTCTTAAATCATTGAATTCTTTAGTACCATGTGTTCCTTCACCTAGTGCTACTATTGTATGATCTTTTATAGCATTAGTGATAGGAGAGAGCCCTTTATATTGATTATTATTCTTGTTATAAGAGAAAGGAATAACTTCTTTATCTTGTGCTATACTTGTTAATGAAGCCAGTATAAACAAGCTTAATAAAGTTCTTTTTATTGTCATAATTTGCAGGTTGATTTAGCCTTAAAGATAATTTATTTTAGCAAAGAGATATCTTTAAAGTTGTATTTACTTTTCTCTTTTTAAGACTGTGCCCAATAGAATTCGCAGTTGTCAAAGTTTAGGTTTTTTAAGTCCTCTTCTTTGATTAGTACACTGAATACTCCATCGTCATTAAAGTTGTTCTCTCCTATCTGCCACAGTACTAGTTTATCAGAATAAATAAACTCTTCTACCTCTTCCTTACCTAATTGACAATGAGTGAATATACCGAATATTTTAGATAGATAGGTTCCTCCGAAGTAGTCCCAGTACATTCCATTCTCATCTACATCGTCTTCTTCGTATTCATCCTCAGGCTCTCTATATCGATCAGAGAAAGGCTCTGTATCAGCAGTGATTTCATTGATAAGAACGCCATAGAAGAAATTGTCCTCATGCTCTGCGATATGCCTTACCAATTGATGATTAGGTACATCTGTATAGATAACCTTCCCCGTATCAGTTAGGATATCTGCAAAGAAAATGAGCTGCCCTGTCTTTGGTAATAACCCTGTTTTATCATGTGGAGAACATAACGCCAAATCTATTTGGCCTGCATAGTATAATCCTTGAGGATGATCTACTCCAGGAGGTAAGTCAATTACGGGACCACCATAACGAGATTGTCCTAGAGGAATGTCTATCTCTGTGTGTAGTACATCTGTTTCTTTCATCCAACTTTGTCTCCCTAGTGAAGCAGGGATATATTGGCGTTTATCAGCCGAAAATTTTATAATATCAAATGGTTTATCGTACATTGGTTTTGTGTTTTTTTAGCTAGTGCAAGATATAGAAACAAACTTTTAATTATATGAACCAGAAAGAACAAAAAACAAGAAAGAAGTGGGGGCACCTCATGTATTATGGACTGTTGTTTATCATCATGTCTTTTGTACAGACTAGTATAGCGATGTATCGTTTTAAAGATCAACCTTCAAGGGATATTACATTTAATTTCTTTCAAGATATCTTTCTAAGTGCCTTATTCATTAGCTTATTTTATATGTTATTGCTGGTATTTATTATTAAGATTCCGCGTTTTAGTATTCAGATTATTATTCACAGTATGCTACTAGTGGGATTATGGTTTTTACAAGATCTAAGTATTTTCATTGATAGGGAAGCTTCATGGAGTACATATTCTTTTACAGAATCTATTAGTTATACCTGGATGTATAGCAGAATATCGCTATTATATGCATTAGTGATTTATATTTTTCTCTCTTTCAGACTTTATAGACATTATACTAAGTAAGCTTGTATAAGGCTAAATCTTCTCTGTGATTAACTGTAATATATGACAATATAGAACCCTTTTTAAGGAAATAATGAATTGCTATAGTAAGCGAGTTTTATCCCAATAAACGCAAATCAGATAATAAGCTTAAAACCTTGAATTAATTTAATTCAATATGTTAAATATTTATTTGAGTATATATGTTTTTAGCTTAGTAAAAACGTATATATTTGTTAAATTAGTTAATTTGGTTTGTATAGATGTCTAATTTAAGTTAATGAGGGTTTTAGATCGTATTGTTTTGTTTCTTTTCATTACAGGTATAAATTGTATTTATGCTAGGCAAGAACACGTATATATCGATAAACACGCTGAGGGGATAGTATCCAATGAATTACAGCACAGTGTAGAGCTCATCATGACTCATCTAGACATTGATGTCTATTACCAATATGTAGATTTTGATAATATAGCTCTTAAAGAAAGCACGTTTACCGCCTCACATTTTGTTTACCTTATTCCCTATCAGACTTCGAGCACGTCTGATTGGAATGTGTGTATAGCGATATTAAATGAAGCTAATGAGATTGTAATATCAGGTGTTGCTAAGCATACTTGGGATTATCAAGCTGATGTTTCTTTTTATCCAGTGATAAGCTTTGATCGACCTTATGTTTATAATAAGAGTATAGAGCTCAATATCACGGTAGATATTCTAAAGACAGGAGAGGCTGAAGATAAAGAAGTAGTCTCTAATCAGAAGTTAGTCTTTGTTCCTAATGAGCATAAAGACAAACTGATCAATATTCTCCAATATGAGTATAATACTGTATTAAAGCATGATGATGCGAAAGGATATAGGTATAGTTTCAGCGTGAATAATAATGACAAACTAACGATAGAACCTGAGATGACAGAAGAGTTTTATAATCTAAATCTGGTCAGAGAACACAATATCAGTATCAGTACACTACCGCAACTCAAACAAAAATGTACTATTGCGAATCAAAAAGCAGCTCCTTTTTTAGTGAAAGAACAGAGAGAAGATTCTTTTTTAACAGCTTATTTTGTACAGCGATTTACAGAAGCTTATATTTATTATAAAGAAGAACAAAAGTATAAACCATTATCAGCGGTTGTACCACGTGTAAATATTCTTAGCTTATATGAGAAGTGTATGATACAAAATAAACCCTAAATAAAGTAAAAATGCCTCTATAAAAGGAGGCATTCTAATAGGCTAAATCAGTGGTGTGTTTTGTTAGAAGTTTTCGACGACTCCCTAATTCGTTAAAGCAAATATATTATAAGCTTCTGTTGCGAATATATTAATTTTTTAGAAGTAAAACTTCTAAAGGGTGCAAATGTATCAAGTTTAAACAGAATAAACTTGTCTTTAAAAGACTTTTAGATGAGTTTATTGGACATTATGCTGAAAAATGGATGTTAATTTGTGCTTTTTTTGTTTTAATAATATTGATTATTGTTAAATGTTGTGATAAGGATGTTGAAATATAGTAAATAATGAACCGCTTGTATCTAGTGAGCTATTTTTTACTATTCATTTTGCCATGATTGATATGAGACCAACTATATTATCTACTTGATTTATGGGAATTAGTGAATTATATTTTTCTTTTTTTAGCTGTTTAAGTAGAAATGCACTGTCAAAGCTTTAGAAATAGCATAACCTTTTTTCTCATAATAAATACAACTGTATAGCAGAAGAATAGCATTCTTTATCAACTTAGAATAAAGAATGCTATCCTAGCTAATACGTTTTAGTACCTTATTTATTGCATCGCTTATTGATTTGTGACTTTAGCTGCTTTATATCATTTTTGGATTAACTCTATAGGTGCGTGATATACACTAGTACTATGCATAGCACGATTAGCAGATTTCCACACACTCCAGAAGTGAATAGTACCCGTCTGCCAATTAGCAGGAAGCTCAAAATGAGTGTATTTATCGGCTCTTTTGCCGATATTCTCAGCGATATAGAAGGTGTTTAGCTCATCGTTAAAAGCAATCATCGTCAATTGATCATCAGTGTTCGTCAACGAATTAATGAATGAATCATCCCATTTGACTTTTACCTTATTATCTTTTAAAAAACTAATCTTCTGTATCGCTGCAGGAGTTAGTACCCCTATGGATAGCAATACACGCTGAGGAATAATATGAATCATATTATCAATCAGCAATACTCCGTTCTTCATAATCTCAGATCGAATCTGATCATAGCCCGTTTTAGTCTTATCCTCTGTCTCCAAAACAGGGTAATGCATATTGACGAAGCCCTTTATCTCTTTCAAGAATTTGACCACTACCGTTAATTTACTTCGCTGTATAATTTGTTTCTCGCTAGCCTCCTTTTTACTTTTTGGCGCTAAGCTCCTGATTATATTCTTTCCTCTGTACTTATACCCAACTACTGTACCTACCTTACCCTGTACACCACCTAGGATACCTTCTTTAATTTCTGCCATAATTATCGTTTTTTAGTTTTATACAAGGTATAGATAATCAGTTGTTTATAAAATAAAGAAATCAAATATATTATCTGTAAATAAGGAGGATATATCGCTTTAAAAATTTGATTTGTGATACTATCGTATGTGTAGAAAACTTCTTATTTCTTCAACACTTCGTCAATACTTCCTCAAGATTCCTTCAACAAACTACCTCTCTCCTAGAGCAATCTTGGGGTATTGTTGAAGAAGTGTTGAAGAACTTCACTTAAAGCTAGATACACTCTGCCTTCATCTATACATAACTGCTTAGTATAAAAGAACGTATTATTTATGTAATATTTTGATATGGTGAAAGGTAGGGTGTTTTTTTGAAGAATAAAATAGGGTGTAATTTTTGAATGGGTGGGAGGGAGTTGATGTTGGTTATAGTTTTTATAGGTAGTTAGTGTTGATAATTGATATGCTTTTTTATAGTGATTACGGAAAACCGTATTAGGTAGATTTAGAGATTGGTTATATTTGTGTAGATTACAAAATCATGAGGACAAACTTATTTGAATTACAATTTTTTGAGACATATTATTATGCTAATATTATTTCTAACATTTTACATAATACAGAGCCATATCTTAGAGGGTTAGATAATTTCTGTATGACTGATAACTTTTGTGTTCCATTTCCTAAAGAATCTTATTTTAAGAGCTTTATAGTATTTATTATAGATTATATCGTTTTTGAGGATTTAGAAAACATAGATGTTAAAAATGTTTTAAGTCAAAATAAAAAATTGTGGATTGAGTTTGCTTTTGATGATTATGGATTACCATACACATCTTTTCAAAATTGGGTAAAAGAACAAGAAATAGAAAAAGATAGTGAACATGTATTGGATGATAGTTTATATAGATATTTTGAAGAATTGTTTTTTTATGGTTCTTATCAAGAATTACTAGATAAAATGTCAGATGAGATTTTCTTTATATTATTTAATAACCTAGACGTTCTTTTTAAATTTAATTATGTAATTTCAAATAGTATAAATTTTAGTAAAATACAATATCATGAGGTAGAAAATCAGGGATATTTCAAGAAGGATGGAGTACTAAAGAGAAAAACTATACCAAAGTGGGTAAGAAAAAGTGTTTTCTTTCGTGATAGAGGAAAATGTCGCTGTTGTAATAAAGATTTAAGCGGCTTACTTAGTCTTGATAATACAGAGAATTTTGATCATATTATTCCTTTGTATGAAGGAGGTATAAATGATGTTACTAATATTCAATTATTATGTGAAATTTGTAACAAAAAGAAAGGTAAAAAGGTTATAAAATATAATTATAAGTATGAAAAGTGGTTTTAACTTTTAAAAGTTTAAATAATATGGATGATAGTAATAATATAGAAGCAAGTACAATAAAAGATGGTTTTTATAAAATAAGACCTGCAGCAAGAATTGTTCATACAATAGGAGGGGATTTAATAGGAGACTCATATTCAGCATTAATAGAATTGGTGAAAAACTCTTATGATGCTGATGCAGAAAATGTTAAAATTATATTCGATTATAGTGAGGGAATTAATAATCTAAAGATAACGGTTAGCGATGATGGTCATGGGATGAGTTTTGATACAATTGTAAATAAATGGCTTGTACCTGCGACTAATGATAAATTAGAAAGAAAATATAGTATATATAAAAAGCGACCTTTACAAGGAAGAAAAGGTATAGGAAGATTTGCAGCTTCTATTTTAGGACAAGAAATGACAATGACTTCCGTTAGTAAGGATAAAGAAAAATCAACTATTGTTATAGACTGGAGACTTTTTAATTCAAATGACTATTTAGAAAATATTGATTTACTTGTAGAGTCAAGGTTTACTGATGAAATGAGTGGGACTACATTAATCATGTCTGCAGTTAATGATATTGATGATCTTAAAGTATCTGTGTGGGATCAGACAACAATTAAGCTGTTACTTCAAGAGCTGAGTAAATTATTATCTCCATTTGAAAAATTTACGGATGATAAGTTTGAAATTGTTGTAGATTTTATTAGTAGCCCTTTTCAAGATTTTACTCAAGAAATGAAAATATTATCATCTTCTATAATAGACTTTTATGATTATAGGATAAGTGGAGTTGTTGATAATATAGGGAGAATGAAGTTGGAGTTTATAGATAATACAAATCCAGATGCACAACAAGTTGAGAAAATTGAAAAGCAGATAGTATTACAAGAGAATGGTAAATATTGTGGAAATATAACTTTTGATTATCGTGTTTTTGATAGAGAACCTGATGCTATAGAAAATTTAATTAGTAAAGGACTTATTGATAGAAATACTGGAAGAGGTATAGGTAAGCAGGAAGCTCGCAGACTATTAAATGAAATTTATGGTGTTAATATATATAAGAATTCTTTTAGAATTAGACCTTATGGTAACAAAGGAGTGGATTGGTTAGATCTTGATAAAGATAGAATTCAAAATATGACACAAAAATTGAGTAATAATCAAGTTGTCGGATTTGTAATTATTGAATCAGAAGAATTATCTGGATTGGAAGAAAAAAGTGCACGTGATGGATTGAAAGAAAATAAGAATTATCAAGGATTAAAAGAAATTTCTAAAAAAGTATTGGCAGAATTAGAGATCAGAAGATTTAGTATAAGAACTAAAAGTAAAAAAAGTAGAAATACCAATGTTAATGATAAAATTAAAGATTTATTTAGTTTAAATGATGTAAAGACCACAATAGGGGCTAAATTAAAAGAATTAAACGTTTCAAAAGAGACAATAGATGAGATTAATACAATTCTTGATAATGAAGAGCAATCAAAAGAAAAACTTAGACAAGAAGTAGAGAATATTGTAGCGATTTATCAAGGACAAGCAACTTTAGGAAAGATTGTAACATTTATCATACATGAGGGAAGAAAACCATTACAGTTTTTTAATTCAGAGTATAAAAATATTGATACTTTAATTAACTATTTTAAAAAGACTAAAGACGATAGTGTTTTAGATCGTTTAGTTGTTAGTGTTAATAATTTTAAAGTTAATAGTAAAAGAATTAGTAATCTTTTTAATAGAGTAAGTCCTTTAGCAAGATATAAAAGAGGTGTAAATCAAAACTTTAAAGTGATAAGTATTATTGAGGACGCGATCTCAATTTTTCATAATTCTTTGGACGAATCTAAGATCAAAGTTAATATTAGTTGTGATGCATCTTTAGAGTTATTTGGGCAAAGTGAAGATCTATTTATAGCTTTAACAAATTTATTGGAGAATAGTTTGTATTGGTTAGGGGTAAGTACCCAGTCTGAAAAATTTATTATTATAGATGTATTTGAGAAAGAGGGTAGTATTGTTATTGATTATAAAGATAATGGACCAGGTTTAACAAAAGATGAAGTAAAAAGTAATATAATTTTTGAACCCGGGTATACTAAAAAACTAAATGGTACTGGATTAGGACTTGCTATTTCAGGAGAAGCAGTTGATAGGTTAAATGGTAAGTTGATAGCAATAAATAATGATTTAGGAGTTTATTTTAGAATCGAAATAAAAGTAAAAAATGAGTAGTCAAAAGAAGTGTTTAGATTTGTTAATCGTAGAGGATGACATCACAGTTCAAGATGTTTATAAACAAAGGATAGAATATTTTAATCAGTATGGAGAGTCAAATATAGAAATAAATCTTACAATAGAGTCGGATAAAGATAATGCGTTAAATCTACTAAGTAATACTAATAGAATTTTTGATGGAGCAATAGTTGATTTAGATTTGAAAAATTCAGGTGGAAATGATTCTTCAGGTAATGAGGTTATTAGAGAAATTAAACAAAATTTACGTTTTCCTATATTTGTAATATCAGGGACTACTCATAATCTTGATTCGGATTTGCATGGAGATACTGCTTTTTTTAAGGTTCGAAAAAGAGATGATGATGAATTTGATTTTTGCGAAGAATTTGTTAACATATATAATACAGGTATTACTAATATTTTGAATAGAAAAGGAATGATAGAGCAACATATCAATAAAATATTTTGGAATCATTTATCAAATTCAATGGATTTATGGATTGGTGACACTAAAAGAACTCCTGAACAAAAGCAGAATACATTGTTACGTTTCTTTTTATTACATGTCCAAGAGTATTTAGAATTAACTACAGAATCGGATTTTGAAAAATATCATGCAGCAGAATTCTATATAACTCCTCCAATAAAGGGTAAGGTTTATACTGGAGATGTAATAATAGAAAAGGGAACAGAAAAACGATATATAGTTTTAACACCATCGTGTGATTTAGCTCAGTCAAAGGCAAAAGAAGTTTTGTTAGCAGAAATTGAGTCTAAAGATAAGGACGGTATTTTGAAGAACTTTATTAATATTATACACAAAGATGATAAAATAGATTCTCTATATTTAAATGCAGAGGCAGATTTAAAAAAAATAATTTCTAATTCCTATTCTAATAAATATCATTATTTACCAAAATATCAAGATATTTGCGATGGGCTTATTAATTTTCAAAAATTGAAAACAGTAAAAAATAAAGATTTTTGTGAAGGTACTTTATTATTTGAACGAATAGCGTCAGTAAATAGCAGTTTTACTAAAGATATTGTAGCAAGGTTTTCATATTATTATTCAAGACAAGGATCTCCTGATTTTGATGTTGATGAAATTTATGAGTCTTTAATTGATAAGTAATTTTTTATGAATTATATTGATTTGTTTGCTGGCGCAGGGGGACTCTCAGAAGGATTTATGAGAAAGGGGTTTGTACCTATAGCTCATGTTGAAATGAATAAAGACGCTTCTGATACATTAAAGACAAGAGCAGCATATTATTATTTGCGAAGAGTTGGTAATGAAGCTTTGTATAGAAAGTATTTATTAGATGAAAATAGAGTAAAGGAAGAGTTTTGGAATGAGATTCCTGATGAAGTTATTGATTCTGTTATTAATAAGGAGATCTCAAAAGATAGTTTAGAATATATTTACGAGAAGATAGATAAAAGATTAGAATGGTTAAACATTACTGAAGTAGATGTAGTTATAGGAGGACCTCCTTGTCAGGCTTATTCTGTTGCTGGAAGAGCAAGAGATCCAGAAAAGATGAAGAAAGATCCACGTAATTTTCTTTATAAATACTATGTTGAGTTTTTGAAAAGATATAAACCAAAGATGTTTGTTTTTGAGAATGTACCAGGTATATTATCTGCTAAAAATGGTATTCATTTAGAGAATATTATTAAAGCGATAGAGAAAGCAGGTTATAAGTGGGATATGCCACAGAATGATAAAAAAGTTCTAAACTCCAAAGATTTTGGTGTATTACAAGATCGAAAGAGAGTTATTATTATTGGTTGGAGAGAAGATTTACCATTTAAGTATCCTGATTTTGATTCTAATGAATATTCTTATGAAGTATTAAAAGACTTGTTTCAAGACTTACCTATAATGAGTCAAGGAAAAGGAACTATGAATGCTGTAAAATATAAGAGTGAAGCGACAGATTATTTACATTGGGCTAAGATTAGAAACAAAGAATGGGATATTTTAACTCATCATTTGGTTCGCCCAAATAATAAAATAGATTTGGAAATCTATCAGACGGCCGTTAGTTTGTGGAATAAAGGAAAAAGACTAAATTATACAGAGTTACCTGAAAGATTGATAACACATAAGAATTTAAAGTCTTTTACAAATCGCTTTCAAGTTGTAAATGGTAAAGGTATATCTCATACAGTTGTTGCACATATAGCAATGGATGGACATTATTATATTCACCCGGATATAAAACAAAATAGGTCTCTTAGTGTTAGGGAGGCAGCAAGAATACAATCATTTCCTGATGATTATTTTTTTGAAGGAAGTAGAACAGCTATTTTTAAACAGATAGGTAATGCAGTCCCTCCTTTAATGGCAGAATGCATAGCTGAAAAGATATATGCGATGATTGATTCGGTTGAAAAGAAAGATTGATTAGAAGGTAAAAAGTAGATAATGGCGAATAAGTATGTCAGTTTTGTTTCAGATGAGCATTTATTAGGTTGTATAGCAGCATTACATCAGGCGTATGTTAAGGCAAAGGGCAATGTGTCTAAGCAGAGTTTTTATAAGAATAAGGTAGATACTTTTAAGTTGACTTTTGACGCACACTTTAATGAGATGAATGAAGTAGACCTAATACAGTCAGAGATATTGCGTCAGGTAGATAAGTCTATTAATAATTCTATCGGTACATTTCACGAGCAAGTATTGGGTGGAATAAAGGGGTATCAAGTAGGGAAGTTAAGTGGTTTTGATATAAAAGCAGATGACGATACGCTATTCGCAGATATAAAGAATAAACACAATACGATGAATAGTAGCTCTTCTGAGGCGCTATTTCAGAAGTTGGCACGATATGCAGATGATTATAAAAAGGCGAACTGTTATTGGGTACAGATATTAGCTAAAGACAGCTTTAATGAACACTGGAAAGGAGATATTAATGGTAAAGAATACAGTCACAGTAGAGTGTATAAAATATCGGGAGATCAGTTCTATGCTTTATTAACTGGAGAAGAAGATGCTTTGTATCAATTATATACTGCTTTGCCTCGTGTGATTAAAGATTATAAAAATTCGCTAAGTGTAGCTGATAACGATGAGTCTAATTCTGCTTTAGAGGAAATAAAGAAAGATATTAAGGAAAGTAAGCGAAGTATCTTAGATCAGATTACTTCAGATAACTATAAGTATTACAACGGTTTTGATAAACTATAAAACAAAAGAGAGGAATTAATTCCTCTCTTTTGTTTTATAGTATCTGTTTAAGAAATTGATGATAGAGTATCCTACCTCTTTTGCTAAGTTGACAGGTACTGCATTACCGATTTGTTTGTACTGCTGTGCCATAGAGCCTGCGAATTGCCATTCGTCAGGGAAGGTTTGGATTCGGGCATACTCACGTACTGTGAATGGTCTAGTCTCATCAGGATGACAGCGTTCTGTTTGTTTCTGAGCTGGACTACACGTTAGCGTAAGACAAGGTTCGTCCCATCCGATACGTCTTGCCATACCTGTTTTACCTCCACCAAGGTAGAAACTACCTCCCATATATTCCTTTTGAATCTCTAAAGGCAGATCACGCCAGTACCCTTTAGGAGGTACTAAGTCTAATACTTCTTTTTTGCTTTGTGGATATTTTACTCCATTAGAAGTAGGAACATCTGTATCGAATAGTTCTCCCTTCTTTAAAGCATCCGTTAAAGTATATATTTTCTTAGAGGCTGTTGGGTAGTGATAGGGCAGAGGGATATCTTTGCGTATTCCGACTAAGATTAGGCGTTCTCTCTTTTGAGGAACGTTGTAGTGAATAGCTTTTAATACCTCAACAGGGACAACATTATACCCTATCTCGTCTAAGATAGACATCATGCCTTCAAGGGTTTTTCCTTTGTCATGATTTAATAAGCCTTTTACATTCTCCCCAATGCAGATAGCAGGTTGTACTTCTTGTACTGCACGTGCAAACTCATAGAATAGTGTTCCTCTTGCATCTTCTAAACCAAGACGTTTACCTGCATAGCTAAATGCCTGGCATGGAAACCCACCAGTGACTACATCTACTTGACCTTGGTATGCTGCAAAAGAAAAGTTTTTGATATCTCCTTCTAATACATTCCAGTGTGGTCTGTTTAAACGTAAAGTCTGACAAGCATATTTGTCTATTTCGTTTAAAGCAACGCATTTAAAACCTGCTTTCTCCATGCCGATAGCTAAACCACCTGCACCTGCAAATAGTTCTAATACTTTGTAGGTGTGATCAGGCTCTACTTGATTTAGGTTGGTAGTATCTGTCTCTGATATAAAATCTCCAAAAAGAGTAAGTATATCCGATTTTTTATATACGCGATAGTCAGTGATAGGTTCTCTAACGGCTTCTAACTTGCCATCTCTATCCCAACGTCTTAATGTTTCTTTACTCTTACCCAAAAGCTCTGCAGCTTCTGCTAATGATATATATTCTTCTGTAACCATCTTATACAACCTTATACATTGGTTACAAAAATACATTGTTTTTATCGTTAAAACCTAATGAAATCGATAAGTTGCTATGATTTATAGCATGAGGTTTAATAGCTTATTTTTTCTCAGAATATTATCTAAATAGTATACTACATGATTTTTTAGGATGAGGGATAATTCTTAACTTCGCCTGCCGAAAAGAAACAGTTCATAAGAAGGTTGTTTTGTAGTAAACAATAGGACTTAGAGGGCTGTTTAGCTATTTGTATTTTGTGATAGATAAAGGGTGTGAGATTAGAAATAGCAAGGTTGTATATGCTGAGTTTTATAAGGTAAATAGAATCAGGTATATAGATTTAAATTAATCAGTGAAGATGACTTATACAGAGGTAAAAATAAAGATAGATAACTTACAGCAACAGGTAGAGGCACTAGGAGGATTGAATAGTGAGCAATTTGTAACGCTGTCAGAGAAGTATAGATTAGAGTGTAACTATTACTCTAACGGTACAGAGGGAAATATACTGACTAAAGAAGAGATACGCAGCATGATTGCGGGAATGGTGAATGTGGAGAATAAGCCTCTTCGTGATTTGATGGAAATAAAGAAGCATGATGAGGTCTTAAAAGATATGTTAGGTGGAGGGTTAGTAGAGGTGCATCTGTCTGAGAAGTATATCAAAGAGCTTCACGCTAAGCTGATGTATGAAGAAGATGCAGAGAAGAAACTAACGACAGGGCAATGGAAACAATTTCCTAATGAGATGGTTACTTATAAGGGGGATAAATATCTTTATACGGGAGTGGCAGAGGTCAAAGCTGAGATGAAGGAGCTGATCAATCGTACGAATGAGGCTATCGATTACATACTGAAAGGAAAGAAATATGCACCGCACCCTATCGATGTGGCATTAAACTTTCATGTTGATTTCTTAAAGATTAGTCCTTTTGATAGAGGGAATAGAATTATCGCACGTATGCTGAGTAATCAGATTTTGATTGCATTCGTATATACTCCGTTTTGGATTACAGATAAGGAGAACAAAGCGTATGAACAATACCTTGCAGATGTATTATGCTATGAGGGAGCTAAAGATGATTTGTTTGGTCATATCGGTCAACAAATTCTTCGTTCGCAACAGATGGTGGTAGATATTCAAGAAGGGAAGTCTATTGAAGAATCTGAGAAGTTCTACAACCAAATAGAGATGCTTAAGCGTCAATTAAAAGCGAAAGAGGAAGAACAGAGTAAGGTGAAATCAGCTGCCTGGTTAGAGTCTATATTTACGCATTCGATACGTCCTTTATTTACAGAAGTAGAAAATAATGTAACGGAGAGTTTTGGAGACTTATTTGATGAGATCATAGGACAGTATACTTTAGATGTTTCAGAAGAGGAGTTAGAAGAATTAGTGGAGGAAGAATTACTTTCTGATACTATAGAGCACCAAGAAGATGAGTCTATGACTACTGAAGAGGAAGTAGTAGTGGAAGAGTCTATGACTAGTGAGAAAGAAGAAAGCGTTACTACTGAAGAAGAAACTAATGAGGATGAGTTATCTACAGAAGAGGATGAAGTAGAAGAAGAAAGTTCTAATGAAATAGATTTAGATAACCCAAATATTGTATGGGATAGAGCTGAAGGAATACAATCTATTATCCGTTTAGATGGATTCAAACTAATAGAAGGAGCAGAAGCTATAGAAGTAGGTTTAGCTTGTGTGTTTACTGAATTGACTTATATGATAGACTTAGGTAATGGTACAGTATTCGAAAAAGAGTATGATCAACAATTAGAAACTAAGGATATTAAAGCAATTAGCGATTATACATGTGAGTTGATTGTCAAAAAAATCAATGAGATATAAGCATTTTAAAAGATATACTAGAAGAGAAGCACTGTTTATGACAGTGCTTTTTTTGTGGATAAAAGATAATTATTTTGATATTATTCATTGATTTGGAATGTTCTTTGATGATGAATAAGTGTTTAGTTTTAAAATACTTAGTTATGGATATAGAAGCTCACTTACATCCTAATTATAGGATTTGTAGTATGTCTCCAGTGGAGATCAAAAAAGAATTGTCTACGTGGACAAGAGAAGAAATGATTGCATGGCTGTGTTGGAGTAGTCCTACAGGAATTTTTATAGATAGTGAGGCTATCGTAGAGTATGGAGATATTATCTGGAGAAATGAAGCGATAGATTTGATTATGTATAAGATAGAAATCATGCAGAAAGAAGAATAAGTAGTTAAACCCAGATTAAGCATTAGCCAAATACTACAAAGCAATTCTACTTTATATCTCTTTCATTAGCTCTAAAATCATACTATAGTATGCTTTTATCACTAATTCAGACCTCTTTTGTATAATTCCTTTTCGTTTATATGTCTATCGCTCATTCTGGGTTAAAAAAGAGTATCTTTAAATAACTAATTTATATGTAGATAGTTATGAAATACCCTTTTATTGTTTTTGGATTATTTGTATTAGTAGGATGTCAATCATCTAAAGAGAAGAATAAATATATTGAAGAACGCCAAATTAGTGAGGCGCAAGCAATAAAACAGGATAGTATTATAGCCCAATATGCTACTAATGGAGCCCATCAGTATAATTACTACTTAGATATGAATAAGTGGCAAACCAATTTAAATGAAGGGCTGAAGCAGGATAGCACAATAGCTTATCTATGGCAACAGAAAGCAATGCCTTATTTTAAAAATAGGAAGTATGAGGTAGGTATGGAATATTTAGATAAAGCTGTACGCTATGATGTGAAGCGTTATTTGCCGTATAGGGCTTTTATTAAGTGTGTATTTCTTAAGACTTATAAAGATGCAATTGCAGATTTTGAAGAATGTCTAACTCGTTGGGGAGATAGGTATGAAATGGATCATACATATACCTTTTATATCGGATTGTCCTATTTACAATTGAATGAGTTCGACACAGCAGAACAATACTTTTTAAGAGCAGTAGAGAAGCAGAAAGAAGTATTTCAAGATATACATCATGTTGATTTGTTTTATCTAGGGATTGTCAAGTATGAACAAGAATTGTATCAAGATGCAATTAACTATTTTGATATGGCGATTAAGGAGTATAAAGAGTTCTCTGATGCATACTTCTATAAGACTCTTTGTCAAGATAAGTTGAATGATAAAGGAGCAGATGCAACTTTTAAACTATTCAAGAAGTATAATAAGAAGGGATACTCTATCAATGAAGCGAATGCTATCTATGAACTATATCCTTATCAGATAAAACGACAGTATGCAAATTAGTTGTTTATAGGGATGCTGTTTAGTTGTAATAATATCTACATTTGCTGAAAATATAGAAGGTATGAAAAGAGCATTAATACTGATATGTATAGTAGCTATAACGATGAGTTGCAAACAGAATAATACAACTGAGGAGAAAGCTGTAGAACAGGCTGGTACGGAGACGACCGTATCTGTTTCTGAAAGCGAGCTAGTAAAACAGTTACAAAGTGAGTTATTGGTTCCTATGGAGATTAGTGATAAAGAGGCTAAAGAAGTGACTAAGAAGTATGGATTAGAGTTTGGAGGTAGTTGCTACGCTTGCGATGTTGCTAATATTATTATAGACGGAGAGATGATAAACTTGATGAATGCATGTGATTTGCAAACACAAATCTCTTATAAGATTACTAAAATAGAAGAGAAGGATAAAACGATAACCATATATACTCCATTAAATGAGTTCGTTTTTGAAAGAGTAGATGATTATCCTGTGTATCAATTAACTGTAAAAGGACAGGTAATCGATCAAGAACTGTATAGACCTGCAGGCTTTTATACATTAAAGAGCTTATTAGAGTCTTTTGATATTCACGATTGTGGTGATTTTGAGGGATAGGGGTAGGTTTGCAGTGTACTGTTAACAGTTCACAGTGACTAATAAAAAGATATAAAAAAAAGTCGAAGTTAGTGCTTCGACTTTTTTGTTACTGTATCGATTTAAAGAAGTTTTCGAATAAACTGATTTGGTGACTAAGTGATTTACTCCAATAAGCAGGTATATGATCGCCTGGTGATTCTGTATAGAGGTGGTAGATATGACGGTCAGTTAGGTGTTGGTGAAAGTCTCTATTCATTTCTATCATTTGCTCATCTTCTGTACCACAGTCTAAGATTAACATCTGATGTGTAGTAGCTAATACATCAATCTTGTTAAAGGTAAAATAAGCTTGATTTAATGTGTTTAATTCACCTAATACTTGATCAACTTGGTAGCCTTTATACCCTGTTCCAAAGCGGTTAAAATCTAAAGCGCCACAGCTACTACCGATAATAGAGAAGGTATTAGGGTAATGTGTGCCAATGTGAATAGCGCCATAACCTCCCATACTCCAACCTAATATTCCTCTACTGTTCTTGTCTTTAATAGTAGGGTAGTGAGCGTCTATATAGGTTACAAGTTCTTCACCAATAAAAGTTTGATATTGAGAGTCTTTTTTTAATGGGCTATCAACATACCAACTGTTGTAATTCCCATTGACTAAGATATAGATTGTATTATTCTCTATAGCTTTTTGTTGAAGATTAGGAATATCCTGTTGATAGGTACGTGTAGGATTACCACTATAACCATGAAGGATATAGACGCTTTTATACGTTTTGCTTTTCTCTACGATAGGTGTGATAATGACAGTTTCAATCTCTTTTTGCATTTTAGCGCTAAAGATATTTTCTTTTTTGAGTTGCTGCGCTTGACTATTAATAAAAGTGATTAGTAAAAATAGGTTAGATAATATTGTTGTTTTCATCTTCTTTGTTGTTTAAATAACTTTACAAAGTTGCTGTACAAAAAGATGAAAAACATTTACATATGTTGATGTTTACTAAAAATTAAGTTCTTTTCGAATACGACTCAGTTGGGTAGGTGTGATACCTAAATAAGATGCTATCTGGTGTTGTTTAAGACGATTGTATAATCTCTGGTTCTCGTATAACTTTATATAACGTTGTTTAGCAGATTCCCATTTAAGGTTTATC
Source organism: Myroides sp. ZB35 (assembly GCF_001865835.1). Classification (NCBI taxonomy): domain Bacteria; kingdom Pseudomonadati; phylum Bacteroidota; class Flavobacteriia; order Flavobacteriales; family Flavobacteriaceae; genus Myroides; species Myroides sp. ZB35. The sequence continues at coordinate 447,504 of NZ_CP017769.1, read as the reverse complement.
TCTAGAGGTTCTTTTTTAACTACCCAATTGCGTTCTAAATAATTAATTTGAAATAAAGCTAGGTCGTGATATTGGTGTACTAAATCTCTAAATTCTTGAGCTGGATAAATGATAAGGGCTGTATCCTCTAATGCAACAATGCTAAAATCACTAGGCTTATGCTCTATAATAGCTGAGGTGGAGGCAACAAAAGATTTTTCTTCAAAGAAGATTTTATAAATCGTATTGCCCTGCTCATCTATGCTGTAGTACCCTAATAGTCCTTCTCTGATATAGTAATAATATCGAGCTAAATCACCCGCTCTAAGGACGAGGTCATTCTTCTTATAATGCACAATCTTACAGATACTCAATAGTGCTTTTTGAGTTTCTTCAGAGATAGAATAGTAACTGTGAATTTGTTTTAAGAAGTCTTGCATAGAATATGTTGTAATAATGAATAAGCAATTTAAATGATTTAGTTTAATTGCTTAAAATAAATCAATAAATGTTGTTATAAAGTGTTGAATAGAATTACTTATCTTAGAGATATAATTAAAAGTATATGCTAGTTCTAGTAGGTTATTTAGTAAATATTCGTTTTAGAAAATATGTGTCTAAAGGAGACTATGTAGCTATGACGTTGATATGTGGACTCTATATAAGTACTGCTGTATTAGCCTATTTTAATTACGCTATAGTAAAAGGGATGTTTTATTTTGTGTTTTTAGATGTTATTCTGTACCACTCTAGTAGAACAGATATAGAATTATTAAAAGTATATAAACATTATCGGATAGTATTGTGGTTTGAATATCTGTTGTATAGTTTTCCTTTTTTAGTTGTGCTGATAGCGAACCGAGAGTATGTGGGAATGGGGAGTGTAGTCGTGTTATATTACCTCTTATCTTTTATCCCCAAGAAACAGTCAACTGTGGTTAAGTATCCTTTTTCTTTAGTTGATCCTTTTTGGAGGATTAGTTTTAGGAAGTTTAAATTGTTATGGATATTACCTCTGGTGATCTTGTTTAGTATAATGGGAGTGAGATACAGCAATGAAAACTTGGTTATAGGGAGTTTTGTCTTGGCAGGAATCTTAACAATGATACCAACTTTTGAAAGAGAAAGGGAAACAGAGATTATGACAAGTGTGTTAAGTGGTAGAGAGTATATGGAAGAGCAGGTAAAAGGACAGATGTTTAATTCTTTACTAGTTATAATGCCTGTTTTACTATTGGTGTTAGCAATGTCTTTTGATTGGAACTATGTGTTTTGGGGAGTATTAGTTTTAATTTTACCAATGTGTAATACAATACTAAAGTATCGTTTTTATAGAAGTGAATTAAAACATCAATTGTTTATAGCAAGTTGTCTTATAGGAATTGGCTTGCCATTATTAGCGATGCCTTTTTTGTATAAACGAGCAATTCGTCAATTAAATCAGATAAAGAATGTTGAAAGTAAATATTAAAGAAAAGAGCTATGGTAATCATCTTGTTCTAAAAGACATTCAATTTACTATAGATAAGCCTGGTATTTATGGGGTAATGGGGAAAAATGGAGAGGGAAAGACTACGCTGTTTAAATGCATGCTTGGTTTAGAAAAATATAAAGGTACTGTTGAATTAAAAGACAAGGTTCTTTCTCTGCAAGAAGTAGGCTGGTGCAGTGCCGAACCTGCTGTATATGATGAGTTAACAGCAGAGGAGTTTTATACTTTTTACCAACATTTAATACAACAAAAAGGACTGGGGAATCAATTGTTGTTTGACTTGCCTTCTGATAAGTTAATCAAGGAATTCTCTACAGGGATGAGGAAAAAGGTCTATCTCAATGCTGTACTTCAGAAAGAGTATAAGATGTATATACTAGACGAACCTTTTAATGGGCTAGATATAGAGGCTAATTATTATTTGATGAAGTATCTAGAGCATTTGTCTCAAGAGAGTATCGTGTTTATCTCTTCACATATAGCGGATGTGCTATACAAACATTGTCAAGCTATTTTTATGATAAAGGATAAAACTATTAAATGCTATGAGCAAGAGGAGTTTACTGAAATAGAAGAAGAATTTTTTAAATAGAAAGAAATGATAAAATATAGTTATACCATTATGTATGTGGTAGATGTAGAGACTACTGTAAAGTTTTATGAAGAGGCATTTGGGTTTGTGCGTAAGTTCATCACTCCAGAGGCTGATTATGCAGAGCTTGTGTCAGGAGATACTACGATTGCTTTTGCACAAGTAGGGTTGGCAAGTAGTAATTTGAGTAAAGGGTATCAACAGGTGAGTAAAGAGAAACCTTTTGGGATCGAGTTAGGCTTTGTTGTGGATGATGTACCCTTAGCTATCCAAAAGGTAGAACAAGCGGGAGGCACAGTATATGAGCCTGTAACAGTAAAGCCTTGGGGACAGACGGTAGGGTATGTTTTAGATCATAATGGTTTCTTAATAGAGTTGTGTACAACGATATAAAGTATCCAAAAGGGATAAAGTTGTTTTGTGATTTTGCTATACATTTGCACTCTAATTCAGTTGTTTAAGAGTGTTTTACTATCGAGATAACGGATTGGATAATGTGTTTAATTGCAAATAGATTTTTATGATAGTGTGGGCAGGAAGGGGAATATTAGCCTTGTTATTTCCCTTATTAAGTTTAGGAATTGGTTTTCTAATTCCTCTACATGAGTATAGAGCGGAGATACTTCCTTTGAGTATTTCATTAGGAGGGCTGCTTACTTGGTACTTAGGAAGTAAATGGAATAAGATAGAGATATATTTTGATCCAGAAGACCAACAGTATTATAAGAGAGAAAATGATCATACACTATATTGGATTCCGATGCATTATATTGGTTTAGGAATTATGTTTATAGGAGCTACATCTCTTTTAGGAATTAATCTATGGGTAGGTATCCCTTTAGTATTAATCTATATTTATATAGTGGGATATGATTATTTTAAGAAAAAAGGGCTGGGAATACCTAGAGCTAAAATAAACCAACGTCCGATGAGTAGACAGGAGGCAGAGAGGAATATACCTCCAGCACTTCCTTCGAATAATTGGGAAAGTCGTAGATAGGTAATCTTCTCTGTATGTGACAGAAAAATACAAAAGAGAATAAGGTTGCGATTAGTTCTTTTATTACAGGATAATGTATGGTGTAAACTAGATTGTATTATGGTTGTGATGTATAGTATAAAGTAAGTAAATGATGGTGTATCAAGGTGTTTATACTCATAAGAATAAGAGTGTTCCTATAGAAATACATTACGATGGAGAATATCTCTCTGTAGAAATAGAAGGATTACTGTTTAAAGGGAGAGAGTTTACTGATTTATGTTATCAAGGAGATTTAGAAGAAGGAACCATTGATAGTACATGGATAACTCTTGCCTCAGATCTAGATCACTGTTTGACAGATTGTCAATTTGAATTTACTGTATCTCAGTATTTATTGTCATCAGATGGGATTACAGAGCTTGCAGAATTAATGATGTGCTTTAGTCATGGTAGCTATAAAGAATCCGATAATGCAAGTTTCTATGAAGAAGTTAGGACTGAATTGACATGGAAGGAAGAGGTTTTTGTAGGGAAGAGTGGATTTGTTGAGGTAGCGTTTGACCAATTAAAGAAACAATTGCCTCAAGGGTATTCAATTAAGAATTGTTATGGTTGTCTATATGGTGATTATAGTATTTATGGAAATAGCTCTTTTGGAACAATGATGTGCTTTAAGCATATGAAGCAAAAGTATACTGAAGTAGGTAATAAAGAAGATTATAGTGATTTATGTGTAGATGAAAGTGATCTTATCGAATGGGTACAAGAGATAAATTGTTGTGATGAGTTTGAGGTAAGAGGGAATGGTGGAGCTTATAGATAGATGAGGTGATTGAATAGAAAATAATATTACACTAATACTGCAGAATGAAAAAGGAGTAGGAGTAAAAGGGAAGAGTTGTTTATTTAATAGGTTAAGTTAGAGGAACAAGTTTAAGTTTTTGATAATGATGTATCTGTTGTTGATTGTTTTGATTATAGGAGGTCTAGTTTTTTATAAAAAAAACGCAGATAAGAAACGTATACCTATCAAAGAGTATACTTTAGTTTCGGAAGAATTAATTACAGTTTCTTTAAATAATGCAGAAGTAAGCCAACACCGTTATCATTATGATTCTACTAAAGATAAAATTGCTTTTTTAAATAAAGACTTTAGATACAGTCTTGCTGAACAACGTGCTGGAATTGATAATATTTGGTTTCAAAAGAAACATACTACTGAATATGACCTAAAGCAAAATAGAATAAACTATATTGAAAGTTTAGAATTAAATGAAGTACGTATACCGCTGTTGTTTGATGGTAAAGAGATGCAAGCTGTTGCTGCAATGGATATAGATCGATCTACTCTAGAGATACATTTATTTAATGAGAAAGAAGTCAAGGTATTGGCTCAGAAATACGAAACAAAATCAGGAGAAGTGAAGTATGATTGTGTTTTTGGTTTTGATTTTCTCTTAAGTGATAGCAAGTATGGAGAGATGTACTATACTACCTATATGCTTTATAGTAATATAAGGTAAGTAAGAGATTAATAGTCTTTATCTATCTAGATATAAATAAATGATGAGGAATTAATATGTAAGTATGAGTCTGTTTAAGGATATTTGTTTTTATAAAAAAGAATAGAAGATGTATATAGTAAATTTAGATATAGAGACAAACCAATTAGAAGAAACAAAAGCGTTTTATACAGAGGTATTGGATTTTGATATTATTGAAGAGTCAAAAGGTAGTTTTGCTGTACAGGCAGGAGAGACGATTCTTACATTTAAAGAAGTAAATACGCCTATCAATGTATATCACTTTGCTTTTAACATTCCTTCTAATCAGATAGAAGAAGCATTAATCTGGTCAAGAGAGCATGTTGATTTAATAGAGAATGTAGAAGGTAATTTGGTTACTCATTTTGAAGCATGGAAGGCGAAGTCTATTTATTTTACAGATAACAACGGGAATATCTTAGAGTTTATAGCAAGAGAAGATATTTTACTTTCATTGAAAGGACCTTTTGATCCTGTACAAATTACTTGTATTAGTGAGATAGGTGTAGTGGTAGAGAAACCAATAGTCGAGGCAGAGAAGTTAATTCAAGAATATAATCTAAGCTATTTTAAAAAGGCAGAGCCTACAGAGCAATTCTTAGCTTTAGGTGATGATCAAGGTTTGATTATTATGGTGACACCTGATCGCAATTGGTATCCTACTAATATCCCTGCTAAGTTTACCAACTCAGAAATGATCGTAGAGAATAATGAAATGATGATTTCTTTAAAGAGTAAAGATTTGTATTAATAAAATATAAAAGAGACTATTCGGTAGTCTCTTTTTCTTTTAATAAGGTTTCGCCCCAAGTATTTAGTTTCCATAAAACTTCTACTAATTGTTCTCCTAGTGGGGTAAGGAAATATTCTACTCTAGGAGGAAGTTCATTATAACTTACTTTGTACAAGACTCCGTCTTGTTCTAATTCTTTTAGTTGTTGGTTAAGTACACGACGGTCTACTTTCATGATTCCTTTTAGCATTTCGCTTGGTCGTTTATGACCTTGATTGATTTGCCAAACGATGGGAATTTTCCACTTTCCACTGATGGCATTCACTGCAAATTCAAGTGGACAAATTTTTTCTTCTATTGCTCGTGCTTTTGTATTCATAAAAGTGACTTTTTTATCCCTATGGGGTAAATATATGCGGTATTGTATGATAATAAAGTGATTATCATCTTTGCAAAAATAAGATTTTAATATGAAAGAAATAAAACAAGCATTAGATACAATTACTCAAGGAATGCAATCACAAGTACCAGTGGAAATTCTAAACGCTTTTGGAAATTCTATTGCAGATTTGCAAACAAAAAGTTTTGGCACAAAGTCAGAAGTAGGAATGATGTTTTCTTCTATAGAAGTGATAAATGAAAATAATCAGAAGGTTTCTATTGACAAGTTGTTTCAAGGGAAAAAGACCTTAGTGAGTTTTGTACGAGGAAATTGGTGTCCTTTTTGTAATATAGAGATGGCTCATTTAATGAGTTATTATCCAATGTTACAAGAAAAAGGAGTTGAGGTAATTGTGGTATCTCCAATGAATATAGAGCAACTTAGAGAATGGAAGAGAGAACTTCAAATGCCCTTTTCGGTTGTTCAGGATGAGGACTTAACATTAGGTGAGGCATTAGATATCAAATTTGAACTGCAGGATTTCGTACAGCCTCATTATGAAATGCTTGGAATAGATCTAAAGCATCTGAATCAAACAGAAAAAGCGGAGTTAAATATACCTGCTGTCTATTTAGTAGATGAAGAGGGAAGAATTAGCTTTAGATATATGGATGTGAATTATGGTAATCGATTAGAATTGAAAGAGGTAATTAATGTTTTGTAACATTTAGACTGTATATTTATCTTTACAGTAGAGTCCTAATATTATATAGATAAAGAATAAAGCTCGTAAGAGCTTTATTTTGTTTTAAGAATGTTCATTATGGAGAATAGAAAAGGAGCAAGGTCAATTAAAGATATTCCTGAAGATGTTTTAGCGATGTTAAATAAAGGTGAGTTGTCAAGTGTGAATTTGACAGAATGGCTAGCTATTGATCAGAGGTTGTTGGTACAGCATGTATTATCAGATTTAAAAAAAGACACTTATATAGACATAGTATTAGATGCTATAGAGAGTATAAAAAAGCCAACAGTGAATTCTATTAATCAGTGTATAGGATATACTCTGTTTTGTTTAACAAAAGAAAATGAAGATGAAGAATTGTTTGAGCTACTGAAAAAGCATAAAAGTGATTTAGTACGCTGTTGGGCGACCTATTTCATAGGTTATGATGAAACATTAAGTATCAGTGAAAAGCTAGAAGAGATTAAATACTTTGCGGCGGATGCTCATTTTGGTGTTAGAGAAATTTGTTGGATGGCGGTACGTGCTGATATCACAGATAATCTAGAGGAAAGTATACAACTACTACTTGACTGGACTAGTGATAAAAATGAATACATAAGAAGGTTTGCGACAGAGTCAACTCGACCTAGAGGAGTGTGGTGTAAACATATTGACAAACTAAAAGAGGATCCTGAAATGGGACTTCCTTTATTAGAAGCTTTGAAAGGAGATACTTCTAAGTATGTGAAGGATAGTGTCGGTAATTGGTTAAATGATGCATCTAAAACAAGGCCTGATTTTGTTATAGGAATTTGTAATCAATGGGAAAACGAAAGCACTTCTAAGGATATTTTATACATCATAAAGAAAGCAACAAGAAGCTTGTAAATAAAAAAAATATGTGTTTTTAATAAAAAATATCTTGTTTCGCGCTTTTATGAGATTTTCACAATGTCAATGATTGACGTAATGTGAATTGTTAGTGTTGTTTTTTACTTTTTTGTTGAACTGTTTTAATAGTTTTTGTTTGGATATATTTTTAATATTGAAATTTCGTTGTTTTATTAATTTCAATATTGTTTGAAATTAAGGTTATATTTATATTATATGTTTATTTTTTGTTTTTTTGATAAAAATGAGTGTTTGACTTTTTTAAAACGTATTTGTATATATTAAAAAAATACAAATAATTTGAATTGTTTAAGATATAATTGGTTTTTATATTATTTTTTATCAAAAAAAATAGGTTATAGTGTCTCAAAGTTTCTTAAAAATGGATAGTAATTTAAAAATAATATATAATGTTGTGAGAACTAATGTTTTAGTATCTTTATCAATGAAAAGAAAATTAAATTTTGTTGTTTTATGAAAGCAGAAGTACAATTCAATGACTTCACAGGAAGTATTGCGGCTGATATATCAGATATCATCGCAGCAAAAAAAGGGAATTACATCAGTAGTATTGGGGAGTACTTTGATGTAGATCAAGAAAGATTTAAAGTTGTAGGAATATCTTTGACAGGTATTAGTGACTTTAAAGCAACTCTAATCTGTGTAGATAAACAAAAAAGCACAGAAAGTAAAGAGCACATTGTAAAAATGACCTTAGAGTTGGATGAAGAAGGACAGAAAGAAATGTTGAATTTATTATTTAAACGTTTAAATCTTGTTCTATTTGATGCTGGTGAGAAGCATTATTCAACTTTAGAATGTGATGAAGAAATTGCATTTAACGATCATCATGTATATGACTACTATGATGTAAACTAAATCTTTTAGTCTATTAAAAACTTAATAAACCTCTAGTTGTAAGACTAGAGGTTTTTTTATTAATATTGTTTTGAGATAATTAATTGTCAGTTATAGTGAGGTATTTAATAGTATTAGTATTTTTTTCGTTGTCAATGTCTGTTGTTGCACAGGTTGATTCTACTTATGTAAGAGATCATATAAAGTCTTATGGTGTTAAGTTTGCTTTTGGTAAGGATGTATTAGCGTTAGACTATACTTTAGAAGATAAAAAAAGCACACAGACTTTTGAGTCTAATAAACCTGTGAGTATAGGGGTAGGTTTTTTATGGGGGAGTTCTTCTTTTAGTTTTAGTCATGGTTTTTCTTTTATGAGAGAAAAAGAAAAAGGGAAAACAAAAGCAACAGATTTTCAATATCATCATTATGGAGATAAATTTCTGATTGATTTATATTACAAACGAAATAAAGGATTTTATCGTTATACAGGAGATCATAAAGATGATACCCCAACAGAGGATGATATATTTCCAGATTTTAAAATTCATATGTATGGAGCCTTGTTTCAATACGTATGGAATAATGAAAAGTATTCTTTAGGTGCTGCTTACGACTTTAATAAAGTACAAGTAAAATCTGCAGGTTCTTTATTATTAGGAGGAGGGGTGTTTTATTCATCACTACGGAATATTCCGGTTTTTTCTGAAGAGTTGCAAGATTATGATAAACGTACATATCATTTTGGTCCTAATATAGGGTATGGGTATAACTGGGTACCGTATAAAAAAGTATTGGTAGCAGGCGCATTTACATTTGGTGTGAATGGAGCAATAGAAGAAAACTTATTAACGAATAAAAGAATTTTTACAGTTAATCCTTCTGTAGTAGGGCGTTTTTCTCTTGGTTATATTGGGGAAGAATGGATAATTAGTGCATCTGCTATAGCGAATGGTTTATTTCTAAATATGAAAAAGGATTATCAAACAGGACTATTGACAAGTACATTTAATCTTACTGTTATCAAACGATTTGATTTAAAGAGAGAAATCAGCTTTCTAAAAAAGGATTACAATTGGAAAGAAGCCATATTTGGAAGTAAAAGTAATGATGTGAACAATACCATAAATGAAGAATAACATCAATACACTTCTGAAATAAAAACTTTTTGCTTAGAGTTTAGATATTATGAAGAAAGTAGAGTTGTGTTTTAATATGTTTTTTATATCTTGAATCTCAAACTTTAGATGAGTAAATATGGAATTTAATAGTAATGATTTTAGGTTTTACCACCCATTAGAAATAAGATGGAGTGATATGGATGCCTTAGGACACGTTAATAATGTAATCTATATAGACTACTTTCAAATCGGTAGAGGGTATTATATGAATCAGGCAAGTAAAACATGGGACTGGTTTAAGCATATGTTTGTTATTGCTAACATTTCGTGTAATTATGTTAAAGAGATTAAGCTAGATGTAAAACACCCGAGAATTGGTGTAAGGATATCAAAAATGGGAGGTAAGAGTTTTGAGATTGAATACGCTATTGTTAGTGAAGGGGAGAATAGAGATCTGATCTTGCATGCGATAGGTACGAGTACACAAGTGATGATCGATATTAAAGAGAAGAAAACAATAGAAATTCCGATTTGGTTAAGAGAGGAAGTGTCTGGTTATGAACCAAGTTTATAAATATTTAGAAAAGATAATATAGGAGCTATTTTTAATAGTATTTGATAACGGTAGTTTTTAAAATAGGTGGTAATAAACAGAGAGGAACTATTCATTGAATAGTTCCTCTCTGTTTATTAGATATTATAATAGTCTAGCTTATTTTACACTTAGTAGAAAACCTTTTGATTCCTTGAAGGCTATATAATATTAATAACGTTCATTTTTCCATAAAGCAATATCTGCTAATATACGTTGAGTATCGGCATTTACTTCTTTTAAATGATTAGAAGTATATAATGTATATCGGGCTTTGTCTAACTGTAACCTTACTTCATAATCACTAATAATTTTTACAGTAATTTGTTTAGTCTTATCTGTGAATTCCTGAAATCTAGTGTTTTCTTTATTTTCTCTTAGTGTTAAATATACAGGCTCTGTCTTTTCATTTAGTTTAGCATCTTGTTGATATACTAAAGTAGCTTCACCGTTCTCATAGGTGAAAAAGTAATTTTTAAACATAAAGGTTTTAGCAGAATAGACTACTGTTTTTTCATTCTTTAGTTTATAGGGTGAAGATACTATTGTTTCTGTGGTGTGACAACTTGTACAAATTATCGCTAAAGAGAAAGAGATAAGAAGAGAATAAATTGTTTTCATAGTATTTTATCGTTGTTGGTTATAGCCAAAATAGAGTAAATATTTAATAAAACAAAATAAATATTATGTGATGTTTGTTTTTCGATAGTTATTTTTAAGTTTATGGTTGATTTAAGGGTTTAAAGTTGAATAAATAGTAAAACCAGAAGTAGTGGTGTAAGGTGATATATGTCATTCTTCTTCTTCTTTATACTAAGTAACTTGATATCATAAATCAAAGTAGTATTAAATATGAAAAAGCATCTAGTTTTATTGACTGTATTATTGGCATTTGTCAGTTGTAAAAAGGAACAAACAAGTAGTTCAGATCATAAAGAAGAAAACAAATCAGAATTATTAACTAAAGCCTCAGCTTATTTTCAACCTATTTCTTCTGTAGAGAATACAAATTTAGATCCAGAGAAAGTAGCCTTAGGAAAATATTTATATTTTGATACGAATCTTTCTAAAGATGGAAATATCAGCTGTAATTCATGCCATAATTTAAATACCTATGGGGTAGATAATTTAGCCTTTTCTCCTGGAGATGATGGGTCTTTAGGGGGGCGTAATTCACCTACTGTTTTTCATGCAGCTTTACATAGTATGCAATTTTGGGATGGGAGAGCAAAAGATGTTGAAGAGCAGGCTGGAGGGCCTATTCTAAATCCAGTAGAGCACAATATTAAAAATGAAAAAGAATTAGAAGATAGGTTGCGTAAAATCGATATGTATAAGGAGAAGTTTGCAGCTGTATATAAATCGGATAAAGAACCTATCACATTTAAAAATATTACTAATGCCATTGGTGCATTTGAACGTACATTAATGCCAGAGAGTAGATTTGATAAGTTCTTAGATGGAGATGTAGCTGCATTAACAGCACAAGAGCAAAAAGGATTAGAAACATTTATTTCTGTGGGATGTATTACTTGTCATAATGGAGTAGCGTTAGGAGGGCAGATGTTCCAAAAATTCGGAGTGTACGGTGATTATTGGCAAGAAACTAAATCAGCTAAGATAGATAATGGGCTAGCTGATTTAAGTAAAAAAGATACAGAGAAATATTTATTTAAAGTACCTGGATTGAGAAATATAGAGCATACAGGGCCTTATTTTCACGATGGTTCTGTGAAGGATTTGAAAGAGGCTGTGCGTATTATGGCCAGTTTACAAACTAATGTAAAATTAAGTCAAGAGCAAATAGATGATATTACAGTGTTCTTAGGAAGTTTGTCTAGTGATATAGATGACGAGGTGAAAAAATCACCTTTTGAGTCATAGATTTGGTTAGATATGTTATTTTAAATGTTTTATTTAAAGGCTATTCTGTTTAAGAATAGCCTTTATTATTTGTGATAATTGTTATATATTCATGAAGATAATAAAAAGTAAATATGTCGATATTAGTTATTAATGTTAAAAAAGTTAGTATTGGTTTTTAATATGCTAAAGTTTACATTTATTATATTTGTAATTAAATAAAAATAGAATAATGGAGTTGAAATTACATAGACCAATTTGTTTCTTTGATTTAGAGACAACAGGTATAGACGTAGCAAGAGACAGAGTTGTAGAAATATCGATATTAAAAGTGTTTCCAAATGGAAATAAAGAAAGCAAGACTTGGTTAGTAAATCCAGAGAGAGCCATACCAGCACAGTCTACAGCTATACACGGTATTACTGATGAGAAGGTAGCGAATGAGCCAACGTTTAAAGAATTAGCTCCGCTAGTGTACAATATGATTAAAGATTCTGACTTAGCAGGGTTTAATTCAGATCGTTTTGATATCCCACTATTAGCAGAAGAATTATTGAGAGCAGGAGTAGATTTTGAAATGGGAAATAGGGTGTCTGTAGATATCCAAACAATCTTCCATAAAAAGGAAGAGCGTACACTAAGTGCTGCTTATCGCTTTTATTGTAATGAAAGTTTAGATAATGCTCATTCAGCAGAAGCAGACACAAATGCGACTTACGAAATTTTAAAAGCGCAGTTAGATAGATATGAGGACTTAGAGAATGATATGAAGTCATTATCTGAGTTTACTACTCGTAAGAAAAGTGTGGACTTCGCAGGGTTTATTGCACTAAATGAAGAAGGTAAAGAAATATTTACTTTTGGAAAGCACAAAGGAGCATTAGTAGATGATGTTTTGGAGAATGAACCTGGGTACTATGGTTGGATTCAGAATGCAGACTTTCCATTGTATACTAAGAAAGTATTGACAGGTCTAAAATTGCGAAAATTAAATAATAAGTTGTAACATCTTTATGAAAATAGTTTGTATAGGAAGAAATTATGTAGAGCATATTGAAGAGCTTAATAATGAAAGACCTTCAGAGCCTGTATTATTTATTAAACCAGATTCTGCTTTATTAGGTAGAGAGTGTCCATTTGCTATTCCTGAGTTTTCTGATGATATTCATTATGAAGTAGAAGTAGTGGTAAAAATTACTAAAGTAGGTAAGCATATTGAACCTAAGTTTGCTCATAAATATTATGATGAGGTTACTGTAGGAATTGATTTTACTGCTAGAGATATGCAGAGTAAATTAAAAGAAAAAGGATTGCCTTGGGAGAAGGCAAAAGCTTTTGATGGATCTGCTATGTTAGGAGAGTTTATTGATAAGCAAGAATTAGAAAACCTTTATGATACTACATTCTCATTAATACAAAACGGCAATACAGTTCAGGAGGCTAGTACTGCACAGATGATTTGGAACATAGATGAGACTATAGCAGAAGTGTCTAAATATTTTACTCTGAAGAAAGGAGATTTAATCTTCACAGGTACTCCAAAAGGAGTAGGGAAAGTAAATGAAGGAGATGTGCTAGAAGGAACTCTAGCAGGTAAAAAGTTATTCCGTTTAAATGTAAAATAAGCGTATGGCACTTCATTATGATTTAGGACCTATATTACAGACTTATAACGATGACCAAGCGTTAGTGAAAGCTGGCTTAATCGTTTTTGTTGAAGAATCTAAAGATTTGGTCAAAAAAATAAAGCTTGGAATCAATGATAAGAACTATGGCAATGTAGCAGAAAGTATGAATATATTGATGCCTTCATTAGAGTTTTTAGGAATGGAACAGGCTATCGAAGAGGCTTCTCTAATAGAAGAATGGACTAAAGAAAAAGGAAAGACTAAAGCTGTAAAGGAGACTTTTAAAATCTTTAAAGAGAGAGTAAAGAAAGCTCGTAAAGAGATACAGAAAGACTTTAGCTTATAGAAAATAGTATGAAAGCAAGTATAATCACTATAGGAGATGAGATTCTCATCGGTCAGATTGTAGATACTAATTCTGTGTATTTAGCAAAGGAACTTGATTTGTTAGGATTCGAAGTATCAGAAATTATAACTATTTCTGATAAAAAAGAATCAATAGAGAAGGCTATGTCTTCTCAAATGGGACAGGTGGATTTAGTTATAATGACAGGAGGATTAGGACCGACTAAGGATGATGTGACTAAAAAAGTGTTTTGTGACTTTTTTGAGGATCATCTAGTCATAGATGAGCAAGTTTTAGCTCATGTGACGACACTTATAGAGAATTACTTTAAAAGGCCTATTTCAGAGGTTAATAAACAGCAAGCTTTAGTGCCTTCTACTTCTACTGTTTTATTTAATACTGTAGGGACTGCTCCAGGTATGTTAATGCAAAAAAACAACACTACTTTTGTTTCTTTTCCAGGAGTTCCTCTTGAAATGAAAACAATATTTAGTGAGCAATTAGTTCCTTATATTAAAGATCACTTTAAGGGGGTATTTAATATCCATAAAACGATAATTACTTATGGTATTGGAGAAAGTTTGTTAGCAGAATATCTTGAAGATTGGGAGAATAATTTACCGTCAGATATAAAATTAGCTTATTTACCAAGCCCTGGTAAAGTAAGATTACGTCTGTCAAGTAGAGGTTCTAATCAAGATTTCTTGTCTCAAAGCATTGAGATGCAAATTGATAGAATGCCTGAGTCTGTGAAAGCATATATTCGAGCTTATGAGGATATTGACTTTCCTGAAATTATTATAAAAGAGTTGCAAATTAGAAATAAAACTATTTCTTTTGCAGAAAGTTGTACAGGTGGACGGTTAGCTGTTATGTTTAATGCTAAACCAGGCTCTTCTGCTTACTTTAAAGGAGGAATGGTATGTTATGCAACCGAGAGTAAAGTAAATATACTAGGAGTTAATCAAGATACAATAAATAAATATACAGTAGTTAGTGAAGAAGTAGCTATGGAAATGGCTGAGCAAGCACGATTAAAATTTAATAGTGACTATGCAATTGCTACTACTGGGAATGCTGGACCATCTAAGGGAGATTCTGATGTCGAGGTAGGAACTGTATGTATAGGAATCGCAACGCCTACAGGAGTGTTTACAAAAAAATATGAATTAGGCCAACCAAGAGAAAAGGTTATAAACAGTGCTATAGCAAAGGGTTTAGAATTGATATATAATGAAATATTAAAAAAATAACCTAAAAGAATTTGTAAGATAATTTTCTTTTTCGTTACTTTGCACCCTGATTTTGAATATTGAAATAAAAGATAAGAAATAATGTCAAGAGTTTGTGAAATTACTGGTAAAAGAGCAATGGTTGGAAACAACGTTTCTCACGCGATGAATAAAACTAAGAGAAAGTTTTCTGTGAACTTAGTTAAAAAACGTTTCTACATTGCTGAAGAAGACAGATGGGTAACATTGAAATTATCAACGTCTGCATTAAAAACAATTAACAAAAAAGGTATTACTGCTGTATTGAAAGATGCAAAAGCAAAAGGATTAGTAAAATAATTCATACCATTAAAAAATAGAATACGATGGCAAAGAAAGGGAACAGAATTCAAGTAATCTTAGAATGTACTGAACACAAAGCATCTGGTTTACCAGGAACTTCAAGATACATCACGACTAAGAATAAGAAAAACACACCTGATAGATTAGAGATTAAGAAATTTAATCCTATCATGAAGAAAGTAACAGTTCACAAAGAAATTAAATAATTATTAGTCATGGCAAAGAAAACCGTAGCGACTTTAAGAACATCTTCTAAAAAGTTGACGAAAGCAATTAAAATGGTTAAATCTCCTAAAACTGGAGCTTACACATTCGTTGAAGCTGTTATGGCTCCTGACTTTGTGGATGATTTCTTAAACAAGAAGTAATTTTACCATTATAAAGATCTTGAAAAGCTGTCTATTATAGGCAGCTTTTTTTGTGTATATATTTATGATACCAAGTTTTATTTGAAAGCACCTTTTATGGATGCTTTTTTCATTTATAATAAAAAGAACAAAAGTTGTTTATTTTTTTATCCTGTGATTTGGGTAAATTGATTCACTTTTTATTCTTTATATTTGCAGTAGTTAATAAAAGTAATATGAGTTTTTTTAAGAAGTTATTTTCTTCGGAAAAGAAGGAAACTTTAGATAAAGGTTTAGAAAAGTCTAAATCTTCTTTTTTCTCAAAACTGACTAAAGCAGTTGCTGGTAAGTCAAAAGTAGATGATGATGTACTTGATAATCTAGAAGAAATACTTGTGTCATCTGATGTAGGTGTTAATACTACATTGAAAATTATTGAGCGTATTGAAGAGCGTGTTTCGAGAGATAAATATGTTGGAACAGATGAGTTAAATCAGATTCTTAGAGATGAGATAGCAGGGCTGTTATCAGAGACTCAATCTGGTGAAGCAACAGAGTTTGAAATTCCAAAAGATAAAAAGCCTTATGTATTGATGGTAGTAGGAGTAAATGGTGCTGGAAAGACAACAACGATAGGAAAGTTAGCTTATCAATTTAAGAAAGCAGGATTGAATGTTGTATTAGGTGCTGCAGATACATTTAGAGCAGCTGCTATTGATCAATTACAAGTGTGGGCAGATAGAGTAGGTGTGCCAATTGTAAGACAACAAATGGGAAGTGATCCAGCTTCTGTTGCTTTTGATACTTTGCAGTCTGCAGTAACTCAGAACGCTGATGTTGTAATTATAGATACAGCCGGTCGTTTACATAATAAAGTAAACTTAATGAATGAGCTTACTAAAGTTAAACGTGTTATGCAGAAAGTTATTCCAGATGCTCCTCATGATGTGATGTTGGTATTAGATGGTTCTACAGGACAAAATGCCTTTGAACAAGCTAAGCAATTCACAGCAGCAACAGAAGTAAACTGTTTGGCTGTAACTAAATTAGATGGAACTGCTAAAGGTGGTGTAGTTATTGGTATATCTGATCAATTCCAAATACCTGTTAAGTATATAGGTGTAGGAGAAGGAATCGAAGATTTGCAAGTGTTTAATAAATTTGAATTTGTTGATTCATTTTTTAAATAGAAGTAATAGTTATGAGTAGATTATATAAAGTGTTTTTCATAGGTATACTTTTTTTAGTAGCAAGCTGTGGGAAAGAATTTACACCTGAGGACTTAAAGGTAATTAATGGTTATTGGGAAATAGAGAAAGCAAAATTGCCAGATGGTGAGGTGAAAGATTATACCATTAATTCTTCTATTGATTTCTTTGAGATAAATGATAAAGGAGTTGGTTTTCGTCAGAAAGTAATGCCACAGGTGAATGGTGAGTATTTAACGAATGAGGTGCAAGAAAACCTAACTATAGTTAATGAGGCAGGTAAGACTTGGTTAATGTATAAGACTGAGTTTGCTGAATGGAAGGAAGAGTTAGTAGAATTGGATGAGGATGAGTTTGTTGTAAAAAACGAAAATGATATTATCTACTATTATAAAAAGGCGGTACCTTTTACTTTAAAATAATTTAGGCATTGAAGAAGTATGATGTAAATAAACGATTACGAGAAGAGAGTAGTATTCAGGATCTTTTAAAAATATTTATAAAAGAGAATAACCTTGATAAGGGAATTGATAATCTTGATGTTCGTGCTGCTTGGAAGAATCTATTAGGACCAGGAATAGCTAATTATACATTAGATATACTCTTAAAACGTGATGTACTTTATGTAGCTTTATCTTCTCCTATCGTACGTGAGGAATTAACTTATGGAAAGAGTAAGATAATTAGAATGATAAATGAAGAATTAGGGAGAGAGGTAATAAAAGAAATAATTTTTAGATAAGTTATAATTATCTATATGAAGCAATATTAGTTCAATAGACTGATATTGCTTTTTTATTTTATATATAAAGGACTTTATTGTCTTTTATATGTAGAATTGTTTTATATTTGTACTATTAAAATAAATGATATGTTTTCTAAAGCTTGTGAATACGCTATTCGTTCAGTTGTTTTTATCTCAGTATCTTCACTGAAAGGGGAGCGTGTAGGCTTTAAAGAAATAGCAAAAGAGATAGATGCTCCAGAAGCTTTTACAGCTAAGATACTTCAAAAGCTATCTAAGAGTGGAGTGATTGAATCAGTTAAGGGAGTAGGAGGAGGATTTGAAATTCCGATAGCAAACTTAGACAATATTAAGCTATGTGAGGTGGTGAATGTGATCGATGGTGATTCTATCTACAAGGGATGTGGATTAGGGTTAGCTCAGTGTTCTGAGACGCACCCATGTCCTGTTCACTTTAAATTTAAAGCAATCCGAGAAGGGTTGAGAAATATGTTAGAAACTACTACTTTGCGAGAGTTAGCCAATGGTACCAAGTCTGGTGATACTTTCTTGAAGTTGTAATTATACGTGGGAAGTAACTTCCCTTTTTTTACAAAACAATAAAGGATAAAAAAGTCTTCTATTTAAAAGTATGAAAAATAGACAAAGAAAGTTATGGATAGCATTTACGATAGTAATGTTATTCTCATTTGGGGTACTCGGTTATTTCGGTATTGAAATTTATCAAGAAGCACCACCAGTACCCATCGAAGTTAGAACAACTAATGGTGAAATTGTATTAACTGCTAGTGATATAAAAGACGGTCAGAATGTCTGGCAGAGTATAGGAGGACAAGAAGTTGGCTCTGTATGGGGACATGGAGCTTATGTTGCTCCTGATTGGACTGCTGATTTTCTGCATAGAGAAGCATTGTATTTATTGGAGTATTATGCTCAAGAGAAGTATAATAAGTCTTATGAAAATAGTTCATTAGAAGAACAGGCTTATTTAAAAGCACATTTACAAGCTAATATTAGAGCTAATACTTATGACAAAGTAACTGGTGTTTTGACGATTACAGAGGAACGAAATAAAGCTCGTTTACATCTTCAGGAGTATTATACTAAATTGTTTACAGATGATCCCGAATTTACGCAACTGCGTAAAGATTATGCAATACCTAATAATGCGCTAACTGATCCAACAAGATTGAAACAAATGAATGCTTTCTTCTTTTGGGCAACATGGGCTACTGTAACTAATAGACCAGATAATGATGTTAGTTATACACATAACTGGCCTGCGGAAGAGTTAGTAGGTAACGTAGCTACTACACCTCTTATTGCTTGGTCTGGAGTGAGTGTTATCTTATTGATTTTTGCTGTAGGGGTATTAGTTTATTATCACGTAGCCTCTAAGCAAGAGGAAGAAGATATGGTGCCAATGGAAGATCCAGTATCAAATGGAACTGTAACTAAGAGTATGACTATCTTGAAGAAATATTTCTGGGTAGTATGTTTATTGATGCTATTACAAGTAGGATTAGGAATTATAACAGCTCACTATGGAGTAGAAGGACAAGGTTTATATGGTATTCCATTAGATCAGATTTTACCTTACTCTGTTACGCGTACATGGCATACCCAATTGGCTATTTTTTGGATAGCTACTGCTTGGTTAGGAACCGGATTATATATCGCACCTGCAGTAGGAGGTAAGGATCCTAAGTTTCAAGTATTCGGAGTGAACTTCCTATTTATAGCCTTATTGATTATTGTACTGGGGTCTATGATTGGTCAGTGGTTTGGTATTATGCAAAAACTAAACTTAGTACAGAACTTCTGGTTTGGACATCAAGGGTATGAATATGTAGACTTAGGGCGTTTCTGGCAGATCTTCTTATTTGTAGGCTTATTTGTATGGTTAGCTTTAATGATTAGACCATTGTTACCTGTATTGAAAGAAAAAGGAAGCCATCGCAATTTGATTATACTTTTCTTAATCTCATGTGGAGCAATTGCTTTATTCTATGGAGCAGGGTTAATGTGGGGAAGACAAACTAACTTGGCAATAGCAGAATATTGGAGATGGTGGGTAGTACATTTATGGGTAGAGGGCTTCTTTGAAGTGTTTGCAACTGTTGTTTTAGCGTTCTTATTCGTACGAATGGGGTTGATTAAAACCAAGACAGCTACTAATGGCGCATTGTTCTCTACTATTGTATTTATGTCTGGAGGGATTATAGGAACATTTCATCACTTATATTTCTCTGGAACGCCGACTGCAGTAATGGCATTAGGAGCAACATTCAGTGCTTTAGAAGTGGTGCCTTTAACTCTGATAGGTTATGAAGCTTATGAGAACTATAAAATATCTACACATAAAGGATGGTTACAGGATTATAAATGGCCTATATACTTTATGATAGCAGTGGCATTCTGGAACTTCTTAGGAGCAGGTGTATTTGGCTTTATTATTAACCCACCGATCGCACTGTATTATGTACAAGGACTTAATACAACTCCTCTTCACGCACATACTGCTTTATTTGGGGTATATGGAATGTTGGGAATTGGACTTATGCTATTCGTATTAAGAAGTATATATAGAGATATTAAATGGAATGAGAAGTTATTGAAAATAGGCTTCTGGGGATTGAACTTAGGGTTATTATTAATGGCACTTTTAAGTTTATTACCTATCGGTATTTGGCAAGCGATTGAAAGTATTCAACACGGTATGTGGTATGCGCGTTCTAGCGAACTTATGCAGCTACCAGCTATGAATACGCTGAAATGGCTACGTACCATCGGTGACGTAATCTTTACAGTAGGTATTTTCGCTATCGTCTTATTTGTATTCAAATTAACATTAAAAAAAAGCAATCATGATAAATAGAACAGTAGGCTCATTTGTAGCAGAAGATTTTAGAACAGCAGCAATATTCAATAGATACGGAATTGATTTTTGTTGTAAAGGAGGACGTACTATTGAAGAGGTATGTGAAAAGAAATCAGTCAATAGAGAAGAGTTAATCGGAGAGTTAGAACGCTTATTGACACAACAAGCAGAGAACAATATCGATTTTAGACATTGGCCTTTAGATTTGTTAGCTGATTATATTGAGAAGACACACCATCGATATGTAGAGGAGAAGATCCCAGTATTATTACAATTTTTAAATAAACTGAGTAGAGTACATGGAGATAGACACCCAGAGTTAATTGAAATAAATGAATTGTTTATTGGATGTGCAGCGGAGCTAAGCCAACACTTAAAAAAAGAAGAGCTTGTTCTGTTTCCATTTATTCGTAAGATGGTATCTTCAACTATCTCAGGACAATCTTTAGAAACACCTCATTTTGGTACAGTACAAAATCCAGTAGCTATGATGATGCATGAACATGATGGGGAAGGTGAGCGTTTCCGAAAAATAGCTGAGTTGTCTAATAATTATACACCACCAGCAGATGGATGTAATACATATAAGGTTACTTACGCTATGCTAAAAGAGTTCGAAGATGACCTGCATAAACACATTCACTTAGAAAATAATATTTTGTTCCCAAGTGCAATAGTATTAGAACAAAAATTCGAGTAATCTTTTTCAAATTTCATAGAAGTGCCTTACCTTTAAGTTTAAGGCACTTCTTGTATAACAGCTTATGAAACCGGTCTATTATATCATTCCTTTGGTCAACTTTCTTACAGCAGCCCTATTAGGACTTTTGCTAAGAAGTATGTTCGTTTACCCGATAGAAGGAGTGACGTTTTTGTATATTTTACATACACACTCTCATATTGCTTTATTAGGATGGTTGTATTTATTGGTTTATGTATTGTTTGTTCAGCAGTTTGGAATAAAAACGCCTAAAGAAGAAAAGTTTTATGCCCGACTTTTTTGGATGACTCAATTAGCAGTGCTTGGAATGGCACTGACATTTCCTTTTATGGGATATGCCGCAGCATCTATTGCTTTTTCTACTTTACACATTATTTGTTCTTATGTATTTGTCATTCATTTATGGAAGAACAACACTGCCTCAGGAACACAGCAAGGAGTTTTACTAAAAACCTCTTTGTTTTTTATGGCATTTTCTACCTTTGGGGTTTGGTGCTTAGGGCCAGCAGTAGGCATGATGGGGAAGGCTAGTGCCTTCTATCAGATATGTATACAGTTTTTCTTACATTTTCAGTTTGATGGATGGTTCTTAACTGCCTTTTTAGCCTTATTGTTTGCCATTGTGTTTAAGGGGTATTCTTTATCTAAGTTTAAACCTTTCTATTACACTTGGATAGTATCTGTAATACTCACTTATGCTCTACCCGTGAGTTGGTATGTAGAATTACCTATACTTCATTACTTAAATGCAGTAGGTGTTTTATTGCAATTGTATTCAGTGGGATATTTAATAAAACCCTTTTTCAAGATATTTAAGCAACGAAATAATAATGAAAGCATCTTTGTGTGGCTTTTATTAGTATTAGCAGGAATATGCCTTATAATGCGAATAGGTACACAGTTATTAGCTATATCAGAATCAATAGCGATTCAGTTACAAGCTTTGCGCAGTTGGATCATAGGTTTTATCCATTTGAATATGTTAGGAGTCTTGAGTGGTTTTGGAGTTTGGTTAATGGTTCAAGAAAAAAGAATAGTTGTAAATACTTGGTTAAAGATAGGAATACTATTCTTAGTAGTAGGTTTTGTATTGACAGAAATAATTTTGTTTATACAAGGATTACAAGGTTTTATAGGAGTTGTTTGGGTAGTTAATACACCTGTACTCTTATTTTGGGCATCTGTATTACTTCCTATCAGTATCTTATTTTTATTATTCTCATACCTTAAAATTAGAAAGTCATGAATGAATTACACCTTTTATTAATATTACACCTATTAGGGGCTACTATATGGGTAGGAGGACATATCTTATTAAGTGTGGTGATATTACCTCAAGTATGGAAAGAGAAGTCAGTAGAGAAGCTATTTAACTTTGAGAGTAGATATGAGTGGTTCGGTATGCCAGCTTTATTTGTGATGTTGCTAACAGGTGTGCGTATGGCTTATATTTACAATGTAAAGTTAGCGAGTTGGTTTGCTTTTGAAACTCCAATAGAACGTGTTGTTTCTTTAAAATTAGCATGTCTATTCACTATCGCATTATTTGCACTAAGTGCTCAGTTTTACGTATTGCCTCGTCTAAAGACTGATATTAAGAAACTTCCTTTAATGACATTCCATATTTTATCAGTAACGACTATTAGTATCGTGATGCTTATACTAGGTAGCTTTATTAGATATGGAGGGGTATAAAGAGGAATGAATTTATAAGTGAAAGGTATTGAATAGTTTATTTGCTTAACTATTAAAATACCTGTTAGTATTATTATATATAAAGCTATTGTTTGATTGTACTTTTGAAGTGATCATGTAATAGCTTTTTATTATTGGAACTATTTTATATTCTTAAATAAGTAACTAGAATTAAAGGCACTTTATGTACAAAAAAAATACTGCTCTACTTCTATTATGAAGCAGAGCAGTATATTATCAAACTAATAACTAACTTTCTTATTTAATTAAAGCGAGTTGTCGCTCTATTTCTTTTACAGTAGGGGCATAGTCTATACCAAGTCCCTCTTGTTGATAATCCAATTCTCCTTTGGTATTAAACACACTAATGATATTAGAGTGAGAGAAGTCTATTGGAGATATCTTTTTGTAATTTACAGCAAGAGTAGCCGCAAATTCTCTTGTGTCTTCTTCAGTAGAGCGTAAGAATACCCATTGAGGGCCATCCATTTGATTCTCTTTAGCAAATGCTTTTAGACGTTCAGGAGTATCTACTTGTGGGTCAATGCTGACTAATACATATTTTACCTTATCTGCGTTTTTACCTTTTACTCTCTCCTCGATATTACGCATATCAGCTACTAATCGAGGACATGCAGCTTTACAAGAAGTATAAATCATGACCATGACTAGTACATTGCCCTGTAAGTCTTTTAACTCAATATCCTTACCATCTTGTGTAGTCCAGGTAGAAGGTAGATTGTAAATAGACAAATCAGAAATCTCTTGTGACTCTGTTGTCTGTTCTGTAGCTTGAGGTTGTTCTTCTGTAGCTTTAGTCTCTTTACAACTAGTTAGTAGTAAAGTAGAGCAGCTTAGTAATGCTATCAATGTCTTTTTCATAATGATGTTCTTTTTTTTTAAGGGTTTTGTGCACATCTAAAACCTAAGTTTTTTGTTGTAAAGTTAGCTCTAAGACTACCTCTAAAACCGTATCGCATAAAGGCAGCATAGTCCATCAGGTCAGAAGCATTAATAGAAGCACTTCCACAGAATAAGTTCTCGTCATTGCCCTTGTCTTTGCGACTTTCTCCAGACAAAAAGATTGAATTATAGTCTGCTACCCACTCCCATATTAAGCCATGCATATCATATACACCCCAGTAATTTTTAAAGGTGCTCCCTACAGGATTGACATAAGTCTTAGGTGTCTCGTACCAAGCGAGGATATACTTATTGTATTCTTCTTTTTGGCGAGCATCCATATTCTTAGCATCAGCCATAGCTACATATTCCCATTCATCCATAGTAGGTAATCTTTTGTCTTGTAGTTCACAGTATTTTTTAGCTGCGAACCAAGATACATTGGTCACAGGAGCATTAGGTTTTAAATCGCCATAGTCTAAATCACTTTTCCAATGAGACAAATAACTTTTATTAGCGAATAACGCTTTGATTTGTGAGCGTTGGTAATTTGGGTTTTTCTTTAAGAACTCTACATACTGTTCATTGGTCACAGCGTATTGATCCATTTTGAAAGAAGCTACTTTTACATAGCCTTCTTCTGTACTACCGTAAAGTGGAACAAAAGTTCCACTTTTGATAGTGACCATCGGTGTCGTTTTCTGAGCATATATTCCTGTTAAGGATACTATGCTCAGAAGACACACAATGAAGTTTGATTTATCAAGAAAAAACATTTTATCTATTTTTTTGAACCATTTGAGGGCTCACTACAGTTTTATTATTTCCCCAACTATTGTACACATAAGTCAGTACGTCAGCTATCTCTTGGTCACTTAAGTTTTGACTCGTCATGATAGAGTTATATTTTACCTTGTTAACTGTAATCTCTCCTTGTAGTCCGTTTATAACTGTTTTTATCGCTCTATTCACATCTGCATTTAAGTAATCAGATTTTGCTAGAGGAGGGAATATTTTCTCTATACCTTGTCCTTCAGATTGGTGACAAGCAAAACATGTTCTAGTAAACACACTTTTACCATCAGCTATTTGTTGGGCAAGCGTTTTGTTTTCCACTACCTCTTTTTTAGCTGGTTCTTTAGGCATATTTTGTATAGTACCTCCTTCAGGTAAGTATATTCCTTCTTTTATTTTACCTGCAAATACTTTCTGGTTTTCGTCTCCTTCTACTTTCAGCATTCCCAGTGCTCCTTTATTAAAGGCTCTAAAGATAGAGTGGTCTACTAATACAAATGTACCAGGTGTATTTACTTTAAATTCTACTATCGCTGCACCTCCTGCTGGTATAAGTGTAGTCTGTACGTTTTCGTTGATTAGATCAGCACCTTCTACATGTACTCTATCGAAGATCTCTCCGATTACGTGGAAAGAACTCACCAAGTTAGGCCCACCATTACCTACGTATAACCTTACTGTTTCTCCTACTTTAGCAGTGATTGCATTTTCATTGACTAGTCCGTTTACATGCCCATTGAATACTACATAATCAGGTTGTTCTTTTAATGCTTTATTCATGTCGAATGGTTGTAGTCCTTTCTCTCCATAGTTCCCTTTTGTATAGAAGTCCCCTTGCATCACATAGTATTCTTTGTCTACAGGAGGTAGTCCACCTTCAGGCTCTACTAAGATTAGACCATACATCCCGTTAGCGATATGCATCCCTACAGGAGCAGTAGCACAGTGGTATACATATAAACCAGGATGTAGTGTTTTAAAAGAGAACGTTACCTCGTGTCCAGGCGCTACTAGTGATGATGCAGCTCCTCCTCCAGGACCTGTCACAGCGTGAAGGTCAATATTGTGAGGAAGTTTATTGTCAGGGTGATTTTTAAGCGTGAACTCTACTTCATCACCTACACGGGTACGGATAAAGCTACCAGGTACAGTACCACCGAAGGTCCAATACATATATTTTACCCCATCTACCATTTCACCTTCTTGTTCTAAAATCTCTAGATTAACAATTAGTTTCGTTGCATCCCTTTTTCCTACAGGTTTAGGTACTAGGGGAGGTGCAGTTAGTTCAGCTTCAGCTTCTCCTTTGACTACTATTTGTTCAGCCATCTCTGGAGTCATCTTTGTAGGAGTCTTGTCCTTCTGTTGACAGCCTCCGATTGTTAGTAAACCTAGAGATAATAGTAGTACTCCAAGTTTGGTTTTTAGTGTTTGTACCTTTGTATTCATAACTGTGTTCTTTTGTTCATTTTTGTATACCAAAGATAAAAGACCTTATTGTCTTTTATTGTGATAAATATCAGTTTTTAAAAATTGAATGAACTTTTTTTACTCGTTATAAAATAATTATAAGATTGGAATTATTTTAGCTAAATAGCTGGATATTATAGAAGTGTATTGCTAATCTTGCATGTGAAATAAAGGATGGTAAATAAAAATAATACTAATATTTTTAAAGTCACTTCACGTACTGTGATTATTAGAAGCGAAAATCTATACCTAATTATAGGGTATTATAGTTTGTGAAGATTAGATAGAGAAGTTTTGATCTATCTGTTTAAGGATAATCTCTGCTAATAGTTTTTTAGCACGCATAATTTTTACCTTGACATTGTTTAAAGGCTCATTTAAGGCTTCTGCGATTTCGTTATAAGACATTTCTTGAAAGAAGCGCATATCTATTACCTCTTGATAATGAGGTTTAAGTAAGTTGATATAACTTTTAAAGATCACTAGATTCTGTTCTTGTATCAGTTCATCTTCTTTGTTCATTGTATCATCTATGATATCGTGATACTGTTGATTCTCCTCGTCATTGATATCTAAGAAAGACATATTCTTGCGCTTTCTGATCATATCGATATGCACATTTTTAGCAATGCTGATCAGCCAAGTATTAAAGGCATAAGTAGGGTCGTACTTACTGATATTGGTAAATGCCTTCGAAAAAGTTTCAATAGTAATATCTTCAGCATCCACTTCGTTTGCTGTTCTTTTAAGCATAAAGTTATATACTTCAGACCAATAATGGTTTAGCAAGAAGGTAAACGCTATCTGGTCTCCCTTTTGAGCTGCTTGGATATTTTCTTGAACTAAGTTTTTCAAATTTTTTTACGTGTAATAAAATGTACTATTGAGTAATACGTAGTGATAAAAATATGAATAATTTCTAAGAATGGCAGTGTCCACACCAAATCTTTATCATCAAATACTTTAAATAACTTATAGTTATAGATGTATATAATCAAATAACGGAATACAAATAACCCCAGTACAATCTCCCAGTTAAAAAGAAAACTGATCAGCGTAGTGAATAGCCCGAAGAATAGAAGGTGACATAGACTAAAGAATCTAATCTTAAATTGTGTAAAGATAGATGAGGTTCTAAGGAGTAAGTCGTACTTCTTTATATTACCTGTCCATGTACTAGTCTTGCTTTCCACTTGTAAGCATACGAAGCTGTCGCGATCATGTGCGGTTGTTGTATTACTACTTGTTCCT
Organism: Myroides sp. ZB35; assembly: GCF_001865835.1. Classification (NCBI taxonomy): domain Bacteria; kingdom Pseudomonadati; phylum Bacteroidota; class Flavobacteriia; order Flavobacteriales; family Flavobacteriaceae; genus Myroides; species Myroides sp. ZB35. The sequence continues at coordinate 420,187 of NZ_CP017769.1, read as the reverse complement.
ATTTGATTGATGAAGGCATACTCATCTCCATAAGGAGTTTTCATATGGTCTATAAACCCGTTTACTTTAAAGAACAACTCTTTATTATATCCTTGGTTATAAGCATTTCCGTGGATAGGTCTGCCATACGACACCCATGAGAATAGGTTTATCGTCTTATATGTATTTTGGAAACGGATTAATTGATTGATAAAAGACCTTTTCTTTTTTTCGATTTTAGTATGTCCTAGTATTACTTTCTTAGTAGAAGAGAATCCTTTGCTTATCGCTAGTAACCATTTATCTGATATAGGAGTGACAGCAGGTTCTGTAAAGATGAAGCGCTCATACTTAGCTACCTTCATCCCTAGAGTTAAGGCATACTTCTTATTGCCCCAGAAGGCCTCTATATTTTCTACATTGACTAGTCTAGTATTAGGATAAGTTAAACAGAATTTCTCTAAGATATCTAGGCTTTCGTCATCAGATGCACTATAGACTAGTATAACTTCGTATTCAGGATAATCTTGTTGTATAAGCACAGATAGAAAGTTCTCTAACTTCTCTTGTTGGTCTTTTACATAAGCAATGACAGAGATAGGTTCTAGGTCAGCATATCGTTTAGTCGGAAGACTACTAGACATAGCTAGTGGTCCATAGATGATAATATACTGTAATATTTCTATAACTATAACAGCAATGAAAATGTAAAATAAAAGTGTTAGCATAGTGAATATCTATTCCCGTAAGGTCTGCAAATGTACGATTAATCTGTTAAAAGAATATAGATGCTTGTTTAAAAATAGTTTATATATTTTGATTATACTGCTTTTGGGTTACATCTGTATTGTATTTTATTAGATAGATATATTTATCTAAAAGAAAATATGCAGTAATTCACCTCAAATAGGTGTATATATTTACTTATAAAAGTATTTTAAACAAGCTAAATATATTTTTAAAAGATATTGACTTCTGCATGAATAGAAATGCCAAATAGCTTAAAAACTTCTCGCTGTACAGTCTCTGCTAGTTTCTTGATTTGCTCGCCTTCTGCTTTTCCGTAATTAACTAGCACTAGAGCTTGCTTCTCATGTACACCAGCATCACCTAGTCGGTATCCCTTAAAGCCACTGGTCTCGATCAGCCATCCTGCAGGTATTTTTACCTCCTGTTCATTGATGATATAATGAGGCATGTTAGGATATCCTCTGTGCAGTCTATCGAAGGTGTCTCTGTCTACGATAGGGTTTTTAAAGAAGCTACCACTATTACCGATTTCTTTAGGATCAGGTAGCTTGCTCTGTCTGATAGAGATCACAGCATTACTAATATCTCTAATAGTAGGAGGAGTAATGTTATCAGCGTCTAATTGACTTTTTATCGCGCCGTATTCTATCTTTAGATTGTGATTTTGTTTAGTTAGTTTATAGGTAGCAGATAGAATGACGTATTGATTCTTTAGCGCATTTTTAAACACACTTTCTCTGTAGTCAAACTCACATTCAGCATTCGTGAAGTCTCTTATTTCTAATGTCTCCATATTAAGAGCCTTACAGCTGTGTAGCACATCCTTAATCTCTACTCCATAAGCACCAATATTCTGGATAGGCGTAGTCCCTACATTACCTGGTATAAGAGATAAGTTCTCCAAACCTCCATAGTTGTGCTCGATACACCATAGGACGAACTCATGCCAATTCTCCCCAGCTTCAGCCTCTACATATACATAGTCGTCGTCCTCGTTGATGATATTGATTCCTTTTAGATCTAGCTTGATGACGATCTTATTGATGTCTTGTGTTAGTAGCATATTACTACCTCCTCCTAAGATGAATAGCTTGTCACTTTTATTAGCCTTGACTATTTCTTTTAGATCATTTATCTGTTTTATTTCAATAAAATATTTAGCCTTTACATCTAATCCAAACGTATTATATGGTTTTAGCGATACATTCTCGTGAATATTCATTGTCTTAGGGGTATTATTAGTTTATTCTTCGTTTTGTTGAATTTTAAAAATCTCGTAACCTTGGTTTACACTATTTAACAAGTTTTCTGTTCGATCAGCGTGTGTATCCGAAATAAAGAGTTGACCAAAGGTATCTAAATTAACTAGCTCTAAAATCTTGCGAACTCTATTCTCGTCTAATTTGTCAAAGATATCGTCAAATAAGAGGATAGGAGCTACGCCTCGCTGTGTTTTTAAAAACTCAAATTGAGCCAATTTTAATGCGATTAAGAATGACTTTTGCTGTCCTTGTGAACCAAACTTTTTAATAGGATGTCCTGTCAGTTCGAATGCCAAGTCATCTTTATGTATCCCGACAGAGGTGTACTGTAGCATACGGTCTTTGGCAAGATTCTCTGCGAATAGGTCTAACATAGATTTATCATCTAACTGCGTCTCATATTCTAGAGATACATCATCTTTATTCTCTGTGATCAGACTGTGATAATGAGAGAATATAGGAGTGAATTCTTTGATGAAATCTCTTCTTTTCTCGTGAATAGGGTGTGCCAATTCTGCAATCTGCTCATTATAGACTGCCAACGTCTCTCCGTCGAAATAGTGATTCTGAACGAAGCTCTTAAGAAGCGCATTACGCTGACTGATTAGCTTCTGGTATTGTATAAGCAGTTGTAGATAGTTGCCATCCATCTGAGAGATCACACTATCGATAAACTTACGTCTAGTCTCACTTCCTTCTGTAATTAAGTCGCTGTCAGAAGGAGAGATAATCACTAAGGGAATAAAGCCAAAGTGATCAGAGAATCGTTCGTAGTTTTTATTGTTTCTCTTCAGGATTTTTTTCTGTCCTTTTTTTAGGCTACATACGATGTGCTCTTCCTTTTCATCTCTAATGAATGTACCATCGATTACAAAAAAATCTTCGTTGTGTTTGATATTCTGTACGGCTATAGGGTTGAAGTAACTCTTCCCGTAAGCCATATAATATATAGCATCTAAGATATTGGTTTTACCAACTCCATTTAACCCAATAAAACAGTTTATTTTCTGGTCAAAAGAGAAAGTATTATCGCTAATATTCTTGAAATTTAATATGTTTAATTTTTTTAAATACACGTGGTTACTAGTTATTTTAACGTTTTAGAGAGTGCTTTATCAAATTTTGGTGCAAATTATCAAAAATATAGATAGAAAGCACTTTTATATTACAATAAAAATCCTATTTTTGCGACTCATTAAACTTTGTATAAATGGCAACTTATAATAAAAGAGGTTATAAAGCCCCTAAACCTGAACAAGAAAAAGAAGATAATGAGTTTGAACAATATAACAATATTGATTCATCTAACAGTAAGACAGCTGAGGTATTTAACTCTTTAGATCAAGGAGCAAATAGAATGGAAAGCTGGGTAGTGCGCAATCAAAAAGTAATTTTTGGTATCGTAGGTGCTGTTGCTTTGGCTACTTTGGGGTATGTTGGTTATGACAAATTTGTTGTTGAGCCAAAAAATGATGACGCTGCGAACGAAATGTTTCAGGCACAGAGTTATTATAACGATGCTTTAATGAATGGTACTGCTAAAGACTCTTTATTTAACTTAGCACTTAATGGTGGAGAAGGTAAACTAGGATTCTTAGGAATTATAGAAAATTACGGTGGTACACAGTCTGCAGATTTAGCAAACTACTATGCGGGTACAGCATATTTACATAAAGGTGATTTCCCTAAAGCAATCGAGCATTTAGAGAAATTCAAAGGAAATGATGCAGTATTAGCACCATTAGCTTTAGGAGCTATTGGAGATGCTTTCTCTGAATTAGGGCAACAAGAGCAAGCTTTAGAGTATTATCAAAAAGCAGCTGCTAAGCAGAAGAACGATTTTACTACACCTAGATATTTAAATAAAGCAGGTTTAGTTGCTTTAGAATTAGGTAAAAAAGAAGAAGCGCTTAAGAGCTTCAACGAGATTAAAAATAACTACCAAGGTTCTGTAGAATACAGAGGAGTAGATGCCTTGATAGGTTTAGCACAATAAGTATGGCAACAGCAAATAAAAACTTATCTGAATACGATAAAACTACACTTCCTGACGGGAAAGATTTTAGAGTAGGTATCGTAGTTTCAGAATGGAATGACCAAATCACTAATGGATTGTATTCTGGTGCAGAAGCAGCCTTATTAGACTGTGGTCTATTAGCTGAAAACATAGTTCGCTGGAATGTACCAGGTAGCTTTGAATTAATTTTCGGAGCAAAAAAAATGATAGAAGTAGATGAGACCTTAGATGCAGTTATTGTAGTAGGGTGTGTGATTAAGGGAGAGACGATGCATTTCGACTTCGTATGCGAAGGAGTGACACATGGTATTAAAGACCTTAACTTAATCTCTGATATTCCTGTGATCTTCTGTCTACTGACAGATAACCATATCGAACAATCTATTGCTCGTAGTGGTGGAGAACACGGAAACAAAGGTACAGAAGCAGCTATCGCAGCTTTAAAAATGATAGATTTAAATAGAAAAGCGTAAGCACAATCTATTTATAGGATATAAGATAGAGGATTTCTAGCAATAGAAATCCTCTTTTTTTGTTTTATATTTTTCAGTAAGTGGGGATGTCTGACTATTAATACTGTTTAGCGGGTACCTCTTTTCTTTATATTTTTTCTTTTCTAAAATAATCTTTCTTCTTTTTTTAAAAAATGGATCTATTTCAGCACCTTTTTTAGGGGTTTAAAGAGAACTAATCCTACTTTTTTACTCTTTACCCTCTATTTTCCTTCTTTTGGGGCTTTAAATTAAAAAAAGTATATGCTTTTTTTTAGTATTGATTTTTAATTAAGTTATTGATTTATAGTTGTTTATTTGTTTTTAGGTCAAATTTGTTTTTTACTTGCATAGGCTTTAAGCCCTTATAAATAGGGGGTTCTGCTGAGATCTTTCGACAATACATGGACAATACTCCGTATTTAGTGGAGGAAAGCGTGTGTTTGTCCAAGGATGCTCCTTCTATTCTCAGAGCATTTTCCTCTAAACTACTAGGCTGACAAAGTCTGCGATGGCAGGGTATGTGAGAAGCATCTCACTAGTAACTCCACAAACATATAGGATGGGATTCTTCGCAGGCTCAGAAGGACATAGCAACTAGATATACTAACCACGACCAATGTCATGCTGACAAAGGAAGCATCTCACTAGTAACTCCACAAACATATAGGATGGAGGTTCTTCGCAGGCTCAGAATGAGAGTAGGAGTGGATATACTTACCTCTAACAATGTCATGCTGACAAAGGAAGCATCTCACTAGTAACTCCACAAACATATAGGATGGAGGTTCTTCGTAGGCTCAGAAGGACATAGCAACTGGATATACTAACAACGACCAATGTCATGCTGACAAAGGAAGCATCTCACTAGTAACTCCACAAACATATAGGATGGAGGTTCTTCGCAGGCTCAGAATGACATAGCAACGGGATATACTAACAACGACCAATGTCATGCTGACAAAGGAAGCATCTCACTAGTAACTCCACAAGCATATAGGAAGGGATTCTTCGCAGGCTCAGAATGACCAGAAGAGTGGATGTTTAGGATGGGATTCTTAGCAGGCTCAGAATGATAAGGGGGGGTGGATGTACTATCATCATAATTATTCTAGAACTTATCAGCAATGTTATTTACTAGATAAGTATTTAAAAAAAGGTTGTCATAGGATGAGGTGAGTAGTGTTTAATTCTATAATTCAGAAAGTGTCCTCTATATTTTAGAAATAAATTACAATAGAGAAATAGTAAAGGAATTTTTAATTCTTTAAATTTGTCCTTTAAGTGGAATTTATCTAAACAATTAGATTAATAATAGAGGAGCAAATAGATGTCAGATATTATTCGTTTACTACCAGATCACGTAGCGAATCAGATAGCAGCAGGGGAAGTAGTACAACGCCCTTCGTCTGTGGTTAAGGAATTGATAGAGAACTCTGTCGATGCTGGAGCTACAGAGATTAAGTTGATTCTAAAAGAAGCTGGTAAAACTTTAATACAGGTTATTGATAATGGAAAGGGTATGAGTGATGTCGATGCACGTATGTCATTCGAGCGTCATGCTACTTCTAAGATTTCCAAAGCAGAGGATTTATTTGCGCTAAGTACTAAAGGATTTAGAGGAGAGGCTTTGGCTTCTATCGCAGCGATTGCTCACGTGGAGTTAAAGACTCGTACACATGAGGCTGAGCTAGGTACCCATATCGTTATAGAAGGGACTAAACTAGTGAGTCAGGAAGTAGCTGTTACTCCTGCAGGGACTTCATTTTCAGTAAAGAATTTATTTTTTAATATACCCGCACGACGCAATTTCTTAAAGTCCGATAATGTAGAGTTTAGAAATATTATTGATGAGTTTGAGAGAATCGTATTAGTGCATCACAATATACATTTCTCTTTAATACACAATGGTAGCGAAGTGTTTAATCTATTGCCTACGAATGCTCGTCAGCGTATAGTCAATGTATTCGGTACTAGAACAAACGAAAAGTTAGTACCTATTAAAGAGAATACAGAGATTGTTGAAGTAACAGGATTTGTAGGGAAACCCGAGTTTGCTAAAAAGAGTAGAGGAGAGCAATTCTTCTTTGTGAATGATCGCTTTGTTAAAAGTGGTTATTTACACCATGCTATTATGGCGGCTTATGAAGGACTTTTAAAAGAAGGAACACATCCTAGCTATTTCATTTACTTTAATGTACCACCAGATAGTATAGATATCAATATACATCCAACGAAGACTGAGGTAAAGTTCGACGATGAACAGGCCTTATACAGTATTCTTCGCTCTATCATTAAGCATAGTCTTGGACAGTTTAATGTAGCGCCGGTATTAGATTTTCAGAGAGATGCTAGTTTAGATACTCCGTATGACTTCGAGGGAAAAGAAGCATCAACTCCTACTATAGAAGTAGATAGAAACTTTAACCCTTTTCACAGAGAGCTACTTACAGAGTCAGATAAGTTTGAATATAATCCATTTGATAATAATGCGGCTATGTTTATCGGAGCTACGGATAGTAGTATAGAGAACACTCGCTTTATAGATGATCTGGAGAATAATGAGACGTATGTATCCATGAATCCGTTCGGGGATAAGGTGACGAATAAGGGGAATGATATAGAGAATAACCGCTTTATAGATGTCCTAGAAAGTAAAAGTAATACGGAAGAAAATATTTCTTTAGGTGAGACGTTAGAGAGTAAAAGTAATCATAGCCCTTTAAGTTATACCGATGATCTAGGTGAAGTACTAGAGAGCAAAGGAAATAGTACCGTAGAGGATAGATATGAAGAGGAAATCACACTGGGATCTAAAGTAAATAGAGAATCAGATGTTATAGAATCTAAGTTTAATAAACCTTCTGTGAAGAAGAGTTCGTCATCCTCATTCTCTAAAGGAGCTTTGTCTTCTAAGAGTAATATAGAAGGATGGGAGAATCTCTATGAAGGACTTCGTTCTTCTGGGGAAGATCTAGATGTGTCTGGCATAAAATTAGAGAGTGATTTTGTGACAGGGAATCTGTTCGAAAATAAACAAGAGGAAATCACGGGAGTGAAACGCTTCCAGATTAATAGAAAATACATTGTCAGTCCGATAAAGTCAGGAATGGTAATCATCGATCAGGGGAGAGCGCATCAGCGTATATTGTATGAGAAGTTTATGGAGAGTATACAGAATCATACAGCTTCTTCTCAACAGCTATTATTTCCATTGACATTGTATTACTCTCCTTATGAGGTAGAAATACTAAGAGAGTTATACCCGATGTTACAACAGACTGGTTTTGGGTTTGAACACATGACACAAGATTATGTGGTTATCTCAGGACTGCCTGTTAATATATCAGAGAGTGAGGCTTCTATCGTATTAGAAGATTTGATTAGTGACTTCCAAGATGGAGTACCTAAGACAGCAATGGGACAGAGTGACCGCATTGCCAAATCATTAGCACATAGCTTATCTGTGAAGACAGGAACTGTGCTAAATGATGAAGAACAAGAGAATATTGTGAACTCATTATTCGCTTGTCAAGAACCAAGTGTATCACCTTTTATGAAACCTACTTTTGTAACGATGAAAGTAGAGGATATAGAAAAAAAATTCGCATTATAATGAGAATATCAGAGACAGTAAAACATTTAATTATAGTGAATGTAATCTTCTTCGGAGCTAGTATGTTTATACCAGCGATCAAAGAGTTATTCGCAATGTATTATTTTGAAAGTCCATCATTCTATGTTTGGCAACCTTTAACTCATATGTTCATGCATGGGAGTATCATGCATATTCTGTTTAATATGTTTGCTTTGTTCTCTTTTGGTAGTACGTTAGAGATGATGTGGGGAGGTAAGAAGTTTCTTACTTTTTACTTGCTATGTGGATTTGGAGCGGCTCTATTACATACAGGAGTGAATTATTTTAGTGTTCATTCTGCTTTGTCTACTCTTACAGATAATGGGTATAATGCTAGTGATGTAATGGCGCTACTAAAAGAAGGAAAGTATGATCTAAGATGGGGAGGTATATTAGGAGATGGTCAGTTGCATAATTTTCTATCTGCATATAATACGCCTGTCGTAGGGGCATCAGGTGCTGTGTATGGGTTGTTAGTGGCCTTTGCGTTTATGTTCCCTAATGCAGAGTTAATGATGATGTTTATTCCTGTGCCTATTAAAGCTAAATATTTTGTACCTGGTATTTTATTGATAGATTTATACGGAGGTGTAGCAGGTAGCTTCAGTCTATTCGGTGGAGGTGGTGGTATCGCTCACTTCGCTCATATAGGGGGAGCATTAATGGGGTATTTATTAATGATGTATTATAAGAAGACACAGTTTAACAATAACCGTTGGGATAGATAATGAGTAAGCTATTAGATGATTTGAAGTTCCAGTATAGAGCTGGTGGTATTGTGCAAAAGTTGATTTACTGGAATGTAGGTATTTCAGTAATCATTATGTTGTTGCAAGTATTCTTTTCTTCCTTTAGCGCTAGTTTATTATCTTGGTTAGCTCTTGGGAGCAACCCTATGTCACTATTGTATAAACCATGGACGTTATTGACATATTCATTCGTACATGCAGGAGTGATTCACCTTCTTTTTAATATGATTGTCTTGTTTTTTGTAGGAAGATTATTTGCTACTTTTTTTACAGACAAGCAGTTTTTAACTTTGTATCTATTAGGTGCTTTATTAGGTGGTGTGATCTTCTTGCTAGGAGGAACGTTTATGTCGACAGGGTCTATACTAGTAGGTGCTTCAGCAGCTACTATAGCTCCATTAGTAGGGGTGGCAGTGCATGCTCCTATGATGCAAGTGCGATTAGCTTTAATCGGAAATGTAAAGATGTGGCATATCGCTACTTTTATCATTATTTTAGATGTTATCCAGTTGAATACAAGTAACGTAGGGGGACATCTAGCTCACTTAGGTGGTGCGCTAATGGGACTGATCTATATTAAAATGTTAGAGGCAGGAACCGATTTAAGCATTATCTTTGATAAAATAAGTAACCTATTTAAACGAAATCAAGGAACTCGTTTTAAGAAGGTATATGTAAATAATAAAGAGAATCGCCGAGAAACAACAGTCAGTGAAAACAAGGATGAGAGACAACAGAAAATAGATAAAATATTAGATAAAATCAGTAAATCTGGATATGAAAGCCTTACTAAAGAAGAGAAAGACTTTCTGTTTAGAGCTGGAAAAGAGTAAAATATGAAGAACCTATCTTGGTTTAATAAGTTTGTATTTGGTATCAATATACTAATGGCGATTATGTCATTAGTAGGGTATTTTTTGCCTTTTTTAGCACCGAAGTTATTTCCTTTATTATCTGTGTTTACGCTAGTACTACCTTTCTTTTTGATTATTAATCTAGCGTTCTTTATCTATTGGTTAATTCAATTAAAAAGGCAAATATGGTTGTCTTCTTTAATTCTAGTACTTGGGATTACTTTCGCTAATAAGTTTTATAAGTTCTCAGGTAGAAATGTGGAAGTTGGAGAAAAGGAATTCACTTTAATGAGTTATAATGTTCGTCTTTTTAACTTGTTTAATTGGATTCCAGATGAGCATGTTCCTGATAAGATAAAAGAGTTCGTAGATCTACACGATCCTGATGTATTGTGCTTTCAAGAATATTCTAAGAATACAAATATAAAGTTCAGCCAATATCCTTATAAATTCATTACTTCACATGGGAATAAGATAAAAACAGGACAGGCTATTTATTCTAAGTTTAGAATTATAGATAAGGGAGAGATTAACTTACCTAGTTCTAATAACAATGTGATTTTTGCAGATATTCTAAAAGATCAAGATACAATAAGAGTGTATAGTATTCACTTGCAATCTATAAGTATTAGCCCTGATATCCACGAGAGTATTGATGAGGCTAAGTCTAAGCTAATCGTTAATCGTATAGCAAAGGCATTTAAAGAACAGCAGATGCAATCCGAGTTAATAGAATCTCATATGAATGATGTGTCTATCCCTAAGATTATCTGTGGAGATATGAATAATAGTGCATTCTCGTATGTGTATAGGAATATTAGAGGGAATTTAAATGATGCATTCGTAGAAGGGGGAACAGGATTTGGTAAGACGTATGACTTCGCTTATCCGATGCGTATTGACTATGTGTTCGTAGATCCTCGTATTCATGTCAAGTCATTTAAGACTTATCCAGAGTTTAAAAATTCGGATCACTTCCCGTTAATTACAAGATTGGAAATCGATAGCCAAGAAGATAAATAAAAAAGAGCTTAAATAATTATTTAAGCTCTTTTTTGTTATATTAAGTCTAAGGTTCTTTCTAGTGCTATCCCTCTTGATCCTTTAATCAAGATTAGCTTATTCTTAAATACTTCGTTAGAATGGTCAAGAATATGTTGTTTAAACAAGTCAAACGTTTCGAAGAAGTGTATGTCTTCTTGTGTGACATTAATAGATGCTTTAAAGAACTCTCTTCCTATAAAGTATGCTGTTTTATTTTTAACATCACTTAATCTAGTCACGATATCTTTGTGCTCTTTATAACCTTCTTTTCCTAGCTCAAGCATATCTCCTAAGACGAATACTTTATCGCGTTGATCATTTAGTTGATCAAAGTTAGTCAATACAGCGTCCATACTGCTAGGATTAGCATTATAAGCATCTAATAAGATCATAGAGTTATCTTTAGTAATCCACTGTGATCTATTATTAGTAGGGATATAGTGTTCTATGGCTTCTTTAATATCGTTTAAATCCACATTGAAGAATTGACCGATAGTTAATGCAGCAGCTATATTAGTCGCGTTATAGATTCCTGTAAGGTTAGAGTTAATTACCTCTCCTTTATAGTATACTGTAGCGTTAGGTTGAGCTTCTAATTGTTCAATAACGATATCAGCAGAGGAATCTGTACCAAAAGTATAACGGCTGAAGGTCATTGTTTTTGCATCTTGTCTAGGGTCATCTAAGTTGACAAAAGCTGTTTTATAGTTATCTTCTAAATAGTCATATAATTCGCTTTTAGCCTTAATAACCCCTTCAAACCCACCAAATCCATCTAAATGTGCTTTTCCAAAGTTAGTAATGTACCCAAAGTCAGGATCAGCTAACTCACATAAGAAAGCTATTTCTTGTTTGTGGTTAGCCCCCATTTCTATAATACCTAAGTCTGTCTCTTCTGTAAGTGAAAGTAATGTAAGCGGCACACCAATATGGTTGTTTAGGTTTCCTTTAGTAGCCGTTATTTTATATTTTTTGCTTAGTACTGTAGCGATAAGTTCTTTAGAAGTAGTCTTTCCATTACTACCTGTTAGCGCTATAATAGGTAAGCCTAGTTGTTGTCTATGGTGTTTAGCTAACTGTTGTAAAGCTCCTAAGGCATCTGGTACATAAAGCATTTTAGCTGGATCAGTAATCAGCTTTTTATTGTCCATAATCACAAAGGCAGCCCCTTTATTAAGTGCGTCTTGAGCAAACTCGTTAGCATCAAAGTTATCTCCTTTTAATGCGAAAAAAAGAGAGTTAGGATGTATGTTTCTAGTATCAGTAGATACACCATCACACTGTAAAAAACATTGGTAAATTTCAGTAATATCCATGAATCAAAAGTATAAAAAAAAGCCCTAATACAATTAGGGCTTTTGAAAAAAGAATATTTTAAAATATGTTAATTCTTCGTTTTTCGCTTATCTGATTTAGGACCTACTTTAGTCATTACTAATCTGAATCCAATATAATCTGTAGCTTGATCTTCTGGGAAGAATCTTCTAGTAGCAGGGTCTAACCAATATGCTCTATCTTTCCATGAACCTCCTTTTATAACACGAGATTTCTCATCATAAAGAGTAACTTTTTTAATTGGTTTAGGACCTTCTCCTTTTATTTTACCACCTAAACCTGTCTGGATATTGTCATCAAATATAGAAGGGTCTAATTCTTCTTGAGCAATTTGTCCAGGTAGATTGCGAACTCTTAATTTACCAGTGCTTAATGTATCAAACTTCACAGTTTCATTTGTTGTAATTTCGATTTTACCATCAGCACCTATTTTGTTTTTATAGTAAACATTTCCTTTATAGAAGTTGAAGTCAGTGTCGTTTAGATCAATAGTTGGGTCATAAACGTCAGCTACCCATTCAGCAACGTTACCAGACATGTCATATAAACCGAAATCATTAGGAGGGTATGATTTTACTGCATTAGTAATGTCTCCATTGTCAGTAGACCACCCCGCTATACCACCATAGTCACCACGACCTTGTTTATAGTTAGCATATTTAGTGTTCTGAACGATTGGTTTCCCTTTTTTGCGTTTGCTGCTTTTATCCCAAGGATATTTTTTACGTCCTTTATAGTTGTTGTACTCTCTGTTACCTACTAATCCTATAGCAGCGTATTCCCATTCAGCTTCTGTAGGAAGTCTAAACTGTGAGGTAAACAAACCAGAGTTTTGAGTAGCGTATAAGTTGCGATCACCTTCTTGTGCTTTGTTTCCTTTTCCTTTATAAGCGATATCGCTATTCCCTCCATAAACAGATTCTGGAGAGATAAGGTAAGTATCTGTGCTAAAGTGAGCATCAGATCCTGCTTCAAGAATTTTAGCATCTTTCTTTAAATAACCTGCTTTTTCTAGTGCTAATTCGTTAACACGATCAGTTCTCCATTTAGCATAATCATTTGCTTGTACCCAAGTAACACCCACTACAGGATAGTTAGCATAAGCAGGGTGTCTTAAGTAGCTAGTGATAAGTGATTCGTTGAACCCAGAAGGACCTCTCCATACTGTCGTATCAGGAATAGCACTTTTATAAATCTCTTGATATAATTCATTGTTTTGAGGATATACAGTACGCAACCAATATAAGTATTCATTATACATGATATTGGTAGTTTCTGTTTCATCCATATAAAACGATTGTACGTACATTTCTTTAGGATTGTTATTCCAATCAGCAAGGATATCCTCTTGTATACGTCCCATTGTAAATGTACCTCCTTCTACAGCAACCATTCCTTTAGGAGTACGTTGTTCGTATTTGGTGTTGTATTGAAAACCACCTTTACTATCATTGATTTTCCAACCAGTAGCCGTTGATACGTTGCTGTTTGAATTTCCACAACTCGTAATACTAGCAGCAACTAATATACCTGCCAGTAATCGAAAGTTTAAAAGTTCTTTAATCTTCATCTCGTTATAAATGGATATAAAATTGTACGCAATTTAATAATTAACGTTTAATTAGCAATGTGAATACTTTCATTTAATCGAAAAAGTATCAATAATTTTTATTTTTTAATAAGCAATTACACTTATAACGTCTAAAAGTATTTTGTATTGCTTAACAAAAAAATAATTGTTTTGTATAAAGTCATACTTTATACGCAGTGCAAATGTAGTTCGAATTACTTAAATGCCATACAAAATAATTGACAATATAAGGAGAAGATTGCTTGTTCTCTCTTGTGAATTTGCTTTTGTTTCTATGTTTAATTAAGTAATTATAATGCAAAAATGTACTGTAATAAGATTAATACCAAAAATTAGAAGTAGATTCTTTTAATAGTATAAAAATGGGGGTGAATATCTTTGAATTATACAAGGAATAGCCCTTAGTTTGAGTAAAAATAGTATTAAGTTTACTTTGTATAAGATACGTGAAAAAGAATTAAAATGTTGATGGTCAAAGTTTCTTGTAGAGTAAGGTATATATTTCGTTTATAATGAAGATCAAAATAATAATTGTTGTTTTTATAAGTTATAATAATAGCTAGAGTCAGATTTTAGTAATGTTAAAAAGATTATATTTGTGAATCTTAAAAAAATAAAGATGAAAAAAGTTACAGCCTTATTTCTTACTGTTTTAGCGGGGCAGTTTATATACGCTCAGAAAGTAGTAAGACCTATAACTACTGGAGTACCTTTCTTATTAATATCTGGAGATGCGAGATCATCAGGGATGGGAGACATCGGGGTTGCGACTTCTAGTGATGTGTTTTCTCAACAACACAATGCCGCGAAGTATGCATTTGCTACGCAAGCACAAGGATTTTCTGTAAATTATAGCCCTTATATGTCTAAAATTAGTAGCGATATGGCTTTAGGTCAATTAACCTATTTTAATAAATTCAATGAACGTAGTGCTATTGGAGCAAGTTTACGTTATTTTGGAATGGGTGAAATGGAGTTTAGAGATAGTTATCAATCGAGTTCAATTATAAAAAAGCCTAATGAGTTCGCTGTAGATATTTCTTATTCATTGAAATTAAGTGACCGCTTTGGTATGGCAGTAGTGGGACGTTTCATCAACTCTAATCTTAGAATGCCGGAACTAGATGGATCTAACTCTATGGCGAGTCAAGTAGCTGTAGATATAGCAGGTTTCTACGAATCAGATGTAATTAGATTTAGTACTTTCGATGGTAGATGGAGAGCTGGATTTAATATTCAAAACTTAGGGCCTAAGATAAAATATGAAGATGAGCAGTATGGATCTTTTCTTCCTGCTAACTTAAAGTTAGGAGGTAGTTTTGATTTTATTATTGATCAACAGAATACATTAACTATCTCAGGAGAACTTAATAAGTTATTAGTTCCGACACCACCAGAATATAGAAATGATCCAGAAGCGTTAATCGAGTATAATGATACTGGATGGCTTAAAGGAGTGTTTAAATCATTTGGAGATGCGCCTAATGGGTTTAGTGAAGAACTGAAAGAAGTAGCATGGTCTCTAGGAGCAGAATATTGGTATGACAATAAATTTGCTTTTAGAACAGGATACTTCCACGAAAGTCCAGAAAAAGGAGCTAGACAGTATGCAACTTTAGGAGCAGGTTTTAAATATAATATGATGGCTATAGACCTATCGTATTTATTTTCAACATCAAAAATAAATAACCCAATGGAGAATACACTGCGATTCTCATTAACATTCGATTTAGGTAGAAAAACTTATCGAAGAGGTTAAAAAAAATAGTATATTTGTATTGAATCCAAACCATCCCCAATAAGATGCGTTTGGATTTTTTATCTCTAATAGTCAAGGATTATGAAAAAAATTGAAATCGTAACAACGTTCTTAGAATATGATTCAATAGCAGAATTAGAACAAAAAGATCAAGAGTTAATGAATAGGGCTGTAGAAGTGAGAAAGAAGGCTTATGCTCCTTATTCTAAGTTTAGAGTAGGTGCAGCTATCTTATTAGAAGACGGAACTATCGTAGTGGGGTCTAATCAAGAGAATGCGGCTTTCCCATCAGGATTATGCGCTGAGCGTACAGCTATCTTTTATGTTGGGGCTAATTATCCAGATCAGAGAATCTTAAAGATAGCTATTTCTGCATCATCAGATTTAAAAGTTACGAGTACTCCAATCCCTCCATGTGGAGCGTGTAGACAAAGTATTTTGGAATATGAGACAAAACAAGACTCTGCTATAGAAATGTTCTTTATGGGAGCAGAAGGTAAAGTGTGTTACTCTCCTTCGTTAGTAAATATCTTGCCTTTTCATTTTGATAAAGACTCTATGTAAAAGATGTAAAAAAAGAGCTAATCGCATTTATTTTGTTAAGTGAGTTTCGATTTGTACTATAACATTAGTGCAAAGTTGACTATATTTATAAGCATTGTGATATTTTTTAAAAATTAGTAAATATTGATAGATACTGTGTCAATTAAATTATTAATTTTGATACGAGATTTATATCACAATGATATAAACCTTAAGCCATTAAAAAATATTTAACCATTGGCTTTTTTTAATTCTTAAAATGGATACATACGCCCAGATCATTACAATGTTGGCTGGTTCTAACATTGTACACGAAGAGATTTCAGTAGGTAAATTATTACTTACTTTATTTTTAGTTTTCTTAAACGGTTTTTTCGTTGCAGCAGAGTTTGCAATTGTGAAAGTTCGTACTTCTCAAATAGAAGTTCATCAAGAACTAAATTCTAAAGTAGCAGGTATTGCTAAGAATATTGTTTCTAATCTTGATGCATATTTAGCAGCTACACAATTAGGTATTACCCTTGCTTCACTAGGGTTAGGATGGGTTGGAGAAAGCTCATTAACACCTGTTATTATGTATTTGTTTGAAATCTTTGGTTTCACTGGACCTGAATGGTATGGTGTAGCTAAGAGTGTTTCATTTCCAGTAGCCTTTGCTATTATCACAATATTACATATTGTTTTTGGTGAATTAGCACCTAAATCACTAGCTATTCACTTCCCAACGAAGACGACATTTACTATAGCACTTCCATTGCGTATATTCTATTTCGTATTTAGACCTATTATTTGGTTGATGAACGGTTTAGCTAATGGTATATTGCGTATTGTAGGTATTAGTCCAATTCACGGAGCTGATATTCATACAGAAGAAGAGCTTAAGATGATTATTACTGAGAGTCAAGAAGGAGGAGCTATTGAAGAAACAGAGCGTGTTCTGATTCAGAATGTATTCGACTTTGATGACAGACGTGTAAATAATATTCAAAGCCTACGTAAAAATGTCTCAGCTATCGAGATTAATACAAGTGTAATAGAGGCTATCGATTATGCAATCAATGAAGGATATTCTCGTTTTCCAGTATATGAAGATAACTTAGATAATATTAAAGGTGTTATTTATACAAAAGACTTGATGAAAGCAATGATTCAAGATAAGAGTAACACTGATCTAGCTTCATTACTACGTGAACCTATTTATATCTCTGAGAATGCACTTATTAAAAATGTATTAAAACAATTCCAAGCAAAACACTTACAGATGGCTATTGCTACCAATGAAGTAGGAGAGTTTACAGGTATTGTGACTATGGAAGATATTCTAGAGGAATTGGTAGGAGAGATCCAAGATGAATATGACAATGAAGAACCTGTAGTACAGAGTATGGGAGAAGGTAGATATGTAGTTAGTGCACATTATAATTTATCTGATATTAATAGACTAGTACCTGTTAAGTTTGAAGAAAGTGAGCACTATGATACACTTGCAGGTTTAATCAGTGAAGAGTGTCCTGATGACGAGTTTAAAGTAGGAGATATTATAAGACTTGATGACTACGAAGGAAAAATACTTAAGATGTATCGCAATTCAGTAGAGCAAGTGGAGTTAAGCCTTTTAACTAAAGAACAGAAGGAAGAACAATCAGAAGATAAATAATTATAAAGGACAGTATTCGTACTGTCCTTTTTTTGTAGGTTATCATTTGAGTAATTCATTTAGTCATTGTATTGCTACAATTTATCACATTCTAATCAAACGATTAGGAAGAGAATAACAGCAATTATATATTTGTTTATCTAAAAAGATTAAAGAAGATATGAGATATAAGATTTGTTATGATATAATAGAACCAGAAGACTATATCAATATGCGTATAACCTGCGGTCTATCTGAAAAGAGAATTATGGCAGCTGTGATTGGTCTTGCTAATTCTCTATGCTGTGTGTCGATACTAGATACAGAGAATAATGATAAGTTCGTAGGAATGGGAAGATTAGTAGGTGATGGTGGATGTCATTGTCAGGTTGTAGATATTTGTGTATTACCAGAGTACCAAGGACAAGGATTAGGTAAGTTAGTAATGACTACATTGACAGAATTTATTAATGATAATCTACCAGAGTCATGCTATGTAAACTTAATAGCAGATGGTGAAGCTTATAAGTTATATGAGCATTATGGTTTTAAAGAAGTATGGCCTCTCTCTAGAGGAATGGGGTATGTCAAGAAGAATTAAGAAAATGAAAGACGACTTTATAGCAAGGCTATAAAGTCGTCTTTTTGCTTTTAATAAGTAGTGAAACTAAGATCGCTATAGTAGCAAAACTAATCATTACGACAGTGATATTAGGCATAGTACTACTAATGTATAAACCTGTACCAATCAAGATATAATACAATAATCCGAATAAAGCACTAGCTGTACCTATGGACGATTTGTATTGTAGTAAGGCTTGACTAAGGATATTAGGAATCGCTATCCCGAATGCAGTTACAATAAATACCATCGGGATTAGAAAGTAAAGCGTATTTCCTATTAGAATTAACACTAAAGCATTCACAATAGCTATAGTTGCTGCAATCTTCATTAAGGTAATGGGTAAATATCCTCTCTCTAGTAATTTCTTGTTTAGAGAGCTTCCTATAAAAGAACCTGCCGCTAGTACAATACCACTATATCCATATACTGTTGGGCTTAATCCTTCTTGTTCAAATATAAAAGGAGCAAATGAGTAATAACTAAAAAGAAGAACATTGTAAGCCATGACTAACAAAGCATATTTCCACAATAGAGAGTCAGTGTACATCGTCTTAGCTAAGGCTATTATTTTATCTAAGGTAATATTGTCAGTATGTTGTTTAGTTTCTTTTAAGGAGAAGAAGGATGTGCTGAATAGTAGTATTGCCAACGTTGCTAGTACTGTGAATACTCCCCAATAGCCAAATTGATTGGATAGAATTCCTCCCATTAGTAATCCTATAACAGGGCTTACTGATAAGGCGATTCCCATAATAGAAAATACTTTAGCTAGTTCTACTCCAGTATAACTGTCTCTCATCATCGTTTGTGTAATCACTGATCCTACAGCTATACCAAAGGCAGCAATAAACCTTGCGATAAGTATTGTTTCAAAATTAGTAGCAAGCAAGGCTAACACAGAAGCAAGAGTATACGTTATTAGCCCGCTTAGCATCGCTTTTCTTCTACCGATATAATCACTTAGTATTCCCCAAAAGATAACTCCAAGTGCAAAGGCTATAAAGTAAATACTTATCGTTAGCAATGTAGTCTCCTTCGTTACATCAAATGCTTTAGCTAAATGCGTTAAGGCAGGACTGTAGATGGTCTCCACGAATTGGGGGAACATCATCAGTACAATCATTAGCGCTAAACTGTTTTTTGTCTTCATTGTTTTTAATTTTTGACAAAGGTCTTTAGAATTTGTAGTACCTTTATAATACTATAAACTCATTAAATACCGGTTTAAAGACAAATGGCATATCTGCATTCAGAACAAGAATTTCATCCAGAACAAATAGACTTACCTGTTATAGGTTTAGCATCTGATTTAGTTCAGCATGATTCTGGTTTTCATCAGCACGATGAACACCAGCAACTTCTCTATGCACCTAGTGGATGTATGACTCTATTGACTGATGATACACAGGTGATTCTACCACCTACACGTATGTTGATTATACCTGCAAGGTTATCTCATCGCGTGTTCTTTAGAAATGTAGTTGCTTATCGTTCTATCTACTTTACTGCGAAAGAGCAGTTGTGGACAGCTGATACAATCAAAGTATTAGAGGTCAACCCTCTATTAGAGCAGTTAATAGAACGAATATGTTTTTGGGAATGGAAGACTTATACTGATGAGCAGTTTGCTATAGTTAAGGTGTTTAGCAATGAATTAAACGCAGCCCATATAGAAGATTATCATCTGAAGATACCCGAAGATACGAGACTAAAAGATACTATTCGACAGTTTATTATGGAGAAAAGAGTTCCTCCATTTCTCAAGGACTTAACCCAAGAGGTAGGGGCTAGCGAGAAGACTATTTCTCGTATCTTTAAGAAAGAAACAGGGATGGTTTATCAAGATTGGAGATTGCAATGGAAGTATTACCGCTCTCTGGAGTTGTTGGCTGAGGATATGACTATTTCAGAGGTAGCAGATGTATTGGAGTTTTCGTCAGATAGTGCGTTTATAGAGTTTTTTAAAAAGCACGCAGGTATTACCCCACATCGATATTTAATAGGACAGTAAATAGAAGAAGGTATGGATTGTTTTGATGAGTTATTAAGTGATATTAAGGCTTGTAAGATATGTGAAAAAGAACTACCTCTAGGAGCGAATCCTGTGGTATTATCTAGTGTACAGTCAAAAATCATTATTATAGGTCAAGCACCTGGATTAAAAGTACATCTATCAGGTATTCCTTTTAAAGATAAAAGTGGCGAACAACTGCGTCAATGGCTAGGAGTGACAGAAGAGGAGTTCTACGATACGGCTAACTTCTCTATTATTCCTATGGGGTTTTGTTATCCAGGCAAAGGAAAGAATGGTGACTTACCTCCTAAGAAAATATGTGCTCCCACATGGCATGCTCAGTTGTTAGACCAATTAACTTCTGTGAAGCTTATTTTGTTAATCGGAAAATACGCTCAAGATTATTATTTAAAGACTAATGATTCACTGACAGAGAATGTAAATAACTTCCACGAGTATTTACCTACTTATTTTCCATTACCTCATCCTTCTCCGAGAAATAATATCTGGAAAGCAAAGAATAGATGGTTTGAACAAGAGGTTATACCTATATTACAGCACCAAGTCAAATTAATCTTAAAGAAGTAGTATTTCCTTATGCCTTACTTGTGAAGGAAAGTTGTTTTCTAAACATCATATAGACTAAACTCAAGATAATAACTACTGCACTAGCATACATAATGGTAGGGATATTAGTGATATTATCTTTATAATACCACCCTGCTAAGAAAGCACCTCCACCGACACCAGCCTCTAGAGCGATGTACATAGTAGATACAGCACGCCCTCTTTGATCAGGTTGACTGAAGTCTATTGTCCAGGCATTTAATGCTGGAGATAAGATACCTAAAGAGATACCGTATATAAATGCACCTAGGTATAGCCCATTAGTAGATTTGTAGAATGCTATAATAGCTAGAGAGATAATCAGAAGTATTAATCCAATATTGATGATTAAGACACGTCCATATTTGTCAGATACTTTACCAGCGACAAATCTTACTAGTAGAGAAGAAATAGTAAAAATCATAAAGAAAATCCCTTTATTCTCTAAGCCTAAATGTCCAGTCCAGTCAGGGATTAGCGTAAGAATAACTCCATAAGCGATGTAAGACATAAAAGTCACAAAAGCTGCAGGGAATACCCCTAAGTCAAAGATGTCCTTGCCTGATATTTTTAGTAATTTAAAAGAGAACTTTTCTTTTACTTGTAAGGTCTCTTTCATGTTCATTAAGATCACAATAGAAAGTAGAGCAAAAGCAGATGAAGTATAGAATAGAAAGTCTATAGAGGTGTACATCTTTATGGTACTACCGATGGCTGGGCCTATAGCCATACCTGTACTAAAGCTAATGCCGTGTAGTCCTAATGCTTCTCCCCATCGCTCTTTAGGTACGATATCAGCTACATAAGCTGCCGTAGCTGTAGGCTTGAACCCTGTAGAGAATCCATGTAATAATCGCAAGAATAAAAAGCCGGATACTGTAGTAAGAATAGGGTATAATAAGCTACACACAAAACATACTATCGAGCCTATAGCCATGATAGGCACACGACCTATCTTATCTGTTAGTTTACCACTAAAGGGTCTAGAGATACCTGCAGTGATTGTAAATAGACCGATGATTAGCCCTTTGTATTCTGCTCCACCTAGTCCTGAGAGGTAATCAGGTAGCTCAGGTATAAGCATATTAAAACTAGCAGAGAATAGTAAAGAACTTAAACATACTAGTATAAACTGAGTATTGTATATAGGGTGTGAATTAAATCTAGACACGTATTATCGTTTTTATGAGGTGCAAAGTTATTGGTTTACATTTTCTTGTACAATGTTAATCTTATGTTGTTCATATAACCCCAGAATCAACATTAGCCAAATACTACAAAGCAATTCTACTTCATAGCTCTTTCATTAGCTCTATAACCATACTATAGTATGCTGAAATCGCTAATTCAGACCTATCTTGTATAATTACTTTTCGTTTATCTGCCTATTGCTGATTCTGGGATAAACAAAAAACTCTAGGTATATAACATCTTTTATCGTTGTTATATACCTAGAGTTTAGGGTATAATAAATAGATTTTATCTAATTACTTTTCTTTGTGATATAAAGCATCAGCAGTGTCAAACTTCTCTATCATTTCAGTAGACGCTTGTTTTCCATAGTTAGATACTAAGTAGATCGCAATCGAACTAAATAAGAATCCTGGAATAATTTCGTATACCGTATCTCCGAATAGAATAGGCCATACGATTACAGTTACCGCTCCTACTAATACTCCTGCGAAAGTTCCCATACCTGTTGTTTTTCTCCAGAATAGAGTGAATAAGATAGCAGGACCAAATGCAGCTCCAAAACCAGCCCAAGCATGTGCTACCAAAGCAAGAATTTTACTATCTGGATCGTACGCGATTATGATTGCGATTAAAGCGATTAGTAGTACAGCAAATCTTCCTGTCCATACTAGCTCTTTTTGGCTAGCACTTCTTCTGAAGTAAGCTTTGTAGAAGTCTTGCGTAAGTGTACTAGACGACATTAATAGCTGCGCACTTAATGTACTCATTACTGCAGCTAGAATAGCCGAAAGTAAGACACCTACTACCCAAGGGTTAAATAATTGTTTGATTAGCTCTATGAAGATCATTTCATTGTCTTTGTTTACTACACCCGCTATCTCTGGATGTTTGTAGTAGTAGCTAATTCCTAAATAACCTATCGTTACAGCTCCTCCTAGACATAATGTCATCCATGACATTCCTATACGTCTAGCATTCTTCATTGTCTTCACGCTATCAGCAGCCATAAAGCGTGCTAAGATATGTGGCTGTCCGAAGTACCCAAGTCCCCATGCAGCAGCACTAACAATAGCGATAAAGCTTACATTATGTGTTAGACTTGAATACGAAATATTAGTAGCAATAGCAGCTTCGTTCGTATAAGTAGTGATAGCATCCCATCCTCCCATATATAGGATAATCATCACAGGAGTCAAGATTAACGCAAATAGCATTAAAGTAGCCTGAATCGTATCACTCCAGCTTACTGCTAAGAATCCACCGATGAAGGTATACGCTATCGTAGCTAAAGCCCCTAGATATAACGCATTGATATACTCCATGTGGAATAGCGTTTCGAATAATCTAGCACCAGCTACCATACCAGACGCACAGTATATCGTGAAGAAGATTAGGATAGTTACAGCAGATACTGTTTTTACTAATTGACCATCTTTTCCAAATCTGTTGTGGAAGAAGTCTGGTAATGTCAGTGCATTATTATTGATTTCTGTGTGTACACGCAGACGACCAGCTACTAACTTCCAGTTGTAGTATGCACCGATAATTAAACCGATCGCAATCCAGCTCTGAGATAAACCTTTACCAAAAATAGCACCTGGCAATCCCATTAGTAGCCATCCAGACATATCTGATGCTCCTGCTGATAAAGCTGTTACTACTGGACCAAAACTACGTCCTCCTAAGATGTAGTCAGAAAAGTCCTTTGTGCGTAAATACGCAATTACACCTATTCCTAACACAACCACTAAATAAATGGAAAATGTTATAATAGTTGGATCTATATTTTCAAACATATTGTTGTTATTTTTTTGCTAAATTTATTTAATTATTTTAAATAATACAATGAATAGCCAGATTATTTAGTTTAATTACGAATAGTGTATTTTAGTATTCTTCTTTTTTGATTTGATTTTTTATATAATAATTATTTAAAAATGAAATAATTACACATTATAGAGAACTTCATCTATTATAATATTCTTTTTTTAAAGAAGATAAATTACAAGAAGTGGTTATGTCTCGTTCATCAATATTGATAATGTAAGACATTATACTTTTTCTTTGCTATATTCTGAGAGAATAGACTTTTATATGGATAGTATTATAAAGAAGTTAGCTATAGGACAACACTCCATATGTGTTAGTTGTCACTTTAGGTATAGTGTCTTTATAAAAGTTTTATTTGATAACAATTGTTATCGCGCTTCTTTAGACAGTGTTTTACTTTCGTATTTGTAATTTAAGAAATGAAATATGACCAATAAAGAATTGATAAAAGACTGTTTTGTAAATCTATTAGAGAGTCCTCAGTATCGTCCAGAAGTGATAGCTACCTATTTTTCTACTGATTATATCCAATGTGTTGATGGAAAGAGACTAGACTACACCATTTTTAGTAATCATATTAAAAAATTAAAAGAGGTAACCGAGAGACTGTCTATTACCTTTAATTATATGGCAGAAGAGGGAAATCTTGTTTTTACTAATCACAGTGTTTCAGTATATAGAAATGATGGCTCTGTGAGTAAGGTAAAAGTAATTGCAACTTTTGTAATAGAAAATGAGAAAATAGTATTCTGTGATGAGTTAACGCTTCATGAAGAAGGAAAACATGATGATGCTAACCTTGGTTCTATGGTGTAAAAAAAACAATAAAAAAAGCCCTATACAAAGGGGGTAAGGTGTATAGGGCAAAAAAGTAGTATGAAAAAAAAGTTTGTAATAAAGTTTTCAATAAGTGTGCCAATGACTAGTGTTTTAGAGGTAAAGTGACTGTTTTATAGTCAATTGCTCATATTGTGATTATTGCTGTTTTGGATAGTTGTATAAATGAGAATAATAATTATTCAATAAAGAATTGGCATAAAAAAGGGGCAACATAGTCATAAGGATGAAATAGTACACTTTTTAGATATAGACCAAATGAAAAACGCTATCTGGAGAGATAGCGTTTCTTATTTTTAGTTAGTAGTTTGCTTTTTTGTCATATTCATGATGATAGATAGTAAGATATATACTAGTATAATAATAGGTATAGCTAGATATAATAGAGTAGCTAGTAGTACTAATGATAGTAGCATAAATCCTATCTGAAGTTTATAAGCTCCTAGATTATTAGGCTTGATTTTTAATGAGAACAATGGAAGTTCTGCATTCATGATGATAGCACTTAAGATACTGATCACCACTAATAAGTAAGGATTGCTTAATAAGGAGATAATCTCTTCTGATTTAGTCGTAGAGATAATCATTGGGATACTTAAGATGAATAGAGCATTACCTGGTGTAGGTAATCCGATAAACGAATCAGTCTGTCTAGTATCGATATTAAATTTGGCTAATCTATACGCAGCTCCTAATGTGATGATAAACCCTAAGTATGGAACTACTCCCATATAGTAGGTCTCAGGGGTAAGGTTATAGATCTCTTGGTTTTCTTGAATATTAGCTAGCATTTTATAAACTACTAATCCTGGAACTACTCCACTAGTCACCATATCGGCTAGTGAGTCTAACTGTAATCCCATTTCACTTTTTACATTAAGGATACGTGCTACAAAGCCGTCCCAATAGTCAAAAAAGATTCCTATACATACCCATAAGAAAGCCATGTGTATATTATCATCAAATGCATACACTAACGCAATTAATCCTGAAAGTAAGTTTAATAAAGTGATAGCATTAGGAATGTGTTTTTTCATAACTGAAATTTGTTTGTTTATATAAACTCTATAACGGTTTACTTGTATTTATTGATACAAATGTATCATAAAGTTACTAATTTTTATAGTGTTTATAAGGATTACTTTAGATAATGCCATTTATCTTTATAGATGTTTTATTATTTGATGTACTCTATTTAGGTAACTAAACGTTTATTAGATATTTAATATCTTTGATATATACAGGACAGGCTACATTAGATAAATATAATTATAGGATAAACACAGTTATGATTAGTACTATACTTATAGTAGGACGAGATGGGTTTTAGTTGCATTGAGTCCGTAGTGAGTCCGTTATGAGTCCGTAGTGAGTCCGTTTTATAGCTAGTTTTAACGGAGTTATCATGGAGGTATTGTGTTGAGATCATTTAGTTCTTGCGAAGAAGATAGGAAGATGAGAGGAGCAGTAGCAGATGAGACGCTACGTTTTAACTGTGGTACAAGAAGGTTATTCATAAATAGTTTAGAGTGTATGTTTTTATTGTAAATCAAAGATTAGTAAAGTATTTTTGTAAAGAGCAAATAGAACGCTTAGTTATAAATCAAGAAGAATAGATGACAAAGAAAATTATATATCTGCTTTTCTGCCTTTTTGTAGTGCAGATGGCTTTCTCTAAAGAACGACCACTCTCTGATAGAGCAGAGATTAGTGTACTTACTTGTGGTACGGGAGATGAGTTGTATTCACTATTCGGGCATACAGCGATACGCGTAAGTGATCCTTTTGAGGGGATAGATAGGGTATATAATTATGGAATGTTTGATTTTAGAACACCTAATTTTTATGGAAAGTTCGTAAAGGGAGATCTTTTATACTACGCAGATTATTCTACCTATAGAAACTTCATTGGGAGTTATGTATATGATAATAGAGCTGTTTATGAGCAAGTATTAGATTTGACTTCAACTCAGAAAGAGGAGGTGTGGCAAAAGCTAAACGAATCCTTAGAAGAGGAGAATAAGTTTTATGTATATAAATTTATAGATCAGAACTGTACTACTAAGGTGGTGGATATAATTAATAGTAGTATAGCGACACCTGTAAAAGTAGATGTAGAAGGAAATACAGATACTTATAGAACTATCTTAAACTCGTATCTGAATAAGAGGTACTTCGAGATGCTAGGGATTAATTTAATATTCGGTTCTAAGGTAGATGCTCATTCTACTTTACTGTTTTTACCAGATAAGTTTATGCAAGGATTAGCAGAGACTAAAGTCAACGGAAAACCTTTGGTTCCTGAGACAGTGACTGTTTTTGAGCCAGAAGTATCTACGGAGAAATCAGGTATAAGTGTGAACTCTATGTGGTTCTTTAGTCTTGTCGTTTTAGTGTTAGCAGGATTAATGACTCAGAGAGGCGTTAGAAGTGTATATTTTGTCATCTTAGGACTGTTAGGTATTTTCTTCTTTGCCGTAGGGTTTTACTCTCTTCATGGTGAACTGTTAAGTAATAATACAGTGCTACTGTGTAGTCCTATATTCTTAATCTTACCTTTTATAAGAAAGAATGTCAAGATAGCTAAGTTGCTTCAGTTGTTAACTTTAGTTTGTGTAATTTTGTATATCGTATTGAATATTACTAGCGAAAAGTTATTAGTTACTTTGCCATTAGTATTGTTGACTCTTGTGAGTTTGGCTATAGAAATGCGTATCGCTAAGAAGTATAACAAGTAGACCTAATCAGAAAAAATAATATAAAGATATGTTCGGATTATTTAAATCTAAACCAGAGCTTAAAACATTAATTCCAAATAATTATGTAGATATTCACTCTCATTTAATGTTTGGTATTGATGATGGGGCGCAGACTAAAGAGGATACAAAGACTATTATAGAGTCTATGAAAGCGATGGGCTTTGACCAAGCGATTACCACTCCACATACTACACCACTAGTATGGGATAATACTAAAGAAGGAATCTTATCTAAATATGATGAGGTGTTAGAGGTACTACCTACAGAGGCGGAGTCTCTTCAGCTGAGAGTGGCTTCTGAGTATATGATGGATGAGAGTTTCTTACAGCGCATTCATTCAGAGAAGCTATTGACATTAAAAGATAACTATGTATTAGTAGAGATGTCGTATATCAACCCACCTATACAATTAATGGATATTTTATTCCATTTAAAATCGAATGGGTATGAGATTATCTTAGCGCATCCAGAGCGTTATAACTTCTATCACAAGAATACAGAAATGTATAAGAAGCTTAAAAAATCAGGGTGTAAGTTTCAGATGAACTTATTGTCTACTACAGGATACTATGGAAGTCATGTATTAGAGGCTGCAAACTATCTGTTGAACAATGATATGATAGACTTCGTAGGATCTGATATCCACCATACCAAACATATCAAGGGCTTTGATGCTAAAATACAAATTAAAGAAGTGAAGAACTTCGAGAAAGCAATTGCTAATAATATCTTCTTTAAGAAATAAAGAATTGCTTATCGTATAAAATAAGAAAGGGATCGCGTGAGCGATCCCTTTTGTTTTTCTGTCTATTTTCTGATTAGTTGTTTACAACTTCACCTTTGATGCGTA
This sequence comes from Myroides sp. ZB35, assembly GCF_001865835.1. Taxonomy (NCBI): domain Bacteria; kingdom Pseudomonadati; phylum Bacteroidota; class Flavobacteriia; order Flavobacteriales; family Flavobacteriaceae; genus Myroides; species Myroides sp. ZB35. The sequence goes on along the minus strand of NZ_CP017769.1, from coordinate 391,825 downwards.
GTGCTACTACACCGTTAGTATAGTTCACAGCATTAGATTCTACAGTGATAGTTCTACTGATTTTACCAGGAGCCATATTATACTGTACGTCTATTTTACTTTTTTGACCTGGTAAAATAGGTTCTTCAGGTTTAGAAGGTACTGTACATCCACATGTAGATCTTACAGCTGTAATGATTAATGGCTCATCACCAACGTTAGTAAACTCAAAAGTTCTAACTCCATTATCTTTCCCTCTTACAACAGTACCGTAATCGATAGTATTGTTCTCTGCTTTAAACTCGATTTTTGGTCCTTTTTGTGCGAATGTTACTGCACTTGTCAAAACCAAAACTAATAATGCTAAAATGTTTTTCATTATTTTTCTATTTGTTGTTTTGTAAAATTAAAAACTTTAGGAATACTCGCAAATAAAAATAAACATTTAAAGTAATGTGTTATCTTTTGTAATTACATAGTAATCCATATTTTTGCATAATACAAAGGTACGTAAAAAGAAAGAGTGCTTAGATTAAAATTTGATTAAAGTATTGTTATCTTTGGATGTGTCTTTAAAAAATGTTAAAAACAAGTAAAATTAATAAGTAAATGACAATTCCTGCACAATTTGACGCGAAGCAAGTAGAGCAAAAATGGTATGAGTACTGGATGGAGAATAATTTCTTCCACTCAACTCCTGACCACAGAGAGCCTTACACGATTGTAATACCACCACCGAACGTGACGGGTGTATTACACATGGGACATATGTTGAACAATACGATTCAAGATGTATTAATACGTCGTGCTCGTTTAAAAGGGCTTAACGCTTGTTGGGTACCTGGAACGGATCACGCCTCTATCGCTACTGAAGCTAAAGTCGTCGCAAAATTGAGAGAGCAGGGTATCAATAAAAACGATTTAACACGCGAAGAATTCTTAGCACATGCTTGGGAGTGGAAAGAAGAGTACGGAGGAGTAATCTTAGATCAGCTTAAGAAATTAGGTTGTTCTTGTGATTGGGATCGTACGAAGTTCACTATGGACCCAGAGATGTCTGAGCAAGTGATAAAAGTATTTGTTGACCTATATAACAAAGGATTAATCTATAGAGGGTACCGCATGGTAAACTGGGATCCTGAAGCGAAGACTACTCTATCTGATGAGGAAGTAATCTATGAAGAGCGCCAAGGGAAGTTATACCATCTAAAATATCAAATAGAAGGATCTAATGACTATCTAGTAATAGCGACTACACGTCCAGAGACTATCTTAGGAGATTCTGCTATCTGTATTAACCCTAATGATGAACGCTATACACACCTAAAAGGTAAAAAGGCTATCGTACCGATCTGTAATAGAGTGGTGCCTATCATCTTCGACGAATATGTAGATATGGAGTTCGGTACAGGATGTCTTAAAGTGACTCCTGCTCACGATGTGAATGATAAGGATCTAGGAGAGAGACATAACTTAGAGATTATAGATATCTTTAATGCTGATGCTACACTGAATGAATTAGGATTACACTACGCTGGTAAAGACCGTTTTGTAGTTCGTAAAGAGATAGAGGCAGAGTTAAAATCTATCGGAGCTTTAGACAAAGTAGAGAACTATATTAACAATGTAGGTACTTCTGAGCGTACAAAAGCTGTTATAGAACCAAGACTTTCTGATCAGTGGTTCCTTAAGATGGAAGAGTTAGCTAAGCCTGCTTTAGATGCGGTATTAGAAACAGAAGATGTAAAGTTATACCCAAGTAGATATAACAATACTTATAGAAGCTGGTTAGAGAATATCCGCGATTGGAATATCTCTCGTCAGTTATGGTGGGGACACCAGATACCTGCATTCTACTATGGAGCTGGTAAAGAAGACTTCGTAGTAGCTGAGAATATCGAAGCTGCTGTAGAATTAGCTAAAGTAAAATCAGGTAATGCTGCTTTGACTGCTGCTGATTTAAAACAAGATGAAGATGCACTAGATACATGGTTCTCTTCTTGGATTTGGCCAATGTCTGTATTTAACGGAATTACACAGCCAGAGAATGAAGAGTATAACTACTATTATCCAACGAATGACTTAGTGACTGGTCCAGATATTATCTTCTTCTGGGTAGCACGTATGATTATGTCTGGATATGAGTACACTGGTAAGAAACCATTTACGAATGTTTACTTCACAGGTATCGTAAGAGATAAACAACGTCGTAAGATGTCTAAGTCATTAGGAAACTCTCCTGATGCACTAGGATTAATCGATAAGTTCGGTGCTGATGGTGTACGTGTAGGATTATTATTATCTGCGTCTGCTGGTAACGATATTATGTTTGACGAGGAGTTATGTGCTCAAGGTAAAGCTTTCACAAATAAGGTATGGAATGCATTCCGTCTAATCAAAGGATGGGAAGTGTCTGAGACATTAGCACAACCAGAATCTGCTAAAGTATCATTAGCGTGGTACGAAGCGAAGTTACAGAGTGCATTAGTAGAGATAGAAGATCACTTCTCTAAATACAGAATTTCGGATGCGTTAATGACGATCTATAAATTAGTATGGGATGACTTTTGTTCTTGGTTCTTAGAAATGATTAAACCAGGATACCAACAGCCAATAGACAAAGCTACTTTTGACAAGACTATCGAGTTATTAGAAGCGAACTTGAAGTTGTTACATCCATTTATGCCATTCTTATCAGAAGAGATTTGGCAACATATTAATGAGCGTACTGCTGCTGCAGCATTAGTAGTATCTTCATGGCCAGAGATGAAATCATTTGATGAGAACTTGATTAAAGAGTTTGAATTCGCTACTGAAGTTATCGCTGGTATCCGTACAATCAGAAAAGACAAGAATATTTCGTTTAAAGAAACGATAGATTTAAAAGTAATCAACAACGAGAAAACATCTACATACTTCGACAGTATCATCTCTAAATTAGGTAACGTAGTTGCTATAGAGTATGTAACAGAGCAAGTAAGTGGTGCACTATCTTACCGTGTGAAATCTAATGAGTACTTCATTCCTGTAACAGGAAGTGTGAACTTAGAAGAAGAAATCGCTAAGTTAGAAGAAGAGTTGAAATACTTAAAAGGATTCTTGAAATCTGTACAAGGAAAACTATCAAACGAGAAGTTCGTTGGTGGTGCACCTGCTCAGGTTATCGAGAACGAAAGAAAGAAAGAGGCAGATGCTTTAGCTAAAATAGCAACTATTGAACACAGCTTAGCTGGATTAAAATAGTCTAGTATCTCTTAGATATAGAAGCCTCTAGTTAGTTTACTAATTAGAGGCTTTTTTTTATCTTCGTATGTATGAAAATCAATACACACACTCATCATATTACAGCACAGCAGGGGATAATAGAAATCATCAATCAGTATCCTCTGACAGTGGATAATACCCTTCCTACCTATACTGTTGGTATACATCCATGGTATATTCAGGAAGAGCGTTTAGAGGAAGAGTTAGCCTTGTTAGAAGAGCAGCTACAACAGCCAAATTGTTTAGCGATAGGAGAGTGTGGATTAGATAAGAAGATCAATATTTCGTTAAATCTACAGATAGAAGTATTTAAGAGGCAATTACTACTTGCAGAAAAGTATAAAAAAGCAGTAATTTTGCACGTCGTTTCGGCTTATCAAGAAGTTATACAGATAAAGAAAGAGTTACAGATTACGGTTCCTCTGATTATACACGGTTTTAATAAAAAAGAACAAGTAGCAGAGAGTCTGTGGAAGAATGGTTTTTATTTGTCTTTTGGCAAACACCTTATTTATAACGAGGCATTGAGAAGTACCTTCTTGAAAGTACCAAGAGAGCAGTTGTTTTTAGAAACAGATGATGCTAAGGAGATAACCATAGAGGACGTATATACTGTGGCAAGCGCATTAGATATGAATATAGAAGCGATCATAGAACAGAATTATAAAACAGTTTTTAATAGATAACATCAGTCTTAGATTGATATAATAAGTAGAATAAATGGCGATTTGGCAAGAAAGAGCAGAATTACTTTTTAAGGAAGAAGGATTGCAAAAACTAAAAGATGCGAAAGTATTAGTAGTAGGATTAGGAGGAGTTGGGTCATTTGCAGCTGAGTTTTTAGCTAGAGCAGGAGTAGGAAATATGACTATCGTAGATGGAGATACTGTAGATATTACGAATATCAATAGACAGTTACCCGCTTTACACTCTACGATTGGTATGCCAAAAGTGAAAGTTGTAGGAGATAGATTGATGGATATTAACCCAGAGCTTAACTTGATTCGTATAGAAGAGTTTATTTCTCCTGAACGTGCTCATGAGATTGTGACGGAGGACTTCGATTATGTATTAGATTGTATTGATAGTATTACACCTAAGATTAACCTTATTTTGGCAGCTAAACGCAAGAAGGTAAAAGTAATCAGTGCGATGGGAGCAGGAGGAAAGATGATGGCGAATAAGATTGTGATTAAAGATATCAGTAAGACAGATGTATGTCCACTAGCGAAGCAGATCAGAAAGCGCCTAAAGAAAGAAGGAATATCTTCTGGGGTAAAAGCGATCTTCTCTACAGAAAAACCTGATGAGAGTAGCTTAAAGATGACAGATGGTAGTAACTTTAAAAAGTCATTTTTTGGGACGAATAGCTGGATGCCAGCCTTGTTTGGTTTGAACTCAGCAGAACATGTAGTAAGATATATCTTATCGAAATAATAAAGTAAAAAGGCTGTAAATCAATTAGATTTACAGCCTTTTTTAGTAAGGGAAGAATTGCTATTATTTTGTTGTTGAACTGTTGTTTCCCTTATGGGGACTTATTATGAATTTTAGTAACCTATTGTAAATTGTGTGTTTTTAAACTGTTCATTCTCTACTTCATCTACTATAGCGACAGCTACATCCTCTACAGATATCCTACTTCTACATTCGCTATCATAGACAGGAGTATTATTACTTAGTCTAAAGTGTCCTGTGCGCTTTCCAGGGTTCTGTGGATTCATTTCTATCGCAGGGCTAAAGTATGTCCAGATAAAACCGTTTTCTTTACTTAATACCTGCTCAAAATAGTCTCTTACTGCTGTAGCACCTGGTTTAATAAAGTCAGGAAAATCTACTGTGTCTACTAACTGTAGCCCTGGTTTAATATACAGTGTACCTGCTCCACCGATTACAATTAAGCGCTCTACTTTAGCTTCTTTTACAGCATTGTGTATAGTCTGTATTCCTGTTGTAAAGTCTTCGTAAAGATTAGGATTTGACCATCCTGCATTGAATGCACTGATGACTACATCTGCGCCTGTTATCATCTTTACGAGTTCTTTTTGATTTGTTATATCTAGCGCTACTTTTTTTACTAAAGCGCTATTAGATATTGTTGAGGTATTTCTAGCGATTGCTGTAACGTTGTATTGACGATGTATCAATTCGTTTAATATAGCACTACCTACATATCCAGACGCTCCTATCAAAACTATATTTTTCATACGGTGTTATTTTTATTAAGACAAAGGTACTGAGGAGTAGTGGTTTAAAAATAGAAAGCCGACTTAATCTAGAAATTTCTTAATCTAGGTTAAGTCGGCTAATATTGTATAAAGGTTGTTTCTTGTTTAGTAAGCTGGTATAACTTCAGCAACCATAAGGCCTTGAAGTATAAAAATCAAAAGAGAAAGTCCCCATAAAAATACGAAAGCGAGTTTCTGTAAAAAGGGTTGTTTAACTCCTGCTTGCTTTTGTGCTTTTTGTAACATTAACATTGGCATGATTAAAGCAAGAACTACTAATGGGATAGAAGCGTATCCTAGTGCTATTACGAATCCATCAGGATAAAAGATAGCAAATACTAATGGAGGAATAAAGGTCAATAGCATTGCTGACATATTATTCTTGATTAGCGGTTTGTTCTTCCCTAAGTCTTGGATATAATCCTTTAAAGCCATGGCTACTCCCCAGAAAGAAGTAAGTAATGCTGCAGAAGCAAATAGTGTAAAAGAAATACCAATCATTTTTGAGTTGTGTACTTGTTTTACTGCTTTTAATAAGCCTTCCATTTTAGAGTTCTCTTGTAGTATAGCAGTAAAAGTATTGCTATCTAAGTTTCCTAAGAATGTAAGTTCCCATACCAAGTATAATAGAAGAGGAGTGATACTTCCGATTAAAAATACGAGCTTTAGTTGTTTGATATTTCCATCTAAGTATTTTACCAATGTTGGAATAACTACATAGAACCCAAAGCTAGTAAAGATTACAGGAATAGTGGCTAATACAGGAATACTAGAAGTAGGTAAATGTTGTAAGTGGATCATTTCTACTTTAGGTAATAATAATGCCATTACAATACACAAGAAAATTAGCTTCGTTGTAAATACAATTTTATTACTAAAGTCAACAACACGTGTGCCGAATGCGATGATACTTCCAAATACTGCTGTAAATAGAAAAGCAGAAGTATGAGATGATATTTCTACTTGTAGCCAATTCTCTAAGTTAGTTCTAAATATTTCACCTCCTCCTGTGATATAAGCACTAACTAAAGCATACATAAGTATCAACATACTTAGCGCTGTAGCAACAGCTCCAGAGTTACCTAGATATTTTACTGTTAAGGTATTTAGCCCATCTGTAGGAGGGTTGTATTTATATACATCCACCAGAAGTATAGCAGTATAATACATAGCAAACCAGATACAGAACAAGATAAAGGCCATAAAGGTAAAGCCTACACTTGCTGATATAATGGGCATTGCTAACATTCCTGCTCCGATTGTCGTTCCTGCGACAATAAGGATACTTCCGATAATTTTTTGCATTTCTATTTGTTTAAATTTATTTAATTCTTCGAATTTATTTTTTGTTTCATTAGTCTAAAATAGGGAGTACTCCCGCTGTCATTAAAACTTGTATTACTAAGATGCTTGTTCCAAAAGCAAAAATCAGGCTAAAAGCTATCTTTTGTAAAAAAGATATTGGCTCTTGTCTTTCTTTTTTGACTTTGATGTACATCAGCACAGGAATAAACAAAGAGGTTATCACTACAGAGATAGCAGCATAGCTTAGTGCTATCACAAAACCTTTAGGATAGTAAAGTGCGAATAATAATGGAGGTATAAAAGTAATTAGGTAAATAATTATACTGTTTTTTCCAAAAGCTTTCTTTTTACTTAAATCCTTTACATAGTCAAATAGGGCTAATGCCACTCCTAAGAAAGAAGTAAGGATAGCTGCAGCAAAGAAAATATTTAAAGGAATATTCATCCACTTAGACTCAGATACACCATTTACAGCTAGGATAACAGCTTCTAAGCCTTGCGTTTCTTTTATAATTGTGAAGAAGGTATTAGAGTCTATACTTCCTAAAATAGATAGTTGCCAGATGATGTATACGATTAGAGGTAATAGACTACCGTAGATAAACGCTTTTTTAAGTAGTTTAATATCTCCATCTAAGTACTTTACCATACTTGGTACCACAATATGAAAACCAAATGAAGTAAAAATAACAGGAATAGAGGAGAAGAATAGTTTACTCTCTATAGGCATCTGTAAGAGATTGTCTATTCTGACATAGCCAAACATCACAATAATAACGATTAAGAGAAAGATTAGCTTGATAATAAATATCCATCTCGTAGCAATATCTACCACTCGAGCGCCTAAACCAACTATACCACCAAATAATACTGTAAAGATAAAAGCAGTCACCTGTGGGCTGATATCAGTCTTTAACCAATTGCTTAAGTTCAGTCTTAGAATATCACTTCCTCCTGCGATATAAGCACTTACTAGAGCGTACATCAGGGTTAGCATACTTATCCCAGTGACGATAGAGCCTGCTTTTCCTAAGTATTTATAAGTCATCGTGCTCAGTCCATCTTCAGGATTATTATCTTTATATGTCTCTACTAATAGAATAGCGGTATAACACATCGTTAACCATATCAAGATCATTACTATCGTAATGCCTGTAAATCCTACTCCAGACGAAATAATCGGCATGGCTAACATTCCACCTCCGATTGCTGTACCCGCTATAATAAGGGAACTACCTATAAGTTTACTATTCACTTTGAGTTTATGTTTTTAGTTTGATTGTTGTAAAAAAAATAAATATATGTTTTTATTATTTACTACAACACTCAAATATGTTTATTTATATTAAAATGTTTTGATTGTTTTTAAGCTAAAGAGTTGTTAAATGGAATCTGATTACGTAAAAACGAGTTGATAAACAAACATTGTTTATCTTTGTTTATACACAAAATGAGAGATTATGAGTACCCTAAATTTAGAGCAAGAATTAAAAGCAAAAAAGATTAATCCTACTGCAATGCGTTTATTGGTTCTAAAATTCTTGAAGCAACAAAAAGGTGCAGTATCACTTGCTGATATAGAGGCAAGCTTTGAACAATCTGATCGAGTGACATTATATAGAACCGTAAAGACTTTTGAGAGCAAAGGATTGCTTCATAGTATTACGACTAATAATATTACTCATTATGCGCTATGTGCTCAGGGGTGTGATGAAAAGAATCATCACGATACTCATCTACATTTCGTGTGTAATAATTGTAAAAAGACAATCTGTTTAACACAAGTGTCTATCCCTAAAATAGAAGTACCAGCTGGTTTTCAGCTAGATGATATAGACGTAGTAGCTAAAGGGGTGTGTAAGGAGTGCAAGCCCTAAAATCGACGATATCGATACTTAGAGATGATGTGGGTAAGAATGGTAACAGCGTGAATTCTAGAGTTCTCAATAAACCAAGTGTGCGTGTTTAAACCACCGCATACTACACCTGCTAAATATAAGTTCGTCACATTTGTTTCCATAGTTTCTGTATTGTAAGTAGGAGTCTGATTAGCATCATTAGATATTGTAACTCCTAATTGTTTTAAAAAGGCAAAGTTAGGACGATATCCTGTAAGTGCAAGGACAAAGTCGTTTTTTATTGCTAGTTCTTCGTTATTTGTGTTGATTATAACTGTATTATCAGTTATTTCTTTGATGTTACTGTTAAATAGGGCAGTGATACTTCCTTCTTTAATTCTATTTTCAATATCCGGTTTTACCCAATATTTTACATGAGAACTAATTTCTTTATCTCTTACAACCATAGTGACCTTTGCTCCTTTGCGATAGCATTCTAAGGCTGCATCTACAGAAGAATTACTAGCTCCAACTACCACTACATCCATACCTGCATAATAATGAGGATCTGTGTAGTAATGAGAAACTTTAGGCAATTGCTCTCCTGGAATGTTTAATGGATTAGGAATATCATAAAAACCAGTCGCTACGATAATGTCCTTAGCTGTATAGTTATCTTTAGAAGTTTTAACGTCGAATAAACCTTCTGAGTTTTTAGTCGCTTCTAAGACAGTTTCGAATAAGTTTATTGTTAGCTCATTTGTTGTTACTACTCTACGGTAGTATTCTAACGCCTCACTTCTACGAGGCTTGTTCTCTTTACTAATAAAGGGAATCTTGTCTAGCTCTAATAGTTCTGAAGAGGAGAAGAACTGCATATTGACAGGATAGTGATATAAAGAATTAACTAGACATCCTTTCTCTATGATTAGATAAGAAAGTCCGTTCTTCTTAGCTTCTAGTCCACAGGCTATACCTATAGGGCCACCTCCTATAATTATAATGTCAAAATGCTTCATTGTATCTATTTTCTATTCGCAAAACTCAAAGTTACGGCTTTATTCTTGTTCCTCTTTTAGAAAGTGGGTAAAAAAAATAAGAGCTACTCGTTAGAGTAGCCCTTACAGGATATATTGTGAATGAAATTATTCAGTTACTTTATCAGCTACTAAATGAATTCCTATTTCCATATCTTGACTAATAGCCCAGTCAGCAGGGTTAAGAGCAGCACCTGAATCTTTATCAGTAGTACCGAATACTAATCCCCATTCTGTACGGTCAGCTACGAATGCAGCATCCATAACAGCTTTACCATTCTCTACAGTTACTTTAGCAGGGAAAGTGATGTTTACAGTTTTTCCTAAGATAGTTAAGTTTCCACTTACTACTTTATTAGCTCCTTCTATTTTACTAGTGTGTTTAGCAGCGTCGAAATCTTCTACATTAGTGATTTTGAAATCAACAGTCGAATTAGCTTCTACGTTAAAGAAGTCAGCACTTTTTAAGTGACCTTCTAATTTAGCGATATCTTCATCAGCACTTACAGAAGCACGATCAACTTTGATAGAGTTCATATCGATAGTATAAGAACCTGCGTTTAACCCATTTGCATCGATAGCGATATCACCAGCTTTTAAAGTTAAAGTACCATAACGAGGGTTAACTCCTCCTTTGTGACCTACTTTCCAAGTTACATTACTCTCAGTCAAGTTTACTGAATATTTGTCTCCTTGTTCTACAGCTACTTCTTGTTCTGTTGTAGTTGTTGCTTTATCTGCATTTTTGTTTCCACAAGATGCAAGAGTTAACGTAGCGATTACAGCTAACGATAATACAATTTTTTTCATTTTATATGCTAATTTGTTGATACAAATATACATGCTTAAATAAGAATAAACAATCAGTCAGAAAAAAATGACTACTAATTTTGAGCTAAAAAGCTTTAAAAGTGTCATATTTAACATTTTTTGTGCTTTTTATTTGGGTTTATTGATGAAATTAAATGACAATGTTTTCTTTTACAAGAGTAGAGTACAAACTACTTTAGAATAGAGTAATAAAAAATGGGATGTTTTAATTAAACACCCCATTTAAAGATTTGCATTAAAAATATATTACTATTCAGCAATTAATTTACCTTGCATTAAAGCGAAGTGAGCAGGGAATGTACATAAGAAGTCATAAGTACCTGCTTCAGTAATTGTGAATTCAATAGTATCAGATTGTCCACCTCCTAAAGTTTTAGTATGTGCTACTACATTTTCTAAACCACTTGGATGAATATAGTCAGTTTCTGTTGCTTGAGCAGCTTCAGTAGCAAAAGCAGTCATGTCTGTACCTGGTTTTAATAATACCCAGTTATGCCCCATAATTGCTTTATCCATTTTACCAGTATGTTTTAAAGTCAATGTAACTTTCTCTCCTACAGGAACACGAATTTCAGTTTGGTCAAATTTCATTTGATCATCTGCATTTAACGTGATTTGTACACCTGTTACTTCTTCTGGTGCTGCTGTTGTTTCAGCAGGCGTTTCAGTTGGAGTAGTTGTTGTATCTGCTTTTTTCTCACCACATGAGAATAACATAGTACTTGTTGCTAAAACAGCTAGAGCTAAGTTTAATTTTTTCATAATTATTTTATATAATATTATTTATTTGTTAAGCGCTTTTAAGCGCTCATTTTGAGTACTATAAAGGTACGATAAATAACATTATTGCTCACTTTTTAATGTTTAAAATTTGTTAAAAAAACTACTGTTCTTTAAAAGAAGCTAAAGTGTTTAAGAAGTTGTCTTTTTGCGCTTCTTTATTCTGCCCTGTTGTCCATGTAATGTATTGATAGTTAGCTTTTTTACCATCTAATATTACTTGTATCATATACATCATATCTTTATCTTGAGACATCAGTAGTTCATACTTCTTCCCTGGTATTCCGTTTATTCGGACATCTTCTTGTACTATTATCTCATAGTTCTCTCTTTTGTTATAGCTAGCTAGAGATTGTTTAACGTATTCTTCGAAGTTTGCCGTCTTATTTTTGTCTTGATGTACAGTGACTAAATACATCTGTTTAAACGTATTTCCATATTGAATATCAGCATCAGGGTATAATTCTTGCATCGGTGCGAATGTACCAGGTACTTCTATTGTATATAGATCTAAGACTTTGACATCTTGTGTTGGGGCTACTTTTTGGTTACAGCTGATTAGTGTAAAGAATGTAGCAGCTACTAAGGCGATTTTTGTTCTCATAGTCAAAATAAATAGGATTAATTAGATTTTTAAAGTTACTAAAAAGTATTCGGAGCAGATGTTATTTTATGGTTATTTTTTAAGATACAGTTTTTGGACTACTCATAATTGTTTACCTTAGAAGGGTATTAACTTAAATAAAAACAATATGGCAAAATCAGTTTTAATGTTAGCAGGTGACTTCGTAGAAGATTATGAAGTAATGGTTCCTTATCAAGCACTATTATCAATTGGAGTACAAGTAGATGTGGTATGTCCTGGAAAGAAGAAGAATGAAGTGATTGCAACTGCTGTACACGACTTTGTAGGGTATCAAACTTATGCAGAACTAAGAGGACATAATTTTGTAATCAATAAGTCATTTGATGAAGTGAATGTAGCAGATTATAATGGACTGTATATCTGTGGAGGGCGTTCTTCAGAATATATCCGTCTAAATAGTACGGTAATTGACTTTGTGAAGTACTTCTTTGAAAAGAATTTACCAGTAGCGGCTATCTGTCACGGTATTCAGGTATTAACTCCAGCAGGTGTATTAAATGGAAGAACACTGACTGCTTATCCAGCAGTAGGACCAGATATCACTTTAGCGGGTGGTCATTATAAAGAAGTAGGAGTAGATAAAGCTGTGGTAGACGGTAATTTAGTTACTTCTCCTGCATGGCCTGGACACCCTGATATCCTTAGAGAATTCTATAAAATGTTAGGTGTAGTGATAGGGTAAGCTTGTCATTATAACTCATAGTTTGCGATGTTCTATAATAAGATTTGCTAAAACATTTCTTATTTTAGCATCGCAAATTTTTTTTAAATATGATTTCAGAAGCACAATTTCAAGCAGAATTAGATATAATTATTAAGAACGCTATACGTGAAGATGTAGGAGATGGAGACCATAGCTCATTAGCTTGTATTCCTTCTACAGCTACAGGTAAGGCAAAATTACTAGTAAAAGAAGCAGGGTATATAGCAGGAGTAGAGTTCGCACAACAAGTATTGAACTATGTAGACCCTACTCTAGAAGTAGAAGTGTGTATTCAGGATGGAGCGAAAGTAGAAGTAGGAGATATAGTCTTATATATCTCAGGGTCTTCTCAGTCTATTCTAAAGGCTGAGCGACTAATGCTTAATGCCATGCAACGCATGAGTGCTATCGCTACGAAGACTCGTGTATTCGTAAACTTATTAGAAGGTACGGGTACTAAGATATTAGATACACGTAAGACTACACCAGGTATACGTGCGATAGAGAAGTGGGCAGTAAAGATAGCTGGAGGAGAGAACCACCGTTTTGCTCTTTATGATATGATTATGTTGAAAGATAATCATATTGACTTCGCTGGAGGTATTAAAGAAGCGATTGAAAAGACAAACCAATATTTAAAAGACAATAATAAAGAGCTAAAGATCATCGTAGAAGCTAGAAATATCGATGAGGTGAAGCAAATCTTAGCTTGCGATAATGTTCATCGTATCTTGTTAGACAATTTTGACTATGCGATGACACGTGAGGCTGTTGCATTGATAGGTGATCAATGCCAAACAGAGTCTTCAGGTAATATCGATGAGAGCACGGTTAGAGAGTATGCATTATGTGGAGTTAACTATGTTTCTTCAGGAGCATTAACACACTCAGTGTACAATATGGACTTAAGTCTTAAAGCAGTATTGTAGTAAAAGAGAAGCATGGCAAAAACAATAAAGAAAATAGTATGTCCTCAGTGTGGGAGTAATCAGGTTGATGAGACTAAGAAAGACCACTATATCTGTAGAAGCTGTAATACACAGTTCTTTCTAGATAATGATGATATTACTATTAACCATAATTATAATACGGGTAAACTGAATAATGAACAAGGAGTGCAGATTGCTAAAAAAGCTATTATAGGCTTCTCTGCTGTTATCTTTATCTATTTCGCTTACCAGATCAGTAGATTCATATTTGCAGATTCTACACCAGCCCCTGTTACTACCACAGAGTATAACACCACCCCGCCTTCTAAGCGAGATGTGAGATATGTCAATGCTAGTTATTCAGAAACAGCCTTAATGATCGACCCAAAAGGGAAGAACACCATTGTTTTTACAGGGTGGTTTAATGATATCTTTGCTGAGAAAGGTAAGGAAAATGAGGTGTACACCATCTTACTAGACGCGACTACAGGAGAAGAAATCAGTAGAACACTTCTAGAAGTAGACCTATCTATAAAAGGAGCAGGTACACATAGCAGTAAATTAGACTATTATAGAGGAGCTAATGACGAGCTATTCCTTATTGTGAATAGTTACTATTTATTTTTGTATAACCCTTCTCAGAAAGTATTTGAGAATGTGACAGAATCTTTCTTTGTCAAGTATCCTGAGTTTGCAGGAGGAGTAGCAGCGATAGAATCTAGAACTTTCGATCAATGTCTGACAGTTACAAATAATAAAGGAAAACAATATGCCTTATTTGCAGATATAGGTGTTGTATTACCTATAGATAAAATCTCTAATATATACGATAAGAAATTAACGGATCCAGTTAAGACTACATCCTATAAATTTACGCGTATAGGTTTTGATTTTCCAGAAGAAGAAATACAGTTGATACAATACGAACATTGGACTCAAAAAGGTTTTCCACAATACAATGTAAGTTTTAACTGGAGCAAAGATTACGGTAGATCGGGTATATTCACAGAGAAGTCTCCTTATAAGAAAGTTTTAGTGATGCCGTATACTAAATCTAGAGCGAAGATAGTTTCTATTAAAGACCTTACTCCTAATCATACTTATGTAGATGGAGCACGTGTACTAGTAGGAGACGCAGAGTCTGTTATCATTGCTATCAAGATGTCTGTATTGGAGAACGAGACTATAACACTGCAGAAGATAAGTGGGGTAGATGGTAGTGTGTTATGGACTAAGAAAACGGACTGGAAAGAGATCCGTAGTATTGATGTAGAAGGAGATTATATATTAGTAAGGTTAGACAGTACTAATATTGCTATAATAAATAAGGATGGAGAGATCAAGATGACTTCAGACCTTTATGAACTAAAGACAGTAGGAAAAGAGATATAACTATGGGATTATTCAATATTTTTAAGAAACAGCTAGCTTCTGTTATAGAATGGAAGGATCAACCACAAGATGTCGTATGGTATCAATTTCCGTCGCCAACAGATGAGATCAAGAATGCATCTAAGTTAATCGTAGCACCGAGTCAAGGATGCGTATTAGTATACGATGGAAAAGTACAAGATATACTCCTAGAAGAAGGAACCTTTAGTCTGAGTACAGCTAATCATCCTTTTATTACGACATTGATTAATATTCGTCAGAATTTTGAAAGTGAGCATAAGTTAAAAGTGTTCTTCTTTAGACAATCTCAGATTATTAATCAGTCTTGGGGTACTCCTAGTGCGATTAAGTATGTAGATAAGCATTATGATATTCCGATAGAACTAGGAGTGAATGGGACATTCTCGTTTAAGATACAGGATATTAACTTTCTTTATAGAGAGGTTATTAGCAATGCGAATGTATATACAGCGATGGACTTAAAAGATATCCTTATTCAACGCATTCCTCAGGCTATCACTACTTATCTATCAGGAGCCTCATTTGGCTATACTGAGATAGATGCACAGCTAGAAGTAATCTCTACCGAAATCAAGAATAAACTAAATGAAGAGTTTGCTACTTTAGGACTTGCATTGACAGACTTCAAGGTGTTAGGAACAGTATTCGATACCAAGACCCAACAGCGTATTGCCACTGTATCTAATATAACTTCTGATGTAAAAGCAGCAGAAGCAGCAGGAATGGCATATGCAGAGTTAGAGAAGCTGAAGGCTCTGAGAGATGCTGCTCGTAATGAAGGTGGACTAGCAGGCGCAGGAGTACAGATGGGAGCAGGACTAGAGTTAGGTAAGCAGCTGGGTATCGCTTCTAATCAAGTGTTGGAGCAGTCTGGAGATGATGGACTTCAAGTTTTAAAGAAATTAAATTTATTATTACAAGAAGGAATCATTACACAAGAAGATTACGATCAAAAAAAGAAAGAAATATTATCAAAACTATAGCGTATGAAGTATATTATCGGTTTTATAGTTTGTATCTTAGTATTAATAACAGCCTTATATGTTATTTTAGGTTTTTGGGGAATAGAGATGTTTGATTCAGAACATCTAGTCAATACCTATAAGACCATTGGAATAGTAATAGTAGTAGCCTTATTTTTGATTATGGTAGTGAGCTTTTTCTTTAAGCGTGATCATAAAGGTTATGATACGACTAAGGGGAATATAGCACATCCTAAAAAATAGCATGATAAAAAGAAAAGAGATTAAATGTCGCAGGAAATAGAAGAAAGATTAGACAGAATACCTGTCATACGTACAATAGTCCGGACTTTAAAATGTATTCGTTTTAAGGTGTTAGAAGGGTATTCTCTTTATGATTTAATAGAATTATATGTCTTAGGGATTATAAAAGGAGCATTCTCCTATAGGGCAGGATCTATCGCCTTCAGTTTCTTTATGGCGTTATTTCCGTTTGCACTTTTTATACTGAACTTGATTCCCTATATCCCGATAGACAATTTTCAGGTAGACTTTATGCAGTTTATCGAGAGTTCTGTCCCTCCGAATACCTTTGGTGCGATAGAGTCTATTCTGAGCGATATTATGAATAACAGTTATCGCTCGTTACTATCATCCGGATTCCTGCTATCTATATTTTTAATGACTAATGGAGTCTTTGCGATCATAGGAGGATTTGAGTCTTCGTATCACATTATTGTTTCTCGCAATCTGATTAGACAGTATCTTGTCGCATTAGTCTTATCTGTATGTCTAGCGATACTAGTCATTTTCTCTGTTGCATTCTTTGTGACACTAGAGGTTGTGATGTATAAGTTTAACCTAGATTCTATGTTGATACAGTGGTCTAGAAGTATATTCTTATTGTTAGTAGTACTGATGACTACTTCTATATTATACAAGTTCGGAGCTAAGCAGACTAAGCAAGTATCCTTCATCTCTATAGGGTCTGTATTTACCACTATTCTTTACATACTTACCTCTTATCTATTTGGGGTATATGTATTGAGATTTGCCCGATATAATGAGTTATATGGCTCTATTGGGACGTTATTAGTAGTGATGTTCTATTTGTGGATTAACTGTATGATTCTATTGTTAGGTTTTGAATTAAATTTAGCTATAAATAAATTAAAGTCAAAAAAATAGCTATATTTGGGTTATAACCTTAAAATTAAACGCTGAACTATGAGAAATTTTTTAACGACAATTGTGTTGGTGTTAGCTGTGTCTTTATCAGCACATGCACAAAGTATAGTAGGTAAGTGGAAGACGATAGATGATAGTACAGGAAAAGAGAAGTCTATTGTTGAAATTTACGAGAAAGACGGTAAATATTACGGACAGGTAAAGAAACTTTTAAACCCATCTAAACCTAACCCAAAATGTGATAACTGTGAAGGAGATGAGAAAGGAAAACCTATCGAAGGACTTGTTATCATTAAAGACTTACAGAAAAAAGGAAGTGAATATACAGGTGGTAAAATCACTGACCCAGAGAGTGGTAAACAGTATAAATGTACTGTAAAACTAAATGGTAAGGATAAGCTGGATGTGCGTGGATATATCGGATTATCGTTGATAGGAAGAACACAGACATGGAAAAAAGCAGATTAAAGATAAGTGAAGTATTTATAACCGTTGTTTTATAATACTGAGACAGATTATCTAAAATAATTTTAAAAGATATAAAGGTCATTAGCACGCGCTAATGACCTTTTCTTTTGGGTAGAAGTCTTGTGTGGTATATAATCGGAGAGAGAAGAGGGAGTGAAGCCTGTAATTATGGCTACCTAATAGTTATCAAGCAAATCCTTATTCATAGGTTCTATTTCTTCAACACCCCTACAATACTTCTTCAACATTGCTTCAACAAACAAGCCTTCTAGTAGAGCAATCTTGGGGTATTGTTGAAGAAGTGTTGAAGGAAATGCTATAACTGCTTATATACACTGCTGTTAGGAGCTGTTGGGCAATTAGGATAGAAATGTTTGTTTTTGATTTATGTTATTGATTAGTAGTGTTTTGTGTCGTTTTTAGGGAGTGAAAAAAGTGATGCTTTTTTTATGTGGTATTTAGGTGTTATACATCACAGATTAGAAACCTTCAACAACGCGAGTAGAGGTGTATCGCGTGCATCTACTAGAAGTAATGAGATGTTATATATTACAGAATATATATAACCTTGCGATAAATAAGAGCGAATATAGTACTGATGGGATGAGATAAAAATAAAGCGATTATCTTTGTAATTATTGATTTCTAAAAAATAGTACTATTAGTATGAATTACTTTGTTGAGGTTATTGTTCCATTAGCTTTAGACCCTACGTTTACTTATGCTGTAAGTGAGGCAGAATACGAGTTTATCCAAGTAGGGATGCGCGTAGCTGTTCCTTTTGGTCGTTCTAAAGTATATACGGCTGTGGTAATCGAAAAACACAATAGAGTACCTCAGTATTATGAGGCAAAAGAAATCAATGAGATTATAGATCTGACTCCTGTTGTCACTGAGAAACAGATCAGCTTATGGAAGTGGATAGCAGACTACTATATGTGTACGATAGGGGATGTGTATAAGAGTGCTATGCCATCACAGTTACTTTTAGAAAGTGAGACACTTATACAGTATAATCCGGATAGTACTATTAAAGCAGAAGAATTAGATGATGCAGAATATTTAATATATGAGGCACTTCAAGTACAGTCTATTCTTAAAGTAGAAGAGATTATAGCAGTACTGAACCGAAAGAAGGTCTTCCCTGTGATTAACTCTCTTCTAGAAAAGAAGATGATATTCTTACAAGAAGAGATGGTGGAGAAGTATAAGCCGAAACAGATTAGATATGTCAAACTAGCGGAGCAATACTTGGCTGAGAATGGTTTGGCAGATTTGATGGAAGTAGTCTCTCGTGCTGAAAAGCAAAGAGAGATGATCTTAAAATATTTTCAATTGCAGGCTGTGCACAAAAAGCCGATTACAGTCAAACAGTTAGTAGAAGAATCAGAATCTACATCTGCAGTAGTTAAGGCACTTATTAATAAAGGCATATTTGAAGATTACTATTTAAACCAAGATCGTGTGATCTTCGGGGATGCAGTACAAGATATTATCGAGTTAAGTGATGAGCAGAGTAAAGCTCTTTGGGAGATCGGGCAGTCATTAGAAACGAAGGATGTCGTCTTACTACACGGTGTAACTGCGTCTGGTAAAACAGAAGTATATATCAAACTTATAGAGAAATACTTGGCAAATGAAGGACAGGTATTATTTCTATTGCCAGAGATAGGGCTTACAACACAATTAGTGATGAGGTTGACTAGCTATTTTGGAAACGAAGTAGCAGTGTATAACTCAAAGTATTCTCACAATGAACGATTAGAGGTCTGGGATCAGGTATTGAATAAGTCTGAAAAAGCAAAAGTGGTTATCGGTACAAGGTTATCTGTCTTCTTGCCTTTTCAGGATTTACAGTTGATAGTAGTAGATGAAGAACAAGAAGGAAACTATAAGCAACACGATCCAGCTCCTCGATATCACGGAAGGGATGCAGCTATCGTATTGGCAAAACAGCACAATGCTAAAGTAGTCTTAGGATCTGCAACACCGAGCTTAGAAACGTATTACAATGCTACACAAGGCAAGTATGGTTTAGTGGAATTAAAGAAGCGCTATACCAATGTAGTCTTGCCAGAGATTGTTTTAGTAGATGTAAAAGATAAATATAAACGAAAACAGATGACAGGGCATTTCTCAGATCAGTTGATCGATGAGATAAATATGGCGTTGTCGTTAGAAGAACAGGTTATTCTGTTTCAGAACCGAAGAGGTTTCTCTCCTGTCGTAGAGTGTATGACTTGTGGAGCTGTACCAGAATGTCCTCATTGTGATGTGAGTTTGACATATCACAAGTATAAAAATGAGTTGAGGTGTCACTATTGTGGTTTTACGCTACCGATGCCCAAACAGTGTTTTAGATGTCACAGTGTGGATCTGAATACAAAAGGATTTGGTACAGAGCAAGTAGAGGAAGAATTAAAAGAGTTGTTTCCGAATAAGCGTATTGCGCGTATGGATCAAGATACAACTAGAGGAAAGTATGGCTTTGAGAAATTAGTAGAGTCCTTTCAAGCGAGACAAATCGATATTCTAGTAGGAACGCAGATGTTGGCGAAGGGATTTGATTTTGACAATGTGAATTTGGTCGGAATAATGAATGCGGACAACAGTTTGTATCATCCTGACTTTAGAGCGCATGAGCGGGCATATCAGATGATGACACAGGTAGCAGGTAGGGCAGGGAGAAAGGATAAAAAGGGTAAAGTGATTATTCAGACATTTAATCCGTATCACAATATCATACAGCAAGTGACTCATTATGATTATATGGGAATGTATAAAGAGCAGATGTATGAGCGATATAACTTTAAGTATCCTCCTTTCTATAGATTAGTTAAGCTGACACTAAGACATAAAGAGTTCGAGAAGTTAAAAGAGGCTTCATTTTGGTTGTATAACAACCTGAAGGAGCAACTAGGTGTACCTGTTTTAGGACCAGAAGAGCCTGCGATTAATAGGATACGCAATCAATATATACGAGTGATTTTAATTAAAATTCCTCAGAATGTACCTCTGATAAAGACAAAAGAGAATGTTCGAAAAATATTGAAAAGTTTTGAAGCGATAGGACAGTATCGCTCTGTGAAAGTAGTCGCTAATGTAGATTTCTATTAGCGATTTTTTTAGAAGGTAAAAGAAGTGTTATAAAAAAGAAATAATAGTATGGAATTAAAAATTGTAGTATCACAAGATTCATTTAATAGTCAAGAGGCTTATGATATCGTTTATTCAAATATCACGTTTATTAACTTGGTAAGAGAAGAAGGAGGATTAATGGAAGAGACAGTTCACCCAGATGCGATTCTAAGTTATTATCTTGATTATTATTTAGCTCAATATAAGAATGGAAACTTCTCTCAGATTGTTTGGAATACTCAGGCTGATTATGAGTTTTTTGCTATCATAGCTGATGGGCTAGAGAAAATAGGAGCTACACAAAACTTAGCTCTTTTAAAGAAGCAACTTGAGGTTTTAAATAATATTGACGAAACTGTATTAGAGGCTTTCTGTGAGTCGGATTACTTCGGTACGAATCCTACAAGAGATCTGTTGAAGAATGATGACTTCTATAATCTAGAAGAGGATATCGTAGAGTTAAATGCGAAGTGGTTGAGAAATCACCCTGATTTAGATGTATTATCTATAGAAGGGATGTATCAGAGAGCAGAGGCATTATTAGACAAGAAAATAGAAAGATAAATAAGAGGGAGTAGAAAAAAACTTTATTAAAGATCAAATTAGTTTTGGATAGTATGTATAAAGTTGTATTTTTGCACCCAATTTTGTAACAAATAAAATTTAGTATTTATGAATCATTATGAAACTGTTTTCATCTTGAATCCCGTTTTATCTGAAACTCAGATAAAGGAAACAGTAGTGAAATTCGAAGAATTTCTTACTTCTAGAGGAGCTGAGATGGTAGCTAAAGAGGACTGGGGCTTAAAAAAATTAGCTTATGAAATCCAACACAAGAAAAGTGGTTTTTATCACTTATTCCAATTCACAGCACCTGCTGATATCATCATCAACTTAGAGACTGAATTCAGACGTGACGAAAGAGTTATGCGTTTCTTAACTGTAGCTTTAGACAAACACGCTGTATCTTGGGCTGAGAGAAGAAGAGAGAAATTAAAATCTAAAAAAGCTTAATTGTTATGTCAAGTATAGAGCAATCTGCAAAAGGAAAAAAAGACGGAGATATCAGATATTTAACGCCTTTAAACATTGAAACAAACAAAACTAAAAAGTATTGTCGTTTCAAAAAATCAGGAATCAAATACATCGACTATAAAGATGCTGATTTCTTATTAAAATTCGTTAACGAGCAAGGTAAAATTTTACCACGTCGTTTAACAGGAACTTCTTTAAAATACCAAAGAAAAGTATCTGTAGCGATCAAAAGAGCACGTCACTTAGCTTTAATGCCATACGTAGCTGATTTATTAAAATAATAACAAATCATAAAGTTGTTGGTTTTCATTCGTGAAACCTAACTTCTTATAAAAAGGACATCAACAATGGAAATTATCTTAAAACAAGACGTTCAAAAGTTAGGATTTAAAGATGACGTAGTAACTGTTAAACCAGGATACGGACGTAACTATTTAATCCCTCAAGGGATGGCTGTATTAGCTACTCCATCTGCTAAAAAAGTATTAGCTGAGAACTTAAAACAAAGAGCGCACAAAGAAGCTAAATTAGTAGCTGATGCTAAAGTTATCGCTGAGGCGTTAAAAGCTTTAGAAATCAAGATTGCTGTTAAAGCTGGTGGTGAAAAATTATTCGGATCTGTAACTAATGCAGATATCGCTGAGGTTTTCGCTAAAAATGGTCAAGAAGTTGACAGAAAATACATCACTTCAGGAGTTATCAAACGTTTAGGTAAATATACTGCTAACGTTCGTTTACACCGTGATGTAATCGTTGAAGTTGATTACGAAGTAATCGCTGAGCAAGAATAGTCTTAAAAGATTATATATAGAAAAGGCCTTCCATTTGGAAGGCCTTTTTTTTTGCTATATAATTTAGCTAAATTATGTAAGGGAGGTTGGTTGATTACTAGTGTTTTTTTGTATCTTGGAAGTGTATAAAACTAAGCTGTGAAAAATAGCTTAATACTTCATTTATAGGAAGTAAGTAGTCGATTTAGTAGTGTTTAAAAACAAAAAGTAGTTATGAATAGATTAGTGAGAGTTTTAGGTATAGTTGTTATTGGGGTGTCTTTATTTGCTTGTAAGGATGACAAAGATACTTCTGGTGCAGAAGGAGAGGTGATAGAAACAGTGGTGACAGATGAAAGTACTAATAAAAATAAGGTAGAAGAAGAAGATACAACTACACCATGGCAGAACTTATACGAGCAAGAACCTGCTATTCTAAAGAGTACTGAAAAGATATTTAAGATCGACAATAAGAAAGCTGTTACGCTAATGGATGAGTCGAATAAGATATCTGTGAGTAAAGATGGGCTTGAGACAGTATTAGCTGCGTTAAAGACTACTGCGGCTAAAGACTATTTGGGTGAAGACTTCAATAAGGCTGTAATAGCTAATGGTGGTACGGGAGTAGTGGTGAGAGTAGATGTGTCTCCGAATGCAAAGAATGATGGTTCTAATAAAAGAGGAAATTACTATCAATTCACTATTTATGAAAATTATGAAGATAGAATAGTGACGGTGGGTACATTCATTTTTGATGTAAGAACGTTGTCATTTTATGAAATGGATATTGTGGAGGCAGATTATGTGCCATTAAAGTATGCAGTGTCTATGAAGAAGTCTTTAGCAGAGATAGTACAGAATTAATTTATCACATTATACGAATTGAAATGAAGGTATTATCTTTGTTTCAAATGCAATTTATATTATGAAATACAGTAGGCTTACGAAAGAGCAGTTTGAAGAATTACACCCAGAGTTTATTAACTTCTTAGCTGCACAGCAGATAGATAAGAATGAATGGGATAAGATAAAAGAAGAAAAGCCAGAAGTAGCAGAACAAGAGTTAGATATTTTCTCAGATTTAATTTGGGAAGGAGTACTGACGAATGCTAAATATTTAGAACATTATTCTAAGAGCCATATATTTTTGTTTGGTTTCGACGATAAAGAAATCAAGACTATCGTAATTAAGAGTAAACAATCAGATATAGATCTTTTAAGTAAAGAAGGACTGCAATGGTTATCAGATGCAGTGTTTACAGAAGATGTGGAAGTGAGACATGGAGGAAAAAGCTTTGGAGAGAATCGCAATGAAGAAATCTTTAGTTTAATCCAACAAGGAGCTATTCTGAGTGATGGTCATTTATATGGTCAATTTAAAGAAATGTTGAAACTGTAATCGTTTTAAAAAATGGATATTAAAGCACAATTAGATTTACTTCGCAAAGAATTAAATGAACATAATTATAATTATTATGTGTTGGATAATCCAACGATTTCAGATTTCGATTTTGATCAGAAATTAAAAGAATTAGAGAAGTTAGAATTAGCTCACCCAGAATATTTTGATGTTAATTCTCCAACACAAAGAGTAGGAGGTACGGTGACTAAGAACTTTGATACTATTGTACACCGTTATAGAATGTATTCTTTAGATAACTCTTATTCTAAGGAAGATTTATTAGATTGGGAACAACGTGTACAGAAAGTTTTAGGTGATGTGCCAGTAGAGTTTACATGTGAATTAAAGTATGATGGTGCATCTATTACGATTACGTATGAAGATGGAGTGCTGGTAAGAGCAGTGACACGAGGTGATGGAGTGCAAGGGGATGATGTGACTAATAATATTAGAACAATTAGATCAGTTCCTATTCGATTAAACGGAGATTATCCTCAGAGTTTTGATATTCGTGGAGAGATTGTATTGCCATTGGCAGGGTTTGAAAAGATGAATCAAGATTTGATAGAAATCGGAGAGACGCCTTATTCTAATCCAAGAAATACAGCTTCTGGTAGTTTGAAATTACAAGATAGTGCCGAGGTTGCAAAACGTCCTTTAGATTGTCTACTTTATAATATAGTAGGAAGTGATCTAGGGGTAACAACACAATATGAAAGTTTAGACAAAGCTAGAGCATGGGGATTTAAAGTTCCTACTATCTCTAAGTTAGCTAAGAATATTGATGAAGTATTAGAGTTTATAAATTATTGGGATATTCATAGACATGAGCTACCTTATGAGACAGATGGAGTGGTGGTTAAGGTCAATTCATTGCATTATCAAGATGAATTAGGGTATACTTCTAAAGCACCGAGATGGGCTATAGCATATAAATTTAAAGCTGAACAAGCAGAGACTGTATTAAACTCTATATCATATCAAGTAGGTAGAACAGGTGCTATAACTCCTGTAGCAAACTTGGAACCTGTACAGTTGGCAGGAACGATAGTAAAACGTGCTTCTTTACACAATGCAGATCAGATAGCGAAGTTAGATATTCGTGTAAATGACTCTGTATATGTGGAAAAAGGAGGAGAGATTATCCCGAAAATAGTAGGTGTGAATTTAGAGGCTAGACCAGCTGACTCTGAACGTACAGTATACATTAAGGAATGCCCTGAATGTGGTACTAAGTTAAAGAGAAGTGTCGGGGAGGCACAACACTATTGTTCAAATGTGTATGGATGTCCACCTCAAATAGCGGGTAGGATACAGCACTTTATCTCTCGTAAGGCGATGGATATAGAGGGGCTGGGAGAAGAAACTGTAGTACTGTTGTACAAAAATGAATTAGTAGAGAATTACGCTGACTTATACGAGTTAAAGAAAGAAGATGTTCTAGGTTTAGAACGCATGGGAGAGAAGTCTGCAGATAATCTGATAAAAGGTATAGAAGCTTCTAAACAGGTTCCTTTTGAACGTGTATTATACGCATTAGGGATCCGTTATGTAGGAGAGACTGTGGCTAAAAAGTTAGCAAATCATTATAAGACAATAGATGCTCTGGCAGAAGCTCCGTTAATGGAGTTGATAACAGTAGATGAAATTGGAGAAAGAATAGCACAAAGTGTAATAGACTTCTTTAGTAGTGATATTAATAAAGAAATAATTGCTAGACTAAAGGGATATGGTGTGCAATTTGTGTTAGAAGAAAAGGAATCTACGGTAGTGTCAGATGTTCTTCTAGGACAGACATTAGTGGTATCTGGGGTGTTTGAACAAATGTCTCGCGATGAGATTAAACAAGCTATCGAAGATCATGGAGGAAAAGTAGGAAGTTCTATTACCTCTAAGACTAATTATGTCGTGGCAGGAGATAAAATGGGACCATCTAAGCTAGAAAAAGCAAATAAACTAGGTATTAAAATATTAACAGAAGCGGAGTTTATTGCGTTAATTCAATAATTCGATGTTAAATGTAGTATTACCTAATTAGCTATTTGTTTATCTTTACAAAAACAGTAACTTATATGTGGTTTAATACTTTAAAGAAAAGATCACTTCAAAAAGTAGTAGAAAAGTCAACATTAAAAGCAGTACCGGTCGATTTTAAATATGATTTTAAAGAAATCGGTATTGTAGTAGATAAAGCAGAAGCTAAGGTTATTCCAGATTTAATTAAAAGTTTAGAAAGAAAAGGAATACCTAGTACAAAAATACATTTCTTGGTTTATGCAAAAGATAGCAAGAAGAATAATGAGGAGCACCTGTTTGGGATGAGTGAGTTCACATTAACAGGAGGTATAGAGAATAAAGAAGTCCTTGAGTTTATTGAAAAGAAATGTGATTTGTTGATTAGTTATTATACAAATCAGGCTTTGCCTTTATTATGGGTGACATCAAAGTCTAATGCTATTTTTAAAGTGGGAGTTTCCTCAGAAAATACACAATTGAATCATTTTAGTTTAGCTTTAGAGCGATTAGATGTAGAGAATTTTGTAGACAATTTATTTAAATATATTAACGTTTTTAAAAATTAATAATTAGAAGAACTATGCAATCACTTATTGGTACGGGAGTGGCATTAGTAACGCCATTTAACAGCGATTTTTCTGTAGATGTAGAAGCATTACAGAATTTGGTAGAATTTACAATAGCAGGAGGGGTAGAGTATCTAGTAGTATTAGGAACTACTGGGGAGTCAGCAACTCTTAGTAAGGAAGAAAAACAGTTAGTCAAACGTACCGTAATAAAGGCTAATAAGAAAAGATTGCCATTAGTATTAGGAGTAGGAGGAAATAATACACATGCTGTATTAGATGAATTAACACAGGAGAACTTAGAAGGGTTTGATGCTATATTATCAGTATCACCTTATTATAATAAACCTACACAAGAAGGAATTTATCAGCACTTCAAAATGATTGCTGAGAATAGTCCATTACCTATTATTTTATACAATGTACCTGGTAGAACAGGAAGTAATATGGCAGTAGGGACTGTAGTTCGTTTAGCGAATGAGTTTAAGAATATCATTGGTATAAAAGAGGCAGCGGGAAGTATGGTACAAGGGATGGAGTTAATCCGTCAAAGTACTCGCAAAGACTTTTTAGTAATATCAGGAGATGATGCGATCGCATTGCCTTTGGTGTTAGCAGGAGGAGCTGGAGTTATTTCAGTAATAGGACAAGGTGTTCCTCAAAAGTTTACAGATATGATTCGCCTAGGATTAAAAGGAGATATCAAAGAGGCATTTAAATTACAATATGAATTAATGCCTATTATCGATATGATCTTTGAACAAGGAAACCCTGCTGGAATCAAAGAGATATTAAAGTTAGAAGGAGTGATGCAAAATACGCTTCGTTTGCCATTGGTTAATGTAGATACAGACTTAGCTTCAAGAATCGAAAAAGAAATTAAAATACTGAATTAAAAAAAGAAAGTTATGTTATCAGAAAAATTAGAAAAAGCACTTAATGAGCAGATTAAAATAGAGGGGGATTCTTCTCAGATTTATTTAGAGATGGCTTCTTGGGCAGAGATTCAAGGATTCGAAGGGATTGCTACTTTTATGTTCGCACAATCAGATGAAGAACGTCAACATATGCTTAAATTAGTTAAATATGTAAACCAAAGAGGAGGACAAGCTGTTATCCCTGCTGTGACAAAGCCAGAGTTGGATCACACATCATTTAAAGCGTTGTTTAAGCAATTGTTTGATCATGAGGTGTTTGTTTCAAAAAGCATTAATGAATTAGTACATATAGCTTTAGAAGAGAGAGATTATGCAACTCATAATTTCTTACAGTGGTATGTGTCAGAACAAATAGAAGAAGAAGCTACAGCACGTACAATTCTTGATAAGATAAACCTTATTGGAGATGATAAAGGAGGTTTATATTTATTCGATAATGATATTAAAAACTTTAACCAACAAGCGAATAATAACCCAGCAGTTTAATCGTTTAAGGAATAATGATTTATATGAAAAGATGTCATTTTAGACATCTTTTCTTTTTAATATAAAAAGCTTTTTGTATAATGCAATTATTAATTTAAATTTGCATTTGCTTTTACAGGACTATCTTGGAAATGCTTTTGTCAAAAACAACGAAAAACATTTATGAAAAAATATATCGGTTTATCTATTCTTATGCTTTCAATAGCGAGCTGTGGACCAATGCAAAAGGCTTTGAAATCAGAGGATTATGAATATAAAAAAGAAGTAGCAAATCAGTTTTTTGAGAAAGGGAAATATAGAAATGCTATTCGTCTTTATGAACAATTAGAGACTGTTTATAGAGCGAATCCTAAAGCAGAAGATATGTTTTTTAACTTCGCTGAGGCGACTTATTTGACAAAAGACTATGAATTATCAGGGTTTCGTTTTAAAAACTTTGCGGCTACATATCCAAGAAGTGATAAGCGTGAAGAAGCTCTTTTAAAAGAGATTAAGTCTGGTGTCGCATTATCACCTGTGTACTCTTTAGATCAAAGAGTGACTTATGATGTAATAGATAAATTACAAAAGTTTATTGATCAATATCCTGGTTCTAATTTTGTATTTGAAGCTAATTCAATTATGCAAGAGATGAATGAGAAGATCGAGAGAAAGACTTATGAGAATGCAAAGCAGTTAAATACGATTGGAGATTGGACTAGAAATTACAATGCTGCTATCGTAGCATTAGATAACTTTATCTATGATTATCCAGGTACGAAATATAAGGAAGATGCCTTGTTCTATAAGTTTGATTCAGCTTATAAATTAGCAATGAACAGTGTGCATTATAAAATGGAAGAACGTCTGAATACAGCAAAGTCAATGTACGACGTATTAGTTCGTTTTAATGCAGAAACAAAATACAAAAAGCAAGCAGATGGTATGCTTGAAAATATACAAGAAGAATTAGCAAAATTTTCAAAATAACTTAAGCGAAAGAGATGGATTTAAAGAAAACAAATGCTCCAGTAAACACAATTACTTATAACAAAAGTAAGATTGAAGAGCCTACAGGAAATATTTATGAGGCTATTACTATAATTGCTAAGAGAGCAAACCAAATCAACACAGAAATCAAGAATGAGTTGGTTGACAAGTTGGAAGAGTTCGCTACTTACAATGATAGTTTAGATGAAGTATTTGAAAATAAAGAACAAATAGAAGTATCTAAATTTTATGAAAAATTGCCTAAAGCTCAAGCATTAGCTGTAGAAGAGTGGTTAGAAGGTAAAGTTTCATACAAAGAACAATAGAACATAAATAATACTTAGTGATGTCAAGTTTAGGCGGTAAAAAAATAATACTAGGTGTAACTGGTGGAATTGCCGCGTATAAGACGGCACACTTAGTACGTTTACTTATAAAAGCAGGTGCCGAGGTCCAAGTGATCATGACACCTGCTTCTCATCAATTTGTAACTCCTTATACTTTATCTACTTTATCAAAGAATCCAGCATATACAAATTTCTTCAATGATGCTGGTGAAGGAGGGACATGGAATAATCATGTTGATTTAGCACTCTGGGCTGACCTAATGGTTATAGCTCCTGCGACTGCCAATACATTAGCGAAGATGGCTAATGGATATTGCGATAATCTCTTAATGGCAATCTATCTATCTGCTAAGTGCCCTGTTATGGTAGCACCTGCGATGGACTTAGATATGTATGTGCACCCTACTACAGACCGTAATTTAGCCTTGTTAGAAGGTTATGGTAATCTTATCATTCCTGCTGAGGAAGGTGAATTAGCAAGTGGTTTAGTTGGGAAAGGTCGTATGGCTGAACCTGAGACAATCTTGCAGGCTGTAAAAGATGTGTTGTTAAATAATTTGCCCCTAAAAGGAAGAAAATTATTAATAACTGCGGGGCCTACATACGAACCTATAGATCCTGTGCGTTTTATAGGTAATCATTCTTCTGGAAAAATGGGGTATGATATCGCTCTAGAGGCTGCTAAGCAAGGTGCTGATGTAGTATTAGTATCAGGTCCTAGCAATCAGAAAATAGCGCATGAACGAGTAAAGGTTATCTCGGTTATGTCTGCTATGGAGATGTATGAGGCGTGTCATCAGTATTATGCTGATGTGGATGCTGTGGTTGCCGCTGCTGCAGTAGCAGATTATCGACCTAAAGAAGTAGCTACTGAAAAGATTAAAAAGAACAGTGAAGAGTTTATAATAGAAATGGATAAGAATCCTGATATATTAGCTTCACTAGGTGCTATAAAGAAAGAACAGTTTCTGATAGGTTTTGCACTAGAAACTCAAAATGAGATAGAACACGCAAAAGCTAAAATCAAGAAGAAGAATTTAGATTTAATTGTTTTAAATTCTTTAAAAGATGAAGGAGCAGGTTTTGGAAAACCAACGAATAAGGTTACCTTTATAGATAAAGATTTTAATATAGAACCTAAGGAATTAAAATCTAAAGAAGAAGTAGCTCAGGATATTATATATAAGATAATTAAACATTATGAATAAACTTATTTGGCTTTTTGGTTCGCTTTTTATAGTTCTAAACAGTTATGCTCAGGAGCTTAATGCAATAGTAACGGTTAACCATAGCCAAGTAGGAAATAGTAATCAAGCTTATTTCAAATCACTAGAGAAATCACTTAAAGATTTTATAAACAATACCAGTTGGACATCTAAGAAGTTTTCTCCAGTGGAGAGGATAGATTGTATGTTCTTTCTGAATGTAACTACTTACGGTAATAATACAGTATCTGGAACCCTTCAGGTCAAATCATCTAGACCTGTTTATGGATCTGGATATTCTACACAAGTATTATTGTTCAACGATAAGGATATTGTTTTTAATTATATTGAGTTTGAATCTCTTTATTACAATCCCAATTCATACGACTCTAATTTGACTTCTTTGATAGGATTTTATGCGAATCTAATTATAGGATTGGACGCAGAAACGTTTAGTAAAGGTGGAGGGAGTACTTATTTGCAAACAGCAAATGGTATAGCTTCTATTGCTCAGCAAGGAAATTATAGAGGATGGAAGCAAGGGGATGGTAGTAATACAAGATATTCTTTTATTAGTGATTTAGCTTCGGGAGTTGGAGAGGCTTATAAAGATGCTTTATATAAATATCACCGTTTAGGATTAGATCGTATGAGTGATAATGTAGCGGATGGAAGAGATGGTATTCTGCAAGCTTTAATAGCTTTAGAAGGTTTTAATTCTACTCGACCAAATTCTTTTCTGACACGTGTTTTCTTTGATTCTAAAACAGATGAGTTGATAGGTGTTTATGGTGGAGTGACAGATAAAAATAAGAAACGTGTAGTGGAATTATTGAATAAATTAGCTCCATTAAATGGATTAAAATGGAATAGTCTTTAGTTCTAAAATTAAGTTATATGCTTATATCATTAACAATCAAAAACTTTGCACTTATTGATACATTAGAAATAGATTTTTCTGATGGCTTTTCTATTATTACAGGTGAAACAGGAGCTGGTAAGTCTATTGTGTTAGGTGCATTAGGTTTGTTACAAGGAAAACGTGCTGATTTATCTTCTCTAAAGGATAAAGAAGTGAAGTGTGTTATAGAAGGTCATTTTAGTATTGGTAAATATGGATTGAAGGATTTATTCAATGAGTTAGAATTAGAATATGAAGATGTGACGATTATAAGAAGGGAGATTTCTCCTTCTGGTAAATCTAGAGCCTTTGTAAATGATAGCCCTGTTAATTTATCTGATTTGCAACAATTAACAGAACACTTAATAGATATACATTCCCAACATCAAACAATGGAATTGTCTGATGAAAATTACCAAATGCAAATTGTTGATGCAGTTGCAAGTAATAGCAATATTTTAGAGGAGTATAAAGGACATTTAGTATTATACAAGAAAGCCCAAACACAATTAAGAAGTTTACAACAACAACAGGCTGATTTAATCAAAGAACAAGATTATAATGCTTTTCTTTTAGAAGAGTTGATTCAAGGTAACCTTGATGGATTAGATCAACAAGAATTAGAGCAAGAGTACGAAAAACTGAATAATGTTGAGTTTGTAAGAGAAAGCTTTGGACAATCAATTAATCTTTTGGCAGACGATGAAGTAGGGGCGGTTTATAGATTGAAGGAGGTAAAGCAATTATTACAGAAAACGAGTACCATTTCTAAAGATTATGAAGAGTTATATACTCGTATTAGTAGTGTAGAAATAGAGCTGAAAGATCTGTCTGATGAGATAGAACGCCAATTAGATAATGTGTCTGCAGATCCTGAACAATTAGATTTAATTAATGATCGCTTACAATTACTATATAATCTACAGAGAAAACATCAAGTAGCTACTGTAGAAGAATTATTAGCTATTAGAAGTGAACTGGAAGAGAAAGTAGATCTAGCTAGTGGAATAGACGATAAAATAAGCTCATTAGAAAGAGAAATTGATAAGTTAAGTGTTGTTTTACACGAAGTAGGAGATAAGCTCTCAGAATCGAGAATAAAGGCTGTTCCTGTTTTAGTCAAACAACTATTAGAGATATTGTCATTAGTAGGAATACCTAATGCCAACTTCAAGTTTGACTTCACTGTATCCAAGAATTTTTTAGCTAATGGGAAAGATGAGTTACAACTGTTGTTTTCTGCTAATAAAGGAATGGATTTCGGTGTGCTAAAGAAAGTTGCTTCAGGAGGAGAATTGTCTAGAATTATGTTAGCGATAAAAGCAATATTAGCTAGGTATTCTAATTTGCCTACTATTATCTTTGATGAGATAGATACTGGGGTTTCTGGAGAAGTAGCTGATAAGATGGGAGTGATTATGAAAGATATGAGTGCTCATATGCAGGTGTTTGCCATTACGCATTTACCTCAGATAGCAGCAAAAGGGAAGCAACATTATAAAGTGTACAAAACATCTGATGACGAAACGACTACTTCACAATTGACATTATTAGATTATGAGAGTAGAGTGAAAGAGATAGCACAGATGTTATCAGGGAAAGATATTAGTGATTCTGCTTTAGTTCATGCTAAAGAGTTATTATCAAAATAGAAAAAGCCATCACATGATGGCTTTTTTATTTACGGTTTAGGTTGTTCAAAAATAGTGTGATATATAGTTTGCTTCTCAGTTACTCTAAAGTATCCTAGTGCTTCTTTATCAGGTGTAGTAAGGTTTTTGACATTCCCCTTTATTTTAGAAATAGGTGTCTGAAAAGGACCTCCTCCATTGTTTAAAGCATCAGTTATAAGCCACATATAATCATAATAGTTTCTAGAGATTTGATGTAGATCTATTTGTATCTTGTCACCAGGTTCATAATCTTTGTCTGTTGATATGTC
Organism: Myroides sp. ZB35; assembly: GCF_001865835.1. Taxonomy (NCBI): domain Bacteria; kingdom Pseudomonadati; phylum Bacteroidota; class Flavobacteriia; order Flavobacteriales; family Flavobacteriaceae; genus Myroides; species Myroides sp. ZB35. The sequence goes on along the minus strand of NZ_CP017769.1, from coordinate 358,539 downwards.
TTCTATTAGTTTACCTTTAGAGAACTCGTTAGAACGAACACTTAAGGCAGGTCTTTTATTTTCCCAAAGTAAATTAGTGTAATAATAATTTAATTTATTATCACCTTTATCTGTATCTTGAAAGTAAATTCTAATCGTATAATAGTAATCATTAAAGAACTTTTCTCTTCTTTGTTCTAACCTTTCTATTTTAGGAGTTTCAACTAACCTTTCGATTGCTTCATAAATATCATTATCATACTCTATGTGTAATTTATATTTATTTTTCACAAAGTCTTTTTTAATAGAAGTAGAGATATATCTTCCAGTCTTATTGAGTTCTTTGAACTGATGTTTAGTTCCTTTTTCGTCTTCTACCCATACTGTTGCATTATGGACTTTAGGTGCTTGTGGATTATAAAAATCTGTAGTCAAAGATAGATTGATACTTAGGGTATCTTGTTTGTTCTCTGCATCAAAATCGAGATTACCTTCAACAACTAATCTTGGAGGTGCTGTTGGTAAGTCTATATCTATTACATGCTCACAAGAAGTAAGGTATAATAGAATAGAGAGTATACTTATATATTTGAGAATATTCATTTGATTAGAATTTAAAGTTATAGGTTACACTTGGAACCATTCCGAAAATAGACATTTTAACAGCTTCATTCTGTCCTCTGTGATCTTTGTGTTCACGGAATGATATAGAAGCGGCATTGGCTCTTCCATAAAGATTATATATGCCGAATACCCATTCACTTTGCCACTTTCTACTTGTGTTTTTTGTAGGGGTATAAGTTGCTGATACGTCTAAGTGATGATAAGCAGGTAGGCTGTAAGCACCTCTTTTCCCAAAATTAGGAACACTCTGACCTAAATAGTCATATCTTCCTTCTGGGTAAGATGTTGGTCGTCCTGATTGTAAGGTAAAGCTAGCGCTAAGATCCCACTTCTTGTTTAATTGGTACATAGCTGTAACAGAAAAGTCATGTGTTTTATCATAAGCAGTTCTATACCATTGACCATTATTTATTCCTGGCTCATCTGGTGTTCTACCAGGTGTTCTCTGCTCTGATTTTGCTAAGGTGTAGGATACCCATCCTGTAAGTCTACCTAGATTCTTACGCACCAATAGCTCTAGTCCGTATGCTCTAGATTCACCACTAAGTATTACGCGTTCTAAAGCATCATTACCTATCAGTTGTGCACCATCTATATAATCTACTCTGTTATCTCCTTTTTTATAGTAAACCTCTGTTTCTAAACTATATTTTCCTTCTTTAAAGTTTCTGAAGTATCCTAATGCAACTTGATCAACGAGTTCTGGCTTGATATATTTACTACTTGGTGTCCAGATATCTAATGGAGTTGGTGCTGCCGTATTAGACATTAAATGAAGATACTGAGCCATTCTATTATAACTAGCTTTAATAGATTGATCATCATTAATAATATAAGCAATGCCGAAGCGTGGTTCAAAATTATTGTAGTTTTGAATACTCTTACCTCTATTATAAGATTCAGTCCCTATGATATCTGCCATCTTGTATAAACCTAGTTCAGAGTCATATCTTACAGGTTGATTGTTTTGATATAGATTGATATTTTCTTTTCCTAGATTAGTAAATGTAGAAAACCTAGCCCCATAGTTTAAATTGAAATGTTGACCAATACTCTGTTCTGCTTCTAAATAAACACCTCCTTCAAAAGCGTATTTAGAATCTATCTTCTTATAAATAATAGATGAGTCTGGTTTTGTTGGCTTAATTACTCCTGGAGAAAAATCATAGTAAAGACCACTTACTCCATATTTTAATTGAAGATTACTATGGATGTCATGAGTTAGATCATACTTTAATGAGTAACTTTTAATATCAGAATCCCATTTAAAGCCAGTTATTTCCATATCTAGACCATATACATAGTCACTGTATGAAGTGGTAAGTTTACTACTTAGATTATCTGAGAATAAATGATGCCATTGAAGATTTAAAATTGAGTTTCCAAAGGTGTTCTTTAATAACTGACTAAAACTAAATACATCTCGTCCGAAATAACCAGATAAGGTTAGTTTATTGTTTTCGTTTAAATCAAAGTTTAATTTAGTGTTTAAATCATAAAAATAAGCAGAGTTCTTATTGTCTGTTAACTTTAGGAATAAATGTGCATACGAGGCTCTTCCTGCTACTAAGAAGGAAGATTTTCCTTTCTGCATAGGGCCTTCTGCCATTAATCTACTAGAGATAACTCCTATACCTCCTGTGCCATGAAACTCCTCAGTATTACCATTTTTTTGGAATACTTCTAATACAGAAGAAGCTCGTCCTCCAAATCTAGCTGGTATTCCTCCTTTGTATAACTTGATGTCTTGAAGTGCGTCTGAATTAAACACTGAGAAGAAACCAAATAGGTGAGAAGAGCTAAAAACATTTGCATCATCTAAAAGTACTAAGTTCTGTCCTGCACTTCCGCCTCGCACATTAAATCCTGACGCTCCTTCACCAGCATTTGTTACACCAGGGAGTTGTAAGATAGACTTTAGAACATCTGTTTCACCTAGTACAACAGGCATTTTTTTAACTTCCTCTATAGATAATTTATTGACACTCATCTCTGGTGTTCTAATATCTGCTTTTGTAGAGTTTTTTATTATGACTACTTCGTCTAATTGAGCAGTATCAGATTTTAGGATGATTTTTAATGTATTATCTTTAGTTGTGTCTATATTAGCATGATGATTAGTGTAACCTAAGTATGATACTAGAATGTTATACTGTCCTGATGGAATAGAGATACTAAACTCTCCTAACTCATTAGTGGTGGTAGCTTGATCTAATTCTTTTATATAGACAGTAGCTCCTATTAAGGGAGAGTTTTTATCTAGTACCTTTCCTTTTAATATTGTTTGTACTTGTTCATTTATGACATTCGCCATCGTATGCTGTACATGAAAAGGAATTGTAGATACGTAGAAACTCAGTCCCAATAAATAATTGGTAAACTTTTTGTGATTAATCATTCGTTTATCTTATTATGTTTCAATGCAAAAATAGGTAAGTAATTATTGCTATTTGTTTAATTAAACGCTGATGAAGTAGCTATTATTTTAATGGCTTTCAAATAAATAGTAATGAAAGGATAATGTTATTATTAATGATTCTTTACATTTGTTTGTATGAAGTCACTATGGAAATTTTATTCTAACTTTTGGTTGAGGAATGTGTCAGTTATCATTCTACTTCTTAGTGTATTTACATTCGTCGCTTCTGTAGATAAAAGTGATCGTTCATTAACTGAGATTTGGGAGGAGTTAGTGCCTTCCTTCTTTATTGTATACGGTTGTATTTTAATTAGTAATATTTTGCTGATTAAGAGATATATGATTACCAAGCGGTACAATATTTTCTTACCATTATTTACTATCTATTGGATTGTAGTTCTAATTGGTACTGGGTTATTAAATATGCTTATAGATGGATTTGATTCTTGGTTGAGTGAAATTCTAAATACTATATTTTTAATGTTTTTAGGATCGGGTACTTATTTTATTCACTTATGGGTATTCAATGATATTACAGTTCGTGAAAAGCGTTTAGTAAATACTGTAGCTGAATTGGACTTCCTCAAGATGCAGTTAAACCCACATTTTCTTTTAAACGCAATGAATAACTTATATGGCGAGGCTCTAACTAATCCAGAAGAAACGCCTGAGCGAATTTTGCAATTATCACATTTATTAAGATATCAATTAGAAGCAACTAAAAGAGAGTTTGTTTCTTTAGATCAAGAAATAGAATTTTTAAAAGAATATTTTAATTACTATAAGTTTAGGACAAACGATTTAGTCGTAGATATAAAATATGAAGGGGATATTGAGAAGTTTCAAGTGCCTCCACTTTTGTATTTTAGTTTGGTTGAAAATGCGATAAAATTTGCTTTACAAACTGAATTTCCTTTTATAAAATTAAGAGGATATGCTAGAGATAATCATTTGCTGTTCGAATTAGAAAACAGTTGTTTGCCTGACGAAATGTTGCAAAAAGGAACAGGTGTTGGGCTTTTAAATCTAGAAAGAAGACTAGAAGTCTCCCAGTTGAGATATAAATTTACAAAGAACAAATCAAAGTATTATTATAAAACCACTTTAGAATTATGGGAATTACCTACCAGTGTTTAATAGTAGATGATGAGAAACCTGCACATCAGGTGCTTTTAAGTCATATTAAGCAATGCGATGATTTAGAATGTATAGGGCATGCTTATAGTGGAAAAGAAGCTTTAACTTTTTTACAAAGTAATGAAGTAGATATATTATTCTTAGATATTAATATGCCTTTAGTATCAGGTTTAGAGTTGTTAGAAATGTTACCTATTAAACCCACTACGATCGTGACAACGGCGTATTCAGACTTTGCATTAGAATCTTATCAGAATGATGCAGTAGACTATTTGTTAAAACCAATAGCTTTTAGTAAGTTTCTTAAAGCAGTTGAAAAAGCAAAGGTATTCTGTAAGGATAGAAAAGAAAATAATCGCAAGAGCGAACTTCAAAAAGTATTAATAAAAGAAGATGGCTTTGATTACTTTATAGAAATGTCTGACATCATGTATGTTGAAAGTGCAGGTAACTATATCAAGATATTTACTAAAAGTAGACGCAAGAGTTATTTTGTATATGGGTCTTTAGTAGGGTTTAAAACAGAATTAAAAGGAGATAACTTTGTTCAAGTACATCGTTCTTTTATTATCAATAAAGAGTGTATAAAAGAGCGATTTATGAGTAAAGTCATTTTAATGAATGGCGATGAAGTGCCTATTGGGCGTAAGTATCAAATTTTATTAGATCAATAAAAGAGAGTATAAAAAAAGGTCATCAGTTAACTGATGACCTTTTTTAGTATATCGATGCTATATTAGATAGTGTCAATAATTTGGTTTAAAGTAGCACTTGGACGCATAGCCTTAGCTGTGTCAGCTACATTTGATTGGTAATAACCACCGATGTTTTGAGCTTTACCTTGAGAAGCGATTAACTCTTCGTTGATTTTAGCCTCACCTTCAGTCATTGCTTTTGCGATAGGAGCAAATTTAGCTTGTAACTCAGCATCTTTAGATTGGTTAGCTAATGCTTCAGCCCAATACATTGCTAAGTAGAAGTGAGAACCACGGTTATCGATAGATCCAACTCTACGAGCAGGTGATTTATCATTGTCTAAGAACTTAGCAGTAGCTTCGTCTAATGTCTCAGCTAATACCATTGCTTTAGGGTTGTTTTGAGTTTGGCTTAAGTGTTCGAATGAAGCACCTAATGCTAAGAACTCTCCTAAAGAATCCCAACGTAAATATCCTTCTTCAATGAACTGTTCGATATGTTTAGGTGCAGAACCTCCTGCTCCAGTTTCGAATAATCCACCACCATTCATTAATGGAACGATAGATAACATCTTAGCTGAAGTACCTACTTCTAAGATTGGGAATAAATCTGTTAAGTAATCACGTAATACATTTCCTGTTACAGAGATTGTATCTAGACCTTGACGGATTCTTTCTACAGATACTTTAGTAGCTTCTACTGGGTTTAAGATTCTGATATCTAATCCAGTAGTATCGTGATCTTTTAAGTATGTATTTACTTTAGCGATGATTTCTCTATCGTGAGCTCTGTTTTCATCTAACCAGAAGATAGCAGGAGTATCAGATAAACGAGAACGGTTAACAGCTAGTTTAACCCAGTCTTGGATAGGAGCGTCTTTAGTTTGACACATTCTGAATATATCTCCAGCTTCTACATTTTGTTCGAAGAAGATATTTCCTTTATCATCAGATACGCGGATTACTCCATTTGTGTCAGCTTGGAATGTTTTGTCATGAGAACCATATTCTTCCGCTTTTTGAGCCATAAGACCTACGTTAGGTACAGATCCCATAGTAGTAGGGTTATAAGCACCATTAGCTTTACAGTCTTCGATTACAGTTTGGTATACACCAGCGTAACAACGGTCTGGAATGATAGCTAAAGTATCTTGTGATTTTCCTTCAGCATTCCACATTTGTCCTGAAGTACGGATCATAGCTGGCATAGAAGCATCTACGATAACGTCAGAAGGAACGTGTAAGTTAGTGATACCTTTATCAGAGTTCACCATTGCGATAGCAGGACCATTAGCAATAGCAGCATCAATATCAGCTTTTACTTCAGCTTCTTGAGCATGTCCAGCTAATTTAGCATATAAATCACCTAATCCATTATTTGGGATAATACCTAATCCTGCAAATAAAGTAGCATATTTAGCATATACTTCTTTGAAGTAAACTTCTACTACAGCACCGAAGATGATAGGGTCAGACACCTTCATCATAGTCGCTTTTAAGTGAGTAGAGAATAAGATACCTTTTGCTTTAGCTTCTTCTTTACATTCAGAAACGAATGCTTTTAATTTATTTACGTTTAGTACAGATGAGTCAATGATTTCACCTTTTAATAAAGGAGCGTAATCTTTTAATAATTTAATAGCACCATCAGTACCTACAAATTCGATTTTATATTTACAGTTATCAGCTATAGTTACTGATTTTTCACTACCATAAAAATCACCTTCAGACATAGAAGCTACTCTTGTTTTAGAATCAGCTGACCATGCTCCCATTGAGTGTGGGTGTTTTTTAGCATAGTTTTTAACTGCTTTAGGAGCTCTACGATCTGAATTTCCTTCACGTAACACAGGGTTTACAGCAGAACCTAAGATTTTAGCATATCTAGCTTTAATCTCTTTTTCTTCTTCAGTTTTAGCATCTGCAGTATAGTTAGGCACAGCATAACCATGAGCTTGCAATTCTTTAATAGCAGCATTTAACTGAGGAATAGAAGCAGAGATGTTTGGAAGTTTAATGATATTAGCTTCTGGAGTCTTTGCTAATTCTCCTAATTCTGCTAATGCATCACCGATTCTTTGCTCTTCTTTTAAGAACTCAGGGAAAGTTGCAAGAATACGTCCTGCTAAAGATATATCTCTTGTTTCAACATCTATACTTGCTGTTTTAGCAAATGCTTGTACAATAGGTAAGAACGAATACGTAGCTAACATTGGAGCCTCGTCTGTAAACGTGTAAAGGATTTTAGATTTTTGTGTCATTTTTTATTTACTTTAAATGAAAACAATATTATCGTTAAATATATTTTGTTTAAAACTTGAAATTTATATAGCAAATATACTAAATATGTATGTTATTGTTTAGGCTCAATACCCTTTTTAGAGTTGAATTACGAATTTGATAATTCAGACTTTTTATATTTCTGTTTTAGTACATTTTGATATAATATTTTATCATATTAATGAAAAAGGTCACCCTATAAAAGAGTGACCTTTGTTCTTATTTTAGATTTATTAGTTTTTTCCACCAAGGGCGTTTGTCTACTTCTAGATCTTGGCCATATCCATAACCATATCCGTATCCATAACCATATCCTTTGTTTGTCTCAGTATCATTTAAGATAATTGACATATTCGGAAGTTTACCTTCTTTGTGTAAGTCATTAGGTAATTTAAGCATACGTTTGTCTAGGTAGTTTGCTCTCGCTACGTAGATGAACGTATCAGCATATTTCGCGATTAACAAGGTATCTGTAACTAAACTAACAGGAGCTGTATCTACGATGATATAGTCATATTGTTTTTTAAGAGTCTCAAACATATCTCCTATTCTATCTCCCATTAATAGTTCTGCTGGGTTAGGTGGAATAGTACCTGCTGGTAAAGCATACATGTTTTCGTAACCATCTATTTTTACAACATACTGGTTGATATCGTCCTCTTTTCTTAATAAGTAGTCAGATACTCCTTTAGTAGGAAGCATGATATAATCGTCTAATCTAGGGTTACGAATATCTAATCCGATAAGAAGAGTTCGTTTACCTGATAATGCGATTGTAGCTGCAATATTTACAGATGTAAATGTTTTACCTTCTTTAGGGAATGTAGATGTTAAGAAAATCATCTTAGCATTACCTTCCTGTACATCACTTAGCATAAACTCAAGGTTCGTTCTAACGATACGAAGAGCTTCAGCAGTACTCGTTCTACTCGCAATATTAACGATTTTGGAATTATCGTTAGAGTGTGGTATATCACCTAAGAATGGAACTTGAGTATTTTCTTCAATGTCTAATCTAGTCTTAACCTTAGTATCTAATAAGCTACGTAAGTAGATTAAAGCAAATGGTATTAATCCTCCCATGATAAGAGCGGCTAATAAGATAATTGCTTTTTTAGGAGCTACTGGTTTATCACTACTCTTAGCTACATCGATTATTTTAGCATTTTGTTCTGTTGCTGCTAAAGCGATTGCAGTTTCCTCTCTTTTTTGGAATAAGTATAAATAGATAGCCTCTTTTACCTTTTGCTGTCTATCGATGATTCTGAACTCTCTTTCTTGTTTTGGTACAAGAGATAGTTTAGATTTTAATTCAGATTCTTTAGACGCTAACTCTCTACGTGTAATTTTTAGATTGCTCTCGGCTCTTAGAAGGCTTTCTAATACAGAAGCTTTCATAGAGTTGATTTGATCGTCTAATTTAACGATAGCCGGGTTAAGCTTAGTTGTACTAGTACTTAACTTATTTCTTTCTAATACTAATTTATTATATTGATCAATTAAGCTGTTAGAGCTAACATCTGTCGATACTATATTACCAGGAAGTAATTCGTTTGGTTTGCTGCTTTTTAAGAACTCTATTAGAGAAGAGATAACTTTTAATTCGGTTTCATTACTAATGATTTGTTTTTCATAAACATTAGCATTCTCTAAGTGAATTTTTAATTCTGTAGGAATATCAGTAATGCTATTTCTAGCTTTATATCCCTCTACGTTCTTTTCTACATCACCTAGTTCATCAGTAATCAGGACTAGACGAGAGTCGATGAACTCTGAAGTTTTCTCTGAGATAAAACGTTTATCAGCTATAGCACCATCATTGTACAAAGTAATCAATGTGTTTAAATAATCTTTTGCTTTCGCTGGCGTAGCGTTTAACAATGATAATTCAAGCACAGTAGAGAACTTATCAGTAGGAGCTATTTTTACCTCTTTTACGTAATAATCAACGACTTTTTGGACAGGTTTTACTTGTACTAGTATTTCATTTACAGTTTCTTCACCACCTTCTTTTTTTAGAGCATCTAGTGTTCCTGTTTTTTTAGGAGCATTCTTAGTTACGATAAGTTTACCTAATATAGTAGAAATAGGTTCATCATATTTAAAAGTACCTAATTCTTCTTCCTCATCATTTAATAACAAGAAAGACGATTCAGTTCTATCTTTAACAATAAATGAATACTCGATATCATCAAAGTCAAAAACACGCTCTACAAAGTTGATAGAAACAGGACTATTACCATATAAATCCTTTTTTACAAATCTATCGTTATTGATTAAAGCTATATTTAATTGTAATCTTCTAACTGTTCTTTCTGCAAGACTTCTTGATTGTAGTACTTGTGTCTCGTTTTCTACATTACTTTTACCACCAGAGAACATCCCTAAGTCAGCGAATGCTGCCATTTCAGACGCTATTCCACCACCTCTTTTTTCATCTTTTACAATGATAGAAGTATTGATAGAATATATCTTCTGGCTATAACGTAAATAAACGAAAGCTAAAGCTACAGTAATAAAAACACTTAATACAAACCATCTCCAGTGAACTAAATATTTCTCTAGTTCTTCTCGTATGTTTATATTAGAGTTTTCTTGATTGTCAAATTTGTTTTCCATTTTTCTATTTTGTAGCAAGTGCTATTACAGTTACTAAAAGTGATAATGCAGATAATCCTAAACTTAAGTTAGGTCCTACTACAGAAGAGTTTACTCTTGTTTTGTTAGGCTCTACATATACAATATCGTTTTGATTTAAATAATAGTATGGAGATACCATAAAGTCCGCTTTAGTCATGTCTACACGGATAGGAACTCTTCTTCCATCTATTTCTCTTATCAGTAATATATTGTCTCTTTTTCCATATACTGTTAGGTCACCAGATAATGCTATTGCTTCAGCTAATGTAAGTCTCTCACTATTGATAGTGTGTACACCTGGCTTATTTACCTCCCCTTGTACTGTCACTTTGTAGTTCATGATTCTCATGTTGACAATAGGGTTATTGATATATTGGCTTATTTGTTTTGACAGTATTTCTACAGCTTCTTTTTTGCTTTTACCACCTACTTTAATAGTTCCTAATACAGGAAATTCTATATTCCCATCACTATCTACTAAGTATAAGTGTTGAGTCATAGTACCACTACCAGCAGGATTGTTAGGATTTGTAGTCATTGTATTAGCTAAGTTAAACGGAGCAGCTGCTTCAGGATCTTCTGCAGATACAATGATCATTAGCAAATCATCTGCTCTTAAACGAGTCTCAAATTTATTATCATTAGACTCTTTTAGTAATACATCCTCAACGTTTTGGTAGTATACAACACTCTCTCTAGATGCACATGACCCTAGCAAAAGCATGGTGCAAAAGAAAAGAGATAGTTTTAGCGCAATTATATTTTTCATTGTTATTTTTTTGCAAATATATAGTTTCTAAATAGTCAAAAAAAAGAGTTTTACCATTTAAAGTGTCAAATATAGTTTTTTCTGAGTAGAGATAAAATGATGCTTTCGCAAAAAGTACAGTGTTTTTAGGATAATTCACCTTTTTTCTAATTATAAAAAACACAATAATCTCAGAAATTAAAAGAACTATAAATAATAACTGTTAAATATGTAAAAGTGGCTTTTGATTCTTATTTAGAACGTTAGTTTCTTTTTACGTAGCTCGAAGTTCTGACCTAAGTAGACTTTTCGTACCATTTCGTCTTCTGCTAGCTCTTCTGGAACACCTGCTTTTAAGATACCTCCTTCGAACATAAGATACGTTTTGTCTGTAATAGCAAGAGTCTCTTGAACGTTGTGATCTGTAATAAGGATACCAATGTTTTTGTTTTTTAAGTTCGCAACGATTTTTTGGATATCTTCTACTGCCACAGGGTCAACTCCCGCGAAGGGTTCATCTAGAAGAATAAACTTAGGATCAGTAGCTAATGCTCTAGCGATTTCTGTACGTCTTCTTTCTCCTCCAGATAGTACATCTCCTCGGTTAGTACGTACATGGTTTAAGTTGAACTCTTCTATTAGAGATTCCATTTTCGCCTCTTGTTCTTTTTTAGAGAGTTTCGTTAGTTGTAGTACACTTAGGATGTTGTCCTCTATACTTAGTTTTCTAAAGATAGAAGCCTCTTGTGCTAAGTACCCGATACCATGTTGTGCACGTTTATACATCGGGAAGTCTGTTATATCCGTATTATCTAAATATATATTTCCACTGTTAGGTTTTACTAATCCTACGATCATATAGAATGATGTAGTTTTACCAGCACCATTTGGCCCTAGTAGTCCTACGATCTCTCCTTGATTAACCTCTACTGATATACCTTTAACAACTTTGCGTTTTTTGTACATCTTAATTAAATTATCAGCTCTTAATTTCATGATTTTAAAATATGAGATTAGTCAATTTGTTTTGTTTTACTTGCTTCTATCTTCTTATTCTTTTTGTGTACGAAGAGAGAGATATAAATACTCACTTCGTATAGAATAAGTAATGGAATAGATACTATAATCTGGCTTACTACATCTGGTGGAGTTATTACAGCTGCGATGATTAATATTAATACGATAGCGTACTTTCTATAGTCTCTTAAGAACTGTGGTGTAACTAAGTCTAACACAGATAGGAAGTAAATAATAATCGGTAATTCGAATACTAAACCACATGCTATAGATGTCGTTTTTACAAGACCTATATAAGAGTTGATATCTATCTGGTTTTTAACGATATCACTTACCTGTAAATTCGCAAGGAAATTAATAGATAGTGGAGTGATAACGTAGTATCCAAATACTACTCCCATAAAGAATAATAAAGAAGATACAACGATAAATAGTTTAGCGTATTTCTTTTCTTTTGTATAAAGTGCTGGGCTGATGAATTTCCATATTTCCCAAAGAATGAAAGGAACTGCAATAATAAAACCTGCAGAAATACAAGTCCAAATTAATACAGAGAATTGTCCATCCATCGTTCTATTCTGAATCTCGAAGGGTAAGTCTTGTAAACAAAAACTTCTATCGAAATCAAAACGTTGTGCTATTTTACAAAAGAATTGATAGGTAACGAAATCACTTCTTTTTGGTGCGAAGATGATTTTGTCAAAAATAAAATCACTAAAAATAAAAGCGACTGCCCCTCCTCCTAGTATAAATGCTGAAGATCTAACTAATAACCATCTTAGTTCTTCTAAGTGGTCTAGGAAAGACATTTCCTTTTTTGATTTATCTGAGTTTGCCATATTTATACGATCCCTTCTTTTAATATATCATGTAGGTGGATTACGCCTACGTATTTGTTGTTTTGTGTCACTAGTAATTGCGTGATAGAGTTGTCCTCTAATATAGACAGTGCCTTAGATACGTGCTCAGAACTCTCTATTGATTTAGGGTTGATAGACATAATGTCTTTTGCCTTATAATCGTTTAGATTACTACTTTTTTGTAGCATACGGCGCAAGTCTCCATCTGTTATGATTCCTATGATTTGCTCATTATCTACTACCGCAGTTACTCCTAAGCGTTTCTCTGATATCTCTACGATTACTTCTTGGATAGAAGAATCTGGAGATACAGCAGGTTTGTTTTCGCTTTTTAGTATGTTTTGCACCAAAAGTAACAATTTTTTACCTAATGCTCCACCTGGATGGTACATTGCGAAGTCTTCTGCAGTGAAGTTTCTCAATTCTATAAGACAAGCTGCTAAGGCATCTCCTAAAACTAGCTGAGCAGTTGTACTGTTCATAGGTGCTAGATTATTCTGTTCTGCCTCATGGTCTATTTTAGATAATAGGATATAGTCAGCACTTTTTGCTAAAAACGAGTTCTCATTAGCTGTGATAGCAATAAGCGTATTGTTGTGTCTTTTAAGGATAGGTGCTAATACTTTTATTTCTGGGCTATTACCACTATTAGAGATACAGATAATACAGTCTCCTGGTTGGATTAGACCTAGATCTCCATGCATTGCCTCTGCAGCATGCATATGGATAGATGGTGTTCCAGTAGAATTGAATGTTGCTACTATTTTCGCTCCAATTAGTGAACTTTTGCCTATTCCTGTCACAATTATTCGCCCCTTGCAGTTGAAAATCGCTTTAACAGTTTTTTCAAAATCATCCGTTAGATAATCGATTAGTTTTTTAATGCTTTCACTCTCAGAAAGTAAAGTATTCTTGGCGGTGTTTAATATGTTAATTGATGTATTCAAAATGAGCGAATGTTAAATATTATGATTGAACTAAAGAAATTTTGTACCTTTAGGTACTGCAAATTTATGTAAAATACCATACAAAAATAATGAAATCAACTGAAATTGACTTGCACAAAGAGTTAAAGAGATTTTTTGGATTTTCTCAATTCAAAGGTCTTCAGGAAGATGTGGTCAAAAGTATTATTTCTGGACACAATACTTTTGTGATTATGCCGACTGGAGGAGGGAAGTCTCTTTGTTATCAATTACCTGCATTGGTGTTAGAGGGAACTGCTATTGTTGTTTCACCGTTAATTGCTTTGATGAAGAATCAAGTAGATGCTATTAGAAGTTTATCTTCAGAGCATGGTGTGGCTCATGTGCTTAATTCATCTCTTACGAAGACTGAGATAGCTCAGGTAAAGGAAGACATTAAAAGTGGGATTACAAAGTTGCTATACGTAGCACCTGAATCTTTAACTAAGGAAGAGTATGTTAGCTTTTTACAAGGGGAAAAATTATCTTTTGTAGCTATTGACGAGGCCCATTGTATTTCTGAATGGGGACATGACTTTAGACCAGAGTATAGAAATCTGCGCAACATTATTAGAAGTCTTGGTGATATACCTATTATAGGACTGACTGCAACAGCCACTCCTAAAGTACAAGAGGATATCTTAAAAAACTTAGAAATTCCAAACGCGAATACCTTCAAAGCATCGTTTAATAGACCTAACTTATTCTATGAGATACGTCCTAAAACGAAAAATGTAGAGACGGATATTATTCGCTTTATTAAACAACACCAAGGAAAGTCAGGAGTGATCTACTGTCTAAGTAGAAAGAAAGTAGAAGAAATCGCAAATGTACTTCAGGTAAATGGGATCAGTGCTGTGCCTTATCACGCAGGACTAGATGCCAAGACCCGTGCTAAACATCAAGATATGTTCTTAATGGAGGATGTAGATGTAGTAGTAGCTACTATCGCATTCGGTATGGGGATAGATAAGCCAGATGTACGCTATGTAATACACCATGATATTCCTAAATCATTAGAAAGTTATTATCAAGAGACGGGTAGAGCTGGACGTGATGGAGGTGAAGGACACTGTCTAGCCTATTACTCATATAAAGATATAGAGAAGCTTGAGAAGTTTATGGCTGGTAAGCCTGTCGCTGAGCAAGAGATAGGGTATGCATTATTACAAGAAGTAGTAGCGTATGCTGAAACATCGATGTCTAGAAGAAAATTTATCCTGCATTATTTCGGAGAAGAATTTGACGAAGTCAATGGCGAAGGGGCTGATATGGATGATAATATCCGTAATCCTAAGACTAAAGTAGAAGCTAAAGATAGTGTAGTTCAATTATTGAAAGTAATTAGAGACACGAAACAATCTTATAAGACGAAAGAAATAGTATTCACTCTACTTGGGAAAATCAATGCATTGTTAAAAGTAAATAAGACAGATACATTAGACTTTTTCGGTTGTGGTAAGGATCACGATGAGAAGTACTGGATAGCTCTTATTAGACAAGTATTAGTAGCAGACTTATTGCGCAAAGATATTGAAGCTTATGGAGTGTTAAAACTGACAGAAGCTGGGCTACAGTTTATAGATAATCCTAAGTCATTTATGATGACTGAAGATCACGAATATTCTGATGCTGAAAATGATTTGGATGTGATCGCTAGTAAAGCTAGTCTAGTGATAGACGAGGCTCTGATCGGTATCCTAAAAGATCTGCGTAAGAAAGTAGCGAAGAAATATGGTGTACCTCCATTCGTAGTATTCCAAGACCCTTCATTAGAGGAGATGGGGCTTAAGTATCCAGTTACTCTAGAGGAGATGTCTAATATTATAGGAGTAAGTGAAGGTAAGGCTAAGAAATATGGTAAGGAGTTCGTAGATGTGATTAGTAAGTATGTAGAAGATAATGATATCATCAGACCTGATGATTTAGTTGTTAAATCTACAGGTGCTAATTCCGCATTAAAACTTTATATTATTCAGAATGTAGATAGAAAGTTATCTTTATCGGATATAGCGAGTGCTAAAGGATTAGATATGGATGGTCTGCTAAAAGAGATGGAGCAGATCGTATATTCTGGTACGAAGTTGAATATATCATATTGGATAGATGATGTCTTAGACGAAGATCAGCAAGAAGAAATCTATGATTACTTTATGGAATCAGAGACAGATAATATTAAGGCTGCGATGACTGAGTTTGACGGAGATTATGATACTGAAGAGTTGCGATTAATGCGTATTCAGTTTATTAGTAAAGAAGCGAACTAGTTCATAGTAGAAATAGAACAATTAAAATCTTCAGTAGGTGACTACTGAGGGTTTTTTTATATACTCTTTTTAAAAATATGGAAAAAATATTTAAATCGTGTTTTAGACGATCTTCGTTAGTCAAGATTAGTATCGTTACTATGGTGCTTTTAATGATAAATATTTTATTTATAATCTTAATATTAAAAGCAAAGAAAGGCGATATCGGGGTGAGTAATATCGAGAGTGCTATAGCAAGTGGAGTAGTGACGGCTTCTATATTAGTCTACTATGTAGTTAAAATATATCCTTATCTCAACAAAATAACGATTGATGGAGAAAAGATATATTATAAGAAAGTATTGGGACAGGAGAGAGTTATAGATATAGCTGCAGAAGATGTGCAGATACATATAGATACATTATATATGCGGTGGACTAACCAAGATGGCTATATAGAAGTGAATAGTGGAAAGAAAAAAATCAAGATTATAGAAAGTTATTATAAAAACTATGTAGTGCTAAAAGAAACTTTGGTCGCTTTAGCTTAACAAAAGATATATAGATAAAAGGTGTTCTTATAGAGCACCTTTTTTTGTGGATATTAGACACTTTGTTTAGGTAGGTATTTAGTAATCATACAGTTTAGATAGAAGGAGAATAGGTGATGAGTAAATGGAGGATTGTTCGACAAAGTCACCTCTAGCTCCACCAATCTCGAGTAATTGTCCATGAATTGTCGAGCGAATTGCTTATAACACCTGTATTATAAGGGGATATGCTATAGAGGGTGTTTGTGTTTATAAAGGATATTTTTTGTTTAACTTGTTGTTTGTTAGTGTTTTGTGTTGTTTTAAGGGCTAAAAAGTACATCTTTTTTTCTTATAAGACAGATCTTTGCTCTTATTGAGGAGATAGAATAGAAAAAAAGACCTTTCAGAACATGAAAAAGTACTTATAAAAGTGAAATATAGATTCGAATATTAAAAAAAATAGTGTCCTTTTTCTTAATAGTTAAAAGATGTACTGAGTTGTAAAAAAGAAAGAGGTAACTTATTACATAGGTTACCTCTTGATATATGTATTCACAGATGCGGTCTATTCGTATAGCTCTCCTCGATGTGGTTTTAGGATATCTCTTAGTTGTCTCATTTGCTCATCATTGACTACCATATACGCGATAGTATGCTCTGGTGCTAGTACTGTATAGTCTATGATAGAGATAGGTAGTTGTTCTATAGCGACATACTCTTTAAGATGTATTACGTGATGTTCGGCTGTTTTTTCTCCAGCAGGCCCTTTAAAATCCCAAATAAGTTTGATTTGTCTTTCCATTTTCTAATTGTCATTTGTACAAAAGTAGTCAAAAAATAAGTAGAAATAGTTGAAGAATCAGTAGAAGTGGTTAGAAGGAAAAGCACTGCGTACGAATAGTATTGAAAGATAAAACGAGGGAGTAGATAACAAAAGAAGGAATGTAGTCGTTTATAAATGAGTATTATAGAATAAAGACAGGTTTATAACGATGCTATCTGATAAAGAGATTAGTTTAACCGTATCTTTTTTGTATTTTTGAGGTTGATATAAATTATTAGGTATGAAAGAAGAGTTAGTGGTATTAGTAAATGAACAAGATGAACAAGTAGGAGTAATGGAAAAGATAGAAGCTCATGAAAAAGCTTTGTTACATCGTGCATTTTCTGTTTTTATTTTGAATAAAAATAATGAAGTAATGTTACAACAACGTGCTTCAGAAAAGTATCACTCGCCTTTATTGTGGACTAATACTTGTTGTAGTCATCAACGTGTAGGCGAAACAAATATAGAGGCTGGTAGACGTAGATTAATGGAAGAAATGGGGTTCGAAGTGCCCCTAAAAGATGTTTTTAGTTTTATCTATAAAGCCCCATTTGACAATGGTCTGACAGAGCATGAGTTTGATCATGTGATGATTGGATATTACGATGATGAACCAAATATCAACCTAGAAGAAGTAGAGGCATGGAAATGGATGTCTATAGAAGGGATAAAGGAAGATATGGAGGCTAATCCTAATATATATACAGCTTGGTTTAAAATCATTTTTTCTAAGTTTTATCATTTTATAGAAGCTCAAAAGAAATAATAGTATGAGATTAACTGTTAGTAGAAAAGCTCATTTTAATGCAGCACATCGCTTGCATAGAAAAGAATGGTCAGAAGAGAAGAACCAACTTGTTTTTGGTAAATGTAATAATCCTAACTATCATGGACATAATTATGAATTAATTGTTCAGGTAACAGGAGAGCTAGATCCAGAGACAGGATTTGTGATGGATTTAAAAGAACTATCCGATTTAATAAAATCGGAGATAGAAGAGAACTTTGATCATAAAAACTTGAATTTAGATGTACCAGAGTTTTTAGAGTTAATCCCTACAGCAGAAAATATCGCAGTAGTGATATGGCAAAAATTAAGACCTTTTATTAATGATGATAAAGAGTTAGAAGTGATATTGTATGAAACTGCTAGAAACTTTGTTTCTTTTAAAGGAGATTATTAATTATAGGGTATGCTAATGGGAAAAGTTGTAACTTGCACCCTCGTTTTTTATAGCGATTGGGAAAGATAAATAAGCAATAGCTTATTTTTAATAGAAGTGATTAATATATGGGTTTTAAACAATATCCGATACTATTTCAACCGATTCTGAAAGACAGAATTTGGGGAGGAACGAAGTTAAAATCAATACTTGGTAAAGATATTGATTCAAATGAGGTAGGAGAGAGCTGGGAGATTTCTGGTGTATCTTCTGATGTAAGCGTTGTCGCAAATGGGGTATATGAAGGATTAAGTTTAAATGATTTAATTCAGAAGTTTCCTGAAGAAATCTTAGGTGATTATATTATAAACCGTTTTGATAAGAAGTTTCCTCTTTTGTTTAAGTTTCTAGACGCAAAAGAAGATTTATCTATACAGTTACATCCGAATGATGATTTAGCTCAGAAGCGCCATGGGTCTTTTGGAAAGACTGAGATGTGGTATGTGATGCAAACGGATGAAAATGCAAGAATAGTAGTAGACTTTAAAGATGGAGTGACTCAAGAGGACTATCTACATCATTTAGAGGCTAAGACATTGCCTTCTATATTAAAAGAGATACCTGTAAAGAAAGGAGATGTATTCTTCATCGAGACAGGTACTATCCATGCTATTGGGGCTGGTGTATTATTAGCTGAGATTCAGCAGACTTCAGATATTACTTATAGAGTATATGACTGGGATAGACTAGATGCTTCGGGTAATTCTAGAGAACTCCATATCGATATGGCACTAGATGCTATCAACTATGATAAGAAAGAAGTAGAGTTGACTTATACTAAAGATGCGAATGTATCTAACGAAATAGTAGCGTGTCCATTCTTCTCAGTGAATTATATACCTCTAAAAGGAAGTTATCACAAAGAGAAGGATGCTTCTAGATTCTATCTATATGTGTGTACAGAAGGAGAAGGAGAGATCACATTAGGTGATGAAGTGTATTCTATACGATGTGGACAAACTGTGCTAATACCAGCAGCAGTATCACAAATAAGTTTAAGTGGTGAGGCTACAATCTTAGAGATATTTGTTTCTTAAAAGAGTAGTATACCCCATTTTTATATTGTAGATTTGCGTAAAATTAATACTAAATAAAGGAAATTATGGCAAGCGTAAGAAACCTAAAAAAAGATATTCACTATGTATTAGGTGATATCATCCAAGCAATTTATATTCAAGAAATGACAACTGGAGGACCAACTGCAGAGACTAATGCATTACTTGAAGAAGCGTTTGTTTCTTTCGATGAATTAATCGGAGCAGTGAATGCAAAAAACGTTGAGAATAAAAAAGCACATTTTAAAGGAGTTTATAAAAAACTAGAAGATGTTGCAGGTCAGTTAGTTGAAAAAATCAACGCAATGTAATCGAAAAAAAGATTTAAAAAAGATACATTTTGTGTTGCAAGATTGAAAAACCATGCTATCTTTGCACTCGCAAAATGAGTCGCCGGTGTAGCTCAGCTGGCTAGAGCAGCTGATTTGTAATCAGCAGGTCGTGGGTTCGAGTCCCTCCATCGGCTCAGATGTTTTTTGAAAAATTGATATTGTAATACTTTGAGTCGCCGGTGTAGCTCAGCTGGCTAGAGCAGCTGATTTGTAATCAGCAGGTCGTGGGTTCGAGTCCCTCCATCGGCTCAAAAGTTTTAAAAGAGATTAGTATTACAATAATATTGAGTCGCCGGTGTAGCTCAGCTGGCTAGAGCAGCTGATTTGTAATCAGCAGGTCGTGGGTTCGAGTCCCTCCATCGGCTCAATAATTTTTTGAAGATTAAATATTGCAATATATTGAGTCGCCGGTGTAGCTCAGCTGGCTAGAGCAGCTGATTTGTAATCAGCAGGTCGTGGGTTCGAGTCCCTCCATCGGCTCAAATGTTTTAATATTGTATTGCAGGCATTCATTTTGCCGGTGTAGCTCAGTTGGCTAGAGCAGCTGATTTGTAATCAGCAGGTCGTGGGTTCGAGTCCCTCCATCGGCTCAAAAGTCTCCCCTTAAAGGGAGACTTTTTTGTTTTCAAATACTTTGTGTACTAAATGCTCTTCTAACTGCTTTTTATTTTTTACTTTTAGATAACCTAAATCTAACTTATATAGAAAGGTTATTATTAAAAATACGCTGAAGTATGTTTTTGAGAGTTCAAGCAGATTGGTTTATCTATTTGGAGATAGTATATTTTATTATAGCTATTGCTGTGGCTGTACGCATTATCTATGATACAGACTCTATCTCGAAGACATTAGCTTATCTGTTGTTAGTTTTCTTTGTGCCTATCTTTGGTATTTTATTTTATTTTTCTTTTGGGATCAATTATCGACGAAGAAAGATGTATTCTAAGAAGCTTAAGGTAAATGATGAGTATAGCACTAAATTAACAAAACGTCTAAATGACATTCACCTAGATCAGAGACAACAAGGAAACCCTATTGTACAAAGGAATCGTTCTTTCATTAAGATGTTGTCTAGTGCGACTATGGGAGAAGGTCCATTATTAGTGGATAATAAAGCCGAAATATTAGAGAATGGAGAAGAGTTCTTTCCAAGACTAATAGAAGACTTAAAAGCAGCTAAAAGTACGATTCATATCGAGTATTATATTTATGAGAATAATGATATCGGTAAGGAGATAGAAAGTATCCTGATCAATAAAGTAAAGGAGGGGGTTAAGGTACGTTTTATCTATGATGACTTTGGGTGTAAAAGCATTCGAAAGAATATTGTCCGCAATCTTCGTGCGAATGGAGTCGAAGCCTATCCCTTTAATAAGATTATTCTATTAGCTTTTGCTAACCGTATGAATTATCGAAATCACCGCAAAATAGTGGTGATAGATGGAACGATAGCTTATACAGGAGGGATAAATATCTCTGATCGCTACGATAACCGTAAGAAAGATTCTAATCAGTATTTTTGGAGGGATACGCATATTAGAATAAAAGGTTCGGGAGCTTATGGGTTACAATATATCTTTTTGGCAGATTGGAATTTCTGTAGTAAGCAAGACTTAGCCTTTGATGAGAAGTATTTCCCTATTCATGATAATGATGAGATAGGAGTGCCGTTACAGGTTATTTCGTCTGGACCTGACTCAGATGTACCTTCTATTCTATATAGTGTCTTAAAAGCGATACAAACTGCTGAAAAAGAGATCTGCATCACTACGCCATATTATATACCTGACGAATCATTACAACTAGCTATTAAAATGGCTGCATTAAGTGGTAAGCGCGTTAGAATGATACTGCCTGGAATTACAGATTCTAATATCGTGAAATGGGCTTCGGAGTCTTATTTTCAAGAGTTATTAGAGTTTGGTGTAGAGATTTATTTATATAAGAAAGGATTTATCCACGCGAAGACCTTTGTTACAGATGCAGGAGTGAGTTCTATAGGTACATGTAATTTAGATCACCGTAGCTTTGATTTGAATTTCGAGGTGAATGTTGTGGTTTATGACGAGGCTTTTGCACGTAAAATGAAAACAATGTTTGATAGAGACTGTAGAGATTCTATTAAACTAGAGTTACACAGGTGGAATAAAAGATCTTGGAAACAACGTCTTAAAAACAGTTTTATTCGTTTGTTCTCTCCTTTATTATAGCATGTGTAGACATCAAATAAAGTGAGTAATGAAGGATAAGTAAACTTTAAATAAGGATACTATGAATTTACATTTGACATTTGATAAATATATAACACATCAACATCCCTTTGAGAATGATTATGAAGGGAAGGTAATCACCACATTAATAGAATCAAGAGGAAATAAGAAAGAGCATAAGCAGACTATTCTGTATATACACGGATTTTGTGATTACTTCTTTCAGATACACTTGATGGATTATTTTAATGAGCATGGAGTAAACTTCTATGCAATAGATTTGCGCAAGTATGGTCGTTCGTTATTGCCTCATCAGCATCCGAATTATTGTAAGTCGATGCGAGAGTACTTTCCTGATATCGATTATGGAATAGAGTATATTCTAAAGGAAAAGAGAGATACCCAACTATTTTTATTAGGGCATAGTACAGGAGGATTATTAGCAACGTATTATGCTATGTTTGGGTTGTTAAAAGAAAGGTTGTCAGGACTAATATTAAATTCTCCTTTCTTTGATTTTAATGTACCTTTTTATGTAAAGCCTTTTATGGGGAGTGTTGCTAGGAGTAAAGTGAGTAAGGATATCTTTGCTAATGCAGAGCAGATGCCTGAGTTATATGGTAAGACATTGCATAAAGATCATGAAGGAGAATGGGAGTACAAGAAAGAGTGGAAACCAATAAATCCTTTTGCTGTATACTATAGTTGGATATTAGCAGTGCAACATACACAGGAGTTAATTCAGGAGGTAGTATTGCATGAAGACTTTCCTATTCTACTAATGTATAGCGATAAGTCTGGAAGTACTTCAAAATGGACTGCTACTTCTATGACATCAGATATCGTCTTGAATGTAAAAGATATTGAGAAGATAGGTAGTAAGATAGGACATCGTGTAGAGAAAGCTGTAATAGAGGATGGAATGCATGACTTATTTCTCTCGAAGAAAGAAGTTAGAAATAAAGCAATGTTTAGTGTATTACAGTTCTTAGAGAAGCACAGATAGATATTAAAAGTAAAAAGCTGTTACCATTTAAGGTAACAGCTTTTTTAGCAATAATTGAAAAAAGTTGTTGTTGATTGGTTGGTAGGGGAGCTTTTTAGAATAATCCTCCAGCACCTCCACTTTCTTTTGTATTCGAATCTCTGTTCTTTCTTTGTAATGCACGTCCTTTTCCTCCTCCGAACATATAGTTTACTCCGATGTAAACTGATCTACTTTCCCATGTAAATTGTCCATTAGAAGCATAAGGGTACTGAGAACTGTATTTGAACTTCATAGTATTGAAGATATCATTGAATCTTGCACTGATACTTAATTTGTTTTCAAGTAAAGAGTATCTAGCTCCAGCATCTATTTTATACATCTCTTTAGAGTCCATTGTGATACCATCTACGGGACCTCTATAGAATCCGAATAAGTTAAATCTTAAGTTTTTAGTCGCTTTGAAGTTACTGTTTAAACGAGCATTGAATGCACTAGCAGTAATATCGCGTTCGATAAAATCCATTTGATTTGTCGTACTGTTTAACTGAGATACAAAACCAGTCTGTTTAATACTAGAGAAATCAATACCAGGTTGCATATCCCACCATGGAGTTAATTTGATATTAGCAGAAAGTTCAAATCCATAAGCATCATTAGACTTATAGTTATCAAAAGTCATTAATAAAGCATTTGGGTTATCATTGTCTGGGTCATCGTAGATAACGTGGTTGATTTCTTTATTGATCTTTCTATAGTACACTCCAGCAGTCACACTACTTTTGTTATTAAACATTCTTGTGTAATTTAATTCTACAGAGTTCGTAAACTGTGGTTTTAATTCAGGATTACCTACCATTGTCATTAATGGAGTAGAGAATTGTCTAACAGGGTTAGTCTGAGAAATACTAGGTCTATCTACACGTCTACTATAACTTAAGTTGAACATATCATTATCTGTCATAGAATACCCTAAGTATACAGACGGATATAAGGTAACGTAATCATCTTTAAAAGTAGTTGTTCCTCCTAATTTAGATTCTACTTTATAGCTTTCTAATCTTGTTCCTACTTGGTAGTTAAACTTACCATAAGTTTGACCAAAAGTTACATAAGCAGAGAAGATATCTTGGTTGTATTCATTGTTAATCTTTTTATTCTTCTCAGGAATCAAAGGATTATTAGAATCAAAGTTGTTATCCGCTCTAGAGATTCTAGCTTCAGCTCCTACTTCTAGTTTAGTATGATCGTTTAAAGGATTCACATAATCAATGTTGATTGTTGTTAAATCACTTTTATCATTGTTTCTATCTTGATAAATTTGGTTAGGATTTTTACCTATAATCGTATTGTAGTCTCCGTCATTCGTAGATTTGTTACGACTAAAGTTTCCTTCGATATCTAAAGTATGACCTTTTTTCTCAAATAGGTGTTTATAAGCTAAGTTATACGCACTATATCTATTATCTCCATCATAAACAGTTTTTTGGAATATATCTTCGAATAAGTTTTTAGGATATGTAGTCGCGTTATCCATATCTGTTGTTCTATCATTTGTACTTTGATTAGTATAGAATGACAATGTATTGTTATCGTTGATATAATAATCCATACCTACTTTATAGAAGTAGTTCTTGTTCTTATTATTCATACGAATTTCTGTAGGAGACATAATATCTGTACGTAGCATATCACCATCGTTTTTATACTTTCCATACGAGTAGCTACCATTAGCGAAGAAGTTTAACTTACCTTGTCTATAGTTAGCATTGATAGAGTTAGTATTCTTAACAGTATGAGCAAATGTAACTCCTGTGTCTACAGAACCATTAAAGCCATCCATTGTATTTTTGTGTAACACGATATTGATAATACCTGACATTCCTTCAGGATTATACTTAGCACTAGGGTTAGTAATTAACTCAATGCTTTTAATAGAAGTAGAAGGAATTTGTTTTAATACCTGTTCAGAAGACATATTAGTAGGACGCCCATCGATAAGGATACGTACATTTTCATTTCCTCTTAGAGATATCTTACCATCTTTATCCACATTTACAGAAGGGATATTATTCATAATCTCACCAGCAGTAGCACCAGCAGTAGTTAAGTCTTTACCTACATTGATTACTTTTCTATCTATCTTTTGTTCTATCGTAGATGATTCAGCGATAATATTAACTCCTTCTAAAGTTGTCGCTTCAGGAGTTAAGTTAATTGTACCGAAGTTATAAGTAGCTTCAGTTAACTCAAATTCTTTAGTATATGTTTGGTAACCGATAAACTGCACTTCTAAAGTATATTTTTTTTGAGGAACAGTTAATTCGAATTTTCCATTGTCATCAGACATAGCACCTGTTACAATCGTCTCTCCATCTTTAATAGAGATAGTTGCATAAGGAACGGATTGATTAATTGATTTGTCAAAAATCGCTCCTGTGATTTTTCCTTTTTGTTGCGCATAAATAGAGCAAACCATGGTAAGGAAAAGGATAACACTTAATTTGAATTTCATAATAGTTCTTTCGTTAAGTTTATTTCTAATAATTGATTAAGGTTTCTATAATAGTCATACTTTTGAGTAAATTGTTACAACAAAAAATGTTTGATTTTATATAAAATATTTATTTTTATTTGTAATTTATTGATATTCAGTTTTTTATTTCGCTATTTAAAATTAATATAAATGAGATATACAGTGTTTTGTGGTTCTAGTTCAGGTACTAAGGATATTTATGTTAAACAAGCTTTTGCATTAGGAGAACAATTAGCTAAACATCATATCGGGCTTGTATACGGAGGCGCTAAAGTTGGATTAATGGGAGCAGTTGCTGACGGTGTTCTTAAGGGGGATGGCGAAGTTATCGGTGTATTACCTAGTTTTTTGGCAGATGTAGAGTTAGGTCATAAGGGATTAACAGAATTAATTATGGTCGAAACAATGCATGAACGCAAAGCTAAGATGGACGAATTATCTGATGGTGTAATCACAATGCCTGGTGGATATGGTACCTTAGAAGAATTCTTTGAAATGCTAACATGGGCTCAATTAGGATTACACAAAAAGCCTGTGGCATTATTAAATATAGATGGATTCTATAATCCACTATTAGAAATGATAGATACGATGGTAGCTATGGGGTTCTTAAAAGAGATAAACAAAGACATGATTGTGGTAGCTGATGAGGTAGAAGAACTTTTAGAAAAGATGAAAGCTTATGAAGCGCCTAAAGAAGGTAAATGGATTCAAAAATAAATAATATGAATAAAGCCTCATTAATAGATAATTTTGAACGCAAAGGCGTTATATTAACACAAGAAGAGAAGGAATTAATACTCTCTTCTTTTCAGACTGTTTATGTAAAGAAGAAAGATTATCTATTAACAGCAGGTGCTGTATGTGACTTCGAAGCCTTTGTAGTACAAGGATGTTTTAAAGAATATTGTTTGGATGAAAAAGGAGAAGAACACATCATACATTTCTCTATAGAAGATTGGTGGTTAGCAGATCTAGAAAGCTATAATTATGAACGACCATCGAAGATATTTATACAAGCATTAGAAGATAGTGAGGTATTACTCATAAAGAAAGAACGCAAAGAAGCGCTCTATGATGAAATACCTGTCTTAGAAAAGATATATAGAAGGATGACTCAGCAAGAGTGTATCGCTCTTCAGCGTCGTATTGTAAATAAGTTGTCAATGGATGCTACAGCAGAGTACGAAGATTTCTGTAAGCGATATCCATCCTTAGTACAACGTCTAACTAATATTCAGATAGCTTCTTATCTAGGTATTTCCCAAGAGTTTTTGAGTAAAATACGCAGTAAGAAAAAATAATAATTATTGAACTAGTTCAATGTTTTTGATCTTAGAGCAATTTAATTTTGCTTTAAAATTATAGAATAATGAACAACAAAATAATAATAGCTTCATTGGCAATAGCCTTGTCAGCAGGAGCATGTCAGTCAAAGACAGAGAAAGAATCTACTCCATCAGAAATATTAGAAAGTACTAGTGCTAGCCACACTAGTACCTTAATTGGGCATAAAGCAGAAATACAGTTCCCAGAGATGAAAGCTACTATTGAGTACACGAGTACAGATACCTTACACTGGAGTACAGTAGGTGAGAATGGAGCAGTAAATGAAGGCGATGAGAAAATGAGTTACAAAGCACTTGGTGAGGACTTACACTTTCTGAACTGGATAGAACAAGATGGCTTTACAGTTAGTCAAATCATCAATACGAAGACAGGAGAAGTAACTGCTTTTTGGTCTTATGACGGAGCTGATCACAAACGTGAAAGTCAGTTTGTAACAGGAACTTTTAGATTAATTGATTAAAGAAATCAATTATTAACAGATGTTTTGGACATCAATGCCCTTTACGTAGTTCTATTTTTTGTATTTTAGAGCTTTCGAAAAGGAAAATATGATGGAAAAACAAAATAACAACATTGCAATCTTAGTGGATGGGGATAATGCTCAAGCTAAGTTGTTGGATAAGATTTTAGAAGAAGTTTCTAAATATGGGAAGGTGACTGTCCGTCGTATTTATGGAGATTGGACAACACCACAAATGAATAGCTGGAAGGAATTACTAAATGACTTGTCATTTTCGCCTATACAGAAGTTTAATTATACTAGTGGAAAGAACTCTACAGATAGTTCACTCATCATAGATGCTATGGATATTCTCCATGCTAAGATGGTAGATGGATTCTGTATCGTATCTAGTGATAGTGACTATACTGGTTTAGCTAAGCGTATCAGAGAAGAAGGTATCTTTGTGATGGGAGTAGGAGAGAAGAAGACTCCGAATGCTTTCGTTCAGTCATGTGAGATATTTACTTATTGTGAGACCTTAATGCCTAAAGCAACTACAGCAGTTAAAGAAGCGAATGGTAATGCTAAAAAGGTAGAAGCTACAGATGATGACGATACTAAATCATTGACTAAGAAAGAGTATAGACTGATAGATAAAGCGTTCGATATGTCTGTAGATGAAGAGGTAGAAGCTTATATCGCTACAGTAGGAGGTAACCTTCGTAAGCTTAATCCAAGTTTTGATGCGAGAGACTATGGTTTTAGAAACTTGACAGAGCTTTTCAAACATCTAAAGACATACGATGTAATTAACAATAATGTTAAGGGGTTAAATCATCCCTTAGTAAAGAAAAAATAACCTTCGGGTTATTTTTTTTGCTCATAAACGAATGGTATGGTCTATAAACTTTAAATTGCAAATGGTCAAATATTGACTATAACAAAAAATACTAACTCAATACAATTTATATTATGACTATACAAGAATTAGCAGGTATTCGCAAGCAATTCGAGTACTATAGAATGATCGTAGATAAAACAGTTTTAGTTCTATCCCAAGATGAATTAAATCAAAAGGTCAATGTAGAGAGTAACTCTATAGCGATGTTAATGCGTCATATTACGGGTAATCTGCTTTCTCGTTTTACTAACTTTTTTACAGAAGATGGAGAGAAGCCATGGAGAAACAGAGATGATGAGTTCACAGATGGGATTTATGACAGACATGAACTTATAACGAATTGGGACAAGGCATGGAATGTTCTCTTCAGTACCATAGATAGTATTAATGAAGAGAACATTAATACAGTAGTAAAAATCAGAAACCAAGACCATACGGTAGCAGAAGCTTTATATCGACAGTTAGCACATTACCCTTACCATATAGGGCAGATCGTATTTATCGGAAAGATGATACGCAATGAAGAGTGGAAGTCTTTAACCATTCCTAAAAATAAATCAAAAGAATACAATCAAGATAAATTTGAAAATCCTAATTCAGAGACTCATTTTGTAGATGATTATCTAAAGAAGTAAGAGATAATTTTTTAGATTCCTAATTTTGAATGAGAATTAGTAGAGTCGTTCAGTGCAATATTTTATATATTTGTCAAAAGACGGTAAAAAACTACAATATGAAATTAAATACAATGGCCTGTATCGTATTGGCTTCCGCTATGTTATTATCATGTGGAGACAAGAAAGAGGCAGAAAAAGGAGCAAGCGAAGTGACTACAACAGAAAAGTTTGATTACAGTGTGGATCAGTTTGGAGATATCGAAGTATTGAGATATCAAGTACCTGGATGGGACGATCTAACATTAAAAGAAAAAGAATTAGTGTATTATCTAAGTCAGGCAGGGTATGCTGGACGTGATATCATCTGGGATCAGAACTATAAACACAATTTGACTATTCGTAAAGCATTAGAGAATATTTACGAAAACTATAAAGGAGACAAAGAATCAGAGGATTGGAAAGAGTTCGTGACGTATGTGAAGAGAGTATGGTTCTCTAATGGTATTCACCACCATTATTCTAACGAAAAGATAAAACCTGGATTCTCTCAAGCTTATTTCTCTATTTTATTAAAAGAGACTAATACTACATTAGATCAGAATGTAGCGAATGTTCTATTTAATAATGTAGATAGTAAAAAAGTAAATCTTGATTTAGCGAAAGGTCTTGTAAAAGGATCTGCAGTCAACTTCTATGGAGAAGGGATTACAGAAGATGAGGTAGAGGCATTCTATAATGCGATGAAGAGTCCAGACCCACATCGTCCATTATCTACAGGACTAAACTCTAAAGTAGTAAAAGAGAATGGTAAGTTAGTAGAGAAAGTATGGAAGAGTGGTGGAATGTATGGAGCAGCTATTGATCAAATCATCTTTTGGTTAGAAAAAGCTGTTACAGTTGCAGAGAACCAAGAGCAAGCAGATGCGCTTAAGTTATTAATCAAATATTACCAAACTGGAGATCTTCAGCTTTGGGATGATTATAACGTTGCATGGGTGAAAGCTACTAAAGGAAATATTGATTACAACAGTGGATTTATCGAAGTATATGCAGACCCATTAGGACATAAAGGATCTTACGAAAGCGTTGTTCAAATCAACGACTTTGATATGTCTAAGAAGATGGCTGTTCTTTCTAAAGAAGCTCAGTGGTTCGAGGATAACTCTCCATTAATGGCAGAGCATAAAAAGAAAAATGTAACAGGAGTATCGTATAAGACAGTGATCGTAGCGTCTGAGTCTGGTGATGCATCGCCAAGTACACCTATCGGAGTGAATTTACCGAATGCGGATTGGATTAGAGCAGAGCACGGTTCTAAGTCTATCTCTTTAGGTAATATTATCGATGCATATAATCATGCAGGTGGTTCGGATAAATTAAAAGAGTTCGTTCACGATGAGGAAGAATTACAATTAGAGGAGAAATATGGTGAGTTAGCAGATAAGCTACACACAGCTCTTCACGAGGTAATCGGACATGCATCTGGACAAATCAACAAAGGAGTAGGACAACCAAAAGAAACATTGAAGAGTTATGCTTCTACATTAGAAGAAGGACGTGCTGACTTAGTGGGTCTATTCTATTTATACAATCCTAAGTTACAAGAGTTAGGATTAGTTGACGATTGGAAGTCAGTAGGTAAAGCAGCTTATGATGGATATATCCGTAACGGATTAATGACGCAGTTAGTGCGCTTAGAGCCAGGTGCTGATATCGAAGAAGCTCATATGCGTAACCGCCAATGGGTGAGTGCTTGGGTATTCGAAAAAGGGAAGAAGGATAATGTAATAGAGAAAGTAGTTCGCGATGGTAAGACATATTATAATATTACGGATTATGATAAATTACACGATCTATTCGGACAACTTTTAAAAGAGACTCAACGTATCAAATCTGAGGGTGATTATAAAGCAGGACAAGCGTTAGTAGAGACTTATGGTGTGAAAGTAGATCAAGCTATCCACAAAGAAGTTTTAGAGCGCAATGCTAAGTTTAACTCTGCTCCATATAGAGGATTTGTAAACCCATACATTGTACCAGTGAAGAATGATAAAGGAGAGGTGACTGATTATGTAATCGAACAACCTAAATCATTTGAAGAACAAATGTTGCGTTATGCTAAAGAATATGGTTTCTTACCACTTGTAAACTAATTACAAGAAGATTATACAAGAAAGTCGGTTTATAATAAACCGACTTTTTTTATTTTTTGACTATAATGATATCTCCCATACACATCTCTATAGGACGATTATGAGGAGTATATTCTATCCAATCTACGGGGTCACTACTTTCACAGTCTATCATCAGGTGATAATAAGACATACCATGAGTAGTATCAGGTAGAGCATGTACATCATAGTGATTAACCGTGTCTAACTGATGATCTTCTACCATCGTTAGCCAAGAGATAGACTTGTCTAATTGGGCTATTAGGTATTGATTAGTGGTATCACCATGTTTTAGCTCTATGATTATGTCTTGTTTCTGTTTTTGTAGTAGAGAGATAATATCTTTCATATACGATAGGATATAAGTTATAGCGTGAATGTATGTTGTATAAACTCAGTCGGGCGTTGTCCCATCAGTTTAGTGAATACATTACTGTAAGACTGAGCACTGTTATACCCTACGAGTAACGCTATCTCATTGATAGTATATTGTCCTTCACTCAGCAGTTCTATAGACTTGATGATACGTGCCATCTGTATATATTTAGCGATACTGATACCCGTTTCTTTCTTAAACTGACGTTCTAAGGTACGAATACTCATAAAGGACAGTTGAGCTAACTCATCTATAGTGATAGTAGATTGATAATGTTTATGTATATAAGCAGTTACTTCTAGTAGTGCATTGGTACGTGGTACGGGAGTGATAAGAGGTACAGCATTCTGTACAAAAGAAGGCAATTCTAATAAGATAGCTCTTAAGAACGTCTGTTCACTCTCCTCATATTCCATATTCATAGACCACTTCTCAGTGTACATAATCATTTCTCTTAATACACTAGGTATAGAGAATAGGTATAACTCATCATAAAACGGAGGTAAGTCATCCACATCGAAGTATAGTGTATGTAGAGAGATATGCTCAGACGCATGCGTAGTCTTATGCGGCATATTGGATGGGATATAGGCCACATGATTTTGAGGTAATAAGAATTGGCACGACTCTACGTGTAGATGTTGATATCCTGATTCTACATATACGAGTTGAGCTTTCTTATGATGGTGAAACTCATTGTTGTGCTTCCAAAGCTCAGCATGCCAAGAAAAACCTTTCTTTCCAACTTGATCGACTAATTGTGATGTATTCATTCTTGTCGTTTTAGTTATGATTTATGGCGAATATAAACATTTATAATCATTTAATTTTGCACCTAGAAATAACAATGTGTAAATAATAAATTAAATAACAATGGAAAATAAGATAGAAGAGATATCTAAAATGAAGAAATTACTGATGTTGTTAGGTATCATATTTATTGCTTCTAATCTAAGAGCTCCACTTACATCTGTAGGTCCTGTTATATCAGAGATAAGTAAATCACTAGCTCTGTCTAACACTACAGCAGGATTAGTAACGACGATACCCTTAATGGCATTCGGATTCTTATCTAGTATGGTGCCAAAGATCTCACGTAGATACGGTATGGAGCTTGTATTATTAGGATCATTAATTCTATTGAGTATAGGATTAGTCATTAGACCTTATGGTAGTTTAGTTACTTTGTTTTTAGGAGCTGCCTTAGTAGGGATAGCGATTACAGTAGGTAATGTATTGATGCCAGCTTATATCAAAAGTAATTATCAGAAGAATGTAGGGACCATGATGGGAATATATTCAGTAGCTATGAACCTAACAGCAGCGTTAGCAGCAGGGTTTAGTATTAGCTTGGGTAAATTCACAGAGATGGGATGGAAAGGTTCGATAGGAGTATGGTTAGTACTGAGTATCGCGACTATATTGATTTGGCTTCCTCAAGTAAAAAAGAAACAAGCAATCGAAGGAAGTAATAGAGGCTTCACAGAAGAGAAAAAAGTAAATATGTACTCATCTAAGCTAGCATGGGCAGTTACAGTATTTATGGGAGTACAGTCTCTACTGTTCTACTGTTTAGCAGCATGGTTACCTAAAGTGGCTATCACATGGGGTATACCTAAAGAGGATGCAGGATGGTTATTGTCTTATATGCAGTTCGCACAGTTGCCTATGACATTCATTGGAGCTATTATAGCGAGTAAGTTATCTAATCAAAAACTGCTAGCTATCGGTACAGGAGTATTGTTTGCCATAGGGATAGCAGGTTTATTGATCTTTAAGGTAAATATGATCGCGCTATGGTGTGTATTAATCGGTACAGCGAGCGGATTAGCCTTTAGTTTATCGATGCTATTCTTCGTATTGCGTACAAGTAGCACTACCCAAGCAGCAGAATTATCAGGTATGGCACAGTCTATCGGATACCTAATCGCAGCATGTGGGCCTCCTGTATTTGGAGCATTATTCGATGTGACACAGTCTTGGTCTATGTCCTTGATATTTTTATTAGTTATGTCTATTACTTTGATTGTATCAGGAGGTATCGCTGGTAAGAACGATTGGGTCAAGTAATCCATAATAACTAACAAAGGAGACTAAATCATATTAGTCTCCTTTGTTAGTTTATAGGTTCTTCGTGTTTAATACTTTTAGGGATTACTTCTCCTTTATATGATTTTACTAGTGTTTTTAGTTTTTTCATTTTAGTCGTAAGTAATGCAGGTGTATTAAATTTCTTAGCTACTAGTATCGCATATAGTTTAGTGACAGAAATATTAGGACGTTTGATTAATACATCTATTGTCTGTATTAACTGTTCAACTCCATCATCTATATTTCCTCCTTTTAGTTCTATCAGACGGACAGAATCCGATGATGGTACATAGATAGCGAAGTCACACTGTTTCGTTTCATTTGTACTAATGAGTCCTTTATCCACTCTATATACAGTATACTCTATCGCATTTTTATTAGTACCGATGTACTTAACACCTTTAGTCTCTTCTAAAGATAAAGTTTTACGATTATCATCACAGTAGATATGTTGCTTTAAGGAATAGTATTTCTCATTAAACTTCATGGTACTGTGTATCTAATAGATTATCAAACTCATTATTTAACAGCTGAGATACCTCGTCTATCTTGCTAGCATCTATTTGTCTTTCTTCATAATCTAGTATATCTTCTACTACACCATCTCTAACGAACCATACTCCTACATCATTAAAATCAACCCAATACTCTTCCCCTATGATATCTTTTACTTCTTCACTAGCTGCCTTAGCACAGTCATTCGCATAGATAAGATTATTCAGCGTAGTCAGTATATAAGGACTATGCGTAGTCAGGAACAGACTGTGTTCTCTACCTTCAGCATTGTGATAGGTTGATTTAACTAGATGTTTAACTAATTCTCTTTGAGTAACAGGAAACAAGTTTACTTCTGGTTCTTCTAAGAATATATTAGATTGTTGTATGTTTTCTAAATTATTTATAACAGATTGAAGTACATATTGAAAAGAAGATTCTGTAGTTTTTAGTTCTAATTTAATCTTATCTATAACACTTAAATCTTTTTCTGCTGATTTATAGATACTGTTTTTTAATTCTCTTTTTACACTAACCTCTTCTACACTGTCTTTTGTTTCTTGATTATATACTTCATTATTAATGTATTCAGTCAACATATATAGTGGAACGATAGATTGTAATCCGCTTGATGCATTCTTGATATTAATTGTCTTATTGACAGAAGTTAAATACAATTCGTCTGTATCTTTTTCTTTATTGTATTTATAATTAACTCCTAAGTCTAAGATAGGTTGGAATTTATCACTAAATGAATATCTCGTTTCTTGCCAATGTGCAAGAAAGTTTCTTAAGTTGGTGTTTTCTAGTTTTATTTGAAACCAATTTGGAATAACAGCAACTATATTTCGTTCAGCAGGGATGTATATGGTCTTATTTCGTTTATAAGACCACCAATAATCCTCAGTTTTCCATTTAAAACTAAAGGTGCTTTTATCATATGAAAAAGAAAAATCGATAAGATCTGTCTCAAATTTTATATATGAATGTTTGCTAAAGAATCCCTCTAGTTTATGGAATTCAATTAGGGTTTCTATAAAATAAGATGAGATTTGTACATGATTAAGCATAGGATTAGTGTATAATTCTTTCTCTACCCATGAGCAATGGCACGCTATCTTGTTAATAGTACTTTTACCTGAGCTTTGAAGTCCTATCAAAACATTAATGCGTTTTAAATCAATAGTTATTGATTTAATAGGGCCAACATTTTTAATAGTTAATCTTCTCATCTTTAGTATGATATTAGTGTTTATAGATATAGCATAACTGCTGTTATACAAAAGTAATAAAATTATTGTAGCAATTGTGTTTATAGATTAGGTGAAGTAAACCTTTATCAGCTAAAGAACTTTCTGTATAACCATAGTAATCCTGTGCCTACTACAGATACGATAATCATAGAGGTAATCGGCATAAAGAATGAAAAACCTGGGCGCTGGATACGGATATCACCAGGCAATTTGCCAAACCAATCCAGATTAAACGAAGTGAATTGTATCAATAGACCTATGATGACGATGATACAACCGATAAATATGATTGTTTTTCCCATAAGAGTAAAGGTATAAAAATACATGCACTTCCCTTTAGGAAACTATTTAATTATTGTTAAGGAGACAGGTATTAGGGTGTTTTAATAGTATCTTTGAGTATAGAGTTATTTAGGTAACTCCTCATTTAAAAAGATAAGATATGAAAGTAGAGATATGGTCGGACATTATGTGTCCGTTTTGTTACGTCGGAAAGAAGAATTTTGAGAATGCATTGGTACAGTTGCCTTTCGCAGATAAGATAGAAGTAGAGTGGAAGAGCTTTCAGCTAGATCCAGACTTACCTGTAGAAGGGTTGGATATGTCTACTAAGGAGTACCTAGCTAAGCGCAAAGGTATGCCAGAGCAACAGATACAAGGGATGCTAGAGAACTTAAAACAAGCAGGTAAAGCAGTAGGTATCGAGTTTAACCAAGACCAATCTATTCCTGTGAATACGATTAGAGCTCATCGCTTTGTACACTTTGCACAGTTACAAGGAAAAGGGAATGAGGCTAAAGAAGTAGTGTTTAAAGCTTATTTTACAGATGGAAAAAATGTAGGTGATATTGAGGTTTTAGCTGCTTTAGGTACTGAAATAGGACTGAGTGCTGAGGAAATCAAAACATTTTTAGCTACTGATGGACAACTAGAAGAAGTGAATGCAGATATTACAGAAGCACGTGCTCTAGGGATATCAGGAGTGCCATTCTTCGTATTAGATAGAAAATACGGTGTATCAGGAGCTCAACCTACAGAGTCTTTTGTAGAAGCACTGACACAAGCATTCCAAGAAAGCCAACCTAAATTCGAAATGAAAGGTGGTAGTGATGCGGCAGCATGTGGCCCAGAAGGATGCGAGATATAAGTACCTATAGTTGATTTATAAATACGAACAGCCCATTTATACAGTGTATGAATGGGCTGTTTTATTATTAGATATATTTTAATCAAAGTCTATATAAACAAAGTAATCATACTTGTTTTTAGGTTTTTCGTTTTTCTCTAAACCGTCTAAGTATAGCTTTGCAGGAGTGCCTTTATTGAGAAATTGCTCATGAAGTTTATATAACAACTCTAAGGCAGGAAAATTTTGGTTATTATCTGCTTTTAAAGTTGCGTGAATAGTACTATAAAATTCGGGTCTATCTGATCCTGCCTCTTTCCAATGTGGTAGTAATTCGAATTTGATAATTTCTTCATTATTGTATTTGTCGTCTTTAGAATACATGATTGCATCGTAACAAATCACTACCTCTGGCTGATCTATTATAATCTCAGTAGGATCCCAATTGTCGGAGTTTCCGAAGTTTCTAATTTGCTTAGCAATTACTTCTTGGTTTAGTTCTTCTCGGGTTTCAGGTAATTCTTCTGAGAAGTCCCATATCACATTGTGAAATATTCTCTTTTCCATCTTTTTATTTTAAAGATAGTAAAATAGTAACCTCTATTAAATTGAAGGAGAATAATGTTTGAATAGTGTAAGGAATTTATTCTACTCTAATAAGAGCATTCTATTGAGGAAGTCTTCGATCCTTGGTAGGTGTGTCATTGTATTGCATATACGCCCATTCTCCTCGGTATAGATTGTTGAACACAAGATCTTTGTACTTATTGTTGATACTGAACAGTCTTACTTGTACACGAGAAGGAGTGTAAACTTCTTGTTCTTCAGCAGAGATATGTTCTGCTATAAAGGGAGGTTCAGTTATCTCGTGGTAGCGCACTACTAAGGCTAATACCCTGTCCTCTTTTTGCCAAGTATAGACGATACAGTCATACACCATAAAAGCGATTTTCTCTACAGGTTCTCCTTCTTTAGAGATGATATAGTCACGGAGTTGTATAACCTTGTTTTCGTCACCTTTTAGGTCAGAGCAGGCTACCCCGATTAGGTCTTTATTTAGACTCTGTAGCATATCTACCTTATCGAAGTAATAGTCCCCATACTTCGCCACACTGTCAGACTCTATCCACATCCTCATACTATACTCTTTGCCGATTATGTCTCTAAGAGAATCATTATATCTCTTAGGAGCTACTCTATAGTGTGTGATCTCTATAGGTTTAAGTTCTTTAACTACTGTCATCACACTAGCATCTGCATCAGCTGTGATACTCCCATCGTTATTGCCATTAAAAGCATAAAAGTCCTCTACTGGGAAGTCATAATTGAATGTCTCAATATCCATCTTAATGTCTCCAAATTTCTTAGGCTCTTGACAAGAGAGTAGAACTATAGGAAGTATGAGGTATAGTAAGCTTCTTTTTATCATAGTGGTTTAAGTAAAGTTGTTAGATAGGCGAATAGGTATTAGAATCAATATTAAATTGAAAACGAATTGTTTAATTTAAAATTGTGTGTGGGTATGAATGTCTTTTTACTGCCATTTTAGATAGGGTGGTCGGCATGTGGTCGGCTAGTGATGGGCATTTGGTCGGCTTAAAAGTGCCAAAAATAGCCTATCACTATCCTATCACAAGGGGAGCAGTATGGAATCACGTGGAAGAAAGTCGCTATAATTCTTTTGTATCATCGGTTTTGAGACAAAAAAAATGAGGAAGCTAATCCTAAAATAGACTGAGAAACCTCTATATAGTTAGTATCTTTGAGGCACTAGAAAACAAAGAAAGATACATGGGATTGAAGATTCTACATACAGCCGACTGGCACTTAGGGAAGAGATTAGATAACTTTAGCC
Organism: Myroides sp. ZB35; assembly: GCF_001865835.1. NCBI lineage: Bacteria > Pseudomonadati > Bacteroidota > Flavobacteriia > Flavobacteriales > Flavobacteriaceae > Myroides > Myroides sp. ZB35. The sequence goes on along the minus strand of NZ_CP017769.1, from coordinate 320,552 downwards.
GCCTAGACGAACAGCGTATAGTGCTAGACGAAATATGCGAGATAGCAGAACGCGAAGCAGTAGATGTAGTCTTAGTAGCAGGAGATTTATTTGATACGTTTAACCCTCCAGTAGAGGCTGTAGAATTATTTTATAAAACACTTAAACGCTTAGCGAAGAACGGAGAGAGACCTGTCATCGCTATAGCTGGTAACCACGATAGCCCTGAGCGTATAGACGCACCAGATCCGTTAGCACGAGAGTGTGGGATTATCTTAGTCGGACTACCTCATACTGAGGTTACTCCTTTTGAGATCGAAAATCAGTTTAAAATATCGAAGTCAACAAATGGTTTTTTTGAATTGAGATTAGATCGATTTAAACAACCGATACGCATATTACACACTCCTTATGCAAATGAGGTAAGGCTAAAGAAAGCACTAGATACAGAAGATAAAGGAGCAGCTCTTAATGAGGTGTTAGGAGAGAGTTGGCAAGCTTTAGCAGATAAGTATTGTAAGACTAAAGGGGTGAATCTATTGATCTCGCATCTGTATATGATGAACCGAAATGGAGAGTTATTAGAAGAACCTGATGGAGAGAAACCGCTGAAGGTAGGTAATGCAGATATTATATACAGCGATATTATTCCAGAGCAAGTGCAGTACACGGCACTTGGGCACTTACATAGAGCACATCAGGTGGGGGTAGAAGATAGACCTGTGGTTTATTCGGGGAGCCCATTGAGTTATAGTTTTAGTGAAGCAGGTCAGCAGAAGTATGTGATGATCTTAGAGGCAGAAGCGGGCAAACCTATTACCTATACGAAGGTGGCACTAGAGAGTGGAAGACAACTGTCACGAGTGAAGTTTAATAGTGTAGATGATGCTGTGGAGTGGTTAGTAGCAAATCCGTATCATCTAGTGGAGTTAACCATAGTAAGTGATACCTTCTTAAATGGAGATGATATCAAGAGGTTATACACTGCGCATGATGGTATTATTACAATTATCCCACAAGTAACATTGGGGGATAAAGGAGAACAAGCGAATGTAAAACAGGTGAACTTAGAGCAAGATATGCAAGGACTGTTTAGAGATTACTTTAAACAGCGCAATAAGGGGCAAGAGCCTAATGAGGAGTTGATGGATTTGTTTAACGAGATTTTAGATTAGAGCAGTATGATACCAATTAAGTTAACGATAGAAGGACTGTATTCTTATCAAGAAAAACAAGTTATTGACTTCACCAGTCTTATAGAAGCAGGGTTATTCGGTATATTCGGTAAGGTCGGATCGGGAAAGTCTTCTATTTTAGAAGCTATTTCTTTTGGGCTTTACGGAGAGACAGAGCGTATGAACTCTCGTGATAACCGTGCATATAATATGATGAACCTAAAGTCTGACCGTTCGGTAATAGACTTTGAGTTTTATAATTTTAAAGATGAGAAATACCGCATCTATAGAGAGTTTAGAAGAAACTCTAAGCGCTTCGATGATGTAAAGAGAGGTGAGGCAACACTGTATAAGGATGAAGATGGTATCTGGGTACCTCAGAAAGAGTTGAATATACAGGAAGTAGTGGGTCTGAGCTATGAGAACTTTAAGCGTACTATCATTATCCCACAAGGGAAATTCAGAGAGTTTATAGAATTAGGAGGGAAGGACAGAACGAAGATGATGCAAGAGATATTCAGCTTAGATCGTTTTGACCTTGCTGATAAGACTAAACGATTATATAGCTCGACTAAGGAGAGTCTGAATATAATAGAAGGAGAGCTAAAGAGCTTTAGCCAAGTCACAACGGAGCAGATAGCAGAGCAGAAGGCGCTACACCTACAGGAGACTGAGAATTTTAACCTACTGAATAAGAATTTTAAGGAAGAAAACGATAGTTATCAGAAGGTCAAAGCAGTGAAGGATGACTTCGAAGCCTTGGCAATAAAGAAATCAGAGTTAGGCACATTAGAAGAGAAGCTACCTGAGATAACTGCTCAAAAGAATGAATTGTCTCAGTATGAGCAACTAGATAAAGCATTCTCTGCTGTACTGTTAGAACAACAAAAGACAGTTGATAAAGCAGTAAACAGAGAGGCTCGATTAGCTATATTAACAAAAGAAACTACAGAGCTACAAAGTCAGTTTAAGAAGGTGACAGATGAACTCAAAGTGGCAGAACAACAGTATGCAGGTTTAGAACACCTCAAAGCAGAGTTGTATGAGTTGAATTTGATCAAAGAAATCAAGAAAGCTAATCTCGCTAAGGAGGCCTTATTAGAGCGTTATCACAAAGGAAAGTCTTTTGTAGTAGATGCTGAGAAGGCATTAGAAGGGAGCAAACTTGCTTTAGCACAAAAGGAGATAGAACTAAATACTGCCAAAACAGCTAGAGTAGATACAACGATGCTGATGGCTATAGAGGCATGGTTCGGTCAGCAATCTTTTATTCACAAAGGGATTCAAGATGTGCAACAGCATATGAATGCACTACAGACAGAGTTACAAATAGTAGAAAAGGATATCTTAGGTCTAAAGTTAAAGGATATCAATCATTGGGAACAAGAGATAGAGAAGTATAGAAATCACTTTGAACAAGAGATTAATACGATAGAAGTAGAGTTGCGCAATCATAGAGTAGCACAACAGTTAGTACAGTACGCTAATGAGCTTCACGAGGGGCAACCTTGTCCTTTATGTGGTTCTGCACATCACCCTCATATTCTTCAGGGAGACGATGTGTCTTCTGCTATACAGCAGTGTGAACTTCGTCTAAGTGATATAAAGGATAAACAAGAGCGCTTAAAGAAGTATGAAAGAAAAGCTACTGGTCTTTTTGATAAGAAGAAACTCTTAACAACACAATGGCAAGAAAGCCAGCAGAGAGAACAACACTTCCAACAGGAGTTAGTCTCTCATCAGCAGAACTTTGTTTGGACTGTGATAGAAAAGGGGAATGAAGCACAGTTTATTGAGTTAAAACAAAGAGCTGAGTTAGCGAATAAGCAAGTAGAATCTCTGGAAGCACAGTTTGCTACAGTAGGAAAAGAAGTAGAACAGCACAGAGGACATGTAGATAAGTTTACCAAAGAACTAAATGCGATAGAAGTAGAAGGTGCAAGTCTAGAGAGTGAGATCAAGTCTAAGAGTACACAGATTATAAGATTGCAGATAGAGACCTATCTAAGTTTAGAGGAGACTTTATTAGTACAACAAGTACAACAACGAGAAGCTAATGTAACCTTAGTAGAACAACGCTATAAAGATCTAACGAACCAATATCAGATGATGTCTCCTAAGTTGGCAAGCTTACAGACAGAGAGCAATAGTGTACAGGTAGAATTAAATGAACTGAAAGTAGCTGTTGATCAGTTTAACGAGCAGATTAAAGCTTTATTAGTCAATCATCAAGTACAATCTGTAGAGGAAGTGCGTAGTGTGTTGGATAAGCAGATTAATGTTGTAGAACGTAGAGAACAAATACAAGCATTCGAAGTACAACTAGAGGTAGTCCGTAATGCAGTGAGTACTTTAGAAGTGAAGTTAGAAGGTATTTCTTTTGATCAAGAGAAGTTTGCTAAACAGCAAGAAGTAATAACGAAGTTAGAACTACAGGTCAAAGAAGCGACAGAGGCTGTGGCTAAATTGGCAGGAGAAATAGACCGTTTAGAAAAAGACTATGCGAAGAAGCAGAACTTACAGAAGCAGTATGATGCAATAGAAAAACGAGTGAAGAATCTGAATACACTATTGACGATGTTTAGTGGAGCTGGTTTTGTAAACTATGTGTCAGCTATCTATTTAAAGAACTTATGCGATATGGCGAATGCTCGTTTCCATCGATTGACGAATAACCAATTGAGCTTACAGTTAAATGAAGCGAATGAGTTTGAGATCATAGATTATTTGAACAATGGGAAAGCGAGAAGTGTGAAGACCTTATCAGGAGGACAGAGTTTTCAGGTGTCTTTATCTCTAGCGTTAGCATTAGCAGAGAGTGTACAGAGTCTGTCTAAGTCAGATAGAAACTTCTTCTTTATAGATGAGGGGTTCGGTACGCAGGATAGTGAGTCAGTTAATATTGTATTCGAGACGTTGAGCAATCTGCATAAAGAGAATAGGATAGTAGGTATTATCTCTCACGTAGACGAACTACAAGAGCGTATCCCTATGTCTCTATCCGTTGTAAAAGATGAAGAACGAGGTAGTGAAGTAGTGATAAATTATTAGTAAATCTTATTAGATACTACAGCCCAGTCAGCGATGATTGGGCTTTTTTATGGTATAGTTTTAGTGGCTTAATACATTGATTTATAGTTTGTATTGTTTTTAAGTAACTTTTAAATTACCTTTGAAGTGTTAAAATAAATTAATAGCACCATGAAAGAAAATAGAGATGTGAAGACTTGGTCACAAGTAAAAGATGAGGTGTTTGGTGTAGTTGGCGAACCGAAAAGAGATGAGATAGAGAGAGAAGTAGAGACTTTTAAAGTAGGATTATTGCTTAGAAAGGCAAGAGAAGAGAAAAAACTAACTCAAGCAGAACTAGCTAGTTTAGTGAATAAGAAGAGAGAATATATCTCTCGAGTAGAAAATAATGGAAGTAATATGACATTAAAGACGTTATATGATATTGTAGAAAAAGGATTAGGCGGAAAGGTGACAATATCCATTGAACTATAAATATACAGCCCAGTCAGCGATGATTGGGCTTTTTGTTTATTTTGATGAGGTAGATTCGATAACTATAAATCTACTCAGTAGAGAGATAGCTAACCCAAAAAAGGCTACTATAGCAAAGGCGGTCTTAAGAGAAGAGTGCTGTGCAATAAACCCTATAACTGGTGGCCCTAAAAAGAAACCGATAAAACCGATACTAGTAATTAACGTTAAGGCCTGCTGAGGTGGCATTGTTTTAGTATGTCCTGCTAAGTTATAACACATGGGTACTACTGCGGATACACCTAAACCTACAATCATAAAAGAGATAATAGTAGTATATACTCCAGGAAATAATACTGAGGCTCCTAATCCTATAAAAAGGAGGATACCACAGAAGAGTAAAGTTCTCTGCTCTCCAAATCGCCTTACTGTGAAGTCTGATATAAAACGACCACTAGCCATCGCAAACATATAAGCGGTCAGCCCATACCCGATAAGCTGTATAGGAGCATGCGTAACATGCTTCATATATTCACTTGACCAATCTGTCATCATTCCTTCTGCTACCATAGCGAAGAAAGCTAATAGCCCTAAAAGGACTAAGTTCTTATCAGGTAATTGAAAGCCTTTCTTTTCTGTTAGTATAGGATTATCACTAGTAGTGTCGTTCGTCTCAGGAATAAGGTATTTAAAAAGTAGAAGAGAAATAATAATCCCTACGGTAGAGTAATAGATAAAATGTTCTAAAGGTGGGACATAGCTACTGATCATTTCTGCGCCTAACCATGAAGCAACAAAGCCTCCTATACTCCAAGTGCCATGTAAAGAGCCTATGATTTGCCCTTTATATAGTTTAGAGACCTTAATAGCCTGTGTATTGATAGAAATATTAGTGATATTACTAATCGCTCCAAATAAGACTAAGTTTACTTTTAATTGCCATAATACCTCCCAATATCCAATACCTACTAACAGTACTAAATAAGTTAATAGAAAGAGTAGAGTTGCTTTTTTACTGCCTAATTTCTCTATTATTCTACCAGCTATAGGAAGAGTTATTAAAGTTCCTATAGAGATGTATAATAAGACAAATCCCCAAGCAGAGTCATTTACTCCGAAAGCTTCTTTAATAGTAGGAATACGCGATGCCCATGAGGCAGATATCCCTCCAAAGATGAAGAATAGTGCAGTAACGGCTATGCGGGCTAAGTGTTTTGACATAAGGTTTTAGATTGAAGGCAGTAAATGTATAAATAAAAAAACGGTCTGTTGTTTAGACAGACCGTTTAGGTGATTATTATTTTTTGATTGCTTTAGCAATGCTTTCTAAGTTTTGGTTGAAGTCCATCAGCTGACCTAATACTTGAGCCACTTGATTGTCTTTACCTGCCATACCTAATTTGTTTTGTTTAATAAAGATATCTTTAATATCCTCCCAACGTTTGCGCTCTACATCTGTCAGTCGGTTAGCCAGTTCTTTTAGTTTAAGTAAGTTTGCTTCTGTATCAGATGTCAAGGTCTGTGATTCGTTCTCATAGTGTGTTAAGATTAACTCATCTATTTCACTATCGTTCATCAGTGGAACTATCCTACTCATCATCTTATTCATATCACGGTAAGAACCTTGTAGCTTAAAGGCAGGCTCTGTTCTATAAGCATTGTCCATACTTGCACTTAAGATATATTGCTGATTTACCTTTAGTACAATATCTCTTACTGTGATTGATTTCTTTAATACAGCAGTAAACTCTTCTATCTCCTGCCCACTAAAGTTCCCTTCTAATGATAAAGATTCTTCTGATTTTGTTTCGATGTGGTTAATCAGTTTATAGAAATCATCTAAAGAGTTACTACTTAATTTTTGTAAATAGGTATTCTCAGCAATAGCGTTTTCTAATAAACTTAGCTTAAACAAATGCTCTGTACTACCAATCACATCTCCTAAGTTATAGGTATCAGCACGGTTAGCTAACATATCAGGTATCTGAAACTTCTCTCCTGATTCTGTGTATGGGTTACCTGCCATAATGATACAGAATCGCTTACCTCTTAGGTCATAAGTCTTACTCTCTCCTTCGAAGATTCCATCCATCTTACGCTGTCCATCGGCTAGAGATATAAACTTCTGTAGAAATTCAGAACTACAGTGCTGTATATCGTCTAAGTACAGCATTACGTTGTCCGCCATCTCAAAAGATAAGTTTATTTTCTTTAGTTCTTCTCTTGCACCAGAAGTCTTAGCTTCTGTAGGGTCAATAGAGGTAATAGAGTGTCCAATAGTAGGTCCGTTAATCTTAACGAAGTGAAGACCTAAAGCATTGGCTAAGTATTCCATTAGAGTAGTCTTACCATATCCAGGAGGAGATACTAATAATAACATTCCCATACGTGCTGTACGTTTGTTATCACCATAAACTCCTATCTGTTTGGCTAAGTTATTTCCAATTAATGGAAAATAAACTTCATTAATCAGTTTATTACGAACAAAAGAAGTCAGTACACGAGGTTTCAGTTCGTTTACTTTTAATGATTTCTTGTATTCGCTTAACAACATATCTTTAGTAGCAATAAAGTCTGTAAACATTGGGACACGCTCAGTCTCGAATACTTCAAGCTTGTGCATATATTCGTGATAGTCTAATGTATAAGTATCTTGTACTATTAAAGCGTGGTTCCCTTTTAAGTTGTTTAAGATTATAGTGTCAGTACTCTCTTTTAAAGTATAGTTATATTGCTTTTCAAATAACAATAAACAACATGCTTCATCAATATACTTTTTATATATAGCAGCTTTAGGTTCATTATCTATATAAGAATACAACCAGTTCTGTATTAAATAAAAAGCATCTAATGTAGATAAGGTGGTATCGTTAATATCATTCTCAAAGATTACACTAGCATTCTTTTGTTGTAAGAAAGTAACAAACTGTTTCTTTAATATAGAAGCCTGTTCTGCTTTTGTAAAGAATACTCCTGATGAGAACTCTTCAAAAATATAATTAGCGACCTCTTTCTTGTATGCTAATTCACGCAATGGTGATTGCCATTGTGCATATAGCTCCTCTAATTGATTAATTATATATTGATAATTAGTACTGCTAGGAAATACCTTTTGTACAGCAGCAGCATTATTGATATTCTTCAATAAAGACTCCCTTACTTCCGCTTCTAATTTATACCAGAATACTTGTGCCGAAACACGGATAGCAGGAGCATACGTCAATATTCCTAATTCTGCTTTTAGTTTCAGTAAGGCTTGTGTAATTTCTAATCCGTCAAAGTCGTGTACACCTTTTAGATATCCTTCAGAGTAGTTCTGTTCTGTTCTAAATTTAACTGCTTCATTAATATCTAAAGAAGGATTAGTACGTAGTTCTTTTACTATTTGATAAGCTAAGTACTCTGCTCTATATACTTCGTTATTCTCAGAGATAATGTCTTGATTCCATATCTCCTTATAGGCATAGATCTTATCATTTTGAATAGGATAAGTAAAGCTGGTACCTGTTAAGTGATAATACAGAATATCGTTACGTCTAACGATAGTAAGGTCTAATGGCTGTTTGTTGACTAAGAATTTGTGAGTACCTAAACTGATGACATTTTCTCCATCAGCGAATAGGTCTTGTTTATCTCTCAGTGTACGCAGTGCATCTTCTTGACTCGTCTTAACGCTGTTCTCTAAATTTTCAGCTTTAGATACATCTCCTAAGTCATTTAACTCAATAACTAATTGACGTACCTTATCGACCATAAGGTCAGTAGAGAAAAATGCAAGTATCTCCTCTTTCGTTTTGAAAGAAGAAGACTTATTCTCTATATTCTTTAATATACGTAGACCTATCTGTTCTAACGAACTCGTACGTCTATTGATTTGTTCTACTAATTGAGTTTTACGCGTATCAAAAGCTTTAGACACTTCCTCTCGCTTATCTGCTATCTTTAGAATAAAATCATCAAAGTCAGCAAACTTACTTTCTAACTCTTCTACTTGAACACTTACTTTAGAATGGTATTCGTCACACTTCTCAGGTGAATTAGATAATTCTAAGAAGTTGATGATACTTTGGTCAAGTAAGGTTAATTGAGCATGAAACTCTGCGATAGATTCATTCGTACGTAGAGAGTCTATCTTTCTCTTCAGTTGAGAACGCACCTCATTAAGCGAAGCAAATATTACAGATATCTTCTCTATAATCTTTGTCGCCTGTGTAGTGTCTTCTATTTTTAAACTGTTTAGTATGTCTATCAGCAGTTCTAATTCAGCTGATATTGCCTTACAGTTTTCGTCTATAGCATTAGCATCAATTACTTTGACTACCTCATTTACTTTAGCCTTTTGATCTACTACTTTTTGCTCATAAGGAACGAGTGCTTGTTCTTGTAGTAAGAAAGCGATTGTTTTATCAGATAGTGATTCATTGGTTTTACCTAATTGCTCTTGATAATTCTCTAAGATAGTTAAGTCAACATATTTAGTCTGACGAGCACTGATGACTTCACCTAATAGCTTTCTGTTTTCAGCTAATAGATGTACTAATCCTTCCAGCGTATCACCTTTAGCATTCTTAACATTAAAGAGCTGTTTATCTACTTTCGCTTTTAGATCAGTTAATAGACCAGCGGCTCTCTTGCGTTGCTCTTGTACTTTTTCAAACTCATCTATAGCAGTATTAGCGATACTTCTTATCTGCTCTAATGGTTCATCTAAGCTTTTAGTTTCTTTGGTTCTTATCCAGAAGTAGGCATCTATAATGTCATTTGCTTTCTTAGCTATATCACCGTACAGCCCTTCATACGAATCTTCTTTATCGATGAGGTGGATGATCTCTTGACATTCAGCCATCGCTTTAACGATGTCCTTATTCCCTATTTTGTATAAGTGATTCTCTTTTTGTTCCTTATTCTCTATTAATGTAGCAGCATAAGGAGTTTCCCATATTTGTACTACGTGATGTCTTACTGCCTCATTCTCTGAGCGAAAATAGATTAACTTACCATCGTTAAACAACGTAAAACCACTACATACGATAGGAGTTTCTACTTGTTGTTTGATGATGTTATAAGACATCAGGGTATAGATATTGTTCTCTGCTTGATAGAATAGATATAAGTAGTCCTCCCCATTATGAGAAGGGATAGTTCTTACAAATTCTAAGTTGTGAACACTGTTATCAAATATTTTATAATCTCCATTCTGTAAATAGTATCCATTAGAGAATAAAATACCTTGGCCATCAGGGAGAAGTATACCTGTTTCATTTAAGGCAGGTACATTGATAACTTGTTTTGTTCTATTATTAAAGATAAAAGCACGGAAATCCTCTTGGTAAGGTTTAATGCGTATAGCAATAAAGTTACCTAAGTCAGCGTAGAAGTAATCAGCATCATCTAACTGCTGATCGGCATTCTTTACAGGTTCAGAGTATATTCCTTGTCCATTATCTGTGTTGTCTTCTATTTTAAAAGTAATATCACCACCTACTGCTTCTATAAATACCTTGTCTTGTATAGATACGTGAGGGTGTACTCCTAAGCGTCTGTTCTCAAGATTAGTCTTAATCCAATTGAACTCAAACTGAGGACTCTTTACTACTTCGTGAATGCTACGGTCATCCTGATAAATCAATTGATTATCTTTGATTAACCACTTAAATGCTTTTAAGTTATCTGCATTCTTACTTGTTTGGAATACCATATAGAGGTAATTCTCTGTCTTCTTAAATCTGCTGAAGATAGAGTCTCTATAGTATTTATATAAGTTTTTATAATCACTGATGAAGTTCTCATCATAGATAAAATCTAAAGGTTGAGGTAAGAACTGATCATTTTCAAAGCGGTATATACTAAATACATCACTTAACTGAATATCAGTCTTTAGCCCAAAGTGTACGTTATAGGCAAAAATACAAGTCGTGTCAAAGGCAATAATACCTCTGGCAGTACAGTTGTTTTCTGTCGTAATACGTTGATTGGCGATAAGTTTTAGATCAACAGAAGTAAAGACTTCTTTACGGTCGTCATTCAGTGCATTTAATCGTTGGATTAAATCGCTCTTCTGACTTTGTAGTCTCTTCTGTATAATCTCATAAGTGTTAGAATCTAATGATTCTATATTTTGGTTTTCTAATTCAGCCATATATAAAGGATACTTTGTACTAGAACGATAAGACTAATACGTAGGTAAATTAAAAATAGAGTAGGGGTAAATAGGAGAAAATCACTCTTCTCTACAGAGAAGAGTGATTAGTATACATTAAGATAACTTCTTATTCCCTATACCGAAACTCTGAACAGCATCAGCTATATTGCTTAATAAGCCCATATTGTCCTCAGTTGCGTTTTGTTGCATTTTAAGTACTAATGATGCAATACTAAGATTCTTTAAGTCTTCAGTTGTGATATTAAACTGACTTGCATAGTGCTTAATATTATTAAATAACTCACCTTGACTGATAGTAGAGCCATCACCTAATAAAGCAAGTTTAATATCTTGAGCATTCTGACTCTTGTCGATTAATTGGTCAAATCCTTTTGCACGACTTACTTGATTGATAATGTTTTCGAAGAACATTGTTTCTCCACCTACGATATCAATCTTAGCAGTCTGAAGTGCAGAAGATAATACGTTAGCTTGTGATTGAGCAATATCTTTTTGGATTGTGATAGCAGCCAATTCCACTTCTTTTTCTTTCTGAAGTTGAAGTTTGAACTCTTCGTGTTCTTTACCTACACCATCCATTTGCTTCATAGCATTTGCTTTCTCTTTTAATCCTTCAGCATCAGCTATTGCTTTTTCTTTCATTACTTCTGCTTCAGCTAATCCTTCTTTTCTCTTCGCTTCTGCTTTCGCTTCGATACCAGCTGCTTCAGCAGTAGCTATACGTTGTATTTTAGCAGCATCTACGATACTTTGTTGTTCTACAGCCTCTGCTTTTGCTTTGATTACTTCTGCCTCAGCTAATCCGATAGTAGCATCTTCACGAGCTTTTGCATCTGCAAGTATCTTACGTGCCTCAGCTTGTTTAATAGAAGCTTCTTTCTCTGCTTCTGCTTCGATCAGCATTTGTTGAGAGATTTGCTCTTGAGCAGATTTTTTAGCTTCTGCTTCTTTCACTGTTCTGATTAAGTTTTCTTCTGCTTGTCTACTTGCTTGAGTGATACCTACTTGTTTCTCTCTTTCTACAGCGCGTAGTGCTTCGACGTCTTTGATATTTTGTTGTTCTTCCACAACTCCTTTTTCAAGCTGTACTCTTTCGCGAATAACATCTTGTATTGTCTTTTTCTCTTCCTCTACAGCGCGTTCTTTGTTGATTTGAGCCAATGTTACGATACGCTCTCTTTCAGTTTGTTCTAACGCTCTGTCTTTTTCTACTCTTTCTGTTTCCACAGCATCAGTACGCTCTTTATTTTTAGCAGCGATAATTACTTGACGTAGTTTATTCTCTTCTAATACAGCCAGACTTTCTTCAGTAGAGATGCGTACACTCTCAGATTTAAGACGTTCTTCCTCACGTACCTTTTGAATCTCAGCTTCTTCACGAGCACGGATATTATCCACTTCTCTGCGTTGTTTCTCTTCTTTTTCTGATAACTGTCTTTCAAGTTCTAAGATAGCTTCACGAGCTTCTACGTCTTGCTTCTTGATTACCTTTTGCTCATCTCTACGGATAAGGTTAGCATTGATGTTTTGTAATGCAGTAAGTTCAGTAATCTTCTTGATACCTTCAGAGTCAAGAATGTTCTGTGGATCTAAGTAAGAGATATTTGTTTGTTCTAAGTAGTCGATAGCACAGTCATCTAAGATGTACCCGTTTAAATCTCTACCAATGATATTAATAATCTCTTCTCTAAACTCTCTACGAGCTTCGTATAATTCGATAAATTCAAATTTCTTACCTACTGTTTTTAAAGCTTCAGAAAACTTCGCTTCGAATATGTTTCTTAGCGTTTCTACATCACTTGCACGCTCACAACCTAATGTTTGTGCCACATTAATTACGTCTTCTATAGACTTGTTAACTCTGATAAAGAAAGCTACTTTAATATCTGCACGAATATTGTCTTTACAGATAAGACCTTCGTTTTGCATTCTATCGATTTGTAATTTTTTTACAGAGATATCCATAATCTCCATTTTATGGAATACAGGGATTACATAAATACCTTTGTTGAAAGCTACTTTAGTCCCACCAACCCCAGTTCTTACTATAGATTTACCTTGCGGTATCTTCTTATAGAAAGATGCAAGTATTGCAAAAAATAATAATACTAATAGAAAAAGTGCGCCTATAATAATAGCTATTAATGTCCCTAGACCAAACTCACCCATAGATTTTAGTGTTTATAGTTAATAATTAATGTATTCTTCTTACTTGGAAGATATTTTCTTTATCACATTTTTTAATGATAATGACTTTCTCTCCATATTTTATTTGATTACCATCTGTACTCTGTACCAATATCTTGATTGGATCTTGATCGATGACTACCTCCATATTTCCTTGTTTATCTGCAGTGATACTTGATAACATAACACCTTCTTTTCCGATAAAGTCTATTGCCTTCTCTCCGTGATAGCCTGTATTTTTTAAAAACTGAACTAGCGGAAGTGTAGCATAGTGTGTTAAGATAATCGCTATAAAAGAAAGTGGAATTAATATCACAACAGACCAAAAGCCTAGATTCACTACTTTAGGAATTGTAGTAGTTAATAATGTACCTGCCCAAGTAAAGAATTTAAAGATGGTTAATACAATCATGAAAGGGATCTTCCCTACATTCATAAACTCAAGTATCTGCATAAAGATACTTGGCTGACGTACATCTACATGATCTGCTACCTCCACTTCTTTGTCATGAGTAATGTCTACATGACTTTGTTGTAAGTCAAAGTCTGTATCTACATCAGCATCAATGTCTATGTCAACATCTATTTCAGGATTGACATCCATATCAATATCAAAACCATCAAAACCTCCTAATAAAGCCGAGAATATCCAATAGATAAAGGTTATCCCCATTAATACACTCATAATAGCGTTCGGAAGTGGATTGAATAAATGATGAATTATTTCTGTCATTTATGAGTAAGGTATTATATTAATATGTGTTTAAAATTTACCAAATATAACTTAATTTTAAGAAAGTGTTCTGCTTTATTTTGACAATATTATAACATGAACGAACAATTTATCCTTTTAGGATACCTCTTTTGAGAAATAGGACTTGGATACATTTGTTTTTAAGATTTCAAATAGGATATAAAGAACTTTATGAGTAATTATTGCTCTACTTTATTAAAAGGAATATGTTGCATTAAAGGACATTGTAGTTCCAACTCCTCTAGTATAATCAGCGTGAATACCTCTGTATTGGCTTACTGGTGGGTAGTAGGTTTTATTGAATAGATTGTCTATACCAAGAGAGAGTGACCAATGGTCGTTAGGTTTATAATTAGCATTAAGGTTAAATAGATTAACTTCACTTATGGGACCTTGTCCGTTTTTATATTTTCCATTGTTATTTGGGCTGAAGTGTTTTCTGCTTCCTGTATTTATCCAGAATAAAGATAGAGTAGCTTTGCTGAACGGAGTATATGTAATAAATGCAGTCGCTTTATTAGGAGGTATTCTATCTCCACCTAGGTATTCTAAGACACCTTTTTTATTCTCTGTTTTTCCTTCTATAGTGGTGAAAGTACCACCCATTTTTAATCTCTCTATTATTCTTGCCTCTAAAGCTATTTCAAAACCTTTAATCTTTTCAGGTTCTCTACTAGGCATCAGATACCCTCCGACATCTATAAGATTAATACCATATTTAGAAGTACTGATGTAATATGAGGTTTGTAGTGAGAAAATGCTGTTTTTACTAGAGAAACCTATTTCATAATTATTAGTAATGACAGGAGAAGTCTCTAAATTATCCAGTGTATTAGTATCTGCTCTTCTCAATATCTTACCTACTTCATTGAGAGAAAAACCTTGTGAATAACTGATAAATGGATTGAAGTAATCATATTTAGTGTATCGGATACCTGCGTTAAATACTGTTGCTCTATAAGTTAGTTTACCTCCATTCACAGCTATAGAACCTTCGTTATTAGGGCCTGTTGCTATAGTGGTATAGTCATTGATTCTTACATTCGAATTTTCATAACGAATCCCTCCTTTAAAGATAAAGTCATCTAGTAAATCTATCTTTAACTGTGCATAAGGAGCTACGCTTAGCATTTTCATTTGAGGAGTTAATATTCTACCATCTGTGAGGTCTTGCATAGTCATATCACTGAGTAGGTCAAAACCGTAAGTGATTTCAATAGGAGTGTTATAAAGCGTGAATGGGGTATTAAAGTTAGCTCTCAGTCCTTTCTTTTTTGATATTATCCTAGTCTGACCTGGACCATACCAGACTGTTCCTTTCGGTACATAGCGATTCATAGATTGGAAGGAGGTGAGGTAAGCACTAATGTCTAATCGGGTATTAGCATAAAGAGCATTATTAGTATAGGTCAGCATAGCATTGTGATTGTATGGTGTGCCTACAGGCTTTCCGCCTTCATTACCTCTTATGCCTATAGCAGGCTCCTGTCCATAACGACCCAGTTTAGTTTTGTACTTCTCATCTTGTACGGTAGTGTAATAATTGTAGAATAGTTGTAATGAGGAGGAATCATTGAGCTGATAAGACAGTTTTGTAAAGATGTTTCGCTCATAAGAATTAGATAGACCACCTAGTTGCCCTAATGGCAAACCTTCACCATCTCTTTGTAAGCCATTGTATTTAAGATGACCACCTATAGCGTAGCTGAAGTTATTTATTCTACCTGAGAAATATTGTCCTATTTGATAGCCTAAGGTTCCACTACTGTGATAAGGGTTAAAGGTAGTACCTATTTTAGTTTGTCCACTTAGTGGTTTGTTGCCTACATCTTTTCTAGTAATATAATTGATAATACCACCCGCAGATCCATTGCCATAGATAGATGTTGCTCCTTTTATTACTTCTATTTTTTCGATAACATAAGGGTCAAGAGAGCGTATACTCCGGGCTCCATTCATTAAAGGAAGAGATTGAGGGATACCATCTATTAAGATTAATAGAGGTCTTCCTCTCAGTGTCTGTCCTGTATTAGCTACTTTATTAGTAGCTGTAGCGAGTCCAGGTACTGTATTACCTAAAATATAGCTGATATTACTATTAATATCACTTTGTGTTTCTATTTCTTGTTTGGCAAGTATCGTTACAGAAGAGGGGACTGTAGAGATGTGTTCTGGTTTTCGGCCAGCAGTAATGATAATTTCATTTATAGTTTCAGGATTAGCAGTAAGTGTAATTGTAAAGTTGTTAATCGTATCTTTTTGTAACTCAAGAGTCGTATAGTAATCAGCGTAATCTAAGGCTTTTAACTTTAAGTCAACAGTACTAGAATGAGTATCTGTTAGGGTGAATATACCAGTATCGTCAGTGATACCTACATTTTGATTATTTATCTCTATCACTGTATTAGGAATGGCTTGACCAGAAGAGTTTTTTACTCGAAGATTTAAATGCTGTGCCTGTGAGAACATTGATAATGAAGATAATAGTGTGATGTACAGTTTCTCTTTTCGGGAGGATAGTAATTTCATAATAAATTTATTTAGAATTATTCTAAACAAATTTATACAAAAGCATCACTTTATTTAAAAAAACAGATCGTAAATTGAGAGGGATATGTAGTTAAAGTTTTGAATAGTAGGTGTTTAATTTTGATTATTTCACAGTTATTATAAAATGAATAGGGCCACCTTTATAAGGCGACCCTACTATTATAGTATATGATATCAGCGATTAGCTCAATCCTTCTATTAATCCATCTACTAAGTCAATTCTTAGCGCTTGTGGAGATTTAGGCAATCCAGGCATACGCATAATATCTCCTGCTATAGCCACGATAAACTCAGAACCTCTATTGATCACTAAGTCATTGATCACAATGTCAAAATCTTTAGCGACACCGTATGCCGTTGCGTCTGCAGAGAATGAATATTGTGTTTTGGCAATACATACAGGATATTGATCCATATCTGTGTTTTTTAGTTGGGCTAATTTCTTCTTAGCAGCAGAGGAGAACTCTACTTTATTAGCTCCATATATCTTCTTAGCGATATTCTCTATTTTTACAGCTATTGTTTCACTGTCTTGATAAGGGAACTGAAGAGGCTTACTTGGGTTGTTTGCTATTGTGTTTACAACTACTTCAGCTAGGGCTTTAGCGCCTTCACCACCTTCTACGAATGCATTGTTAATCGCAAATCCAATGTGGTTATCCTTACAGTATTGCTCTACGATTTGTAGCTCCTCTGTATCATCAGTTGCATATTTATTGAAGGCAACTACTATGCTTTGCCCATAAGATTTAATATTCTCTACATGCTTAGCTAAGTTCTCTAATCCTTTGCGGATACCATCTGTATTTTTAGCTTTGATATCTTCGATAGCTACACCACCGTGCATTTTTAATCCTTGCGCAGTAGCTACTACCACTGTCAGTTTTGGTTGTAAACCAGATTTACGACACTTGATATCAAAGAATTTTTCGGCACCTAAGTCTGCACCAAAGCCTGCTTCAGTGATAACATAGTCTCCATAGCTCATAGCCATTTTAGTAGCGATAACAGAGTTACAACCATGTGCAATATTAGCGAATGGTCCACCGTGAATAAAGGCGGCAGTGTTTTCCGTAGTTTGTACTAAGTTAGGATTAAGTGCATCTTTTAATAGTACCGTAATAGCTCCAGCTACACCTAGATCTTTTACTGTAAACATACTTCCGTCATATCGATATCCTAATAAGATATTTTCGATTCTGCGTCTAAGGTCTTCTATATCTGTCGCCAGACACATAATAGCCATAATCTCAGAGGCTGGAGTAATGTCAAATCCTGATTCTTGTGGTACTCCATTAGCACTACCTCTTAGCCCAGTGTTGATATAACGCAAGCTACGGTCATTCACATCCAATACTCGTTTCCACAATATTTCTTTAATTCCGTTTTCATTAGCTCTATTCTGATAGATATAGTTATCAAATAAAGCACTTATCGTATTATGAGCTGATGTGATAGCGTGAAAATCTCCTGTGAAGTGTAGGTTGATATTCTCCATAGGCAATACCTGAGCATATCCACCTCCTGCAGCTCCACCTTTCATCCCAAAGCATGGGCCTAATGAAGGTTCGCGTAAGGCTACTACAGCTTTCTTACCTATTTTATTT
Source organism: Myroides sp. ZB35 (assembly GCF_001865835.1). NCBI lineage: Bacteria > Pseudomonadati > Bacteroidota > Flavobacteriia > Flavobacteriales > Flavobacteriaceae > Myroides > Myroides sp. ZB35. Next base: position 302,654 of record NZ_CP017769.1, on the reverse strand, counting down.
AATCCCAACGCTAGACCTATAGATACAGTCGTTTTACCGATACCTGCTTTAGTAGGAGTGATTGAAGTAACTAATATTAAATTTGACTTATTGATGTTCTCTGTATTCATAGCATCTAGAGGAACCTTAGCCATATACTTTCCGTAAGGGATAAGCTCTTCTTCATTTACACCGATAGAGTGTGCTACATCTTGTATTCTCTTTAACTCACATTCACGAGCAATTTCGATATCTGTTTTCATTTATAATGATAGTTTGTGTTATTGAAGAGTAAAGATAAGGTTTTTTGTAAGGGCAATTATCGCTATTGTACTTAATTAAAGAAGGTATAAGTATTATGGCGAATTGTGTAATGAAAACCAGGACATATAAGTCGAAACCATAATTCTAGGATTCAATTTTTAGAAGCAATCTAAAAAATTAAGTGTTTTGTTAAATTCATATCTGTGTAGTGCAAATGGTTTAATTACTGAAGTGTTTTATTATTTTTTATATCTAAATAATAACATATATCTTTACAACTTTAATAATATATTGTTTTATAAATGAAGACTGAAGCACAATTAATAGAAAGAAGTGGTAATAAATGCGAACTATGTGAGGCAACTGGACATTTAAATGTATATGAAGTACCACCTGCAGCAGCAAATGAAGCAGATAGAGAAATCTATATTTGTGATACTTGTTTAGAGCAAGTAGAGAAGAAAGCTGAATTAGATGCTAATCACTGGCAATGTCTGACTACATCAATGTGGAGTGAATTTCCAGCTGTACAAGTAGTAGCTTGGCGTATGCTGAACCGTTTCCGTAACGAAAGTTGGGCAGCAGATAGTTTAGAGATGATGTATTTAGACGATGAACTTTTAGAGTTTGCTAAACTTACAGGAGATCATACAGGGGATGGAAGTGTAGACCTTCATAAAGACTGTAATGGTAATGTATTAGTAGGAGGAGATACTGTGACATTAATTAAAGATCTTGATGTAAAAGGATCTACTATTAATGCTAAGATTGGTACTGCTGTTAGAAATATCCGTTTAGTACACGATAATACAGAACAAATCGAAGGAAAGATAGATGGTCAACAAATCGTTATTTTAACCAAGTTCGTAAAGAAACAAGCATAATTAGCATATACTGATATAATAGCCTCTTTGTTTTAGACTTAGAGGCTTTTTTATTGGCTTTTGGTAGCGGTGAGTCCGTAGTGAGTCCGTAGTGAGTCCGTTATGAGTCCGTAGTGACTCCGTTAATTCTCGATAAATAACGCAGTCATTACTTAGGTGTTAGAGTAAGGTAATACTGATATTGCAAAGTAAATAGGTACAGTACTAGATGAAACTAGAAACCTTAGAGGGTCTTGGTGATTATGTTGAGAGTACGTTGTAGTACTATCAGAGGATTAGAATAAACTTAACCAAATAGGAACACTAAATTCTTCTAATAGATGTGCAAGTTTAGTTTCTTTATAAGTTTCTCTTGTGAGCCACTTTGCTTCCGCTATTTCTGAAGCTACTTCTAGCGTTTGATGATTGATTATAATATGATAGATATGAGCTTTCACTATAGTATTCTTTTCATTCACAGCTTCTGTACTATGTGTACCCAGTAGGGTTAGTTCATTTGTGTTTACTGTTAAGTTTAGCTCTTCTTTTAACTCTCTTATTAATGTTTGTTCAGGAGTTTCTCCTTTTTCGATTTTACCACCTGCCATCATATAATAGGTAGACGTTTTTTTGCGTACAGTCAGTAATCGGTTATCTTGATCTGTTATTAATGCTGATGCTAAATATAGAATAGTAGGAGTTGTCATATTAGACAGTTTTTTAAAATGTAAAGATAGTATTATTAAAAATAACTGTTCAATCATGTTTTGCGAAACTTTATCTTGAGTAAAACAGTACAAAAAGGTTAATTAAAGAAGAATAAGTACTAAAATTAAATGGTTAATATTTAAATAATTAGTCGTCCATTTAGTAAAGTTTATTACTTTTACCAACGAAATAAATGAATTACATATATCAATCGACTTAAATGATAAAAAAAATATAAGTTTGTTGTGGAAATATGTTTTTCAATAAAAAAATATTTTATCTTTATTCTATCAAAGTAATTACTAATATAGAATAAGATTTAGTGTATTACATTAGTTTTAATTTTTAAAATCCGTAAGCCTGATAAGAGGCGAAAATGAACATCACAATGGTAAAAGAAGAATTTACTGCATTATTTAAAGGGTATAAAGTACCTAATGAAATTAAAAGTTTATTGGAATTTCAGACATCTGAGAATATTCCATCTTATTATTCTAACGCTATCTATTTAATAGACGAGGATCCAGGAATCATCGAATCTATTTCAGAAGAAGAAGAATTTGTAAATTCGTTTGTTCCTTTTGCAGAGGCTAATAGTACTGGTAGTATTTTTGCTTTTTGGGTACAGGATAAAGCGGTAAAAAGTTTAGATAACTGTCCTATCGTTGTTTTTGGTGATGAAGGTGGAGTTTTTATCGTTGCTAAAAATATCAAAGAGCTATTACAGATATCAGCTTATGATGTGGAAGCAGTTGTGTTTATGGAAGAATTCTATTTCCCTGATAAAGAGGAACTGATAGAAGAAGGAGAATTCGATGCTGCAGAGTTCAATAAAGAATTCTTAGATTGGCTTCGTACTGATGCGAAATTAAAACCGATTCTTACGATAGAAGCTATAGATGAAGTGATTGCAAATGCACAAGATCAATTTGCTGATGAGTTAGAGCAATTTATAGCAAAGTTTGCATAAGGATAAAAGAAATAAGATAAGTATAATGAAAAGAGAGGAATTTCCTCTCTTTTTTGTTATAGATATGTTAATAAAAATAACTATCTTGCTCAACAAAATAAAAAAATATGGAATTTAATCAATTTGAAAATCAAGTTACAGAACAACGTGAGAAGCCTAATAACTATATGGGGCTGTCTATTACTTCTACAGTATTAGGTATGTGTTCTTTCTGGTGTATTGGGTTAATATTAGGTATTATCGCTATCGTAATGTCTAGTCAGTCTACTAGTAAATATAATAATGGTGAGTATGAGGCTTCTGTTAAAGCAGCTAGTACAGCGAAGAAATTAGCTTTAGTAGCTATTTTATTATTTGTAATCGCTATTGGTAAAGCTGTTTTTGATATTGTGAGTGCAGGAGGTATTAATGCATACTTCGAAACAATTATGGAGCAAGTGAGAGCAGCTCAAAATATGTAATAGACTATAATGAAGAATTGGATACTTAGAATCATATTTCTAATAATTCCTCTTTTTGGATTATATTATTACTATCAGTTTTTTGGGAGTGGTGATAATGGTGGTCTATCGTGTATGTTCTATCGTGAGACAGGATGGTTATGCCCTGGATGTGGAGGACAGCGTGCCTTGCATGCATTACTACATGGACATTTTAGAGAGGCTATAGAATATAATGTAATGATATTAGTATACTTTCCTCTACTTGCTTTTTTATATATAGCATTAGTGGAAGTGTATATTGTAAAGAATGATAAGTTTTTGCAGAAATATGCTATTCCGAATTGGTTTGCCTATTCTTTTCTAGCACTTATTATTGTATTCTTTATAGTCAGAAATATATGGTAAAGTAAAAAGCCCCTTAGTTAATCTAAGGGGCTTTTGTATTTATAAGAAGATTAGGTTCTTATTTATCTTTAAAAGTGCGTAGTTCATTTTTATATACATAGTATATACTACTTGTGATAGGGTCTATTTCGTATAGAGGTCTATTGTTATCAATAGCTATTTTATCTACTTCTTTACCGTCTTTCTTTCTCACTTTGACTAGTTGTGTAGTTTCTCCTTCAGTACCTCTAGCGAATACATAAGCGTATTCAGCAGTTTGTTTAAGAGCATTAAATCTACTTTGTACCAATGGAGTAATAGTACTATTCAGGTCATTCATAAGGGACTGTTGAGTATTTAGTGTTTTTTGTGCTTTAGCACGATCTTTCTCACTGAATACATAGTCTTTGCTTTCTATTACTTGACCATTAGCATTGCGATAAGATACAGAATAGGTCGCACTTGTTATGGCTTGGTTTTTAGTATTCATAGCCCCCATATAAGCATTACCAGCTATAGACGCTGATTTTAATAAACGTCTTCCTGCTTCTCCTGGTTCTTTATACGTGTTGTGGTATATAACATTTCCATCTTGACCAACTCCGATAACATCGTTTTGCCCAATGATACAGATTACACCATCGATGACTTCTAGACTAGTAGTTAAATTGTCGTTATATATAGTTAATAGACGTTGTCATTAAAAGTGTATGGAGTAAAGTTTTATTGTGTTTTTTTTAACAGAATTGATTCAGAAAAATGATTGTATTATTTTTTATCTAAAATTTTACTATTTATCGAATAAAAGAGACGAAATAATAGGCTCTTATAGCTGCAGTTTTTTTTATTATATTGAAATATGTTTAAAAAAAAGCTGTAGTTTGGAATATTATTGCTGAATATTTATTTATTCTTTTTTACTTTTACTTATTTGATATTGTTAATTATTGTCGTAGTTTTATATATTATTTAGATCAGTGTTGTGTTAAAGTGACTTTATTTGGCATTTTTTTGATTATATTTTTCTGTTTTAAAACAATGGCAAAATAAAAAATATAGAAGTTTAGTGCTCTGAGGTAAAAGTGTGAAAAAATAAAGTGATGTAGGGTATTGATATATTTTTAAGAGAAATTATTTTTAGGAAATAGGAGATTTTATTATTCGTTTTTTTAAAAAAAAATAAGAAAAGGGAATGAAAGTTGTGGTGTGTAGTTTAGAACGATATGAGTTATCTATCTCTGATATAGAATAGAAGATTGGTTTAAAAAAGTAGAAGTTGATTAATTATAATTATAGTAACCATGAAAAAGGTATTTAGTTTAATGTTCGGTGTATTGTTAGCATTTCAAATGCAAGCTCAGACTAAAGGAGCTTCAAATACATCAAAGGATGAACCTCGTGTGATTATCCTTGCAACAGGAGGAACAATAGCAGGGTCAGGAGAGTCGGCAACGAAGGCAGCTTATACTGCAGGTAAAATTCCGATTGAGAATCTTCTAAATGCTGTACCTGAGATGCATAAGTTTGGCAAAGTTAAAGGGGAACAGATTGCTCAGATTGGTAGTCAAGATATGAATATTGAAACTTGGTTGAAATTAAGTAATCGTATTAATGAGATATTCGAGAAAGACGAGGCTGATGGAGTAGTGATCACTCATGGAACGGATACCCAAGAGGAGACTGCTTATTTTTTAGAATTGACTATTAATTCTAATAAGCCTGTGGTATTAGTGGGAGCGATGAGACCTGCGACAGCGATGAGTCAAGATGGGAATAGAAACTTATTAGATGCTGTGATGGTGGCTGCATCTCCTGAAAGTAAAGAAGCAGGGGTGGTGATTGCAATGAATGAAGCAGTATTTGCAGCTAGAGATGTCACAAAAACAGTGACAACTAATATGGCTACATTTCAATCTAGAAATTTTGGACCAATAGGATTGATCTTTGATGGGAAAGTGAGTTACTACTATAAAACATTGAGATCTCCAGAGAAGAAGTTTAATGTAAAGGGATTAACTAAACTTCCTCAGGTAGAAATCGTTTACGGTTATGCTGATGCTAGTCCTAGAGCAGTGACTGCTGCCAAAGAAGAAGGTGTAGCTGGTATAGTATACGCTGGTATGGGGAATGGTAACTTTAATGTTCCTGTAGGAGATGCTTTAATAGCAGCTGCAAAATCAGGTATTATAGTTTGTCGTTCAGCAAGAGCTGGAGCAGGTAGAGTGACTTTATTTAATGAGGTGGATGATAATGCGCTTGGTTTTGTGGTAGCAGATGATTTAAGTCCTCAGAAAGCTAGAATCTTATTAATGTTAGCACTTACTGAGACCAAAGATAGAGCTGTGATTCAAGATATGTTCTTCAAATATTAAAAGAGATAAGTTATAACCATTAATATAAGAGGAGCGCCTACTGAATGTATATACAGTGTAGCGCTCCTTTTATATAGAATCTATACTAAAGGTATAATTAAAATTTTGTGGCTATGTTACTATTACAGTTCTGCATCTTGATAGGAATGATTCTTATCGGATCGCAAATGAAAGGAATTGGTCTTGGTGTTATGGGAATGGTTGGCTTAAGTATATTCGTATTTGTATTCGGTATGCGTCCTGGCGACCCTCCTATAGATGTAATGCTTGTGATTATGGCAATTGTGTCTACAGCTGCTACACTTCAAGCCTGTGGTGGACTTGATTACTTAGTACAATTAGCGGAAAAAGTGATTCGAAGTAACCCTTCTAATATTGTGTTTATCGCACCATTTACGGTTTATTTCTTTTGCCTTTTTGCTGGTACAGCGCACTTACTATATTCTTTATTACCTATTATTTCTGAGGTAGCAGCTAAAAAGAGAATTAGACCTGAGCGCCCTTTAAGTATATCAGTTATCGCTTCTCACTTAGCTATAACAGGAAGTCCGATGAGTGCCGCGACAGCTGCTTTTGCAGGAGCTAGTATTTTAGCTTATCAAGGAGCTTTGATAGATATTATGAAGGTGTGTATACCAGCTTGTCTTATTGGTATTTTAATAGGTTGTTTATCTGTTCTTAAGAAAGGGAAAGAGTTAGAAGATGATCCTATATTTATTGAGAAGATGAGAGACCCTGAGTTTGCTAAAAGTCTTGATGCAGACGAGGTAGGAGAGAAAAAAGAGTTAAAAAAAGGAGCGAAGAGTTCTGTTGTTATATTTTCTATAGCAGTGTTATTAATTGTTCTAGCGGGTGCTTTTCCTCAATTACTTCCTGTGTTTGAACCTGGGGCTGCAAGCTTAGTGCTTAAGGCTAATGGAGAACTACAGATGGTAGCAGTGATAAGTATGATTACATTGACTGCGTCTGCTCTAATGATGATTACGACCAAGACAAGTGCTATAGCAGTGACAAAGGTTAGTCTCTTTAGTTCTATGGCTACTGCGGTAGTCTCTGTGTTTGGGGTAGTATGGATGAGCTCTACTTTTATGGCGCATAATGAGGTGGTGATAAAAGCATTTATGACCGATGTGGTTTCTGCATATCCGTGGACTTTTGCTATTGCTGTATTTATTTTAGGTGCCTTGATGTTTAGTCAAGCAGCTACAACTAAAACGATGATGCCTCTAGGGGTGTCTTTAGGATTGTCTAATCCAGCGTTGATTGCAATTTTCCCAGCAGTAAATGCGGATTTCGTATTGCCAGGTTATCCAACATTGCTAGCAGCAATTAATTTTGATAGAACAGGAAGTACTAGGATTGGAAAGTTTGTAGTGAATCACAGTTTTATGATTCCAGGGTTAGTTGCTATAGGTGTTGCAGTAGCAGCCGGTTTCTTATTAGGAGCTATATTATTATAAAAAATGAAGTATTAAATAAAAAAAATGAAAATGAAAAAGGCATTATTATTAATGACGATGTTTGTAAGTGCGGGAGCAATGGCTCAGGAACCGCAATCTTCTACAGACACAATAGTAAAACCTATTATCCCCGTCGAGAAAGTAGGATTGTTAAAAAATATAGACGTTCTATTTCATACTAGAGTAGGGTTTGAGAGTTATTTTGATAACGGAACTTTTACAAACTCTGAGTTTGATAATAATCAAGCACGTATTGAGATAAAGGGGAAAATACATGATCGAGTGTATTTTAGATTTAGGAATAGATATACTCAGAAATCTGAAATAGGAACTAAAGATCATATCGAAAGAGGGGTTGATATGGCATTTGTTGGAATTTACCTTGATCCTAAGACTAGATTAGACATTGGTAAGATGAGTACTGACTGGGGAGGATTTGAGTTTGATTTAAATCCAATCGAGATTTTACAGTATAATGATATATTGCAACATGCTGATAATTTCTTGACAGGAGTTGGGGTTACACATACTCTGGATAATGGGCATTCTTTTGGATTGCAAGTGCTAAATTCTAGAACACAGCATTTTGAAGACCAGTATCAGGATTTTGATATTACTAATATAGAAAAAGCAAAAATGCCTTTAGCTTTTGTTACGAATTGGAGAGGTAATTTCTTTGGTGGTAAGTTCCAAACAAATTATAGTTATAGTTACTTTCAAGAAGCCAAAAGTAAAGTGATGAACTATGTGTCCCTTGGTCATAAGTATCAAGATGATAAATTAACCATTATGTATGACTTCCAGTATAGCAAGGAAGATCTAGATCGTAAAGGGATGGTTAGTTATATGGTGAATAATACCTTAGCAGATGGTGTTAAAGGACATGTGAGTGAAAATGTAGCTTATATGGATAACTGGATTAAGGCAGATTACTTAGTTACTCCTAAGTTAAATTTATCATTAACATTGATGACTAGTAACGCTTATGGTAAGAATATAGAGAGTACTACAAGTGGTACAGATCGCTTGAGAACAAGTTATGGTTTTATACCAACAGTACAGTATATACCATTTAAGGATATTAATGTGAGGTTCTTTGTGTCTTATGTAGGAAGATATTACAATTACTCATCTTATGCTAAGAATAATTTAGGATTAGAAAATTATAATACAGGAAGATTGACAATAGGATTTGTTGCTCCTTTATTGATACTATAATAAATATGTCATAAAAAAGATAAGCTCTAAGTCTACTGACTTAGAGCTTATCTTTTTTATAGGAGTAGGTCAATAGTGCCTTACTATATATACTATAGTACAATATTAAATATATTTCGCCCTCTAGCGTTACGTATATATAGTATAGAGACGCCATAAGGTTATAACCTTTAAAAAAAGATAAAAAAAACTTTTGCTCGTAAAAGGTAATATAATAGAGAGTTATGAAATACTTTTCAAAAACCTTTAAAAAAAGACAAAGATAAGTTTGGAAGTAAGGGAAAAGATACTACTTTTGCATCCGCATTAGAGAAGTAGTTGCTACGGTAACAATGTCTCGAAGAGCAGACGATCATAAACAAAAAGTGAAGCAAGAACGACTAAAAATAAGCTTTGAAAAATTTATAAAAATAAATTTGGATAAGTAAAAAATAAGGTAGTATCTTTGCAGTCCGCTTCAGTAAAAACGGGAGTTGAGTGAAAAAATAAAGAAAAATATTTTCTAGAAAAGTTTTGCTAATTCAAAATAAGTTTTTACTTTTGCACTCGCTTTGAAAAACAAGTGAGACTTAGAAATAAGAAGACAACGTTCATAAACATATTGGATTGACAGCATACAAATAAGAGAGTAAGGCAAATCGAAAGATTTGGAATTATACTTTTTTAATTTACGAAATTTAAAATATACGATGAAGAGTTTGATCCTGGCTCAGGATGAACGCTAGCGGCAGGCCTAACACATGCAAGTCGAGGGGTAGAAGAAGCTTGCTTTTTTGAGACCGGCGCACGGGTGAGTAACGCGTATGCAACCTACCTTATACAGGGGAATAGCCCGAAGAAATTCGGATTAATGCTCCATGGTTTATCGATATGGCATCGTATTGATAATAAAGATTTATCGGTATAAGATGGGCATGCGTATCATTAGCTAGTTGGTGTGGTAACGGCATACCAAGGCAACGATGATTAGGGGTCCTGAGAGGGAGATCCCCCACACTGGTACTGAGACACGGACCAGACTCCTACGGGAGGCAGCAGTGAGGAATATTGGTCAATGGAGGCAACTCTGAACCAGCCATGCCGCGTGCAGGATGACGGTCCTATGGATTGTAAACTGCTTTTGTACAGGAAGAAACCTCCCTACGAGTAGGGACTTGACGGTACTGTAAGAATAAGGATCGGCTAACTCCGTGCCAGCAGCCGCGGTAATACGGAGGATCCGAGCGTTATCCGGAATTATTGGGTTTAAAGGGTTCGTAGGCGGCTTTGTAAGTCAGTGGTGAAATTTCCTAGCTTAACTAGGACACTGCCATTGATACTGCAGAGCTTGAATAGTATGGAAGTAACTAGAATATGTAGTGTAGCGGTGAAATGCTTAGATATTACATGGAATACCAATTGCGAAGGCAGGTTACTACGTATTTATTGACGCTGATGAACGAAAGCGTGGGGAGCGAACAGGATTAGATACCCTGGTAGTCCACGCCGTAAACGATGGATACTAGCTGTTCGGTTTTCGGACTGAGTGGCTAAGCGAAAGTGATAAGTATCCCACCTGGGGAGTACGTTCGCAAGAATGAAACTCAAAGGAATTGACGGGGGCCCGCACAAGCGGTGGAGCATGTGGTTTAATTCGATGATACGCGAGGAACCTTACCAGGGCTTAAATGTAGATTGACAGATTTGGAAACAGATTTTTCTTCGGACAATTTACAAGGTGCTGCATGGTTGTCGTCAGCTCGTGCCGTGAGGTGTCAGGTTAAGTCCTATAACGAGCGCAACCCCTATTGTTAGTTGCCAGCGAGTAATGTCGGGAACTCTAGCAAGACTGCCGGTGCAAACCGTGAGGAAGGTGGGGATGACGTCAAATCATCACGGCCCTTACGTCCTGGGCTACACACGTGCTACAATGGCAAGTACAGAAAGCAGCTACCTGGCAACAGGATGCGAATCTCCAAAGCTTGTCTCAGTTCGGATTGGAGTCTGCAACTCGACTCTATGAAGCTGGAATCGCTAGTAATCGGATATCAGCCATGATCCGGTGAATACGTTCCCGGGCCTTGTACACACCGCCCGTCAAGCCATGGAAGCTGGGGGTACCTGAAGTCGGTGACCGCAAGGAGCTGCCTAGGGTAAAACTAGTAACTAGGGCTAAGTCGTAACAAGGTAGCCGTACCGGAAGGTGCGGCTGGAACACCTCCTTTCTAGAGAATAATTATAGAAGTATGATACTTTACTCTCGCTGTTAATACCAAAAAAAGAATAAAGAATTAAGTAATACAGAGTCTCGTAGCTCAGCTGGTTAGAGTACTACACTGATAATGTAGGGGTCGGCAGTTCGAGTCTGCCCGGGACTACTAAAATACTAATTTAAAGGAAATACTAGAGGTTAAACTAACCGCCCAAAAGTTACTGTTAACTGTAAGCTGTTAACCAAACACTAGATACGGGGGATTAGCTCAGCTGGCTAGAGCGCCTGCCTTGCACGCAGGAGGTCATCGGTTCGACTCCGATATTCTCCACTAGGACAAAGGTCCACAAGTTCATTGACATATTGATAAAACTTAACTAACAAAACAGTTAGAAAGAATAAAAAAGATATAGAAAGTACGATTCGAAAGAATTGTAAGCACATAAGCAAAATAAGGGCGTATGGGGAATGCCTAGGCTCTCAGAGGCGAAGAAGGACGTGATAAGCTGCGAAAAGCTACGGGGATTGGCACACACGAATTGATCCGTAGATATCCGAATGGGGCAACCCAGTATGTTGAAGACATACTATCCAATATGGAGGCGAACCCGCTGAACTGAAACATCTAAGTAGGCGGAGGAGAAGAAAACAAAAGTGATTCCGTAAGTAGTGGCGAGCGAACGCGGAGTAGCCCAAACCAAAGTTGTTACGGCAATTTTGGGGTTGTAGGACCACGAGATTTCTTGCGGATTTAATTAGAATTACCTGGAAAGGTAAACCAAAGAGGGTGATAGTCCCGTATAAGTAAGAGAAGATAAGAATAGTGGTATCCTGAGTAGGTCGGGGCACGTGAAACCTTGATTGAAACTGGCGGGACCATCCGCTAAGGCTAAATACTCCTGAGAGACCGATAGTGAACCAGTACCGTGAGGGAAAGGTGAAAAGAACCGTGAATAACGGAGTGAAACAGATCCTGAAACCATACGCCTACAAGCGGTCGGAGCTTCTACGTGAAGTGACGGCGTGCCTTTTGCATAATGAGCCTACGAGTTACCGTTGCTGGCAAGGATAAGTGATTAAGTCATGGATCCGTAGCGAAAGCGAGTCTTAATAGGGCGCTTAAGTCAGTAGTGGTAGACGCGAAACCGTGTGATCTACCCATGGGCAGGTTGAAGTTTAGGTAACACTAAATGGAGGACCGAACCGTTTAACGCTGAAAAGTTTTCGGATGACCTGTGGGTAGGGGTGAAAGGCCAATCAAACTCGGAAATAGCTCGTACTCCCCGAAATGCATTTAGGTGCAGCGATGATCGATAGTTACTTAGAGGTAGAGCTACTGATTGGATGCGGGGGCTTCACCGCCTACCAATTCCTGACAAACTCCGAATGCTAAGTAATGATAGTCATCAGTGAGGGCATGGGTGCTAAGGTCCATGTCCGAGAGGGAAAGAACCCAGACCATCAGCTAAGGTCCCCAAATGTATGCTAAGTTGAAAAAACGCGGTTTGATTGCCCAGACAGCTAGGATGTTGGCTTGGAAGCAGCCATTCATTTAAAGAGTGCGTAACAGCTCACTAGTCGAGCGATCGAGCATGGATAATAATCGGGCATAAGTATACTACCGAAGCTATGGATTTGCGCATTTAGTTGCGTGAGTGGTAGGGGAGCATTCTAACGGCGCAGAAGGTGATTTGTGAGAATTGCTGGAGCTTTTAGAAAAGAAAATGTAGGCATAAGTAACGATAAGGGGTGCGAGAAACACCCCCGCCGTAAGACTAAGGTTTCCTCAGCTATGCTAATCAGCTGAGGGTTAGTCGGGACCTAAGGCACACCCGAAGGGGGACGTCGATGGCCAACGGGTTAATATTCCCGTACTACTAATAATTGTGATGGAGTGACACAGTGATGAAAGCACCGCGAACTGACGGAATAGTTCGTTGAAGCACGTACCTATAGGTTTGATAGTAAAATGCGTCAGACTTGGAGAAATGCGATAGTACTTTGAGTCTTCGGACAACGAGATAGTGTGCCTAAGGGCTGTCAAGAAAAGCTTCTAAACTTAGATTATTAGTACCCGTACCGTAAACCGACACAGGTAGTCGAGGAGAGTATCCTAAGGCGCTCGAGAGATTCATGGCTAAGGAACTAGGCAAAATAGACCTGTAACTTCGGGAGAAAGGTCGCCAGCGCAAGCTGGCCGCAGTGAAAAGGTCCAGGCGACTGTTTATCAAAAACACAGGGCTCTGCAAAATCGTAAGATGACGTATAGGGCCTGACACCTGCCCGGTGCTGGAAGGTTAAGAGGAGATGTTATCGATGAGTAATTGTTGAGAAGCATTGAATTGAAGCCCCAGTAAACGGCGGCCGTAACTATAACGGTCCTAAGGTAGCGAAATTCCTTGTCGGGTAAGTTCCGACCTGCACGAATGGTGTAACGATCTGGACACTGTCTCAGCCATGAGCTCGGTGAAATTGTAGTATCGGTGAAGATGCCGATTACCCGCAGTGGGACGAAAAGACCCTGTGCACCTTTACTATAGCTTAGTATTGTTCTTGGATAAGTGATGTGTAGGATAGGTGGGAGACTGTGAAATGGCGTCGCTAGGCGTTGTGGAGTCATTGTTGAAATACCACCCTTTGCTTATTTGAGATCTAACTCCTTGTGTAAGGAGGACATTGCTTGGTGGGTAGTTTGACTGGGGTGGTCGCCTCCAAAAGAGTAACGGAGGCTTCTAAAGGTTCCCTCAGCACGCTTGGTAACCGTGCGTAGAGTGCAATGGTATAAGGGAGCTTGACTGAAAGACTAACAAGTCGAACAGGTACGAAAGTAGAGCATAGTGATCCGGTGGTTCCGCATGGAAGGGCCATCGCTCAAAGGATAAAAGGTACGCCGGGGATAACAGGCTGATCTCCCCCAAGAGCTCATATCGACGGGGGGGTTTGGCACCTCGATGTCGGCTCGTCACATCCTGGGGCTGGAGAAGGTCCCAAGGGTTGGGCTGTTCGCCCATTAAAGTGGCACGCGAGCTGGGTTCAGAACGTCGTGAGACAGTTCGGTCTCTATCTACTGTGGGCGTTAGAAATTTGAGTGGATCTGATTCTAGTACGAGAGGACCGAATTGGACCAACCTCTAGTGCATCTGTTGTCTCGCCAGGGGCATCGCAGAGTAGCTACGTTGGGAAGGGATAAGCGCTGAAAGCATATAAGTGCGAAACCCACCACAAGATGAGATTTCTTTAAAGGGTCGTTGGAGATTACAACGTTGATAGGCTATAGATGTAAAGACAGTAATGTCAAAGTCGAGTAGTACTAATAACCCGTAAGCTTATGTGAATCTCCCTCTGCTAAGGCAGGGGGAGGGCAACTTTCTAAAGTATAGTTAAGTTTAAAATATCAATATAGTTAAAAATATTAGTTACGCTCAATCGTGTAACAACCGATTTAAGGTGGTTATTGCAGCGGGGCTCACCTCTTCCCATTTCGAACAGAGAAGTTAAGCCCGCTAGCGCAGATGGTACTGCTAACCAGTGGGAGAGTATGTCGCCGCCTTTCTTTAGAAATCCTCGCTGATTTTCTAGCGAGGATTTTTTATCTACAAATTTTACTGAAAAAAGGAAAAACTTTAAATAAATATTCAAATTCATTTGGATTGTAAAAAATAAAGTTCTACTTTTGCATTCGCTTTGAAAAACAAGTGGGAATAAAATAAGAAGACACGTTCATAAACATATTGGATTGACAGCATACAAATAAGAGAGTAAGGCAAATCGCAAGATTTGGAATTATACTTTTTTTAATTTACGAAATTAAAAATATACGATGAAGAGTTTGATCCTGGCTCAGGATGAACGCTAGCGGCAGGCCTAACACATGCAAGTCGAGGGGTAGAAAGAGCTTGCTTTTTTGAGACCGGCGCACGGGTGAGTAACGCGTATGCAACCTACCTTATACAGGGGAATAGCCCGAAGAAATTCGGATTAATGCTCCATGGTTTATCGATATGGCATCGTATTGATAATAAAGATTTATCGGTATAAGATGGGCATGCGTATCATTAGCTAGTTGGTGTGGTAACGGCATACCAAGGCAACGATGATTAGGGGTCCTGAGAGGGAGATCCCCCACACTGGTACTGAGACACGGACCAGACTCCTACGGGAGGCAGCAGTGAGGAATATTGGTCAATGGAGGCAACTCTGAACCAGCCATGCCGCGTGCAGGATGACGGTCCTATGGATTGTAAACTGCTTTTGTACAGGAAGAAACCTCCCTACGAGTAGGGACTTGACGGTACTGTAAGAATAAGGATCGGCTAACTCCGTGCCAGCAGCCGCGGTAATACGGAGGATCCGAGCGTTATCCGGAATTATTGGGTTTAAAGGGTTCGTAGGCGGTCAGATAAGTCAGTGGTGAAATTTCTTAGCTTAACTAAGACACGGCCATTGATACTGTTTGACTTGAATAGTATGGAAGTAACTAGAATATGTAGTGTAGCGGTGAAATGCTTAGATATTACATGGAATACCAATTGCGAAGGCAGGTTACTACGTATTTATTGACGCTGATGAACGAAAGCGTGGGGAGCGAACAGGATTAGATACCCTGGTAGTCCACGCCGTAAACGATGGATACTAGCTGTTCGGTTTTCGGACTGAGTGGCTAAGCGAAAGTGATAAGTATCCCACCTGGGGAGTACGTTCGCAAGAATGAAACTCAAAGGAATTGACGGGGGCCCGCACAAGCGGTGGAGCATGTGGTTTAATTCGATGATACGCGAGGAACCTTACCAGGGCTTAAATGTAGATTGACAGATTTGGAAACAGATTTTTCTTCGGACAATTTACAAGGTGCTGCATGGTTGTCGTCAGCTCGTGCCGTGAGGTGTCAGGTTAAGTCCTATAACGAGCGCAACCCCTATTGTTAGTTACCAGCGCGTTAAGGCGGGGACTCTAGCAAGACTGCCGGTGCAAACCGTGAGGAAGGTGGGGATGACGTCAAATCATCACGGCCCTTACGTCCTGGGCTACACACGTGCTACAATGGCAAGTACAGAAAGCAGCTACCTGGCAACAGGATGCGAATCTCCAAAGCTTGTCTCAGTTCGGATTGGAGTCTGCAACTCGACTCTATGAAGCTGGAATCGCTAGTAATCGGATATCAGCCATGATCCGGTGAATACGTTCCCGGGCCTTGTACACACCGCCCGTCAAGCCATGGAAGCTGGGGGTACCTGAAGTCGGTGACCGCAAGGAGCTGCCTAGGGTAAAACTAGTAACTAGGGCTAAGTCGTAACAAGGTAGCCGTACCGGAAGGTGCGGCTGGAACACCTCCTTTCTAGAGAATAATTATAGAAGTATGATACTTTACTCTCGCTGTTAATACCAAAAAAAGAATAAAAGAATTAAGTAATACAGAGTCTCGTAGCTCAGCTGGTTAGAGTACTACACTGATAATGTAGGGGTCGGCAGTTCGAGTCTGCCCGGGACTACTAAAATACTAATTTAAAGGAAATACTAGAGGTTAAACTAACCGCCCAAAAGTTACTGTTAACTGTAAGCTGTTAACCAAACACTAGATACGGGGGATTAGCTCAGCTGGCTAGAGCGCCTGCCTTGCACGCAGGAGGTCATCGGTTCGACTCCGATATTCTCCACTACGGCATAAAATCAAAACTGGTTTAATTATCAGTGGCGATTCGCCACAAGTTCATTGACATATTGATAAAACTTAACTAACAAAACAGTTAGAAAGAATAAAAAAGATATAGAAATATATAGAAAGTACGATTCGAAAGAATTGTAAGCACATAAGCAAAATAAGGGCGTATGGGGAATGCCTAGGCTCTCAGAGGCGAAGAAGGACGTGATAAGCTGCGAAAAGCTACGGGGATTGGCACACACGAATTGATCCGTAGATATCCGAATGGGGCAACCCAGTATGTTGAAGACATACTATCCAATATGGAGGCGAACCCGCTGAACTGAAACATCTAAGTAGGCGGAGGAGAAGAAAACAAAAGTGATTCCGTAAGTAGTGGCGAGCGAACGCGGAATAGCCCAAACCAAAGTTGTTACGGCAATTTTGGGGTTGTAGGACCACGAGATTTCTTGCGGATTTAATTAGAATTACCTGGAAAGGTAAACCGAAGAGGGTGATAGTCCCGTATAAGTAAGAGAAGATAAGAATAGTGGTATCCTGAGTAGGTCGGGGCACGTGAAACCTTGATTGAAACTGGCGGGACCATCCGCTAAGGCTAAATACTCCTGAGAGACCGATAGTGAACCAGTACCGTGAGGGAAAGGTGAAAAGAACCGTGAATAACGGAGTGAAACAGATCCTGAAACCATACGCCTACAAGCGGTCGGAGCCCCTTTGTGGGGTGACGGCGTGCCTTTTGCATAATGAGCCTACGAGTTACCGTTGCTGGCAAGGATAAGTGATTAAGTCATGGATCCGTAGCGAAAGCGAGTCTTAATAGGGCGCTTAAGTCAGTAGTGGTAGACGCGAAACCGTGTGATCTACCCATGGGCAGGTTGAAGTTTAGGTAACACTAAATGGAGGACCGAACCGTTTAACGCTGAAAAGTTTTCGGATGACCTGTGGGTAGGGGTGAAAGGCCAATCAAACTCGGAAATAGCTCGTACTCCCCGAAATGCATTTAGGTGCAGCGATGATCGATAGTTACTTAGAGGTAGAGCTACTGATTGGATGCGGGGGCTTCACCGCCTACCAATTCCTGACAAACTCCGAATGCTAAGTAATGATAGTCATCAGTGAGGGCATGGGTGCTAAGGTCCATGTCCGAGAGGGAAAGAACCCAGACCATCAGCTAAGGTCCCCAAATGTATGCTAAGTTGAAAAAACGCGGTTTGATTGCCCAGACAGCTAGGATGTTGGCTTGGAAGCAGCCATTCATTTAAAGAGTGCGTAACAGCTCACTAGTCGAGCGATCGAGCATGGATAATAATCGGGCATAAGTATACTACCGAAGCTATGGATTTGCGCATTTAGTTGCGTGAGTGGTAGGGGAGCATTCTAACGGCGCAGAAGGTGATTTGTGAGAATTGCTGGAGCTTTTAGAAAAGAAAATGTAGGCATAAGTAACGATAAGGGGTGCGAGAAACACCCCCGCCGTAAGACTAAGGTTTCCTCAGCTATGCTAATCAGCTGAGGGTTAGTCGGGACCTAAGGCACACCCGAAGGGGGACGTCGATGGCCAACGGGTTAATATTCCCGTACTACTAATAATTGTGATGGAGTGACACAGTGATGAAAGCACCGCGAACTGACGGAATAGTTCGTTGAAGCACGTACCTATAGGTTTGATAGTAAAATGCGTCGAACTTGGAGAAATGCGATAGTACTTTGAGTCTTCGGACAACGAGATAGTGTGCCTAAGGGCTGTCAAGAAAAGCTTCTAAACTTAGATTATTAGTACCCGTACCGTAAACCGACACAGGTAGTCGAGGAGAGTATCCTAAGGCGCTCGAGAGATTCATGGCTAAGGAACTAGGCAAAATAGACCTGTAACTTCGGGAGAAAGGTCGCCAGCGCAAGCTGGCCGCAGTGAAAAGGTCCAGGCGACTGTTTATCAAAAACACAGGGCTCTGCAAAATCGTAAGATGACGTATAGGGCCTGACACCTGCCCGGTGCTGGAAGGTTAAGAGGAGATGTTATCTTCGGAGAAGCATTGAATTGAAGCCCCAGTAAACGGCGGCCGTAACTATAACGGTCCTAAGGTAGCGAAATTCCTTGTCGGGTAAGTTCCGACCTGCACGAATGGTGTAACGATCTGGACACTGTCTCAGCCATGAGCTCGGTGAAATTGTAGTATCGGTGAAGATGCCGATTACCCGCAGTGGGACGAAAAGACCCTGTGCACCTTTACTATAGCTTAGTATTGTTCTTGGATAAGTGATGTGTAGGATAGGTGGGAGACTGTGAAATGGCGTCGCTAGGCGTTGTGGAGTCATTGTTGAAATACCACCCTTTGCTTATTTGAGATCTAACTCCCTTATTGGGGAGGACATTGCTTGGTGGGTAGTTTGACTGGGGTGGTCGCCTCCAAAAGAGTAACGGAGGCTTCTAAAGGTTCCCTCAGCACGCTTGGTAACCGTGCGTAGAGTGCAATGGTATAAGGGAGCTTGACTGAAAGACTAACAAGTCGAACAGGTACGAAAGTAGAGCATAGTGATCCGGTGGTTCCGCATGGAAGGGCCATCGCTCAAAGGATAAAAGGTACGCCGGGGATAACAGGCTGATCTCCCCCAAGAGCTCATATCGACGGGGGGGTTTGGCACCTCGATGTCGGCTCGTCACATCCTGGGGCTGGAGAAGGTCCCAAGGGTTGGGCTGTTCGCCCATTAAAGTGGCACGCGAGCTGGGTTCAGAACGTCGTGAGACAGTTCGGTCTCTATCTACTGTGGGCGTTAGAAATTTGAGTGGATCTGATTCTAGTACGAGAGGACCGAATTGGACCAACCTCTAGTGCATCTGTTGTCTCGCCAGGGGCATCGCAGAGTAGCTACGTTGGGAAGGGATAAGCGCTGAAAGCATATAAGTGCGAAACCCACCACAAGATGAGATTTCTTTAAAGGGTCGTTGGAGATTACAACGTTGATAGGCTATAGATGTAAAGACAGTAATGTCAAAGTCGAGTAGTACTAATAACCCGTAAGCTTATGTGAATCTCCCCTTGTTAATACAAGGGGAGGGCAACTTTCTAAGGTATAGTTAAGTTTAAAATATCAATATAGTTAAAAATATTAGTTACGCTAATTGTGTAACAACCGATTTAAGGTGGTTATTGCAGCGGGGCTCACCTCTTCCCATTTCGAACAGAGAAGTTAAGCCCGCTAGCGCAGATGGTACTGCTAACCAGTGGGAGAGTATGTCGCCGCCTTTCTTTATAGAATCCCCAATCTCGTATGAGGTTGGGGATTTTTTGTTTATTTGGGTTAGTCGTATTTTGTTTCTGCAGACAATATGTTGTTCTATTTTTGTATATTATCTTTTTTTACTTCCCCACAATTCTATTTCTTTGTTTTTTATTTGTATATAATTCTGTTATTAAAATAATTGACCGAATTATATTCTAAATTTATTTAAAATGTTTGTATATAATTCTTTTTGTATGTATCTTTGCACTCGTTAAATACGATATGATGGAGTATAAGTTAGATGAGATTGATTTAAAGATTCTGCGAATGATGCAGGATAATGCTAGAATTAATAATTCAGATATAGCAAAGGAACTTGGTATGGCTCCTTCTGCAGTATTGGAAAGAGTGAAGAAGTTAGAGAATAAGGATGTTCTATTAGCTTATCATGCAAAGGTTAATCCTAAAGCTTTAGATCAAAAAATGCTTTCTTTTATTTTTATTAAAGTTGATGAAATTATTGGAGATGAAGAAACAGGGAGACTCTTGGCAGAGATTCCAGAAGTTTTAGAAGTTCATGATATAGCAGGTGATGATGGTTATATGATTAAAGTACGAACAACAGATTCATTAGCTTTAGTGCATTTAATGAGAAATTCACTATCAAGAATTCAAGGAATTATTTCAACTAGAACAATTATAGTTTTACAAACAGTTAAAGAAGAAAATAAATTAATTATACCAGAAAGGTTAGAGTATTAGTTATGGGAGCAGTTAGTACAAATAGCACAAGTAAAAGCACTGTTGTTGCAGCTTATATCGTTGTATATTTTGTTTGGGGATCAACATTCTTTTTTATTCACAAAGCATTAAGTGATTTTACACCTTTTGTTTTAGGAACGTTACGTTTCTTTAGTGCAAGTATTCTTTTATTGACTTACTGTAAAATGAAAGGGTATAAATTGTTTAATAAGAAAGTAGTTAAGCAAGCATGTATTACTGGGTTCTTATTACTATTTATTGATATGGGGGCTTTGATTTGGGCAGAACAACATGTATCTAGTGGTATTGCCGCTATTATGGCAGCAGCAGCAGCTTTATGGTTTGTCATATTGGATAAGCCTCAATGGAAGAATAACTTTTCAAGTATACCAACTGTATTAGGTTTGATTCTTGGTTTTGTTGGTGTGATTATGTTATTTGCTGAACAGATTAATATTGCTAGTGATGAATCACAACGTCTGTTGAATATTTTCTGTATGGTATTGCTGATTTTAGGATCTATAGCTTGGACAGCTGGATCATTGTATTCGAAATATTCTAAAGATAAGAATACTGATGAAGGAGAAGATCTTCATGTTATGGTTAAAACGTCTTGGCAGATGATTACTGCAGGTGTGCTATTTTGTTTAGTAGCATTATTAAATGGAGAGTTTGCTGCATTTGATCCTATAGAAGTGTCTGTGTCAGGATGGTTTTCATTAGGATATCTAATAACTTTTGGTTCTATTTTAGCTTTTGGCTCTTATATTTGGCTAATTCAGAATAGACCAGTAGTAGAGGTTAGTACTTATGCTTATGTTAATCCTGTTGTAGCTGTGGCATTGAGCTATTTCTTTACAGATGATATTATCACTAGTTTACAAATTGGAGGATTAGTAGTTGTATTATTAAGTGTAGGTTTAATGAACTGGGACTTATATAAGAATAGTAAGTTTATTAAGATATTTAATAAAAAAGCTAAAGCTTCAACTAGTGATAACGAGAAGTTAAACATGACTAATTAGATATTTAATTCTTTTAATATATAATTAAGGTCTATCGCTTATAGCATAGACCTTTTTTGTTCTATAATGAGATTGATTAGCAAGCTATTAATAATAAAATTATGTTATTATATAGTTGTATATATAATATAAAGTTATACTTTTGCACCGCTTTTAGTTCAGAGAAGTTTCGCTAAGGGTGTTTATTTTAAATGTTAAACAACTTCTAGTATTTTATTCTGATATATAGAAACTTATAAAATCTAGAATACAAATTTTTTATCAGAGATGTCTGAAAATATTAAAACACAAGAAGAGTTCTTAAAGGATTTTAACTGGGAAAACTACGAAAATGGTATCGATGCAGTTGAAGAGACTCAATTAAAAGAATTCGAAAGCCTAGTAGAAAAAACATTTATTTCTACTGATGACGAAGAAGTAGTAGAAGGAGTTGTAGTTAGAATTACTGACAGAGACGCTATCGTTGATATCAACGCTAAATCTGAAGGTGTTATTTCTTTAAACGAGTTCCGTTACAATCCAAACTTAAAAGTTGGAGACAAAGTTGAAGTATTAATCGACGTAAGAGAAGATAAATACGGACAATTAGTATTATCTCACAGAAAAGCTCGTACAATCAAAGCTTGGGATAGAGTTATCGCTGCTCACGAGTCTGGAGAGATTGTTAATGGATTCGTTAAATGTAGAACTAAAGGTGGTATGATCGTTGACGTATTCGGAATCGAAGCATTCTTACCAGGTTCTCAAATTGACGTTAAACCAATCCGTGATTACGATCAATACGTGAACAAAACAATGGAATTCAAAGTAGTTAAAATTAACCACGAATTCAAAAACGTTGTTGTATCTCACAAAGCACTTATCGAGGCTGATATCGAAGTTCAAAAGAAAGAAATTATCGGTCAATTACAAAAAGGTCAAGTGTTAGAAGGTGTTGTTAAAAACATCACTTCTTACGGTGTATTCATTGACTTAGGAGGTGTAGATGGATTAATCCACATCACTGACTTATCTTGGTCAAGAATCAATCACCCAAGTGAAGTATTAGAATTAGACCAAAAATTAAACGTTGTTATCTTAGACTTTGATGATGAGAAAACAAGAATTCAATTAGGTTTAAAACAATTATACGCTCACCCATGGGATGCTTTAGATGCTAACTTAAACGTTGGTGACAAAGTTAAAGGTAAAGTAGTTGTTTTAGCTGATTATGGTGCTTTCATCGAAGTTGCTGAAGGTGTTGAAGGTTTAATCCACGTTTCTGAAATGTCTTGGTCTACTCATTTAAGATCAGCTCAAGATTTCGTTAAAGTAGGAGACGAAGTAGAGGCAGTTATCTTAACTCTTGATAGAGAAGAGAGAAAAATGTCTTTAGGTATCAAACAATTAACTCAAGACCCTTGGACTGATATCACTTCTAAGTATCCTGTAGGTTCTAAACATAATGGTATCGTTCGTAACTTTACTAACTTCGGTGTATTTGTAGAATTAGAAGAAGGAATTGATGGATTAATTTACATCTCTGACTTATCTTGGACTAAGAAAATCAAACACCCATCTGAGTTTGTAAACGTAGGAGATAAATTAGACGTAGTTGTATTAGAGTTAGACGTTGAAGGACGTAAATTATCTTTAGGACACAAACAAACTACTGCTAATCCTTGGGATAAATACGAAGATGCTTACGCTGTTGGAACTGTACATTCAGGAGAAATCTCTGAATTAGTTGACAAAGGTGCTACTGTAGTATTCGAAGATGATGTTGTAGCTTTCATCCCAACTCGTCACTTAGAAAAAGAAGACGGTAAAAAGTTGAAAAAAGGTGAAACTGCTGAATTCAAAATTATTGAGTTCAACAAAGAATTCAAAAGAGTAGTTGCTTCTCACACTTCTATCTTCCGTGAAGAAGAAGAGAAAAATGTAAAAGCTGTTGAAACTGCAAATAATTCTGCAGAAAAAACAACTTTAGGTGATATCGACGCTTTAGCTGAATTAAAAGAAAGAATGGAGAAAGGAAAATAATTCCTAACCTATAAATTTCAAAAGCCCTAACATTTATGTTGGGGCTTTTTTTATGTAGTAAACTCAAGTATGTCATTTCTTTTATGAATTTACTTTATAATCTTGTAACTGCTTAAGTGTAATTTATTGAGTATTATAGAATATTTTAATATCTTTAAAATATCTATTAAACAAATATAAATGGGGTGGTTTACTAACCGAAATAAGACTTGGGAAATAAGGGAAGGGCTTGTACTATTAGGTACTGTAGGTATTATTAGCTTTTTAAGTTTAGGAGTTCTTACCCCTTTAGTGGTGATGATATTTGGCTATCAAGTAAAGGTTACGCGTTGGATTAAGACCTCTTTCTTGATTTCACTTGTTTACTTATTAGTTTTATTGATTGCTTTATTTGTTTATTTAGCAGGAGAAAGCCCTGTTTCATTGTTAACGTTGAATTATATAAGCTTTTATATTTATGTTGTGTATTTGGCACTGTACTTACCTGAGTATCTACAGAGGTTAGATTTAAAAAACTATATTAAGTTAGAAAAGAACAAAGAATACAATTATTATGTAATCATGGAACAGCTGGAAGATGTACAGTCTTCAGAGTCATTAAAAGAGTCTTTTATGGCTAATTTAAGGACATTTAGAAGACAGATATCTAATCCTAGTATAGTTAATGAGATCGATGAGATTCTTCGCTTAATAGACGTTATAGTACTAAAAGAATCAGCTAGTACTGATTTGCTGTTAGAACGTCATGTGTCTACTATAGAGAATGCTTTAATTCAGTATATAGAGTTGAATAATAGCTATCATATAAATAACGAAGTAAAGCAATCTATATCTAAGTTAGAAAACTTAGTTAAGTATGCACGAATTGCATTAGAGAACGAGCTATCTAAGATAATAGAGACTCAAGTTCTAACAGTAGATGGAGAAGCTTCAGTTTATTTATCAGTATTAAAAGGAAAAGGATTGTTATAATGGGATGGTTTACACATCAATCTAAAAATTGGGAGTTAAAAGTAGGGTGGCTTAGTTATTTAGCTATTCTCTTTCCTTTTGTACTACCTCCATTGGCTATGCTTTATATGGGAGTGGTAGGTAAGATTAAGAATTTAGTTATTGCTAGTATCTTATGGAGTGGTTTATATGTAGGAGGTTATTTTCTGTATCTCTTTTATAAGGACTCTGGTAGATTAGACATTTTGTTGTTTGCTATTCTTTTGAGTGGTGCATTGGTTATCGCTATGTATTTAAAAGAATTCTTGAGGAGAGTGCACCTTAAGTCTATTATTAAAATAAGATGGAATACTGATTATGACTATTTAGACTTTATGCGCAGAAAGAAAATATCAGAAGTATTGTCTGTTAGTGATTTTATAGATCATTTAGTAACTTGGCAACAAGAGATAAAACAACAAGAAGTAAGAGGAAGTATTGCTAGCATGATTCAGTTGACTAAATCTATTACTAAAGATAATAAGCATATCAGCGAATTGTTTATTGAACGACACGCTTACTCTATAGAAAATATGTTACAACAGTATCATCAGATAGAATTATCAAAATTAGATAATGATATTATTCGATTAGCTGAAAGTAAAATAAGAACAACCCTTCTTAGTGTTATTAGTGCATTCGAAAATGAATTAAGTAATAAAACGAGATTTAACCATTTAACCATAGATTTAGATTCTGAAGTCTATATACAAGATCTAAAAAATAGAGGTTTATTATAAAAAGAAGTTATGGAAAAAGATATTCAACAAATGCGTGATGAGAACGTGTTAGCACCTTCAGTGAATGTAGAGTTCACGCCACAAGAACTAAAACAAATCGAATCATATAAGAAAGGTATTGACTTAAGTAATACAACTCAAGTGATACAGTATGGAGCTAATAGTCAGTTAAAAGCAAGTACTTTTGCTACAGAAATATTAAAACAAGTACAGACGAAGGATTTAGGAGAAACTTCTAGTGTATTAGTCAATTTAAAAGAAGAAGTAAAGTCTTTTGAAGGTATTGCGAATAAGAAAAGCTTATTCCCAATGTTTGATTCATTTAAGAAAAAGATAGCACGTCTTCAGACCCAGTATAGTAAAGTAGAAACCAATATCAATGCTATAGAACTTCAGCTAGAACGTCATTATAAGATTATGATGAAAGATGTAGCGATGTTCGATAAGCTGTTTGAAGAGAATAAGAATTACTTTAATGAGTTGTCTTTATATATAGCAGCTGGAGAAGAGAAACTAAAAGAATTAAATACAGTAGAATTACCACAATTAAAAGCTGAAGCGGAGAAGGATAATGATCCAGCGAAGATACAAGAGTATAAAGATTTAGAACAACAAGTAATTCGATTTGACCGAAAGGTACATGATTTAAAGTTGACTAGAATGGTTGTTCTTCAGTCTTCTCCACAGATCAGGATGGTACAGAACAATAGCTTGATGCTAATGGAGAAGTTACAATCAAGTATTGTAAACACTATTCCATTATGGAAAAATCAGATGGTCTTGACACTTGGTATAGCTCGTTCACAGCAGGCACTAGGAGCACAACGTGCCGTGACAGATGCGACTAACGAATTATTGAGTCGCAATAGTGAGTTGCTTAGAGACTCTACAGTTCAGATCGCACAGGAGACAGAGAGAGGTATCGTAGATATAGAGACTATTCGCAAGGTTAACTCTGATATTATTAACACTATTGATGACATAGTGCGTATCCAAGAAGAAGGAAAAGAAAAGAGACGTGCTGTAGAAGTGGAGTTAAGAGAACAAGAGAATGAACTAAAGAAACATTTGCTAGGCAATAGTGATACTGTAAAGTAGTATGTAATATTATAAAAGGTAGAAATACAAAAAGGAGATTCATCAGAATCTCCTTTTTGTATATAGTCAAATAAGAATTACTTTGCTTTTGCAGCAGTAAGCTCAGCGATCTTAACGATTACTTGTGTTGCTTTAACGATGCTTTCTACAGGTACATACTCATATTTTCCGTGGAAGTTATGTCCTCCAGCGAAGATATTAGGACATGGTAATCCCATATAAGAAAGTTGAGAACCATCAGTACCACCACGAATAGCTTTGATTAATGGTTTGATATCTAATTGCTTCATAGCTTCCTCAGCGATATCTACGATATGCATCACAGGTTCTACCTTCTCACGCATATTGAAGTATTGGTCACCGATTTCGCAGTTAACGATAGGTCCACCAAATTTCTTAGCATGCTTTTTATTAAACTTATCTGCTAATTTAGCAACAAGCTTTTTGCGTTTCTCGTATTTCTTAAGGTTGTGGTCACGGATGATTAGTTCTACCACAGACTCTTCTATACTACCTGTTACAGTATGTACGTGGAAGAATCCTTCATAACCTGTTGTTTTTTGAGGAACTTCATCTTTAGGTAATTTAGACATAAATTTGTTTGCTAATAAGATAGAGTTAACCATCTTACCTTTAGCATATCCTGGGTGAACACTTTTACCATTAAAAGTAAGTTTAGCATACCCAGCATTGAAGTTTTCGTATTCTAATTCACCGATTTGGCTACCATCCATAGTATACGCCCACTCAGCACCGAATTTTTTAACGTCAAATAAGTGTGCTCCTCTTCCGATCTCTTCATCAGGTGTAAATCCGATACGGATTTTACCATGTTTGATTTCTGGATGTTGGATTAGATATTCCATAGCAGATACGATCTCTGTGATCCCTGCTTTATCATCAGCTCCTAATAAAGTCGTACCATCAGTAGTGATGATCGTTTGTCCTTTATATTGAAGAAGGTCTTTAAAGTAAGACGGAGATAAAACAACGTTTAACTCTTCGTTTAATACGATATCACCACCATCATAGTTTTCTACGATTTGAGGTTTAACATTAGCACCACTAAAGTCAGGAGAAGTATCGAAGTGTGCGATAAACCCGATAGTAGGCACTTCGTGATCTACATTACTAGGTAATGTAGCCATGATGTAAGCGTTCTCATCGATAGTTACGTCTTCTAGACCTATTTGTTTTAACTCTTCAACTAATTTGTTAGCTAAATCCCATTGTTTCTCAGTACTTGGACAAGTATTTGAAGATGAATCAGATTCAGTATCAACAGTTACATAACTGATGAAACGGTCAATGATATGTTGCATAATGTATAATATTTTAGTGTAACAAAAATAATAATTAAAAGTTGATTAGAAGGATTATCACTAGGCTATTATTAAAAAGATAAGTCTCAGCTATAAAAACCAGTTGTTTTTAAAGGATTTACGGACATTGTATTAAAACCCTCCTTTTTGAATTTGTTCATTGAAATTGATAAACAGCTCTTTTTATTTGCTCGTTAATCTATATTCTAGGTGAATTGATGTTTTCTATTGGAGATGATTTATAGTATTGATACTTAGATATAATAGTAGTGTTTTATTTATATATCTGTGGCTTGTTGTAAATCTATCAAGAAGGGACGGGTATTTATATAATGCAATATAGTACCAAGTGAGTGGAGAATACGAGGAATATAAAAGGAGGTTTGTTGGACAAAAGTGCCTCTAGCTCCACTAAACTCGACTTATTGTCCATGTATTGTCGAAGGATCTGGCTGTATAGTCCGTATTTGTTGGGTTTATAACTAGGTTTAAATTTGTTGTAAATTTATTAAAAGAGGTTAATTTGTTGTTTATTAGTACGTTGTGTTTTTTGAGTAAATAAAAAAAGAAGGTGTTTTTTTCAATAATGGGCTTATAAAATGGCTAAAAGGAGTCAATTAGAGAAAAAATGTAGTGAATTTTCTGAAATAGAAGCTTTTTAAACTCTTTTTTATCCTAAATAACAAAAAAATAAATGCTTCTTTTTTAGACTATCTGTACTATTGAAATTTAGAAGAAGGGAAAGGAGGTTAGGAACTTATTGTTAGAAAGTAAGTTTAATGGCGTCAGACTATTGTAAAATTGTATATTTGAGTGAAGAAACAAAATAAGAGTTGAGATGAGAATTATTCTATCTATATTTTTAGTATTAATCAGTTATATGTCTTGGGCAGTAGAGCCGTTGAAGGAGTATGTAGATCATCCTGCTAATTCGACAGTGAATTTTGAAGCCTTAGAGATTGTAACGAAGGATGATTATAAATTGAAATCTTGGATTTGTTTTCCACCTAAGGATAAGGACTTAAAGAAAGTCTTGGTATTAGCCTATGGCGATGCAGGCAATATGTCTTATTATGTAAGACAAGTCTTAGAAGTAGCGAAGCATGGGTATACTGTCGTGATGTTTGATTATAGAGGATATGGAGAGAGTCAGGCATTCGATATGATAGAGACACAGCTGTATTATGACGAATTCGTCACAGACTTAAAAGCAGTAGTAGAGTATAGTCAGAAGAGATTTGAGCAGCCAGTAGGTGTTTGGGCCCTTTCGATGGGCACGATAACTAGTACATTATTATATACAGATTTGAAGTTTGATTTCTTGATAGCAGAAGGGTTTGTATCTAGTCCGCAGGATATCATTAGTAAGCTAAAACAGTTTTTAGAGAAAGAGTACACATTGCCTAGCAGTGCAGCACAGTATGAGTTAGCGTTGAGTAAGCTGACTTTACCAGTCTTATATTTTGCAGGAGATAGGGATGGACTGACGTCTCCTAATGATAGTTATCGAGCTAAGTTTCTGAATGCTAAGAGTGAAGTGGTTTTGTATAAAGGGGCTCATCTTCAGGGATTTCAGGCGTTGTCTGATACCACACATGGAGAGCGATATATTAAGGCTATAGATACCTTTATGAATAATATGAATGCCGTAGTAGAAAGTAAGTAAGAGAGATAACACATTAGAAATAAATTATAATCAAATCCTAATAATCATACTCTATTTAATAACTAACTTTGTCCGCAGAATAAATCCCCATAGAGACATTAATAATGGAATCTACACATAGACATTTTTTGTTATATAAACCACATGGTTATATCAGCCAATTCATATACGAGAAGAAGAGAACCAAGCATAAGTTAGGAGAGTTATATGATTTTCCAGAAGGGACTATGGCTATCGGTAGATTAGATGAGAATTCTGAGGGATTGCTGTTTTTGACTACAGACGGGATGACTAGTGAGCGCGTAAGAGGAGCACATTATGAAAAGGAGTATTATGCGCAGGTAGATGGTGTTATCTCAGAAGAGGCTGTAGAACAAATGAGAAATGGAGTGCTTATCGGAGTAAAAGGAGAGAAATACTTAACTAAGCCTTGTGTAGCAGAACGATTAGAACAATTACCGGAGTGGGTAGGAGTAGGCAGACGTATTAGAGATGAGAGACATGGTCCTACGAGTTGGGTACGTATAGTCCTGACAGAAGGTAAGTTTAGACAAGTAAGAAAGATGACAGCTCATGTAGGACATGCGACACTAAGATTAGTGCGTGTGCGCATCGGAGAGATATCATTAGAGGGGATGCAAGTAGGAGAAGTAAAAGAAGTAGATCAATTATAATCTAAGCCAGTATGAATACTAAAGCAAAAGAAAATTATCAATTTCAGAAGATAGTAGCCATAGTAGGAGTATTATTATTTGTTATTAAAATACTTGCTTGGTCTTTAACGCATTCAGTAGCTATATTGACAGATGCCTTAGAAAGTGTCATTAATGTGATTAGTGGCTTTGTAGGACTATATAGTTTATATTTATCAGCATTACCCCGAGATAGAAATCACCCTTATGGGCATGGAAAGGTAGAGTTTATTTCGGCCACTGTAGAAGGGGGAATGATTATTCTAGCAGGGCTAGTGATTATTTTCGAAGCAGTGCGTAATTTACTACATCCACAACCTGTAGGACAACTAGATTACGGAATTATCCTTGTAGCGATAACAGCAGTAGTAAACTATATTCTAGGTTGGTACGCTATTAAAAAAGGAAAAACGAATAAGTCGCTTGCTTTAGTGGCGAGCGGTAGACATCTTCAGTCAGATACCTATTCTACTATAGGTATTATTATCGGTTTGATTTTACTTTATTTTACGGGATATGGATGGTTAGATAGTGGTGTTGCATTATTATTTGCAGGGATTATTATTGTCACGGGATACAAGATTGTACGTGGTGCGATATCTGGTATAATGGACGAAACGGATGAACTTTTGTTAAAAGAAGTTGTAGAATATCTACAAGAACACCGCAGAGCTAACTGGATAGATCTTCATAATCTACGTATTATTAAGTATGGAGCAGTATTACACTTTGACTGTCATATGACCATACCATGGTATTTTAATATCGTCGAAGGACATAAAGAAGTAGAACAATTAGAACAGGAGATAATCGAGAAGTTCGGAGCAGATATGGAGTTATTCGTTCACATGGATGACTGTAAGCCCTTCTCATGTGTGATCTGTAAAGTGGAGAATTGTGCTTATCGTCAGGCCGAATTTGAACATCAGATAGAATGGACGATAGAGAATATCTCTAAGAATAAGAGACATAATAGCTCAACTACTCCGCAAGGATAAAACGCTTTTGTGTTCTATCAAAGCTAAGATTTTCATCTTCGAAGAAGTTGTCGAAGACCCCTTGTTCTATTAGTGTGTCAGTTTCTCCCTGTGTATTCGAATCTTTTTTGAGTACAATAATATCATCGCTAAAAGCGATGGCCAAATCCATATCATGACAAGAGAATAGAATAGCTTTCTGTTCTTCATGGGCTAACTTTCGCAGTAGTTTAAACAGGGCTACTTTATGATGCAAGTCTAAGTGATTAGTAGGTTCGTCTAAGATAATGATAGGTGTATCCTGAGCGATGGCTCTAGCGATGAGCACACGTTGTAACTGCCCATCACTGAGTTGGCTCATATTCCTATCGACTAGCTCTTGTATATATGTTAGTTCTATAGCTCTATTTATTAGTGTATAGTCCTTGTCGGTTAAGGTACTATAATGATTTAGATAAGGAGTTCTTCCTATCTGTATTAATTCTCTTACTGTTAGTTCAGAGACTGGTATTTTCTCTGTTAGTACTATACTGATGATGGTCGCTAATTTTGAGTTGCTGTAAGTGTGTAGCTCTTCTCCTAATAATTGTATTTTTCCACTTAT
Source organism: Myroides sp. ZB35 (assembly GCF_001865835.1). Lineage (NCBI taxonomy): Bacteria > Pseudomonadati > Bacteroidota > Flavobacteriia > Flavobacteriales > Flavobacteriaceae > Myroides > Myroides sp. ZB35. The sequence goes on along the minus strand of NZ_CP017769.1, from coordinate 271,023 downwards.
TATCTGTTGGTTAGCAGATAGTGTTCTTAATAAAGTGGATTTTCCTATTCCATTAATCCCCAAAAGAGAAGTCAGTGTACCTGGCTTTAATTCAATATTCAGTTGTTGCTGAACTATTTTATAATGTCCTTTCTTTAGTGGGTACCCTATACTCAGTTCTTGTGTTTTTAAAATAGGTGTGTTCATGTGTTATATATACTAGAATAAGAAAAATTAAATGTAGTTAAATGAACTGTATTATGAAAGTAATATGTTTAAGCATCTTCGTGAGGTTAAGATAGAGTAATGTTTTTTATGATATTGTTTCTATATAGTTAAGTGATTATTTAAAATCTATCATTTTGAAAATGAGAATATAGTGATTAGTTAGTGTTGTGTTAATATTTAGATAAAATGCCTAGTCTAGATTTGAGTACATAATAACAACATGATCAAATGAAACAAAAATTACTTATAGGAGTTATTCTCCAATTCTTTTGTGTAACCCTTGTTTATGCTCAAGAAAAGCGTACACTTCAAGGAAGTGTAGTAGATGAATCAGGTGTTTCTTTACCAGGAGCATCAGTGTCTATAAAAAATACAGCAGAAGGTACTAGTACTGATCTAGATGGAGCATTTAAAATAGAAGTAATGGACACTGATATATTGGTATTTTCATTTATAGGATATAATAATAAAGAGGTGCCTGTAGGAGTACAGCAGACTGTGATGGTAGCTTTAGCACCACAGAGTTCTTCTTTAGACGAGGTTATTATTACTGCTTTAGGTATTAGTAAAGCCGAAAAGAAAGTAGGGTATTCTACACAAAAAGTAGATGTCGCTAGAACTCAAGAGGTAGCTACTCCTAATATGGGAAGTTTATTATCAGGACAGGTGTCAGGACTTCAGGTGTCTAATGCTCCTGGACTATTACAAGGATCTAAGTTCTCTCTTAGGGGAAAAACTCCTTTAGTCATCGTAGATAATATCCCTGTAGATACAGATTTTTATGATATAGCACCAGAAGATATAGCAGATATTAATGTACTGAAGGGAACAAGTGCTTCTGCTCTATACGGGGCTCGTGGGCGTAATGGTGCTATCCTTATCACAACTAAAGGAGCTAAAAAAGAAGGACTAGAAGTGACGCTTACACAGAACACGATGATAAGTGCAGGATTTACAGTCTATCCAAAAACACAAAAAGAGTATGGTAACGGATCAGATGGTAAATATGAATTCTGGGATGGAAAAGACGGTGGTATTAGTGATGGAGATATGAACTGGGGGCCTAAGTTTACACCAGGGTTAAAAATAGCTCAGTGGAATAGCCCTATTCGTGATAAGCAAACAGGACAAGTAATTAACTGGTATGGAAACGTTGAAGGGACAATGTACAATGATAAGTCTAGATATGAGCGTGTGCCTATAGCATGGGAATATCACGATAACTTAAAAGAATTTCTAGAGACAGGAGTGAACTCAAGAACAAGCTTTTCTGTTGCTAATAGAGGTGAGAAAACATCTTATCGACTAGGAGGGGAGTTTAACTATAATAAAGATCGCGTACCGAATACGAGTTTATATAGAGGTAACCTTTCTTTTAAATCAACAACTCAATTAACAGAGAAACTAGCGTTAGATGCTAAACTTACTTATGCAAATATCTATTCTCCTAATATTCCTAATTACGACTATAATCCGAGTGGGCATATGTATACTGTCCTAATATGGTTGGGGTCAGATGTGAATGGTAGAGACTTAAAGAATAATCTATGGGTACCTGGTATGGAAGGATATCGCCAAGCGAACTGGAATTATGCGTGGTATAATAACCCTTGGTTTGGGGTTGAAAATTTTAAGAGAATTTGGAATAAAGATATTGTGACAGGACAGATGGCGTTAAGATATGATGCTACGGATGACCTAAAGTTTCAAGGAAGAGCTTCTGTAGTATCATCAAGCAATAAAGAAGAGTTACAGAGTCCTAAATCTTACTTTAATTACAGCGCTAGTAGAGAAGGTGGTTTTAGTATCAATAATATTAAAGATTTAAAACTAGAATATGATTTCTTAGCGATGTATACGAAGGATCTAACTGACTATATGAGTATAGATGTCAATGCTGGGGGCAGCGTCTAGATATAGTCAGTACAACAGAAGTTATTCTGCAGCAGATGGATTAACAGTACCAGGGGTATATAATCTAGGGAATTCTACAGGTCCTGTGACAGCAGAGAATCGTCTAGAAAAGAAAGCTGTAAATAGTGTATATGGTACTGTAGAGTTAGATTTCTTTAACTCGTTCTTCTTTACATTTGCCGCTAGAAATGACTGGTCATCAAGTTTAATAAAAGAAAATAGGTCATATTTTTACCCTTCTACTTCTTTGAGTGTATTGTTATCTAATCTGATAGAAATGCCAAAACAAGTAGATTATTTAAAACTATATACTTCATGGGCTCAGGTGTCAAGTGACTTAGACCCTTACCAGTTGCAGTCAGCTTATTCTCCAGTTACACCTTCATTTAATGGTAATCCTATGGTAGAGTATCCTAATTCTATATTAGATTTAAGTCTTCTACCAGAGAAATCTAAATCTTTTGAACTAGGATTGTCATCAGCCTTTTTTAATAAGCGATTAAACTTTGACTTGACTTATTATAGAGTATTGGATTCTAACTTCTTAATTAAATTCCCAGTATCAGAAGCTTCAGGCTTTGATAATATGTTGCTTAACGGAAATGAATATACTACTAAAGGATGGGAACTTAGTCTATCAGGAGCCGTGATTAAAAAAGATGATTTTCAATGGAACTCTACTATAAATTGGAGTACAAGAGAACGAAGAATTACGAAGATACATGGAGGCGTTGCTAAATACGGAAATTTAAAATTGAACGATAGAGCAGATTCTTATTACGATATAGAATGGATGAAAGCTCCAGATGGTCAAGTAATCTTAGATGCTAAAACAGGAATGCCAACAGGGAATAAGCAAGCTACTAAACTAGGAAACTTCGATCCTAAATGGACTTTAGGGTGGAATAATAACTTTAAGTATAAAATGTGGAATGTAAATATTGGTATAGATGGAATATGGGGAGGAGTTACTCGCTCTCAAGTGGTAGAAAAAATGTGGTGGGGAGGAAAACATCCTAAATCAACCCAATATAGAGATCAGGAGTATGCTACAGGTAAACCTATTTATGTACCAGAAGGAGTAAATATAGTATCTGGAGAATTAATTACAGATGTAAATGGCAATGTAGTATCTGATACACGTCAGTTCCAAAAGCATACAGGAGCAGTAAGTTGGCAAAGTTGGGCACAGAATTATCCTTATCGTGCTCGAGTAACAGAGAAAGAGAATAAACTATTCGCGAACGTATTTGATCGAACGTATTTTAAGCTAAGAACACTAGCTATCTCTTATGACTTTACAGCGATGATTAAATCTAAGAAAATTACTCAGTTATCAGCTTCTTTAACAGGGTATAACTTATTGATATGGAAAAAATCAAAAGGACTTTATTCTGATCCAGATTACGAAATCACTACTTCTAATGATATTCAAGATCCATCAACGAGATGGGTAGGTTTAGGAGTGAATATTAAATTTTAATACTGATACAAATGAAAAAATATATAAAAATAGCTGCATTAGCTCTAGTAATTATATCAATGGGGAGTTGTCAAGATTTAGATAAATTAAGCGAAGACCCTAACCGAGTAAAAGAGGCAGATCCTTATTTACTATTGCCCAAAGTAAGTAAGTCAGCTTTTGCATTAAATGGAATTAGCAAAGAGTATGCTTCTAGAATGATTATTCAGACAGATGGAGAGAATACTAGTCAATACTTTAAGTGGAATAGTTCTAGTTTTTCAGCGTATCAGGAGTTGTTACAAGTACAAAAAATGATGGATGAAGCGAAACGTACCAATAAGGAAGAATATATAGCGGTAGGTCATTTTCTTAAAGCTAGGTTCTTTTATGAATTAGCGATTACCTTCGGTGATGTACCTTACTCAGAAGCCTTATTAGGAGAGAAGAAAGTTCCTTTCCCTAAGTATGATAAACAAGAAGATGTTTTTGTAGGAGTTTTAAAAGAATTGGAATTAGCAGCCTCTATGATTCAAAACAAACCCTCTATTAAAGGAGATATAATCTATGGAGGAAATACTGATAAATGGAAAAAGTTAATAAACTCATATCAATTAAAGGTATTGATGAGTTTATCTAAGAAAAAAACAGTTGGTACGATTCAAGTAGCAGAACAATTTGCAAAAATATATAACGCAGGAAACCTATTAGAAAGTAATGCAGATAGTGGACAACTTATGTATTTCGATCAAGCAGGTAGTCGCTATCCTCAGTTTAACTCAAGTTCTTATGGATCAAGTATGTATATGTCAGGAACATTTATTAATTTACTACAAGATTTAAAAGATCCTAGGTTATTTGCTTTTGCACAACAAACGTCAACAGCATTAGAAAAAGGTTTACCTATTACAGATTTTAGTGGATATAATGGAGGGGATCCTACAGTGCCTTATGCAGAGAATGAAAAGTTAGTGCAAACCAAGAATATTTCTAAAATCAAGAGTCGTTATTATTTAGATCCTACTAACGAGCCTACTTCTATATTGAGTTATTCTGAGTTGCAGTTTATATTAGCTGAGGCTGTAGCGCGTAACTGGATAGGAGGTAGTGCAGCTGATTTTTATAATAAAGCGATAGAGGCAAACTTTAATTTCTATAATACGTATGCGAAGGGAATGGCTAGTTATTATATAAAAGAAGCTTTTATCAATTATATAAATCAGTCTAAGGTGAAGTATCAAACAGGAAGTCTGAATGTACAATTAAAACAGATTCTGACTCAGAAGTATATTACTATGTTTCACCAATCGAATTGGACGATTTATTACGACCATTTGCGTACAGGATATCCTGAGTTTAAAATACAAGAAGGAATAACACCTCCTACAAGATGGCTATATCCACAAACAGAATACAATAGAAATCAGGCTAAATTACAAGAAGCATTAAATAGCCAATTCGGTGGAGCTGATAATATTCGCGGTATCACTTGGTGGTTAAAATAAGATATATGAGTACAACAAGAAGAGATTTTATAAAGAAATCCGCTTTATTTTCAAGCGGACTCTTTTTCGCAGAGGCTATGCCTGCATCTATTCAGAGAGCATTTGATATCAAAGCTCCTGAAGGATCTACGTTCTTAGATGCAGAACATATTGTTTTCTTAATGCAAGAGAATAGATCTTTTGATCATTGTTTTGGGACTTTAAAAGGGGTAAGAGGTTTTAATGATCCTAGAGCGATGAAGTTAAAAGATGGGTTACCAGTGTGGTTTCAGACAGATACTAATCAGAAAACGTATGGTCCGTTTCGATTAGATATAGAGAATACTAAGGTGACCTGGATGGGAGGATTGCCACATAGCTGGAAGGATATGGTAGAGGCTCGTAATGAAGGTAAAATGGATAATTGGTTGATAGCCAAACGACCAGGAAATACTGAGTATAAAGACTTACCTCTGACGATGGGATATTTCTCACGAGCTGATATTCCTTTTTATTATGCTCTAGCAGATGCCTTTACAGTATGTGATCAGCACTTTTGTTCTTCTCTGACAGGTACGAGTGCTAATCGATCTTATTTTTGGGCAGGGGCTATCCGTGAGAAACCAAGAGACCCTAACTCTGTAGCTCATGTAGATAATGGACAGATAAACTATAAAGATGTCAGTTGGACTACTTATCCAGAGCGATTAGAAAAAGCGAATGTGTCGTGGAAAGTATATCAGAATGAGTTAAGTGTTCCTGTGGGATTTGATTGGTATGCAGAGAGTTGGTTAGCGAATTTTACAGATAATAATTTAGAGTTCTATAAGCAATATAATGTGCGTTTTCACAAAGCTCATTATGACTATATGGTACTAGAGTTGGAGAGACTAAAAGGAAGTCTGAATGATAAAGCTCTTACTAAGGATAAAGTACAAGAGATAGAAGGTAAGATACAGCAGCTAGAAAAAGATATTGATCTATACTCTCCTTCTAAATTTGAAGCATTAAGTGAATTTGATAAAGCTATTCACAAAAAGGCATTTACTACTAACACAAGTGATCCAGATTATCACAAGCTAGAACAGATGACTTATATGGAGAAAGGCGTGGAGAAAACGATGGAGGTGCCTAAGGGAGATATTTTTTATCAGTTTAGAAAGGATGTAGACGAAAATAAGTTGCCTATGGTAAGCTGGTTAGTTGCACCGTGTAACTTTTCGGATCATCCTTCAGCGCCTTGGTTTGGGGCGTGGTATTTATCAGAAGCGATAGATATCCTAACGAAGAACCCAGAGGTGTGGAAGAAGACAATATTTGTGTTGACATACGATGAGAATGATGGTTACTTTGATCATATTGCTCCTTTTGTACCACCATTAACGACTGATAAGACGATGGGAAAAGTGGCTAAGGGAATGGATACACAAGATGAGTGGGTCACTAAAGAACAAGAAAGAGTAAGAACTGGTAAACCTGATAGTCAATTAGCTAGCCCGATAGGATTAGGGTATAGAGTACCTATGATTATAGCCTCGCCTTGGACTAGAGGAGGCTGGGTAAACTCAGAGGTGTTAGACTTGACCTCTACGATACAGTTCTTAGAATATTTCATCGAAAAAAAGACAGGTAAACAAGTTATCGAAGAGAATATATCTAGCTGGAGAAGAGAGGTGTGTGGTAATATGACGAGTGTATTCCAATCTGAATGCGATCTAAGAGAGGTAAACTTAGACTTCGTAGATCGGAAGGACTATATCGCTAGAATCATGAATGCAAAAGAGAAGAAGGTACCTGGAGACTTTAATGCGTTTACAAAAAAAGAGGTATTAGGGGCTAAACATTGGACACTGTTATCCAAATTTCCTAAACAAGAAGAAGGAATAAAGAAGGCATGTGCTTTACCTTATAATCTGAATGCAAATGTGAAACTGGCAGGAAGTAAAACGCAGTTACAAATGGATTTCACGGTTGAGTCTAATCAGTTAAAGAATAAGGTGTATGCAGCTCCTGTACAAGTATATGATATGTTAGGAGCTAGCCCGTCAAGAGGCATTTGGGACTTTGCGGTTAGAGATAATGAACCAATGGATTATTACTGGAAGGTAGAAGATGGAGAGCAGTATCACTATAATATACATGGACCTAATGGGTTCTTTAGAAGCTTTAAGGGAAGTAAGAGTAATTTAGATATTTATATTGAGGTTTTTTTACACACGGATTTAAGTATCTCTGTGAAATTAAAAAATAATGGCGCGGATACTGTAAATGTTGCTTTAGATAATAGTTTGTATCTAAAAAAGGCAATGATTATAGAGTTGTCTCCTAATAAAGAAGAGTTACTTAAATGGGATTATACCGGATCAAATGGTTGGTATGATTTAATGATAAGTTGTAAAGAAGATAAAGAGTGGAAGCAACATTATGCTGGTCATATCGAAAATGGTCAATCAAGTATAACGGATCCATTTATGGCAAGTCTGTCTAAATAACAGCAATCTATATGAGATAGAAGAGGAGACTGATAAGGTCTCCTTTTTTTGTTTTAAATAAGTATTCATAAAGAGTTTTATAAGAAGACTTCTTACGGTAAAGATTTATGAACTATTTAGTGTTTTAAAAAGACAGTGATTACCGTAAAATAATCTTATATTTGTGTGTAAATATTTATTGAAAAAATAATGAAACCAAACACACAACAATTAACAGAGTTAACTACTCAAGTAAGAAGAGATATTCTTAGAATGGTACATGCTGTAAGTTCTGGACACCCAGGAGGATCTTTAGGATGTGCAGAGTTTTTAGTGACTTTGTATCAAAAGTTAATGGATAGAAAAGAAGGGTTTAATATGGACGGAACAGAGGAGGATATCTTCTTCTTATCTAATGGACATATTTCACCAGTATTTTATAGCGTATTGTCACGCAGTGGATATTTTCCAGTAAGTGAATTAGCTACTTTCAGAAAAATCAATACGCGTTTACAAGGACATCCATGTACTCATGATAGATTACCAGGAGTGCGTATGGCGTCAGGTTCATTAGGACAAGGACTTTCAGTAGCAGTAGGAGCAGCTCAAGCTAAAAAATTAAATAAGGATAATCACCTTGTTTATGTTTTAATGGGAGATGGTGAGTTACAAGAAGGACAAAACTGGGAAGCTATTATGTATGCATCTGCTAAGAAGGTGGATAATGTAATCGCTACTGTAGATTTAAACGGAAAACAAATCGACGGACCAACTGATGATGTATTAAATTTAGGTTCTATGAAAGCTAAGTTTGAAGCATTTGATTGGGAGGTTATAGAGATAGAGAAAGGAAATGATATTGATTCAATCGTAGCTGGATATGAATTAGCAAAAGCTAAAACAGGTAAAGGAAAACCTGTATGTGTATTGTTAAAAACAGAAATGGGTAATGGAGTAGACTTCATGATGAATACACATGCATGGCATGGTAAAGCTCCTAGTGATGCACAATTAGAAGAAGCTTTAAAACAAAATCCAGAAACATCATTCGGAGATTATTAATCCACTTAAATTGAATCAAAAATGAAAAAATATACAAATACAGGAAGTAAAGATACACGTTCAGGATTCGGTGCAGGACTTACTGAATTAGGACAAAAGAATGAGAATGTAGTAGCATTATGTGCTGACTTAATCGGTTCGTTAAAAATGGATGATTTTAAAAAGAATCACCCAGAGCGTTTCTTTCAAGTAGGAATTGCTGAAGCGAATATGATTGGATTAGCTGCAGGTATGACTATCGGAGGTAAAATTCCTTTTACAGGAACTTTTGCTAACTTCTCTACAGGACGTGTTTATGATCAAATTCGTCAGTCTGTAGCATACTCTGAGAAGAATGTGAAGATATGTGCTTCTCACGCTGGATTAACACTAGGTGAAGATGGTGCTACTCACCAAATCTTAGAAGATATCGGATTAATGAAGATGTTGCCTAATATGACTGTAATCAATACATGTGATTACAACCAAACCAAAGCGGCTACTTTAGCTATTGCTGAGTATGATGGACCTGTTTATTTAAGATTTGGACGTCCAGTAGTGCCTAACTTTATGCCTGCTGATGAGAAGTTTGTTATCGGTAAAGCTGTTATGTTAAACGAGGGTACAGATGTGACTATCGTAGCTACAGGACACTTAGTATGGGAAGCTTTAATCGCTGCTGAAGAGTTAGAAGCAAAAGGAATCTCTGCTGAGGTAATCAATATCCATACTATCAAACCTCTTGATGAAGAGGCTATCTTAAAATCTGTAGCAAAAACAGGATGTATAGTTACTGCTGAAGAGCACAACTTCTTAGGAGGTCTAGGAGAAAGCGTATCTAGAGTATTAGCTTTAAATAACCCATTACCACAAGAATTTGTAGCTGTACAAGATACTTTCGGTGAATCTGGTACTCCAGAGCAATTAATGGAAAAATATGGTTTAAACGCTGCAGCTATCGTTGAGAAAGCACAGTTAGTAATCAACCGTAAATTCAAAAGATAATTAAGAGTATATCTAATATATAAAAACCTGCTTGAGCAATCAAGCAGGTTTTTTTGTATAGTAGTATAATGAATGGAGTAGGACAAAAAAAAGAGGTAGAATCAATCTACCTCTTTGTATATAATCTTATTTGTTATTTTTTAGTAGGCCAAATTACCTCACCATCTTTTTGATCTGGGAAACATGCTCTGTCTAGGTATCTAAATACATTAGAACAAGTTTTTAGAATAGAGTCATAGTATTGGTAATATGCTTTTTTGTTGTTTTTGTCTTTATACTGTAATTCAGTTTTAGTAAGTACACCATCACCATCATCGTCATCGTCTAAGAAGTTAGGTACACCGTCACCATCTGTATCAAAGTCAAAGTAATCTTTAATCGTTAATTTAAGTGCACGTATCTCATCATCTGTAAGTGCTCTTCCTAGTTCTGATGATTTTTCGATTACTTGTTTCGCTTCATATTTTGAAAGGATACCATCCCCATCGTGATCACGCTCTCTTTTCGCTACAAGCGTCATATCGATGATATGTGGTTGGTATGCTTTAAGTTTAGACCCGAATCCAGCATTGAAATATCCTACACCTGATGGGATAAAAGCAATAATTCTACCTGCTGATCCTTTTTCATAAGTAGGGATACCATTATCACCTAATTGTATACCAGTAGCTGTTTTTACTTTAGTTAATAGTTGTCTTTCTGCTGTTTTTAACTGAGCAGGTATAAGACCATAATTACCTTGTGACATAAGAGCGAACTCCTGTAGTGTAATAGGGAATGAGTAATAATTACCTATACTTCCATTATTGTCAAAAGATTCATTCTTTAAAGAATAAGATTTAGTCTTTACAAATACAGAATCTATAGTAGAGATATAGTCTCCTTTTCCTTCTTGTTTGTTTCCATCAGCATCAGGAACAATAAAATAAGCTATAGTATATTCTAATTCGTCTTTAGGTTTAGAAAACTTTAAAGAAGTAGTACCATTAGGGTTTCTAACAGCTTCGTATTCGTAGTTGTCAGATGTAATGATTTGTTGCTCTATTTTGATTCTTTTATCATCTTTAAGAGGTACTACATTAGGATTAGGTTTATTAGGATTACTAATACTATCAAAACGAATATTATCTCCTTCAATAATCAAGTAGTTTTTAGCTAAGAACTCTTCTATTTGCTTTGCATTTTCATCACGAACTTCTTTACGGTCTCTTAGGTTTACAACTTCATTTCCACCATTACCGTCATCTTTATTACAATTGGCAGCTGTTAGTCCTAGAAAAGCAAGACCTAAAACTGTAAATAATCTATTCATTTTTTGACTTATTTTAGTAGTGCAAGATACAATTTTACTTTATTTTTGTGTACTTTGTTAGAGAAATTTAATACGAAATTATGCGAATTGATAAATATTTATGGTGTATTAGATACTATAAAACTAGAAATATAGCAACAGAAGCTTGTAAAAAGGGGCATATCACGGTGAATGGACAAGCGGCTAAAGCCTCTAGAGAAGTCTTCCCAACGGATAAAATCACATTGAGAAAAGATCAAATAACTTATAAATTAACAGTATTAGATATACCTGCTAATAGAGTAGGAGCTAAATTAGTTGATATTTACCGCAAGGATGAGACTCCTGCAGAGGCATTTGAGCACTTAGAGTTATTAAAGTTATCGAAGGACTATTATAGAGCTAAAGGGACTGGACGTCCTACTAAGAAAGATAGAAGAGATATAGATGATTTTCACGACTATGAAGACGATGATATCATAGAAGGAGAAGATAGTATAGAGAGAGATAATTCTTTTAAAGAGAGGGAAGAGGATGTTTGATAAAGAGTTTTGGGAGAAGAAGTATGCTAATAGTGAGGCACAATGGAATGCTGGTAGTATAACAACACCTATTCAGCAATACATCGATCAATTGACCAAAAAGGATTTAGCTATTTTAGTACCAGGTATAGGCCATGGGCATGAGTTGATGTATTTATATGATAATGATTTTACTAATATTAGTGGATTAGACTTTACTATTGCTGGTGCTTTAGAAGCGTATGGATTGATGAATAACTTTCCTTATGGTGATGTGATTTTAGAAGATTTCTTTGAACATGAGGGACAATATGATCTTATTATAGAACAAACGTTCTTCTGTTCGTTGCCTATCAATAAGAGAAGTGATTATGTAGAGAAGATGCATGACTTATTAAAACCAGGAGGAAAGCTAGTAGGGGTATTATTTGATTGTTACTTTAATCAAGAGACTCCTCCTTTTGGTGGTAATAAAGAAGAGTACTTAGAGTTGTTTAAGGAAAAGTTCAATATACAAGTTTTAGAAACAGCACATAACTCTATTAAGCCTAGAGCAGGTAGAGAGTTATTTTTTATAATTAATAAACAACATGACTAAAAAAATCATTTTAACTAAAGAGCAAATTAAGTTTACTACTAAACGTATAGCTTATCAGATCTATGAGACTTATATAGATGAGGATGAAATAGTAATCGCTGGTGTAGCAAATAGTGGATATACTTTTGCTCAAAAGATCAGTGAAGCATTACAAGAGATTTCTTCTATAAAAGTAATTCTTTGTGAAGTGCGTATAGATAAACAGAATCCGATTAATCCAATAGAGACTTCATTAGAGAGTACAGTCTATACAGATAAGTGTGTTGTACTAGTAGATGACGTGCTAAATTCTGGAGCAACATTAATATACGGCGTAAAGCATTTCTTAGAAGTGCCATTAAAGAAATTAAAAACGGCGGTACTAGTAGACCGTAACCATAAAAAATATCCCGTTAAAGCGGACTTTAAAGGGATATCATTATCTACATCATTATTAGAGCATATTCAGGTTGTCTTTGATGGAGACGAAGAGTATGCTTATTTAAGCTAATTAAGATGATTAAGGATGTCTTGGGTTACTTGCTCAGGAGTTTTATCATCTATAGCTATAATAGTTTTAGCCTGATGGTAGAAATAACTACGATCAAATAAATGCTTAGCAATGAAAATTTCAAGAGTATCGTCTGAATTCTGATTAAGAAGAGGACGATGCTCTTTTTCTTTTTCTAGACGATCTGCTAGTGTTTTAATAGAACCTTTTAAATAGAATGAGGAGATATCCTCTCTCTGTAGAGCTAAATGATTATTAGCATAGCATGGTGTTCCTCCACCTAAGCTAAGAATAAAGTTATCTTGAGTATCTATTATCTCGTGTAATAATAGGTGTTCTTGCTTCCTAAAATAGATTTCTCCTTTCGTTTCAAACAGGGTTGAAATCGATATTTGATGTTTTTTCTCTATTTCGTTGTCTAAATCTATAAAGTTTAGTTTTAGTTGTTCTGCCAGTATTTTACCAATAGTTGATTTACCAGAACCCATATAGCCTAAAAGAATAATTTTTTTCATAAAAACAAGGGGTTGTTTATTAGAGTGTTAGGATGAATTGAAAAATAAAAGTCAAAAATAAAACAAATATGTGTCGGATTTTTAAAAAAAGCTTCTATATTTGCACCCGCAATCAGGAATTGAAATAACGACTCGATAGCTCAGTTGGTAGAGCACAACACTTTTAATGTTGGGGTCCTGGGTTCGAGCCCCAGTCGGGTCACTAAGAAGACTTAACATTTCTATTTCAAAATTGCATGACTCGATAGCTCAGTTGGTAGAGCACAACACTTTTAATGTTGGGGTCCTGGGTTCGAGCCCCAGTCGGGTCACTAAGAAAACACATATATTATTATATCAATTTTTAGGAATTGGTATTTGACTCGATAGCTCAGTTGGTAGAGCACAACACTTTTAATGTTGGGGTCCTGGGTTCGAGCCCCAGTCGGGTCACAAAATAATACATACAGATATCAGTTTTAGAAATAAATTGACTCGATAGCTCAGTTGGTAGAGCACAACACTTTTAATGTTGGGGTCCTGGGTTCGAGCCCCAGTCGGGTCACTAAAATAAAAAATCTATTTCAAAAACGATATCGGACTCGATAGCTCAGTTGGTAGAGCACAACACTTTTAATGTTGGGGTCCTGGGTTCGAGCCCCAGTCGGGTCACAAAAGCTATTCTAACAAGAGTAGCTTTTTTTGTTTTTGAATATTAATTTTCTTTACCTTTAGTAAGGTGTTGGTAAATGTATTCGTTTAGGCCATGTGGAGGAATTGGTAGACTCGCCATCTTGAGGGGGTGGTGTCGCAAGACGTATGGGTTCGAATCCCATCATGGTCACATATAAGATAGAAGCGCTGTAGGGGGTCTTTAAAAGAAAAAGCTACTTAATTTGGTTAAGTAGCTTTTTTTTTACTGTTGATTTGTCTCATCACTATTCTCGTCATTTTTCTTAGAAGGCCCCATTAGTAAAAATAAAGCCACAACTAGACCTACGCAGACTAATCCAAAGATAATAATCATGAAGGTACCGTTGTTGAAGTTGTAAAGAGGTAGGTTTTGTAAAGTCATAATCTGTTTATTTTTGTTATTTTAACACTAAAGTATAGAATATTTTTAACATTTAAAATGATAATTGTCATCTAATTTATATGGGAGTTATTTGATGAGGTAGAAGCGAGGTTTTATCGTGAATTAGGAGAGTAACTAATTGTATATAAAAAGTATATGTTCTTTTTTTAAATGGAGGGTGATAAGTTAAATAAGATATTTGTAGTCAAAAAATAGGAGAATGTTTAGAAGCTGTGTCTAATTGTATAGTTAGAAAGTCTATTTAGATTAATCGTTATTCTTAAAAATAGCAAGAAAGTAGTATAATAAAAAAGTTTATATTTTTTTAAAATGCTATTAATTCATTTACTGTGTTTTACGGCTATCCCTTGATAAATCTAGGAAAAAAGGTTGGTTTGTAATTTGTGAGATATAAAAAAAGGTCTACCTTTGCATAGCAATTGAGAAACAAACAGTTTGTCAATGACTCGATAGCTCAGTTGGTAGAGCACAACACTTTTAATGTTGGGGTCCTGGGTTCGAGCCCCAGTCGGGTCACAAAAAAAAGCAGAGATTATAATCTCTGCTTTTTTTATGCTTTATATTTTGATTACTTTATTTTGTTTAATGAATCTCCAATCGGTAAATTCATTTTAGAGGTTAAAGACGATATCTCATTTAGTGAGAACTGCCCTGTCAAGATCATTACTATATTCTCTTTACTGTTTTCGTTGAAAAGAAGTAGGTTGCTTATGTTGTTAGCAGACCCATTTTGATTGATATATATCGTGATATTACCACCATTATCTTTATTGCTAGAGAACTCTTTTAAAGAAGCAGAAGAGACATGCTTAGATACTGCTGCTTTCATTTCTTCTTTTAAAGAAGCTGAAGCGGTATTAAATACCTTTAATGAAGTTAATTTTTTGATTAGATTTAAATATGCTTTTTCTTCTTGGCTTGTAGGTTCTACCTTTACATTGGCCATCATTTCGAACATCTTTTGATTTACAACTACAGCATTTACTTGTTTGTTCTTTTCGAATGCTTGAAATTCATCTTGAGCAAATGTATTGATAGCGCTCAAGGTAAATAAAAAGATAAATATTGCTTTTACTGTATTTTTCATGGTTACTTTGTTTTGTTAGTAGGGATCCCTTTATTCAGGTCATTAGAAAGTTGAATTAGTAATTTTTGACATTCTTTATAAGCCACTTCTGGATTATTAAAAGTTCCATACTCATTTTGTTTTAAAGTAGGTTTGGTGTCACTTTTGGTTGGGAAGTATATAAAAGTCATAATAGCTCCTAATACTAGTGCTCCAAAAAAAAGTAAGTTTTTAATAGATGTCTTTTTCTTCATTTATATTGATCTATATGTACAAACATAATATAAATGTAAATAAGTTTTTGAATAATTCCTACGTAGTTTTCGAAAATCGTATTTGATCAATCTATTACTGAGGTAGTCGATTTATATTTTTAATATTTAATAATGTTCTATTTTTGTATTTAAACCAATTAGATAATTATGAAAAACTGGAAGATTTATTCTTTATTCTTTTTAGTAACTACTGTATTTATATCTTGTAAGAAAGAGAGTAACACTGATACTAGTTCTAACGCTAAGGTAAATGTTATAGAATATGCACAAGGATTAAGTATTGAAGCACATGAGCAATACTCGGTGGTAAATGTAAAACAGGCTTGGGTAGGAGCGGATAAAAGCTTTAAATATGTGTTGTATAAAGGAGGTAAACAGGAGATACCTGATTCGTTAAAAGCACTTCCTAGTATAAAAGTACCAGTACAGTCTATAGTAGTTACTTCTACTACACACCTTCCTTCATTAGTAGTGTTAGAAGAAGAAAAGTCATTGAAAGGTTTTCCAGGGTTAAATTATGTATCATCTCCTTCGATTAGAAAGTTAATAAATGATAATCATATTAAGGAAGTAGGACAAAATGAACAATTAAATACAGAGTTATTATTAGATTTAAATCCTTCAGTTATTGTAGCATTCGCTATGGATGGTTCTAATCAAGCTTTACAATTAATAGAAAAGAGCGGGATACCTGTAGTATATAATGGTGATTGGGTGGAGCAGACACCTTTAGGTAAAGCGGAGTGGATTAAACTATTTGGTGCTTTATATGGTAAAGAAAAAGAGGCTAAGACCTTTTTTGATAACATAGTTCAAGATTATAAGGATGCACAAGCTTTAGTGAAAGATGCTAAAAATAATCCGACTGTGATGAGTGGTGCTATGTATCAAGATGTGTGGTACACTCCTCAAGGGCAAAGTTGGATGGCTATATATTTTAAAGACGCTAAGTCTGACTATTTATGGAAAGAAACAGAAGGTACGGGGAGTTTATCTCTGTCATTAGAGGTGGTACTTGATAAAGCTATAGATGCATCTTTCTGGATTAACCCAGCCCAATATGAAACTCTTCAACAGTTAGTAGATGCTAATCCGCACTATGCTAAGTTTAATGCTTTTAAAAATAAGAATGTATATTCATTCTCTCCAAGAAAAGGAGAGACAGGAGGAAGTCTATTCTATGAATTAGGACCGACACGCCCTGATTTAGTATTGAAAGATTTGATCTATATTTTACATCCAGAGATATCTATACCTAATTACCAACCTGTGTTTTTTGAACAACTAAAGTAATTATGAGTAAAAAAGTAGGTCTCATAGGTTTAATAACAGTCTTGTTAATTCTTTTTGTTCTCAATATATCTATGGGTAGTATACATATTCCTTTTAGTAAAGTGATAAGTGTGCTACTAGGAGAGGAAGAGGTGAAGGAGACATGGCGTTATATTATTCTTAATTATAGATTGCCTAAAGCCATTGTAGCTGTTCTGGTAGGAGTAGCCCTTTCTATAAGTGGGCTGCTTATGCAGACGCTGTTTCGGAACCCTATGGCAGAAAGTTATGTGTTAGGAATAAGTTCTGGAGCGAGCTTAGGTGTTGCTATATTGATATTAGGTGTATCTTTTTTACCAACAACTGTTGTTTCTATTTTTACTTCTACTTATGGTATCGCTCTTGTATCTATTTTAGGAAGCTTAGGTTTACTTTTTTTAGTGTTATTAGTTTCTAATTCTGTCCGAAATACAGTTACTGTTCTAATTGTAGGATTAATGTTTGGAAGCTTTGCTAATGCGATAGTTGGTATATTGACCTATTTTAGTTCTGCAGAGCAGTTAAAGCGTTTTGCGTTTTGGTCATTGGGAAGTTTAGGTAACTTGAGTTGGGAAAGTATTACTCTTTTTGCTATTGTTGTTGGGATAGGAGTATTAGGAAGTATGTTACTTATTAGAGCTTTAGACGCAATGTTATTGGGTGATAATTACGCATCTTCTATGGGGATTAATGTTAAGAAGGCGCGTAATATGATTATTTTAGTCACTAGTCTTCTAGCAGGGATATCGACTGCATTAGTAGGGCCTATTGCGTTTATCGGATTAGCAGTGCCTCATATAGCAAGGTTGTTATTGAAAGTGAGTAGTCATCGCTATTTGATTATTACTACAGCTTTATTAGGAGGAGTCTTAATGTTGATATGTGATATGCTTACCCAAATAAAAGGAGAGCAGTTCTTGTTGCCTATTAATGCTGTTACTTCTATATTCGGAGCACCTATTGTAATATGGCTTATTTTAAGAAGAAAAGTTCAGTAAGAGTTCGTTTGAGAGTAGAATAGAAAAAAATATTAAAAATTAAAAGCATCCATAGTTTTGCTTTATCTTTGCGAGTTGTAAATAATAATTATGAAGTTCGATTTATTACATACAGACGTAAATTCTCGTGCACGTGCTGGGAAGATTACGCTTGATCACGGTGTTATTGAGACACCTATTTTTATGCCAGTTGGAACTGTAGCTTCTGTAAAAGGAGTTCACCAACGTGAATTATCAGAAGAGATTAACCCTGACATTATTTTAGGTAATACTTATCACCTTTATTTAAGACCTAAAATGGAGATTCTTAAGCAAGCTGGAGGGTTACACAAGTTTATGAATTGGGATCGTAATATCTTAACAGATAGTGGAGGATTCCAAGTATATTCTTTATCATCTAATAGAAAGATTAAGGAAGAAGGTGTGAAGTTTAAGTCTCATATCGATGGTTCTTATCACTTCTTTTCACCAGAGAGTGTAATGGAGATTCAGCGTACTATCGGAGCTGATATTATTATGGCTTTTGATGAGTGTACTCCTTATCCATGTGATTATAGATATGCTAAGAGGTCTATGCATCGTACACACAGATGGTTAGATAGATGTGTAGATCATTTAACTAAAGTACCAGAGATGTATGGATATTCTCAAACGTTATTCCCTATTGTACAAGGAAGTACTTTTAAGGATCTACGTGAACAGTCTGCAGAGTATATTGCTAATATAGGTGCTGATGGTAATGCCATTGGAGGGTTATCAGTAGGTGAGCCAGCAGAAGAGATGTATGCAATGACAGAGTTAGTAACAAATATTCTACCACAAGATAAACCTCGTTATTTAATGGGAGTAGGTACACCTATTAATATTCTAGAAAATATTGCTTTAGGAGTAGATATGTTTGACTGTGTAATGCCTACACGTAATGCTCGTAATGGTATGTTATTTACTGCTCATGGTTCTATGAACATGAAGAATAAGAAATGGGAAGATGATTTTTCTCCTATTGATGAGAATGGATATACATGGGTAGATACAGCTTATTCAAAAGCTTATTTACGTCACTTGTTTGCAGCTAATGAATCATTAGGTAAACAAATCGCAACGATACATAACTTAGGATTCTATTTATGGTTAGTACGTGAAGCTCGTCGTCAGATTTTAGCAGGTACTTTTACAGAGTGGAAAAATAAGATGGTGAAACAAATGGATAACCGTTTATAATTTAATCAAAATATAAAGAAGCATCAAATAGTAATTATATGAAAATATTAGATTGGTATATACTCAAAAGATACTTAGTAACGTTCTTTGTGTTATTATTGCTTTTTGTGCCTATAGGAATCATAATTGATGTTTCTGAAAAAATAAACAAGATATTAGCAAATAAGGTACCCTTGCCAGCAGTATTAATGTACTACTTGGACTTTACAATCTATTTTGCTAATATGTTGTTTCCTATATTGTTATTTATCTCTATTATCTGGTTTACTTCTAAGCTAGCTAATAATACAGAAATTGTAGCAATACTTAGTTCGGGAATTTCCTTTACTCGTTTTTTACGCCCTTATATTATCGGGGCTACTTTTATTTCTATTTTTGCTTTAGTAATGTCTGTTTTTATTGTACCTAAAGCTAGTCAAGGGTATAATGATTTCCGTTATAAGTATATGAAGAGTACAGAGGTACGGGAGAGCCAGAACGTATATCGACAGATTAGCCCTACTGAGTTTATTTATGTAAGTAACTTTAACTACAATAGTAAGACAGGATATAACTTTTCATTAGAAGTATTCGATGGAAATAAGATGACTTCAAAAACGACGGCTAACCGTATTGTATGGAATCCTGAGACAGAGACCTATACGTTATTTAGTTATTTTAATAGAGAGATAGGAGAAACTGAAGATCATTTTGAAAGAGCTGATGAGAAAGAAATGAAGCTTGACTTCGATATAGATGATCTTACTCCTGTAGTATACGCTGCAGAAACAATGCAATTAGGGCCTTTAAAACGATTCATAGAAAAGGAGCAAATGAGAGGGTCTTCTAATATTAATGTATATTTAGTCGTTTTGTATAAAAAATATAGTGTACCTGTATCAGCGTTTATTCTAACGATTATTGCGGTATCTGTTTCTTCTATGAAGAGAAGAGGAGGGATGGGAATGAACTTAGCCATAGGGATTGCTTTAGCGTTTATCTATGTCTTCTTTGATAAGATATTTGGTACATTGGCAGAAGCGTCTAGTATTCCACCTTTAGTAGCGGTATGGCTACCTAATGTTGTTTTTGGTATTCTAGCAATATTCTTACTTCGAAATGCTCGCAGATAATATAAAAAGTCAGATATATCTCCATTTAATTGTTTTTATATGGGGATTTACAGCTATTCTAGGACAATTAATTTCTCTAGAAGCTCTGCCATTAGTATGGTATCGAATTTTAATAGCAGTAATTACATTATTAGTATTTTATGTTTTTACAAAGCAATCTATAAAAGCGCCCAAACATCGTATTATACAGTTTTTAGGAGCAGGTGTAGTTATTGCGCTACACTGGCTAACTTTCTTTTTAGCCATAAAGGTTTCTAATATTTCTATCACATTAGCTTGTTTGTCCACAGGAGCTTTTTTTGCCTCCATTTTAGAACCACTAATTTTAAAGAGAAAGGTAGTAAGCTATGAAGTTTTCTTTGGCTTTATAGTTATATGTGCTTTGACTTTAATCTTTAGTGTGAGTGGAGAGTATATAGAAGGAATACTCTTAGGACTAATTGCAGCTTGTTTATCAGCTTTGTTTTCTATCATTAATAGTAAACTAATCGTGCATACTGCTGCTCCTGTTATTACATTTTATGAAATGTTAGGAGGGCTTATAGTCCTTTCCTTAGTATTATTGATTACAGGAGGTTTTACTATAGAATTCTTTGAGGTTAGTCTAAATGATTGGATGTGGCTTTTACTTTTAGGTACAGTATGTACTGCATTTGCTTTTTTAGGCTCTGTGTATATTATGCGCTATTTAACGCCTTTTACAGTGATGCTGACTATTAACCTAGAGCCAGTGTATGGTATTTTATTAGCTGTGGCTATCTTTAAAGACAGTGAGAAAATGACCCTAGAGTTTTATATAGGAGCCTTGTTGATTTTGAGTACAGTGGTACTAAATGGTATTGTTAAAAATAGAAAAAAGAGAAAACTTAGTACTAGATAGCTTATCTATCCGAGTATTGTTTTATCTTTGTCATTCGTAATTGAAACTAAAACTTAATCATAAATGGAATATTTAGATTTTGAACTTCCAATTAAAGAGCTTGAAGAACAGCTGAATAAATGTGCTTTGATCGGTGAAGAATCTGATGTTGATGTGTCAGCAACTTGTAAGCAAATTGAGAAGAAATTAGAAGAAACTAAGAAGAATATATACAAAAACTTGACTGCTTGGCAGAGAGTTCAATTGTCTAGACATCCTAATAGACCTTATACATTAGATTATATCAAGGCTTTATGTGGAGATACTTTCCTAGAGCTTTTTGGTGATAGAAATGTAAAAGACGACAAAGCAATGGTAGGTGGTCTTGGTAAGATTGGTGATCAAAGTTTTATGTTCGTTGGTCAACAAAAAGGATATAATACTAAGACTAGACAGTATAGAAACTTCGGTATGGCTAATCCAGAAGGATATAGAAAAGCTTTGCGTTTAATGCAAATGGCAGAGAAGTTTAATATTCCTATTGTTACTTTAATTGACACTCCGGGTGCTTATCCTGGTTTAGAAGCAGAAGAAAGAGGACAAGGTGAAGCTATCGCTCGTAATATCTATGAAATGTTCCGTATTAAAGTGCCTATCATCTGTATTATCGTAGGTGAAGGAGCTTCGGGAGGTGCCTTAGGTATTGGTGTTGGTGATAAAGTAACGATGTTAGAGAATACTTGGTATTCTGTAATTTCACCAGAATCATGTTCTTCTATTTTATGGAGAAGTTGGGAGTATAAAGAAAGAGCAGCAGATGCTTTAAAGTTGACTTCTTATGATATGAAGAAAAACAAATTAGTAGATGATATTATTCCAGAACCACTTGGAGGAGCACATACTAATAGAGAAGAAACTTTCGCTACTGTTAAGAAATATATCGTAGATACATATAGTAGCTTAGCTAAGTTATCAACAGATAAGTTAATAGAAAAACGCATGGAGAAATACTTCGAAATGGGTGAGTATAAAGACTAGTTCTGAATATATAGAAATACTAAAATCCGAGAGTCTATCTCGGATTTTTTTTTCACTAATTATTAGTTATCTTATTAACAAGCTAATTGTATAAATAAGGATTGAGTTATCGTCAAAAAGGATTAATTTCGCATTATGGAACAAGCAAAAGAATTTAGACCAAAGCAATCTTTTTCTAGAGAAGTTGTGTCTTTAGAGAAAGGAAAACTTCCACCACAGGCTATTGACTTAGAAGAGGCTGTATTGGGAGCCATGATGATTGATAAGAAAGGTATTGATGAGGTTATTGATATATTACAACCTGATGCTTTCTATAAAGATGCTCACAAACATATATTTGAAGCAATCGATCAATTATTCGTAAGTAATCAACCTATAGATTTATTAACTGTATCTACGCAATTGCGTAAGAATGGTAAATTAGATCAAGTTGGTGGTGATTATTACCTGGTTAGTCTTACACAAAAGATTACTTCTTCTGCGCATATTGAATTCCATTCACGCATTATTTTACAGAAATTCATTCAACGTAGTTTGATACGTATTTCGAATGAGATAATTGAAGATGCTTATGATGAGACAAGTGATGTATTTGACTTATTAGATAAAGCTGAATCTAGATTATATGAAGTTACACAAGGAAATATAAAGAAAAGTTCGGAGACAGCTCAGTCTTTAGTTGCGCAAGCAAAGAAAAGAATTGAGGAAATCAGTACTAAAGAAGGACTAAGTGGATTAGCAACAGGTTTCCATAAGTTAGATGAGCTTACGTCTGGATGGCAACCAAGTGACTTGATTATTATAGCAGCTCGTCCTGGTATGGGGAAGACAGCCTTTGTATTATCTATGGCTAGAAATATTGCTATTGAGACAGGTGCTGGTGTTGCGGTTTTCTCATTAGAGATGTCTTCTGTACAGTTGATTACACGTCTTATTTCTTCGGAGACAGGACTTTCATCAGAAAAACTGCGTACAGGAAAATTAGAAACACATGAGTGGGAACAATTAAACGTAAAAGTAAAAGACTTAGAGCGTGCACCATTGTATATAGATGATACTCCGTCTTTATCTATTTTTGACTTAAGAGCTAAAGCTCGTCGTTTAGCTTCTCAGCACGGAATTAAATTGATTATTATCGATTATTTACAGTTAATGACAGCTGGTGGGAACTCTAAAGGGGGAGGGAACCGTGAGCAAGAGATTTCAACTATCTCAAGAACGCTTAAGGCATTGGCAAAAGAATTAGACGTGCCTGTTATTGCCTTATCTCAGTTATCTCGTGCGGTAGAGACACGAGGTGCTTCTAAAAGGCCTTTATTATCCGATTTAAGGGAGTCTGGAGCGATTGAGCAGGATGCGGATATTGTATCGTTTATTTATCGTCCAGAGTACTATAAAATTGAAGAATGGGATGATGAGGAAAGAAGTCCAACTGCAGGACAAGCAGAATTTATCGTAGCGAAACACAGAAATGGTGGATTAGATAATATTCGTCTTAAGTTCTTAGGGCAGTTCGGTAAGTTTGATAATTTAGATGATGATATGATTGGATTTGGTAATACATTCTCATCTGCAATGAATAATCAAGAGGGAGGAGATTATAGACAGAACTTTGTAGGGAATTTACCATCTGGTGATTCTGTATTTGGTTCAGCTCCTAGTCAAGGTAGTTACCAAGGGGGCTATCAGAATGATGATGATGTTCCTTTTTAATTAAATATACAAAAAACGCCTACTTTATAAAGTAGGCGTTTTTTTGTATAGATGATATCTTATTATTGAACTTGTGTAATAGGAGTTGTAGTAATAACTTTAGGTCTATAAAGTTTGTTAGCATAATCCCAATTCAAATGTTTAAAACACATTTCTAAATAGGCTGTAATGTCTTCTTCGTAAGTAGGGTAATAGGCATGTTCCCATAAGTCTATTCCCAGAAGAGGACTTCCTTTAGCTACTTCAGGCATCATAGGAGAGTCATTATTCGCTGTTGTAATGACTTGTAGTGTTCCATTTACCTGAACTAACCATAACCAACCTGAACCAATTAAAGCATTTCCTTGTGCTATAAACTCTTTCTTAAACTCTGCCATAGAACCAAAGGATTCTGTTATAGCATTTTTAAGGCTCTCATTAGGAGTTTTTTCTTCTAATGGAGAAATAGAACGCCAGTAGATATTATGATTGTAATATGCTCCTGAGAAATTCTTTAGTTTAGGGTAATTATTATCAATTTTAGCCACTAAGCCAGATATACTATCTCTTTCAAATGGAGTACCATGTACAGAGGTGTTTAATTTATTAGTATAGCTTAGATGGTATTTGTCGTAATGTATATAAACGCTTTCAGGTTTTAATATATCAACATAATCACCAAAACCATGACCAATACCTTGCATTTCGAATGGTCCTTGTTTAGTTTTGATAGTATTAGGATCCGGAAAGTTAGAATTTTTAGTGATAAAAGATTCCCTTTCTGGTATCTGTACTTCTGTTAGTTCTTCCTTGTTATTACAAGAAGTAAGTAGAACAAAGTTCAGAGTGATTACAGTGATTAATGTTACCTTAAGCTTTTTCATTATCTAATATTTCTTTCGCTAACTTAATGTATTCTAATTTAGCTTCTTCTATTGTTAAATGACTTACTTGTGTCCAAGCATTAAATTTAAAAGCACGTTTAAGATCACTAGACATATCTTCGAAATCTTGGTGGCTTAATCCATTTGTAGCTTGTTTGTAAAAAGCATAGATGCGCAACATTACATCAGGAGGAAGGTTCTTAGCCTCTCTTGAAATTCGCTCGTATGCTTCTGTAAAATCTAAATCTAAATTGCTCATTATTTATTTGTGCGCAATAACAGTTTTATTACCAATTGCTTTTTGATTTAATACCACATCAACTTTTGTGCCTAATGGTAAATATAAGTCTACTCTTGAACCGAATTTAATAAATCCAGCATCAGTACCTTGTACTACTTGCATACCTGGTTTAGCATAGTTAACAATACGTTTAGCTAATGCTCCAGCGATTTGTCTGTACATTACTTCTCCGAAAACAGGATTTTCTACTACTACAGTAGTACGCTCGTTCTCTTCACTAGCTTTTGGATGCCAAGCTACTAAGTATTTACCAGCGTGGTATTGGCTGTATTTGATAAGTCCGCTTAAAGCATAACGTGTTACGTGTACATTGATAGGGGACATGAACACAGATACCATTAATCTTTTTTCTTTAAAGTATTCTGGTTCGTAAACTTCTTCTATAACAACAACTTTACCGTCTACGGGAGCTAAGATTTTATTATCATCAGCCGTAACAGTTCTGTCAGGGTTTCTAAAGAATTGTAATATTAGAATTAAAAAGATTAATACTATTGATTGCAGGACTACTCTTAGCCATGGAATACTAGCACATAGTACATCAGCTAAAACTACTAATACAGCAGCTATTACTAATGAAAAGAAAATGATTTTAGTTCCTTCTTTGTGAAACATAGTTATAAAATTTGATATATTAAATACAAAAATGGTGCTACAAATATAACACTGTCTAGTCGATCTAAGATCCCACCATGCCCTGGCATGATAGCACCGCTGTCTTTTACACCAGCCTCTCTTTTGAAATGAGATTCTACTAAATCCCCGATCGTTCCAAAAATGCTGACAAAAATAGCACTACTTATCCAAATTACAATATTAAAAAAGTCGAAATATTGACTTAAGATTGTTCCTGCAATAATTGTAAACAACATTCCCCCTAAAAAACCTTCTATTGTTTTCTTAGGTGATATTCTTTCGAATAATTTATTTTTACCAAATTTCTTTCCTGTGATATAAGCAAAAGTATCATTAGTCCAGATCATTATTAAAATACCAATAATGATTTGAGGAACATATACAGGCTGATTACCATCATTAACAAACGGTAAGTACTGAAGTGTCACAAATGATGATATTACATAACCTAAGAATATAATCATTTTGATAGGAAATGATCGATTAGGTTTTTTTGTAGTGAATAGTTCTGCTAATAATGCAAGAAGTACTACTGCTGCGAATATAGCTATCGCGTTAATAGGTAATATATCTCTATACCACGCAAGACATGCAGAAGCCATAAGAGAGATAATCATGGCTAATGATTTTGGTAGCTTGATTAGTTTTGCAAATTCGTATGATGCAATGAACATAAATGCTCCGAAAAGAATTTCAAAGCTAGTAGGTGAGTACAACGTTGCTCCAATCAAAAGCGCAATGTATACAACGCCTGATATTGCTCGAGTAACTGTTTCTGACATATTATAGATCTTCTAAAAGTAATAAATACAAATTCTTGGGAGTTCTACCATAACTTAAAAAATCGCTTTCATTGGTAGATTGTTTAAAGCAATTAAATGTTGTAATGTTACTAGGTAGTGCACTACCATATTTTCTCTTGATTTCTCTTAAGCCATCACTTTTTGTTCTTGTCATTTGACTAGTCTTAGCTAGGACTACAATATTATCAGGTAAATCGTGTGCTTTGTTATTCTTGATTTGTTTATCACAAAATAGAATAGAACCGTCTTCGGCTATTAAGTTTTCGCACCCAGAGAAAAAGAAAGTTGGGTTCTTTACTTCGCCATATTTTATATTGTTCTCTTGTAACATTGAGTACAGAGGACTTTCATACGTTTGTGCTTCAGTTTCAAACCAATCATTCTCTACGAGAATATTGATAAAAGATTCATTTAGTTCATCTAGCGTTTCACAGTATAGAAACTTGCCGCCATTCTCTTTAAAGTTTAAAGTAAAAAGTTCATCCACAGGAAGTTTTTCTTCAGGTAAGTATTGACTTTTATGCACAGCAGGGCTTTCCTCTACTGGGTCAGAAGGTTGAAATACTTTTAATAACTTCTTGAAAAAACTCATATTAAAATAAACTCCGATGAAATAAATTGATTAAGTATTCAAAGATAAAAAAAATCTTAACTTAAAGTTGCCTTTAGGTTAAGATTTTTAATGTTTATAGAGCTTGAACCTCTATTATTCTATGTTATCTTCAGTTTTTGTTTCAGTAGTTAGATTAAGTTCTACTGCTCCTTCTTTATCAAAGGGTCTAGGACCGAAGATGTTCTCTAAATCTTGTTTGAAGATTACTTCTTTTTCACAAAGTAAATCTGCTAGTTGTACTAGTTTTTCTTTGTTCTCTGACAAGATAGAAATAGCTCTTGCGTATTGACCTTCTATCAGAGAAGATATCTCTTGGTCTATTACACGAGCAGTTTCTTCTGAGTACGGTTTAGCGAAACTGTATTCACTTTGTCCAGACGAATCATAATAAGTAATATTACCTAGTTTTTCGTTTAGACCGTAAATAGTAACCATAGCCTTAGCTTGTTTAGTTACTTTCTCTAGATCGCTTAATGCACCAGTAGATATCTTATCGAAGATTATCTTTTCAGCAGCACGTCCACCCATAGTAGCACACATCTCGTCTAACATTTGTTCTGTTCTCACGATTTGTCTTTCTGTAGGTAAGTACCATGCAGCTCCTAAACTCTGTCCTCTAGGAACGATAGTTACTTTCACTAGTGGAGAAGCGTGCTCACACATCCAGCTTACTGTAGCGTGACCTGCCTCATGTATAGCGATAGCATATTTCTCTTCAGGAGAGATGATTTTATTTTTCTTCTCTAGACCACCGATGATTCTATCTACAGCGTCTAAGAAGTCTTGCATATCCACCTCTTTTTTATCTTTACGAGCAGCTGTTAATGCAGCCTCGTTACATACGTTAGCGATATCAGCACCAGAGAAACCAGGTGTTTGCTTAGATAAGAAGTCGATATCTAGGTTATCTACTTTCTTAATGTTGCGTAAGTGTACCTTAAAGATAGCCTCACGTTCTTTAACGTCTGGTAAGTCTACATAGATCTGTCTGTCAAAACGTCCAGCTCTTAGTAATGCTTTATCTAATATCTCAGCACGGTTAGTAGCGGCTAATACAATCACGTTAGTATTAGAACCAAAACCATCCATCTCTGTTAGTAATTGGTTTAAAGTGTTTTCTCTTTCGTCGTTAGAACCAGAGAAGTTACTCTTACCACGAGCACGTCCTACAGCATCAATCTCATCAATAAAGATAATTGCAGGAGATTTCTCTTTCGCTTGTTTAAATAAGTCTCTTACACGAGAAGCACCTACTCCTACAAACATCTCTACGAAATCAGATCCCGATAGAGAGAAGAAAGGAACTTGAGCCTCACCAGCAACAGCCTTAGCTAATAAAGTCTTACCTGTACCTGGAGGACCTACTAATAGTGCTCCTTTAGGTATCTTACCTCCGATAGAAGTATATTTTTCAGGGTTCTTTAAGAACTCAACGATTTCAACGATTTCTTCTTTAGCACCTTCTAGTCCAGCTACATCTTTAAAGCTAACTTTAATGTCGTTTTTCTCGTCAAATAATTTTGCTTTAGATTTACCGATAGAGAAGATTTGTCCTCCACCACCAGCTCCACCACCACCAGTCATTCTTCTCATCATGAATAACCAGAATCCGATGATGATGATGATAGGTAAGAAGCTGATTAAGATATCCCCCCAGTTGCTTTCTGGTTCAGATTTATATTCTTTAATCTTTCCTTCAGTAGTAGCTTTGTCTAGTTTTTCTTGAAACAGTTTAGAATCTCCAATATCAGTTAAGAATTGAGGTCCTGCGTTTTCTCTTCCAAGAATATTATTTTTATTTAAATCTTCAAACTCTTTGCTCTTTTGAGCTTCTGGTGTTAAATATACTTTAGCAACAGAACGGCTAAAGTCAATTCTTTCAACATATCCTTTATCTACATATTCATATAGCTTAGAAAGTCCCAGTTGTCTTGAGTTTCCAAAGCTGCTTCCATTAGTAAGGAAATTTATCACCAATATAATTACCAAGATACTACCATATAATACCCATGGATTAAATCTTGATTTATTTTGGTTAGGTTTCATATTTTCCGACATGAAATTTTGGTTTAGTGGTTAATACTGGCTGTCAATAGTCGTGATTTTAGCGTCTCCCCATAAGCTTTCAATGTTGTAGAATTCACGGATGTGTTTTTGAAACACGTGTACAACAACGTTTACGTAGTCCATTAAAATCCATTCTGCATTATCTTCACCTTCTACGTGCCAAGGTTTATCACGTAATTCTTTAGAGACTAATTTTTGTACAGAACCTGAAATGGCATTAACTTGAGTGTTAGAGTTACCATCAGCTATGATAAAGTAATCGCAAGGAGTGTTGTCTATTTCTCTTAAATCGATTATTGTAATGTTCTCACCTTTAACTGATTCTATCCCTTTTACAATGTTTGCAATCAATTCGTCGTTATTAATATTTTTGTCTGCCATTTATTTTTTGTCTTATTTTATTCTAGTTTAAATGTAATGTTTGCTAATTTTGGATTCAAATATAATGAAATCGATCAGATTAGTCTATAATTATTTTACATGAATATTATCAAACTCGATGCCATAGGGTCAACGAATACTTATTTGAAGGAAATATTAACGCATTCGAATCTAGAAAACTTTACTGTTGTCGTTACTGAAAACCAGTTTCAGGGCAAAGGTCAAAGAGGAAGTGTATGGAAGGGGGAAGTAGGTAGTAGCTTAACGTTTAGTGTGTTAGTGAAAGAATTGTTAGAGACCCCTGAGCACGTTTTTGATCTAAATATTCTAGTTGCTTTAAGTGTATATTCTAGTCTTAAAAAGTTATACAATCTGCCATTTAGTATAAAGTGGCCAAACGACATATTGTCATATAATAAGAAAATAGGTGGCATTTTGATCGAAAATATTATCAAAGCTTCCGGAGAAACCTTGTCAATAGTAGGTATAGGTATAAATGCTAACCAAGAAAACTTCGATCATTTACCACAAGCCACGTCATTATTCAAATTATGTGGTGATAAAGTAAATAAGGATGAACTTATGCATAGCATACTAGAGTCACTGACAGTATACTGTCAGAAGTATCTAGCTTCTGGTAGCACATTTATATGGGAAGAATATCATCGAAGTCTATACCGTATTAATGTTCCTAGTGTTTTTGAACTGCCTAGTGGTATTCGTTTTATGGGAATTATACTAGGGGTGACTAAGAATGGACTACTCAGTGTGAAAAAAGAAGATGATAGTGTAGCGCTATTTGATATTAAACAAGTGAAGTTATTATATTGATAACTGCTCAGGAAGGAAGAGCCCTTCTTAAGGGCAGTACAGCCAGTAGATTTAGTATCTTATCACTTATTGTGATAAAGTAGTATGGTATAGTTAAGCTGTAGTGTTGTGTTTAGTGTGTCTTCTTTCTCTTTCCTTTATATCTTGTTTTATACTTGTAAGTGATGCGTACTTAATCATAGTATGGTTTGTCTGTGTTGACTCCGTTATATTAGATGTTTTAACGGACTCACTACGGACTCATAACGGACTCACTACGGACTCATTCGCTGCTAGATAGAAATATGAGTGAAGTGAAATAGGAAGTATACAAACAAAAAAAGAGAATAATTAAATCATTATTCTCTTTATCTATAGTTATTCTTGTTTTTTGAATTTTAATGAGATGGAGTTCATACAGTATCTCATACCTGTAGTCTCAGTAGGTCCGTCAGGGAAGATATGTCCTAGATGTCCATTACAGTTAGAACACGTTACTTCAACTCTCTTCATTCCATGTGATAGATCTTCTATATAGTTAACAGAACCTTCTATCGCTTTATCAAATGATGGCCAGCCACAGTGTGCATCAAATTTAGTATCAGAGCTGAACAATAGTTGTCCACATCCTGCACAGTGATATGTTCCTTTTTCGTTAAAGTCGTTGTATTCTCCAGTGAATGGACGTTCAGTCCCTTTTTCTCGTAGTACATAGTACTCAGCAGGGGTAAGGGCTTGTTGCCATTCTTGTTCTGTTGTTGTTTTATCTTTTTTCATCTTTGGTATCTTTTGATAGTTTACATCTTTACAGGCTAATATACTTAGAATGATACAACCGAATACAACTGTTTTCATTTATCTATTGTTCTATGAAAGCTTTGATGCGTTCTATTATTTTTTTATCTCCTAAGATCTTGCGGTGTCCAAGACCTGATGTGATCATAATCTCTGCATTCTTGCTGTGTTTTTTGATTGCATAAGCTGCTCTTACATTAACGTCTAAATCATCTTCATCATGCATAATTAGAAGCGGAATGTCTATTTCTTCTGCTGCTAAGTGTACAGTGTAGCTCTCCATAGTTTGGTTAAACTGAGTTTCGAATCGTTCTTGAATCTTTTTAGAGATAATAGGTTTTAGTTCTATTTGTTTGACGAAGTCATCTATTACATCCTTTACCACGTCTCCACTTCCTAGTATGACAGCTTTTTTAGCTTTTAGACCATCTCTAAGCGCATTCATGGTAGTCATTCCTCCTAGTGAGTGACCGATAACGAGTTCGAATGGACCGAACTGTTTCTCTACTTCGAATGCAGAAGCAATAAATTCTGTCATATTCGTCTTCGTCTTAGGAGACTTGCCATGACCAGGTGCATCGAAGCTAACGACGTCATATCCAGACCTCATGAGCATATTAGCAATAGTCACTAGCTGTGTACCTCTACCGTTCCATCCGTGTATAAGAAGTGCTTTTTTATCAGCAGCTTTATTGGTTCCATATTGGTATACTACGATGTCTTTGCGCAGAGCTGGCACGGTTATTTTAGTGACAACACTTTTATCAAACATCTCCTTCTCTCTTTTTGGTGGTTTAAATTTAAGAGGAGTGATGAATAAGTTCTGAGCAAATCTAGTCGCTAGGTTATTTGAAAATAATTGTAATGTTTTTCCTATTACTATTATGCTTTTTGGTATTTCAAGCGATTGTTTTGGTTTTTGACTTTGCATTATAATAATGTTCTAAGGAGGTAAAATTACAAAATAAAAGAATCTAAAAGAATTATTATAAAAGTAAAAGTTTTTGAATTATGCGAATTCCTATTAATTTTGAAAATAAAAAATAATGAAAAAAATCGTATTCTCTATCGGAACTTTTTTGTTGTTAACTGCTTGTGCAACAAATCCTTTTACAGGTAAAAAAACGATGGCATTTACTTCTAATGCTGAGTTGTTTCCAATGTCTTTTTCACAATATGATACTTTCTTAAAGGAACATAAGGTGGTAAAAGGGACAAAAGATGCACAACGTGTAGCTGACGTAGGTGTAAAAATTAAGAAAGCAGCAGAGGTTTGGTTGACGGCTAATGGGTATGGGAGTTATCTTAATGACTATAAGTGGGAGTATAACTTAGTAGATGATAAGGAAGTGAATGCGTGGTGTATGCCTGGAGGTAAGATTGTGTTCTACACAGGTATTTTGCCATATTGTCAGACAGATGCAGGAATAGCTGTAGTGATGGGGCATGAAGTAGCTCACGCGTTAGCTAATCACGGACAACAGCGCATGAGTGCAGGTATGTTACAGCAGGCAGGAGCTGTGGCAATAGATGCAGCTACTGCTAAGTCTAGTGCTACGACTAAGCAGTTAAGTGCTGGTCTATATGGATATGGTAGTAATGTAGCAGGGATGTTACCATTCAGTAGATCACATGAGACAGAGGCTGATAAGATAGGTCTGACACTAATGGCTATCGCTGGATATAATCCAGAAGAAGCAGTTAGTTTCTGGAGTAGAATGGCTGCTAGAGATGGCAGTGGAGGTGGGGGCTCATGGATGAGTACACACCCTAGTAATCAAGAGCGTATTGCTAATTTGAAGAAATTAATTCCTGAAGCGAAAGCTGAAGCAGCAAAATTTGGTGTATCTTTCGGAAGATAAAAATAGAGTAAGCTACCTTTGGGTAGCTTATTTTTTTAAATAGACTAGACTATGAAAAGTTTTGTAAAAGGGGATAAAAAACTTTTAAATGCATGGGCGTTTTATGATTGGGCTAATTCTGTATATGCTTTAGTTATTTCGTCATCTATCTTTCCGTTGTATTATGGATCTTTATTTAGAGAGTTGAACATTGATAGTTTTGACTTTTGGGGAACCTCTATTAAGAGTGAGTCAATTATTAGTTATATCACTGCGATAGGATTCTTAATAGTATGTATACTATCGCCTATATTATCAGGAATAGCAGATTATCTAGGGACTAAAAAGTTCTTTATGAAGTTGTTCTGTGGTGTAGGGTCTATATCGTGTATGCTTCTTTATTTTTTTAGTCTAGACTATATGCTATTGAGCTTATTGATCTATATGTTTGGGTTAATTGGTTTTTGGGGAAGTTTAGTTTTCTATAATTCTTATTTGCCTGATATAGCATTTACTGAACAACAAGATAGAATAAGTGCAAAAGGATATGCACTAGGATATATCGGGAGTGTGATACTGTTATTGTTAAACTTATTGTTAGTCATGAAGTATGACATCTTTGGTTTTACAACAGCGATGACAGCGATGCGTTTCTCCTTTATATTAGTAGGGCTATGGTGGATAGGGTTTAGCCTTTATACTTTTAGGTATTTACCAGATTTTAAAAATGAGAAGAAAATCACTAAATCGTTGTTTTTTAAAGGATTTAGAGAGTTAAAAAGAGTGTGGGGAGAGCTAAAAGAGTATGTTGCATTAAAGAGGTATTTAGTCGCTTTTTTTGTTTATAGTATGGCTGTACAGACGGTGATGATTATCGCAGCTTATTTTGGAGAAAAGGAAATCGCATGGGAAAACGATACTCAGCGTACGACAGGCTTAATATTAAGTATACTGATGATCCAGTTAGTTGCTGTACTAGGAGCTTATTTGACTTCTCTATTGTCAAAAAAAATTGGCAATATTTATACGTTATGTGTATTAAATGCGTTATGGATTATAATATGTCTATATGCATATACTATAATCACACCTAATGAGTTCTATGTGGCAGCTAGTTTTGTGGGATTAGTAATGGGAGGAATACAATCGTTGTCTCGATCTACTTATTCTAAACTACTACCAGAGACCACAGATACTACTTCATTCTTTAGTTTTTATGATGTGACAGAGAAGTTAGGTATTGTACTAGGGATGTCTATGTATGGGCTAGTCAGTGATATAACAGGTAAGATGCAGAATGCTATATTGTTTTTAATCTTATTTTTTGCTGTAGGTTTCGTTCTACTATTAAGAATACCTAATAAAAGATAGAATTAGTATTAAAAAAGAAATAAGATTGTATTTTTGTTATTGAAATATTTTTAAAAATTGATTACTTTACGAATAGTAAGATATAATATGAAAAAGACATTTAGAATATTAGCGATTAGTTTATTTTCTATCACAGCTATGACCGTAGCTTCGTGTGATAATGAATCTTATGACTCTATCATAGAAGGTGAGCAGGGAGTAGGTAAGCCGATTATGACTATTCATAATCAGGGAGAGACTATCTTAATGAGAGAAGGAATAGTAGCTGAGTTAGATAAAAACGGACGTTTAGAAATAAAAGTGAAGTTAACAGGAAGTGAGAATTATGAAAATGACGAACTGATCCTTAGAACTTTAAAGTTTCAGTCAGGTAACTTTCCTACTAATGTGAATGAGAGTAATTACTATTCTTGGGAGAATAAGCTTCTGTATACTACGAAGGACACATTGCGTCCTAATATCGTGACAGGGATTATGTCTATAGGTAATATTAATAGAAAGGCAAGAGTATTGTCTGGTGATTTTGATATTAAGCGCATGATGCCAAGTATACAAGATGACCCTAACTTAAAGTCATTTCCTATTAGTGGAAACTTTGTAGATATCCCTTTTGTTAGAAAAGAGGCTACGTACTTAGAAGCGTTTGCAGATAATGAACCTTTTACTAATCCTGAGGAGTCTGTAGAAGTAAAGGCAGGAAGAGCATACGTATCTAGTATAGATGGTGTAGAGAAGACACAGAAGATAGTATTAGATTTTCCTTATAATAATGATATCGTTGTATCGAATGATCCTAAAGATTTTAAGAAATTAGGATGGTTTAACGTAGAGTATACTTCTCCTTATGGAGTTAAGTACACGTCTAAAGATGTGGCAGAGAGTGAAGGTTTCTTGCGTTTTGATTATGCAGAGAAAGATAAAGATGATCCTAATAAGTTTTTATTAAAAGGTAGATTTGAAGCTACTTTAGTAGGAGTGGAAGAAGAAGACCAAGATAAAAGAGTAAAAATCACTTATGGAGATTTTTCTGTTATAATTATTTCTTCTCCGAGTAAATAATATTTTGTATTTTAACATAAAAGAGAAAAAATCCTTGCCATAAGAGTAAGGATTTTTTTGTGGCATAAAGATTGAAATATTATATAGGTAGAACAATTAAAAATTAATGTTTTTGTTGGTAATCAGTTGGTTATGGGTGTGGTTGTAGTTAGGCTATGTCGAGAAAAAATTGTTAACTGACAAAATGACGTAAAAATACATATGGCAAATCAAAAAATAATAACATTTGACAACTTGTCGTTACAAGATTTAGGAGATGGAGATTCAGAGTTTATTCCAATTTTTTCGAGTGAAGATGAAGAAGAAATGAATAAAGAAGAGTTACCTACTTCACTTCCGATATTACCATTGCGAAACATGGTATTATTCCCAGGTGTAGTGATTCCTATTACAGCAGGTAGAGATAAGTCTATTGAATTATTAAATAGAGCAAATAAAGGAGATAAAACGATAGGTGTAGTAGCGCAGATAGATGAGGGTACAGATGATCCTGGTATCAATGAGATATACCATACAGGGACAGTGGCTCGTATTATCAAGTTATTAAAGTTGCCTGACGGAAATATCACAGTTATCTTACAGGGTAAAAAACGTTTTGAGATTACAGAACTAACACAAGAAGAACCTTATATGAAGGCTAATGTGGTGGCTCGTGAAGAGAAGCGCCCTAGCAAGAAGAATAAAGAGTTCTCAGCTATAGTAGATTCTATTAAGGAGACTGCTTTAGAAATTATCAAAGAGAATCCTAATATACCATCAGATGCAGCATTTGCTATTGAGAATATTTCTAGTGAATCTTTCTTAATTAACTTCGTTTCTTCTAATATGAGTATGGATATTGCTGATAAGCAACGATTACTTAATATAGATGATCTAAATGCTAGAGGATTAGAAGCTCTAAAGATGATGACTTTAGAGTTGCAAAAACTTCAGTTGCGCAATGATATTCAAACGAAAGTTAGAGTTGATCTAGATCAACAACAAAAAGAGTATTTCTTACATCAACAAATGAAAACAATCCAAGAAGAATTGGGTGGTTTCTCAAATGAAGAGGAGTTTGAAGAAATGCGTAAGAAAGCTGCTAATAAAAAGTGGTCTAAGGAAGTACAAGAACGCTTCGATAAGGAGTTAATGAAGTTCCAAAGAATGAACCCTCAAGTAGCTGAGTTTGGTATTCAACGAAACTATCTAGAGTTGTTCCTAGAGTTACCTTGGAATCATTATTCTAAAGATGTCTTTAATTTAAAGAATGCTCAGAAGCAGTTAGATAAAGATCATTATGGAATAGAAGAGGTGAAGAAGCGTGTCTTAGAGCACATGGCTGTTCTGAAGTTAAGAAACGATCTTAAGTCTCCTATTCTATGTCTATATGGACCTCCAGGGGTAGGTAAGACCTCTATCGGTAGATCTATAGCAGATGCATTAGGTCGTGAGTATGTACGTATTTCTTTAGGAGGATTGCGTGACGAAGCTGAGATTAGAGGACATAGAAAGACATATATCGGGGCTATGCCTGGACGTATTATTCAGAGTCTAAAGAAAGCAAAGACATCTAATCCTGTGTTTTTATTAGATGAGATAGATAAGCTGTCTTCTAGTCATAATGGTGATCCTTCTTCTGCATTGTTAGAAGTATTAGATCCAGAACAAAATCACGAGTTCTATGACAACTTCTTAGAGATGGGGTATGACTTGTCTAAGGTGATGTTCATCGCGACATCTAATAGTTTAAGTACTATACAACCTGCATTAAGAGACCGTATGGAGATTATCGAGATGACAGGGTATACGATAGAAGAAAAAGTAGAGATAGGAAAACAGCACCTGTTAGAAAAACAATTAAAGGCACATGGAGTAACTTCTAAAGATGTAGTGATTGGTAAAAAGCAGATGGAGTTTATTATCACAAATTATACAAGAGAGTCTGGAGTACGTGGCTTAGATAAACAACTAGCGCATATCGCTAGAGGTGTGGCTAAGAATATCGTGATGGAAGAGGAGTATAATGTGAAGATGACAGAAGAGGATATCAAAAAGATCTTAGGTACACCACGTTTTGAAAATGATAAGTATGAGAATAATGATGTGGCTGGTGTAGTAACAGGATTAGCGTGGACTAGTGTAGGAGGAGATATTCTATATATAGAGTCAATTATCTCTAAAGGTAAAGGAGAACTATCTATCACGGGTAACTTAGGTACAGTGATGAAAGAGTCTGCTACTATCGCATTAGAGTATATAAAGGCTCATGCAGAAGAACTGGGTATAGCTCAAGAAGTATTTGACAATTATAAGATACATATCCACGTACCAGAAGGAGCGACGCCTAAGGATGGGCCTAGTGCGGGTATTACGATGTTGACTTCTATGGTGTCGTCATTTACTCAACGCAAAGTGAAAAAGAACTTAGCGATGACAGGTGAGATAACTTTAAGAGGTAAGGTGCTTCCTGTAGGAGGTATTAAAGAGAAGATTCTTGCAGCTAAGCGTGCTAATGTGAAAGAGATCATCTTGTGTAAAGACAATAGAAAAGACATCGATGATATTAAAGAAGAGTACCTTAAAGGATTGACTTTCCATTATGTAGATAAAATGGAAGAAGTCCTAGAGATCGCAATTACAAATCAGAAGGTAAAGAATGCTAAGAAGCTAGAAGTAGCTAAAAAGTAAAACTTATTAGATAGGATAGAGAAAGCTTCACTTTTATAAAGTGAGGCTTTTTTAGTTATAAGAGGCTCTTGACTGTATTTTGTGTCCTTAAAATGATGGGAATTTTTACAGATTAACTTACTTTTGCTAGCCATTATTGTAGAAAATAGTCGTATTTTTAAGGTGCTTTTTTAGTATTTGTTTTACAATGAGTGTTTTAAAAAGGTGTTTTGATTAGAAATAGCTATTTATAAAGTGTTTTTAAAAAGATATGAAAGCTTATAAATACTACTATATTTGACAAATCAATGAGTTTTAAACTAATTTTAAATTTTTCAATTTGAAAAAGATTACTATAGCGATTGATGGGTTTTCCTCTACGGGGAAAAGTACATTAGCGAAATCATTAGCGAAGTCTCTTAGCTATGTATATATAGACACAGGAGCTATGTATAGAGCGGTTACTTTGTCTGCAATGAGAAAAGGTTTGATAAAAGAAAATTACTTCAATAGAGAAGGGTTAATAGAGTCATTACCATCAGTAGAATTACACTTTGAGTACAATCCAGAGAAAGGATTTGCAGAAGTGTTCTTAAACCAAGAGAATGTAGAAGGTGTGATACGCAGTTTAGAAGTATCACAGTTCGTAAGTCAGATAGCAGAAGTACCTGAGGTAAGAAGAAAGCTGGTAGAACAACAACAAAATTTAGGTAAGTCTAAGGGAGTAGTAATGGATGGAAGAGATATAGGAACAGTTGTGTTTCCTGATGCAGAGTTAAAGATATTTATGACTGCCTCTCCAGAGATACGTGCTCAAAGACGTTTTGACGAATTGAAAGATAAAGACCCTAATGTGAGTTATGATGCAGTGTTTCACAATGTAGTAGAAAGGGATAAAATAGATACAAGCAGAGCAGATTCACCACTAGTAAAGGCAGATGATGCGATAGAGGTAGATAATTCTAATTTAACTATAGAAGAACAGTTTAATTTAATTCTGGAGTTAGCGCAAAAAAGAATTAAATAAATTATTATAAACACACTTATAAAACGAGGTTTAAGGGTATAAACTCTTAAACTAATAACACAGAAATAATATCACACGTAATGAATGTAAAAGCAAAATTGACGTTGATGAGTTACCTCGAATTTGCTGTTTGGGGGGCTTATTTAACATCTATGGGGAACTATTTAGGATC
This sequence comes from Myroides sp. ZB35, assembly GCF_001865835.1. Classification (NCBI taxonomy): domain Bacteria; kingdom Pseudomonadati; phylum Bacteroidota; class Flavobacteriia; order Flavobacteriales; family Flavobacteriaceae; genus Myroides; species Myroides sp. ZB35. The sequence goes on along the minus strand of NZ_CP017769.1, from coordinate 231,968 downwards.
AGTTGGGCTAGGGCCTAAGATTGGTCTTTTTTATGCCATGCAAGGTATAGTATCTATTTTTATGCCTGCTATCATGGGAATAGTAGCTGATAGATGGATACCAGTTCAGAGGTTGTTAGGATTGAATCACTTAGCCGCAGCTATTTTTATGATTGCTACAGGTTATTACGGTTTTATAGCAGGAGGGGATGTAGACTTTACAACGATCTTTACACTTTACACTTGTAGTGTAGCTTTCTTTATGCCTACAATCGCTTTATCTAATTCAACTTCTTATGCAATATTAAAACAGAATCACCTCGATACGATTAAGGCCTTTCCGCCTATACGTACTTTTGGTACAGTAGGATTTATCTGTGCGATGTTGTTTGTTAACTTCTTTGGGTTCCACAGTGATGGTTCTTTAGGATTTAACTTTGGTGGAGATATCGCTTTTGAGAGTTTTCAATCTAATTATTATCAATTCTTTGTATCAGGTGTTTTAGGAATAGTTCTTTTCTTATACAGTTTCGTATTGCCTAATTGCCCTATTAATAAATCTAATGAGAAGCAGAGTTTAGCAGATGCTTTTGGACTAAAGGCATTCAGTTTGTTTAAAGAGAAGAAGATGGCTGTATTCTTTATCTTCTCAATGTTGTTAGGAGTGTCATTGCAGATTACGAATGGGTATGCTAATCCTTTTATCACGAGTTTCTCTAAAGTACCAGAATACGCTGACTCTTGGGGGGCACATAATGCTAATGCGTTAATCTCGTTATCTCAAGTTTCAGAAACCTTGTGTATCTTGTTAATTCCATTTGTTCTTAGAAAATTTGGTATTAAAGTAGTAATGTTGATGTCAATGTTTGCTTGGGTTCTACGTTTCGGATTCTTTGGTATAGGTGATCCAGGAAATGGAGTATGGATGTTTATATTGTCTATGATTGTTTATGGAATTGCATTTGACTTCTTTAATGTATCAGGTTCTCTATATGTAGATAATGAGACAAGTGAAGATATTCGTTCTTCAGCACAAGGAGTATTTATGATGATGACTAACGGTTTTGGAGCAACAATAGGTATGCTTATCGCTCAGTACATTGTGAATCACTTTGTATATAGCCAAGAAGATGTTACTTTACAGTTAGAAGGTTGGAGACATTCATGGCTTATATTCGCAGGATATGCTTTAGTAGTAACTATATTGTTTGCTATTATATTTAAGTATAAACACAATCCACAGGCTGTAGAAGAAAACATAAAAGAGTAAATATGTATTCTTTCTTTTAAGAGAATATTTTTAGATATAAAAAAAACGTGCTAAATTAAGTTTAGCACGTTTTTTTATGGTTTTAATTGTAATCTATTTCTTGCGTTTAGCAGCTCTTTTAGCTTCTACTGCTCTATTACGAGGTTTAGTTTTACGTGGGTTACGTTTACCAGGACCTCCAAGATTTACCTTTTGGTTTTTATCTTTCTTCTCGTGGAAAGCAGCTCCTTTTTCTATTGGCTTTTTAACCTTAGCAAGTTGTTTAGACTTTAACTTAGATTTTTCAAACTCCATAAGTGACTCAGAAATGACTACTTCTTCAGGTATTGTCATTGCTCTAAGTTCTTTTTCCATTAGAATCTCTGCAGCTAATTTTACTTCTTCCTCTTTAGGATCTACGATAGAGATAGCTGTACCTTTTTTATCAGCACGTCCTGTACGTCCTATTCGGTGAATATACTGTTCTGGAGAGTCAGTGAACTGTAAGTTGATTACGTGGCTAATATCAGAGATATCAAGTCCACGAGCCATTATATCTGTAGTTAGAAGACCTCTTAATTCATTCGCTTGGAACTCAGCCATAGATCTCATACGGAAGTTCTGAGATTTGTTAGAGTGAATTACAGTGAACTCTTCAGGAAAGGCAGCCTCTAATTTCTCCATTACAACATCTGCAAGACGTTTACTGTTGATAAAGATAAGTACTCTATTAAACTCTTCTTTATTGCTAAGTAAGTGCATTAATAGATTTAACTTCGTGTTGAAGTTAGGTACATTATATATCTGTTGATCTATATTCTCTAACGGAGTTCCAGAAGGAGCAAGAGATACTTCTTCAGGGAAGTCAAAATATTCGTCAAGTACTTCGTCTACTTCTTCTGTCATAGTAGCAGAGAATAAGATATTTTGACGTTTTCCTTTCATCATTGTAAGAATAGATGTAAGCTGTGTTCTAAACCCTAAGTTTAGTATTTCATCAAATTCATCAATGACTAACTTCTGTAAATTATCAAAACGCAATACTCCATCTAGAGCTAAGTCCATCATACGTCCAGGTGTACCTACTAGGATATCTACACCTTCATAGACAGCTTTTCGTTGTGTATTGATATTGGTACCACCATATACCCCTAATGTTCTTACAGACATATAGGCTGTAAGCTTTTCTACTTCATCTACTACTTGTACTACAAGTTCACGTGTAGGTACTAGTATCACTACTCTAGGAGATTCAGCATGGCTAAACTTCCATTGTTTTAAGATAGGTAGAAGGTAGGCGAATGTCTTTCCTGTACCTGTTTGGGCAATACCCATCATATCTCTTCCAGAAAGAATAACTGGAAATGATTTAGCTTGTATAGGAGTTGGTGAAATAATATTAAGCTCATTAAGAGCTTTTTCAAGGGCTTTCGGTAGATTAAATTGCTCGAAAGTATTCATATATGTCGATATTTGCAGCAAAGATACGTTTATTTTTTTTGCAATATCAAATAGTTTCTATTGTCTTAACGAATAGTTTTTGAGCCAAATAGGATAAAATAGTTAATAAAAAAACAATTACATAAGTCCTTGTAATGAATTGTGCTCCCATTAGAAAAGTGGAGACCTAAACTTACTATAGACTTAAATGATTTTCTTGATTACTCTTAGTTTATGAGTATGTCTACCAGAATCGATATTATAAATTCCTAAGTGATCTAGTCTGTCTATACGGACTTTTCCATGAGCATGTATGATATAGTTGTTCTCCATGATTATCCCTACATGGATGATATTACCCTCAGCATTGTCAAAGAAAGCTAAGTCACCTATTTCGCTTTCTTCGATGAAGCTTAAGGCTTCTCCTATAGCTGCTTGTTGTGAGGCATCACGAGGAATTCTATATCCATTGATTCTGTAAACCATTTGTGTAAAACCAGAACAGTCTATTCCGAAAGGCGTTTTCCCTCCCCATAAGTAAGGAGTATTTAAGTACATAAACGCAGTCTTTAGAAAGGTTTGTTTTGTAAACTGACCAGTGATAGTCAGTCCTTCATAAGTGAAGTTATCTGTATTGATGCTATTCTTTTTTAATCCTGTAAGGCAACTACCAAGAGGTACTGCCATTAAGTGATTGTTGTTAGAAGAAATAAAGTCTACTAACTCCGCAGAGTGAATAACAGATGTGTTTTGAAGGTATTTATAATCTTCTTCAGAGATTTCTTGATATTGTTTATTATCTATCCAACCTTGGTACTTGTCGAAAGCTAATTCTATTTTCGACCACTTCTCTGTTCTTTCTAAAATAGTAAAGTGTTCACCGAAAAGGACTTGAGAGACCATTTCGCTTCTGTCGCTTGGTTCAAGTCTTAAGGGTACAATGGCAAGGTTGCAATATGCAAACATAATATAGGTTTGAATTAAAGTACAAAAATAAAAGATGAGTTTGAACTAATCAAACTCATCTTGAATATATTATTAAAAATTAAGCTCTTTCGATAACTAATGCTGATGCACCACCACCACCATTACAGATAGCAGCAGCTCCTATTTTTGCATTGTTTTGTTCTAATACACTTAATAATGTTACGATGATACGAGCACCAGAACATCCTAGAGGGTGACCTAAAGAAACAGCTCCACCGTTTACGTTTACCTTTTCTGGATCGATATTAAGTAATTTAGTATTAGCAATACCAACTACAGAGAACGCTTCGTTAAATTCGAAGAAGTCCACATCTTCGATAGCTACATTCGCTTTTTTAAGCGCTTTAGGCAATGCTTTAGCAGGAGCAGTAGTAAACCACTCAGGCTCTTGAGCAGCATCCGCATATCCTTTGATATAAGCTAGAGGTTTTAATCCTAAGCTTAATGCTTTTTCTTCGCTCATGATTACTACAGCAGCAGCCCCATCATTAATAGTAGAAGCATTAGCAGCAGTTACAGTTCCTTCTTTTGTAAAAGCTGGACGTAAAGAAGTAATCTTATCTAATTTTACATTCGTGTATTCCTCATCCTTAGAAACTACGATAGCATCTCCTCTTCGTTGAGGTACAGATACAGGAACTACCTCGTTGTTAAACTTACCAGCATCCCATGCTTTTGCAGAACGCTCATAAGATTTAATAGCGAAGTTATCTTGTTCTTCTCTTGAGATATTATGTGTACTAGCACATAAGTCAGCAGATACTCCCATAGCATTATTGTCATAAGCATCTACTAGACCGTCATTTTGTAAACCATCAATGATAGTTGCAGGACCAAATTTGTTACCATTACGCATGTGTACATAATGAGGAATCATACTCATATTCTCCATTCCACCCGCTACAACTATTTCTGCATCACCTGCCATAATAGCTTGTGTCCCTTGCATAATCGCTTTCATACCTGATGCACAAACTTTATTTATTGTAGTACAAGCTACCTCTTTAGACAAACCTGCTTTTAAAGCTGCTTGACGTGCAGGTGCTTGTCCTTCTCCTGCTTGAACTACATTCCCCATCAATACTTCATCTACTAGATTAGCATCAAGGTTGATCTTATCTAGTGCCCCTTTAATAGCAGTAGCACCTAATACTGTAGCTGGTACAGTTGATAAACTTCCTAAGAAACTTCCTATTGGTGTTCTAGCAGCAGAAACAATAACTACTTTTTTACTCATAATTTATAGAATTAATTAAGTTTGATTTTTGTTTTAAAACTTTAGACCTTCTGTAAGGTTCAATAAAGATGTGGGAAAATACATAAAATATCTTGATTTTGGATAATTATCTAAGAAATAAAAAAATAATGTTTTTTTTATTTGTGTTTACTTCCTTGACTATGAATAGGTTTGTTTTTATGTGGTAATTTTTTGTTGTTTTTTTCTTTCAAAAGCTTGCATAGAACCAAAAGTAGTGCTAAGTTTGCATCCGCATTAGAGAAGTAATTCTCTTAGCAACGGAGAGGTGCCGGAGTGGTAACGGAGCAGATTGCTAATCTGTCATCGGGTAACCGATGCCAGGGTTCGAGTCCCTGTCTCTCCGCTTCTTTCGGGGTGTAGCGTAGCCCGGTCATCGCGCCTGCTTTGGGAGCAGGAGGTCGCAGGTTCGAATCCTGCCACCCCGACGAAAGAAAAACATCTAATGTTTTTTGGTTAGGTCCAATAGCTCAGCTGGATAGAGCAACTGCCTTCTAAGCAGTAGGTCTCAGGTTCGAATCCTGATTGGATCACAGAAGCCTCAACTTACGTTGAGGCTTTTTTGTTTTTAAATTGTTTTAGTTGATCTCTTTAAACAGAATAATAACATTTATTTTATTCTATAAAAGCTTAAATGTTATATATTTATATAAACTAAATAAGGATCAGTGACAAAAGTTGGGGACTAGGCAAAAAGTCTAGTTAATCTAAAAAGGAAAAACTTCTTATCTCTAACACCTCTATACATCATACGGAAGTATTTAATTTTGGCATTAAATGATTCCGCAGAAGCATTTGTACTTCTATTAATAAAGTAATTGATGATTTCGTTATAGTGTACATTAAAAGTCTTTAAAACAGTACTAAAGTGTTTGAGTGAAGCTTTTTCAATATCATTAAACCAATGAGCTAGCTTAGTCATAGCTATTTCTTTATCTATTTGTAGATTATATATCTGTCTAAGGTTATTAGCAAGTAGATAGGCTTGTTTAATCTCTGGGTATAATTCAAATAGTATCTTAGCTCTTTCTTGTTGGTCAGATGTCCAATTAATTTGGTTTTTATGGATCAGTGACAAAAGTTGGGGACTACGCAAAAAGTTTAGTTAATCTAAAAAGAAAAAACTTCTTATCTCTAACACCTCTATACATCATACGGAAGTATTTAATTTTGGCATTAAATGATTCCGCAGAAGCATTTGTACTTCTATTAATAAAGTAATTGATGATTTCGTTATAGTGTACATTAAAAGTCTTTAAAACAGTACTAAAGTGTTTGAGTGAAGCTTTTTCAATATCATTAAACCAATGAGCTAGCTTAGTCATAGCTATTTCTTTATCTATTTGTAGATTATATATCTGTCTAAGGTTATTAGCTAGTAGATAGGCTTGTTTAATCTCTGGGTATAATTCAAATAGTATCTTAGCTCTTTCTTGTTGGTCAGATGTCCAATTAATTTGGTTTTTATAAAGTAGAGAACGTGAGCGAACTAAAAGTTGCTTCTTAGTATCTCCATTACTAAGTATTTCAGGATTATATATAATGCCTTCTTCCTTAGCCTTTAAAACAGCAGTGTTCTCAGCGTCAAGCTCAGCCCATCTATATTTTATTCTAATATCTTGTACAGCTTCACTTACAAGCTTTTGTACATGAAAACGATCAATTACTTGCACAGCTTTAGGGAAGCACTTCTTAGCTATCTGTTTCATAGCCCCTGCCATATCTAAAGTAATCTCGGTAACTTTATTTCTAAATTTTTTAGGTAGTTTAGATAGATGCTTTATTACAGTATCTGATTTTGTTCCTTTAACTATCGCTACAATGGTCTTTTTCTGACCTTTACCTGCTTTAGAAGTCAGTATAGTGTACAATTCTCCCATAGATAAACATACTTCGTCTATGGACAGTTGTTCAGTTATATTTTCTGGATAGAGTAGCCAGTCTTGTGCATGTTCTTGTTGATTCCATTGTTTGAAACCACTAGTTTTATGTTTGTATTGGCGTTGAAACTTTTCACCTTTAACTCCAAATAATTCACCAATAGCCTTACAGCTAAGTACTTTAGTATCGGCCAATTTTTTTTAAGAACTCCGAAAACTCTGTAGTCATTCGTGTTCCTTCTGCGATGATATTCCAATCACGTGATATAATTTCTCCTGTTTGTTTATCTGTCCAACGACGACGTTGTACGTGTAGTTTAACTGATTTACCTCGTAACGGGAAGTCTTCAATAGTAATCATACTATGGAAACCTTTAGAAATAAGCTGTCTTTCAGCACATTGATTTCCGTAATCATTCTTCTCTTCAAAGTAGATATGTAGTTTGGTCTCTAATTCTTCTACTTTAGTAATATTGAAGTGTTCTACTAAGTAAGTAGGTAAGATTAGTTTTAGTATTTCTTGGCTATCCATCATAGCACAAAGATATTATTTTACACTTTCCTCCCCAACTTTTAACGTTGATCCGGAATAGGCGGGCATAAAAAATATGTAAGAAAAGACTTAACTAGGCCAATTATTATACAATCACATATAGATCCTGTGCCTGAGTTTATTGTTAAGCAGATTCTTCGACATTTAGGTTTTGATAAAAAGCAGTTTCATGAGTATTTAAAAGCTTATTATTAAGAATAGAACATATAGGAGCTTATTTGTCTTTTTGAGTTTAAATGGAATGCTTATCTTATTCTTCATAACAGTAGTTTTTAGTTCTTTTCTTTTTTACAGTAATGTGTCTTGTTAGGAGGGAGAATAGTTAAATCTAGAAGTAGTGTCAATATTTTGTCACTAGGTAAAATCAAATCTATCCTATAATCTAGGCTTAATAGAATGAGAATATCCTACAGAATCTTATTTGCACACCCCAGATATCCTTTTTATTTTTGAGACTAACGACAATAAAACTTACCGTAAATGATTACAGCTATTCAAGATTGTGTCTTAGTCAATCAAAAGAATATTTTTTATAAACACTTTTTTTATCAAGGAGAGAGTAAGTGCACGCTAGTGTTATTACATGATTCATTAGGTTGTGTTACCCTGTGGAGAGATTGGCCAGAATTGTTAGCAGAACGGTTGCAGTGTGATGTAGTAGTATATGACAGAGTAGGGTACGGACTATCAGATAAGATGGATACTACGAAGAGAGGAAAAGACTATCTAAAGCAAGAAGCAGTATTCTTAAAAGACTTATTGGAAGAATTAGAGTTAGAACGTGTCGCTTTATTTGGGCATAGTGATGGTGCGTCTATCGCTTTATTATTTGCAGCAATGTATCCAGATCACACTTTAGCGTTAGTAGCTGAGGCAGCACATATCTTTGTAGAGAAAGTAACTTTAGAAGGAGTGCAAGCTGCTAAGACTGCTTATGAGACTACAGATTTAGCTGAGCGCTTGGTTAAATATCACGGAACTAAGGTAGATGATGTAGTCCGAGCATGGGTAGATACTTGGTTATCTCCAGAATACCAAGATTGGACAGTAGAAGAGGAGATGAAGGGAATAGTGTCTCCATTGTTATTTATACAAGGAGATCAAGATGAGTACGGTAGTCTAGACCAAGTAGAGAAAACAATAGCGAAGGCTCAAGGAATTGCAGAGAAGGTTATTTTCCCTAATGTAGGGCATACTCCGCATAAAGAGATAAAAGAGCTGACGCTAGAGGTCATAGTATCGTTCTTTCAAAAGAACATTTAATTATAGTGCTTTTAGCGCTTCTATTTTGTCATAGAATAGTTTCTCTAGTCTTGGGTCAACACTACTCAAATAAGCGCTCTTTAAGCTTTTTAAGTATTTGTTTAGATCAGTTACGGTACTTCCAGGGTCTAGGTGAAAAGGTGTACTTAGATTCTTAGAAAGAATAATTTCGAATGCGTTGTTGATGTATTGTTGTTTATCCATGATTCTACAGATGTTATTAGGAGACAAAGGTACACAGAATTCAGAAGCATTAAAAAAACAAAGAGCGCTTATTTAATACATTAAATAAGCGCTCTTTGTTTTGGCTTTATAGCTAGATTAAATTCCTTTAGTTGGAATCTCTATTTCATATACTTTACCTTTTACTTTTAAACTAGTGTTTACTAACCACGGGTTGTATAGTTTTAGTAATTTGTAGTTGATACCTTGTTCTTTTGCGAATAAAGCTAAATCATCTATATCATAAGATACACTCACTTTTTTAGTAGGTACTATTGGATATTTTTCAGATTCAGGTACGTCAAAACCGTATTTTACAGGGTTAGACATAATCTCTTTTAAGGCTAATATTCTGAATACGTATCTAGAAGTCTCTTGGTTTAAGAATAAGTCATAGTAGTCCTCTACATATTGACTTTCCATAGCACGTGACATACCTGCCATTCCTCTATTATAAGACGCAGCAGCCATTGTCCAGCTACCGAAACGGTTTTTGGCACTTTGGAAGTATTTACACGCAGCTTCTGTTACTTTGATTAAGTCGTATCGTTCGTCTACGTATTCATCTATGTATAAGTTAAAGTCCTTAGATGTTCCTTTCATGAACTGCCAGAATCCACTAGCTCCAGCAGGAGATACCGCATTAGCTAGTCCGCTCTCTATCACACATAAGTACTTAAAGTCATCAGGAATACCATTCTTTTTTAAGATTGGTTCGATGATAGGGAAGAATCTATGTGCTCTTTTTATCGTTGTTATGGTACTACCGTGAAGATTCGTATTGATGATCATCTCTCGGTCAAATCTTTCTTTGACATCTATCTTGTCTAAAGGGGCTTTTTCTCCAGCGAAGTTAGCAGATAGCGGTAGAGGATGAGCGTGTAAGGCTGCTTCATTATGATCCTCCGTAGTGCTAGATATAGTAGTAGCAAACATAAACGAAGAAGCTACTGCTATAATAGCAGCGGTTACAAATACAGTTCTAAGTGTCTTTTTCATTATTTTTCTTAAGTATAATCGTTTCTAAATTTTCATTAAACCATTTGTGCTTGATGATAATCATCGCATGAGTACCTCCTTTTACCTCGATGGCAGATTGTATATTCTTATAAGGAAATATCTCATCGTTAGTCCCATGTATGTGTACTACGTTAGCTAATGGTTTGTCTTGTTTCCAATGCAGTACTTCTCTGATACACCAGTCTACATATTTCTTATCTCTTATTGGGAGATAGCGATCATATAGTGCTAATCTTTTCTTTTTTTTCTCTGAAGCTGTTTTTTTGATAACGTTCCAAAGAGTAGGGATAAGAGATGTAGGCAACCATTTATAGAGTCCTGTTTTTCTAGCGATACGATAGCGTTTAGGGAACTCTTTATTAGAACGTACACTCGAAATAATAATTGTCTTTCTTACAGAAATTAATTTACTTATTTCTTGAGCTATAATTCCTCCAAAAGAAACGCCTATTAAGATAGGATTATCATGTGTGATTAGGGGAAGATAACGCTTTACGTATTGTTCTAGTGATTCAGATTTATTTATAGGTAACCATTCTAAAAAGACAATTTCAAACTTTTCTTGATTCAAACTAAGATGTTCAAAAATCAAAGAAGTAGAGGACATACCTGGGAAGAAATAAATAGGTATTTTGCTCATTATAAATATTTTAAATCATTTTTATAAGGTTATGTGGAAAAAAATCCCGAACTTTGCTAAATATAGAGATTATAGTAACTTAAAAAAAGAAATACTAGATAATTTATTTTTTACTACAGTTTTAACGACAAATAATCCAATAAGAGCAGATTTATCGCATACACATCATGAGGTATATTAGTGATTAGAGATAATCATTTAGCATACCTGAGGTACTGTTATATGCTATAGTGTATTAGTTGGTCGTTAGAGAGTAGGAGTATACACTTACCCTCCTAATTAGTTTAGGAAGCACTGCAGTTATTATAATTTGTTTTGTAATCATAAAACTTGGAGATATAATGGAAATTAAAGACAATGAGTTACTACGTCAGTTCGAGTATGAGACTGAGCAAGGGTTGCTTAGTGTAGAGTATTCACTACAAGAGAGAAAGATTTTTCTTACAAAACTTACTGGATTAGAAGAAGCTTTACCAACACAAGCATCTGACTTTTTAAAAGGTATTTTGGAGATGTTAAGAGAGAAGAGATTAAGAGTAGTACCTACACATCCTAAGATTGTTTCTTTCTTTAGAAAGAACCCTACGTATAAAGAGATGTTACCTCCTGGTATCCGTATCTAAGTAATATTATACACGTTATAGCCTTTTAAAATAATAAGGACTAGAATGTAATGATATAAAAAAGCCTGTTTAGAAGATTCTAAACAGGCTTTTTTATATTTCTATATTGTATCAGATTTCTAATCTGTGACGGTCTATTGATGTCGTGTATAAACTTGTGTTAGATAAACTCTAACCTTACGATACCATCCTCATCTATCTTCGTTAACTTCACTGCGTGTAATGTATTTACTAACGCTGGATCCCATGGTGTTTTTACCTTCACATAGTTTTCTGTGAATCCGTGGATATAACCTTCTTTATTCTCACCTTCGAACAGAACTGTTTTCTCTTTGCCGATTTGAGACTCATAGAACGCACGACGTTTCTTTACGGAAAGTCCTCTTAGCATTTTACTTCTCTTATTACGTACATTCATAGGTACCACTTCATCCATATCTACAGCCTCTGTATTATCGCGTTCAGAGTATGTAAATACGTGTAGGTATGAAATGTCTAAATCACTTAAGAAATTATACGTCTCTAAGAATTTCTCGTCAGACTCCCCAGGGAATCCTACGATTACATCCACACCGATACAGCAGTCTGGCATCACTTCTCTGATCTTCTCTACTCTCTCTACATATAACTCGCGTAGGTAACGACGTTTCATTTTCTTAAGAATGTCGTTACATCCAGACTGTAATGGAATGTGGAAGTGAGGAACGAATGTTCTACTCTTCGATACGAAGTCTATTGTCTCATTCTTTAATAAGTTAGGCTCGATAGAAGAGATACGAAGTCTCTCTATACCCTCTACTTTATCTAATTCTTGTACTAGTTCTAAGAAAGTGTGTTCGTGTTTCTTATTCCCAAACTCTCCTTTACCATAGTCACCGATATTCACTCCTGTTAGTACGATCTCTTTTATATTCTGAGCAGAGATCTCAGCTGCATTTTTCAATACATTATCCATAGTATCACTACGAGAGATACCACGAGCTAATGGGATGGTACAGTATGTACATTTATAATCACATCCATCCTGTACTTTAAGGAAAGCACGTGTTCTGTCCCCTATAGAATAACTCCCTACGTAGAAGTCAGCCTCTGATATTTCGCATGAATGCACTTGTCCCATTTCATTCTTAGACAAGTCATTGATGTAATCTGTTATTTTAAACTTCTCTGTCGCTCCTAATACTAAGTCTACACCATCTACAGAAGCGAGTTCTTCTGGTTTTAATTGAGCATAGCATCCTACTGCAGCTACGAAAGCTTTATCGTTTTTCTTCTGAGCCTTTTTTACTATTTGCTTAAATTGTTTATCTGCATTTTCTGTTACAGAACATGTATTGATAACATATATATCAGCCACTTCTTCGAAATCTACTCTATCGAATCCTTCCTCTGCAAAATTTCTAGCGATAGTGGAAGTTTCTGAGAAGTTAAGCTTACAACCTAATGTATAAAAAGCTACTTTTTTTCTATTTTCCATAATGATTACTTACTAAGTAGTAACTTTGAATTATATTTACTTTTTCAATATTGAAAAGGTTTGCAAATTTACGTACAAAAATCGGTTTGATGAAATCAATAATTCATTACGTTTCAATATTTTGTGTCTGTGCACTGACGTTTTCTTGTCAGAAAAAAACAGCTGATCAGGATAAAAATTTAGTTTTTAGATATAACGAGAATGCTAATATTCAGACACTAGACCCTGCTTTCGCAAGAAATATGGCTATCATCTGGCCGTGTAATCAACTCTTTAACGGATTAGTACAGTTAGACGATAGTCTGCATATACAAGCAGATATCGCCAAGTCATGGACGATCAGTGAAGATGGTAAGCAGTATGACTTTATACTGAGACGGGATGTCTATTTTCACAAGCATAGCCACTTTGGGGCAGATAGTACTCGTGTAGTAGTAGCTAGTGATTTCGAATACAGCTTTAACAGGGTATTAGATGCGAATGTGGTTTCGCCAGGAGCGTGGATATTCCAGAAGGTAAAGAATTTTAAGGCAATTAATGATACCGTCTTTCGCATCGAATTAAAAGAAGCCTTTCCTGCCTTTTTAGGATTGCTGTCGATGAGGTACGCTTCTGTAGTGCCGAGAGAGATAGTAGAGGATAAGACGATAGACTTTCGTTCTCATCCCATTGGTACAGGGCCTTTCTATTTTAAATTTTGGGAAGAGAACATTAAGTTAGTCCTTCGCAAAAATCCAAATTATTTTGAAAAAGATGAGAAAGGCAATCAGTTACCTTATCTTGAGGCTGTATCTATTACATTTTTACCTGATAAGCAAAGTGGTTTTTTACAGTTTTTGCAAGGTAATCTAGATTTTATATCCGGCTTAGATCCATCTTATAAGGATGATATTATCACAGAGAATGGAGAGTTAAATCCGAAGTATAAGGAGAAGGTGCAGATGGTGACAGGCCCTTATCTAAATACAGAGTACCTAGGCTTTAACTTAGAGGCACCAGGTGCTATACAAGATGTAAGAATACGCAAAGCCCTAAATATGGGGTTTGACCGAAACAAGATGTTGTTGTATCTGCGTAGTGGTATGGGAGATGGAGCAGTAGGAGGAATTATACCACAGGGTCTCGGAGGGCACTTTAGTACTGATAAACTCTATAATCCAGAAGAGGCTAAAGCACTAGTGGATGATTATAAGAAGACGAGTAAAGAGAGTAAGGTAGAGATCACCTTGTCTACGAATGCTAACTATCTCGATATCGCAGAATACCTACAACGCGAGTGGAAAAAACTAGGGATAGAAGTAATAGTAGATGTGACACCGCCTGCTTCTCTACGTCAGGGTATGGCATCAGGTAAGGTGTCATTCTTCAGAGGAAGTTGGATAGCAGACTATCCTGATGCAGAGAATTACCTTTCGTTATTTTATTCAAAGAACAAGGCTCCTAATGGGCCTAACTATACTCGCTTCACTAATCAAAAGTTTGATCAGCTCTATGAACAAGCTTTTAAAGAAGTGTCAGAAGAGAAGCGAAATAGTATCTATCAACAGATGGATCAGATTATAGCAGATGAGGTACCCGCTATCATCTTGTTTTACGACAGAGCAGCGAGGTTCTCTCATCAGAATGTAAAAGGACTAGGAATTAACCCTATGAACAATTTATTCTTAAAGAGAGTTTACAAAGAATAATATAGTCCCGCCGCAGTACCTACTGTGGGATAAGAATACAAAAAGTCAGTTCACACGATCTTGTGTGGACTGACTTTTTTGTTTTTAGGAGTGTATAAGTCTTGTATTTATTTATGAATAGGTAGTAGGAGACTGTTTAGAGAAGTTTCGAAGTTGTTTACCATTATCCAGATAAGCTCATTAGAGGAGAATAGGTGGAATATAAAAGAAGCATTGTTCGACAAACAAGGCTCTAGCTCCACCATTCTCGAGGTATTGTCCATGTATTGTCGAGGGATTTGCAGATATCGTTAATGTTTATAGGGGTTGTGGGCATTTTAAGAGGAAGTGTATAATTAGGTGTTTTGTATTTAATGTGTTGATATATAGTGTTTTGATTGTTTTGAGGTTGTAAAAAAAATGAGATTGTTTTTTTATTAATTACTCTGTTTAGCAGGTTTTTTGGGGGAGAAGGATAAAAAAAGAGAGATAGAAGTGACTTTTTTAGTCTTTATAAGTCTTTATACTAGCTGAAAAATAAAAAAGTAAACTAATTAATTTTGAATACATCTTACAGGTTTGTAGGAATTGAGAATCAGTGTTGTAGTTTTGAATGTATCACATAAATCAGAAATGCATTAGAATAGTGTCGTGTTTTGATTGTATTTCATCAAGTAAAACATAAGTGAGTCATCAGCTGTAAGTACCAGTAGGATGAATATTATTGCCTATTTATATCAGTAGATGTAGTGAGGATATGGATGTATTGTTTATTTTTGCGTATACCACCATTATTATAAAATAAATACCTTACGAACATGATGAATGAACTAGTTGTTTTAGTTGTAGATGATGAACCTAAAGTAGCTGAAGTACTCAAAACGATTATAGAGAAAAAAGTAGTATACCACGAACGAATAGTCGTACATACTGCCCATTCTGTGCAAGAAGCTGCAAAAGAAGTTAATGCTATTTTGCCAGATATAGTATTCTTAGATATTCACATGCCAGAAGAGGATGGATTTGAGTTATTTAATTATGTTGATCAAAGTACTTTTGAGGTGGTGTTTACTACAGCGTATGACCAGTATGCTATAGAGGCCATTAATAAGTATGACTGTCTGAAGTATCTACTGAAGCCGATAGGGATACAGGATGTACAGAACGTATTCGACAAGTATAAAGAGTTAGAGGGGTATCACTACTTTTATAAGATCATAAAGAATAATCAGAAGCGCTATATCGTACGAGTAGAGGACATCGTGTACTGTAAGGCTGCGGATAACTACTGTGAGATTTATTTAAAAGATCAGAAATATTTAGTGTCTAAGACATTAAAGAATGTGGAAGATAAAATAAAGCATAAAAACTTTAAACGTGTGAATCGCTCTTATTTAGTGAATGTAGATCATATCGATTATATCGATAAGGATACGAATGTGATTTGTTTTAAAGAACAGATGGTAGTGAATCATGAAGAGGTGGATAATGTGATTACGGTGGCTTCTGCTATGATGAAGGAGCTTAATAGCCTTAATATATGAGATATTTACTAACCGTATTTTTTGTATTCTTTTACTTTATAGGATTCGGACAGGGGATTATCACGAAGCAGTATACCATAGAGAATGGTCTGATGGCTAATGATGTACGTGCGCTCTGTGTGGATTCTAAGGGAATAGTATGGATAGGATCTCGATCTGGTCTAGCACAAAAAATACAAGGATTAGTAAAAGCCAATGAGGATGCTGCTCGATACCGATATACTAATATAACAGATATCATAGAGGATGATAAGCAGGGTATCTGGGTAGGGAGTTATGGGCAAGGTATCTTATATAGAGGTAAAGGTGAGGTACGCATCATCAGTGTACAGCAAGGGCTTATCTCTAATAGAATAAGGCGATTATATCACAATGGCGATTATATCTATGTAGCTACCTCTGATGGGGTGTCTCTGATTTCTAAAAAAGACTTCTCAGTTATTACTCCTAGTTTTGTTACGAATAAGCATCACCCATTTGAGGTGAGTGATTTCTTTGAGTATCGAGGAGAGGTATATGTAGCTACGATTAATGATGGAATATTTAAGCTCATAAATAATGAGTTAGTTCTAGTAGAAAAAGAGGGAAGAATATTTGCTGCTATTGGTTTTGACGATAAGGTGTTTATCGGAGGTCAGGATGGCTTAGTAGTTAAAGATTTATCTACTAAAAAAGTGATAGCCAAGTATGATATTCCACCAGTCAAGGATATAAAGAAAGCAAATAATCAGCTGTATATCGTCAGTGGTGGAGTAGATGATAATAATGGGCGACTGTATAGATGGGATGGAGTCTCATTAGATAATATCACAGAGTACTTAGGAGTAGCTTCTACGGACTTCTATTCTGTGGGATATGATGAAAAGAATGACTTCTTATATATAGGGACTAAATCTCAAGGAGTATTTCAGATCGATTTATTCTCTCCTCTGAGTTATGATAGTTCACACGGAGGGGTATCTGTTATAAAAAAGTTGAAAGACAGAGTGTTCTTCTTTACTCAAAAAGGAGTGTTGATACAGAATAAAGATGAGGAAGTAGGGACTATACCTCTATCAGCATTTAAGCATTATCAAGAACAGCATTATCGCAAACATTTAGCTATAACTACGAAAAGCAATCACTTTTTTGAGATTGATTATACGGTGCCTGTAGATAAGATTATATTCTACTCAGCAGTAGAGTATAATGGTGCGATTTGGGTTAGTAGTAATATAGGTGTGTTTCAGATAGGGTATAACGGGTATATTTTATCTTATCATTCTATTCATACCTACCAGTTTGGCTTTTATCAAAACAGATTTATTGAGACTAATCCTTTTGGAGGAGTAAGGGTGTATCAGGATTTGAATAAGATGGACTATCAGTACCACTTTAGGGTAGATAGTGAGGATATACCAAGAGATATTGTTGATATAGAGTATGTTGGAGACAAGATGTTTTTGGCAGGAGCTCTAGATGGATTGTATACTTTCGATGGAAAGAACTTTATGTCCTTGTCTAAGCGCAATCTGTTTCCTGAGAATAGATTAAAGAAGATAGAGAGAGGAGCTAATAATACGCTTTACGTAGCTACGGACTTTAATGACATTTATATACTAGAGACGCAGAGCGGAAAGTATATGGTGAAGGACTTTATCTCAAATAAAGATATTGTAGGAGCCAATATAACCTTGCTCAAGTGTATAGGACAAAAGATCTTAATAGGAACGAGTAAAGGGCTAACTGTTATAGATGATAATCACAAGTTTCAATTTAATAAGGAACAAGGCTTTGGCAATGATGAGATCCTATCTTATGAGTTAAAGGATAATTTACTATTCATAGGGACAGTAGATGGGGTGTATACTTTAGATATCACTTATTTTAAAAGAAGAAATGTTCAGTATGAGGTCAATATTTCAGAGATTACAGTCAATGGGCATGAATTAGAAAAAAATGGAGAGGTCTATCATCATATACGAAAGTTAGAATTAGATAGCAGAGAGAACAATATTCAGATAGGCTTCGAAGTATTAGGAACGAAGTTTCCAGGCAAATTAGAGTTTCAGTATCGCTTAAAGTTAGGCGAGAATTGGATCAGTGTAAAAGAGAATAGACTAGATTTACATTATCTAGAGTCAGGACTATATCCTATCGATATTAAGGTGTATGACTATGACAGTGGTAATGAATTGATATACCCACTCTTATTAGTAGAGGTAGATAAGCCTTTTTATGCAAAGGCTTGGTTTATTATACTATGTGCTATTCTACTATTAACTGTTTCTTCTTTATTCTATTTATTTAGGTTTAAACAGTTGAGAAAAGTTCAAATAGCAGAACGTAAAAGGCTAGAATATCAAAAGAGATTAGCAGAGGTAAAACTACAGTCTGTACGTAGTCAAATGAACTCTCACTTTATCTTTAATGTATTGAGTTCTATTCAGTACTATATTATAAAAGAAGAGGTAGATGATGCACTCTTTTATTTAGAGCGTTTTGCTCAATTGATTAGGACAACATTAGATATGTCTACCAGAGAACGCATTACCTTAAATGAGGAATGCGAGTACCTGAGCACATACGTCGAGATTGAAAATATGCGATTAGACGGAAGGGTGAGTTTCGAGATAGATGCAAAGGGAGTAGATCTAAGAGGTATATTAGTTCCTCCTTTATTACTACAGCCTTTCGTAGAGAATAGTTTAGTACATGCTTTTCCTCAGCATATAAAGAGTCCTCGTATTGTGATTCGTATTTATAAAACAGAAGAAGAGTATTTAGCTATAGAAATAAAGGACAATGGAGTAGGAAATACTACTGTGAATAATAAGAAACATGAGTCTAAAGGTATGGCGATCGTGAAAGAGAGAATCTCGCTAATCCAATCGTATCTAGATGATGACTTAATCATCAAGCATGATAGCGAAGGAACATTAGTGAGAATAGTATTAAAAAATGTTTTAAAGTAATCAATGAAGAGATTTCTTTTTTTAGGCATATTCATTATGTATATGCTGTCTAATGTGTATGTGTTTTTTAATTATAGTGCATTAGTTAGAGATAGTGATTATAGTGTTAAAGTGTTGTTCGGTGCTATAGCATTGACGATGTCGTTAAGTATACTTATATTTTATAGTGTAGGGAAGAGAATGCCTGTATACTTAGCATCGTATTTCTATAGAATAGGTACGGGGTGGCTTATGTTGAGTATATACGCTTTTATGCTGTGTTTACTTTTTGATATAGGAGCGTTGATTAATCACTTTACACAGCAGTCTACCTTGTTTATTTATGATCATTACTCTTCTGCACGTGGTTCTCTATTGATACTGTTGACATTAGTAATTGCGTTTATAGGACATATTACCTATCTTAAAAAGAAGAGAAAAGAAGTAGTGATCAAGGTGAATAAGAAGTTGCCTAAAGAGCTTCGTTTTGTTTTGTTAACAGATTTGCATCTTGGGTATGCTATAGAACACAAAGAGTTAAATAAATGGGTAGATACTGTCAATGCAGAGCATGCTGATGCTGTACTTATCGCAGGAGATGTGATAGATGTAAGTCTGATACCATTACAATATTATAAGTTAGATGAGGTATTAAAGCAGTTTAAGAGTGAGTATGGTACATATGCCTGTCTAGGTAATCACGAATATCTGGCAGGGGTAGAAGGAAGCGTTACGTTCTTAAAATCAGCAGGTATAAATATATTACGAGATCAGGTCAAGGTACTAGAAGATATAAACGTGAATCTGATAGGACGAGATGATAAGACGAATCGACATCGTAAAGAGTTAGGTGAACTGATGGAGAACATAGATGGTGACAAACTGAATATTCTCTTAGATCATCAACCTTACGCCTTAGAAAATGCGGTGAACAATAGAGTGGATCTACAGTGTTCTGGACATACACATAGAGGACAGATGTGGCCTGTGTCTTGGATAACAGATCGGTTATTTGAGAATTCGCATGGGTATCTAAAGAAAGAGGATACACATATCTATGTCAGTTCTGGTGTAGGAATATGGGGAGGTAGATATAGAATAGGTACTGTGTCAGAATACGTCGTAATCAGAGTACAAGGAATATAATAAAATAAAGGCTATTTTTGTAAAAAATATTAGATTGTGAATTATTTATCGGTTGAGAATATAGCGAAATCATTTGGTGCGAGAACATTGTTCGAGGATGTATCATTTGGAATTAATAAAGATCAGAAAATTGCTTTCGTAGCAAAGAATGGAACAGGTAAAACAACCATTTTAAAAATCCTAACAGGAGAAGATTTTCCGGATGCAGGACAAGTAGTTATGCGCAAGGGAATCCGTATGGCCTTTTTGCCTCAGGAGCCTGTACTTCAGGATGAATTGACAATAGAAGAAAGTATTTTTGCCTCAGACAATGATACTTTAAAAATCATAGAAGAATACGAGAAGGCATTAGAGAATCCGGAAGATGCAGATGCTTATCAGAAGGCATTCGAGAAGATGGATGCTCATAATGCTTGGGATTTTGAGACGCAGTATAAACAGATCTTGTTTAAGCTGAAGTTAGAGGATCTAAAGGTAAAAGTAAAAACGCTATCTGGTGGACAACGCAAAAGGTTAGCATTGGCTATTATCTTAATTAATAGACCAGATTTGTTAATCCTAGATGAGCCTACTAACCACTTAGATCTAGAGATGATCGAATGGTTAGAGAATTACTTCGCTAAGGAAAATATTACGCTGTTTATGGTGACGCACGACCGTTTCTTTTTAGAAAGGGTTTGTAATGAAATTATTGAACTAGATAATGGTAAGATTTATCAGTATAAAGGAAACTACTCTTATTATCTAGAGAAAAAAGAGGAACGTCTAGCGATAGAGAATGCAAGTATAGACAAGGCGCAGAACTTGTTTGTAAAAGAGTTATCTTGGATGAGAAGACAGCCTAAGGCACGTACGACTAAGTCTAAGTCTCGTATTGATGACTTCTATGTGATTAAAGAAAAAGCACATAGTAGAAGACGTGAACACCAAGTAGAGTTAGAAATCAATATGGAGCGTATCGGTAGTAAGATCGTGGAGCTTCATAAATTACATAAGAAGTTTAAGGATAAGGTCATCTTAAATGACTTTAGTTATAATTTCAATAAAGGTGAGCGTATTGGTATTATCGGAAAGAATGGTAGTGGAAAGTCTACTTTCTTAAATATCCTTACTCAAGGTATACTACCAGATGCTGGTAAAGTAGTGGTAGGAGAAACTATAAAAATAGGATACTATACACAAGGAGGGATTAATATAAAACCAGAACAGAAGGTAATCGATGTGATTAAAGAGTTTGGTGAGTATATTCCGTTAGCGAAAGGTAGATCTATATCGGCAGGACAGCTTCTAGAGCGTTTCTTATTTGATAGAAAGAAACAACATGACTTCGTAGAGAAATTAAGTGGAGGAGAGTTAAAACGTCTTTATTTATGTACAGTATTGATTCAGAACCCTAATTTCTTGATTCTGGATGAGCCTACGAATGATTTGGATATCGTGACTTTAAATGTCTTAGAAAGCTTCTTATTAGACTATCCAGGTTGTTTAGTGGTAGTTTCTCACGATAGATACTTTATGGATAAGATCGTGGATCACTTATTCGTATTTAGAGGAGAAGGAGAAATAGAGGATTTTCCAGGTAACTATTCTGACTTTAGAACGTATGAAGATAGTATAGAACCAGTAAAAGAAGAGTCAGCAAAAGAGAAGGTAAACTGGAAAGAAAGTCAAGTTAAAAAAGGATTGACATTTCAGGAGCAAAAAGAGTTTCAAAAAATAGAAAGAGAGATTGCTAATCTGGAGCAAAAGAAAGTAGAAATAGAGAAATTATTTTCTGATGGAAAAGTAGGAGATGATGAGATCGAATCTAAAGCGAATGAACTACAGAAAGTGTTAGCAGAATTAGAGGATAGAGAAGAGAAATGGTTTGAACTTTCTTCTAAAATGGAAGAATAAAAAACACCATAATTAAGAAAAATAAGAAAGGTACAATATTGAGCAATATTGTACCTTTTTTTCGTTTAATAGCCTATTTTAGTGATGTGAGCTCCTTTAATTTAGGATTTATTTATGAAACAAACAAGATTGAAAAAGTTAATTGTTTATTTTTCAAATGGTTGATTTTTAATATTTTATATTGTGTGTTGGTGTTAAAATTTGAAAAGTGATATTAAAAAAATAGGAGAATGTGAAAAATGAAGTAACTTTGCAGACAGAAATTTCAAGTGGTGACAGGGCTTGAGAAATTAGTTTTAATGAGAAAAAAATGTTCTTTTTTTATTGGTATTGTCCTATTAACAGGGGTAGGAGTTTCAGGTTTTAAACAGTATGAAACTATGCTTTTAGAGGAGTATAAAATAGTTCCTGAAGGCCCCCTATCTTATGATTTTCCATATAGCGATTTAGCTATGGAGGAGTCAGGAGAGTTATTAGCAATACCATTTATCGGAAAGACTTATGTCGGTTTTAAACAGGCATTGGCAGTACGCGAATCTTATGGATTGTACAGAATAGTAAATTCATATGGTTACATGGGCAAATACCAGTTTGGTAAAGTGGCATTACGTTCAATAGGAGTAACGGATACGACTAATTTTTTACATGATCCACTAATGCAAGAGAAAGCTTTTGATGCTTTGGTTGCAAAAAACAAATGGATCTTGAGAAAAGAGATTGAAAAATTTGATGGTAAACGCATCGGAGGAATTGCAATTACAGAGTCAGGAATCTTAGCAGCAGCTCACTTAGGTGGAGCAGGTTCTGTAAAGAAATTCTTGAACAGTAATGGAGCAAACGGTTTCCAAGATGGATACGGTACTTCGATACGTACATATCTAAAAAGTTTTAGTGGATACGATGTATCTGATATTACAGCAGAAAAAGATGCTGTAGTGATGCTATAACTCTTTAGAAAAGAAAAACTTAAAGGATATCATTTAAAAAATGGTATCCTTTTTTTATTGTTTATTGAAAATAAGTTTCTACATTTGCAATTCAATAAGTAGAAAAACGAAATGAATTTAATTCTAACAAATACTTGGTGGTGGACTAAACTTACGTCGAATGTCGTGAGCAGTCCTTGCTATGTATATATGAATTAAGAGAAATAATATATAATACCTAGAAGAGGCTTGTCAAACGACAAGCCTCTTTTTTTTGTGCCTTATCGAAAGTAAAATTTAAAACAATATATAAAATGAAATATCAAGTTAATCAAGACGGTTATTATGGGAATTATGGAGGAGCATTTATTCCTGAAGCATTAGCTCCAATTATTGGCCAATTACAGAGCGAGTATATCACCATTATTGAACAAGAGGATTTTCAACAAGAAATGAATCAGTTATTAGAAGATTATGTAGGTCGTCCTACTCCTTTATATTTTGCAAAGGGGTTATCAGAGAAGTATAATACTAAAGTGTATTTAAAAAGAGAAGATCTATGTCATACAGGAGCTCATAAGATTAATAACACTATCGGTCAGATATTATTAGCAAAACGCTTAGGAAAGAATAAAATAGTAGCAGAGACAGGCGCAGGACAACATGGAGTAGCTACCGCTACAGTATGTGCTCTTATGGGCATGGAGTGTATCGTATATATGGGAGCTTTAGATATAGAAAGACAAGCGCCTAACGTGGCACGTATGAAAATGCTAGGTGCTGAGGTGAGAGCAGCGGAGTCTGGTGCAAAGACATTAAAAGAGGCTGTAGATGAGGCTTTATTATACTGGATAGAGAACCCTGATGATACATTCTATTTGATAGGATCAGCAGTAGGTCCACACCCTTATCCTGATATGGTGAGTAGATTCCAATCTATTATATCTAAAGAAATTAGAAAACAACTATTAGCAAAAGAAGGAAGAGAAGAACCTGATTATATAGTAGCTTGTGTTGGTGGAGGTAGTAATGCAGTAGGAGCTTTTTACCATTTCTTAGAAGATGAACAAGTGAAGTTAATTGTAGCAGAAGGTGGAGGAGAAGGAGCTGATAGCCCAAAAACAGCGGCTACTTCTTTTGTAGGAAAAGAAGGAGTGCTACATGGAAGTAAGACTTTGTTTATGCAAGATGAAAATGGAGAACCTCTAGAAGCATATTCAGTATCGGCAGGATTAGATTACCCTGGTTTCGGTCCTTTGTATGCACATATGAAAGAATTGGGAAGAGCAGAGTTTTATGCGATTAAGGATGATGAGGCAATGACAGCTGGGTTAGCCTTGTGTAAAATAGAAGGAATTATCCCTGCGATAGAAAGTTCTCATGCTTTAGCAGTATTAGAACAACGCAAATTTAAACCAGAGGATATTGTTGTAATCAATTTATCAGGAAGAGGAGATAAAGATTTAGATAATTATCGCAGTTATTTTAACTTCTAAAATAGATAAGGTATGTATTTAAGAATTGTTATCTGAAGAGAACTGTTTAAAAAGTAAAAAGCCAATAACATATTATATGCTATTGGCTTTTCTATTTAAGGTTCAGTATGTTTTAATCTTCGATGTTACCGATCATTAACTTAGGATCAACCCACTTGTCAAAATCTTCAGGTGTAACATATCCTAAGCGAACAGCTTCTTCTTTTAGCGTTGTGCCATTAGCATGAGCAGTTTGCGCTATTTCGGCTGCTTTGTAATAACCAATTTTAGTATTTAAAGCAGTTACTAGCATTAATGAACTATCTAATAATTCTTTAATACGTTTGTCGTTTGCTTCAATTCCTTGTGCACAATGCTCATCAAAAGAGATACAGGCTTCTCCTATCAGTCTAGCAGACTGTAAGAAGTTGGCTGCCATAACAGGTTTGAATACGTTTAGTTCGAAATGACCCTGAGTACCAGCAAAAGATATTGTTGTATCATTACCTATCACTTGTGCAGCTACCATAGTAAGTGCTTCACATTGTGTAGGGTTTACTTTACCAGGCATGATAGAAGACCCTGGTTCATTTGCAGGAATAATGATTTCGCCAATTCCAGAGCGTGGTCCAGAAGCTAGTAGTCTGATATCATTAGCTATTTTATAGAGAGAAACAGCAAGTTGTTTTAATGCTCCATGTGTTTCTACAATTGCATCATGAGCGGCTAGAGCTTCAAATTTGTTTGGAGCCGTTACAAAAGGTAGTTTCGTGAATTTAGCAATATACTCTGCTACTTTTACATCATATCCTTTAGGAGTATTTAAGCCTGTACCTACAGCAGTACCTCCTAGAGCTAATTCAGCAAGATGAGGTAAAGTGTGATTTAATGCTTTTAGTCCATAATCTAATTGTGCGACGTAACCTGATATTTCTTGACCTAGTGTAAGAGGGGTAGCATCCATAAGGTGTGTACGGCCTATCTTTACTACATCTTTTAGTTCTTTAGCTTTTTTGTCTAATGTGTTTCTCAATGCAGTCACACCTGGGATAGTATATTCTACGACAGCTTTATAAGCAGCAATGTGCATTGCAGTAGGGTAGGTATCATTAGAGGATTGAGATTTGTTTACATCATCATTTGCTTTAAGTACTGGTTCGCCTTCACCTATTTGAAGACCAGCTAATACTTGAGCTCTATTAGCAATTACTTCATTCACATTCATATTAGACTGTGTACCAGAACCTGTTTGCCAAATAACTAAGGGAAAATGATCATCTAGTTTGCCTTCTAGTATTTCGTCACATACTTTAGCGATGTGATCTCTTTTTTCTGAAGGTAAAACATTTAAATCAGCATTCGTAAAAGCTGCTGCTTTTTTAAGATAAGCAAAAGCTTCTATGATTTCGTGTGGCATAGATGCCTCAGGACCTATTTTAAAGTTGTTTTTAGAGCGTTCCGTTTGTGCTCCCCAATATTTGTCTTTAGCAACTTTTATTTCTCCTATAGTGTCTTTTTCTATTCTGTATTCCATTATTAATTTATTTAGAATGATTGTACCCTAAAGATAAGGAGAATTATTTAGTTTCATTCTAAAGAAAGATTAAAAGTTAAGGTAGACTAGGTAGAAAAAATAAAAGTGAGTATATTTACGGCGTATATACAAAAATTAATCCGGAGAAAACATGTTTGAATTTCAACAGTATTTAGGTTTCATCGTTGCCATGACTGTAGTTACTATGGCATTTTGGCTTATGATGTTCTTAGTTGGTTTCGTATCTTACTGGGCAGTAGGTGGAGCTAGAGAACTAATCAAAGAGAAGAAAGCTAAAAGACAGCAATTAGAAGACAATCAGATCTAGTATTTGGTTTAAGAAATAAAGAGTCATAATATGTATTATGGCTCTTTTTTTATGCCTATTTATGAGGGTTGATAGATTCGAAAAATATGGAGATAAAAAAAGGGACTACCCAATGGTAGTCCCCTAACAAATAATAAATTTATAATAGTTTAGTAAAGGTTTCTTTGTTTGATTACATCATTTCTCCTTCTCCTTGTTCTTCGCCACCACCAGCATTTCTTTGTTGTTTCTGTCTGTCCATTTTAGTTTGGTTAAAACGATAAGTAAATGATAAGTTTACTTGTCTTCCTCTCCACTGCATTTCACTATGTGAAATAGATGTTGGTAAATAAGTGTCTGTTTCTCTTTTTCTAGAGTCGAAGATATCACTAACATTTAATGTAATGGTAGCTTTGTCTTTTAAGATATCTTTACTTATAGAGGTATTAGCTGATAAGTTTCCTAATGCTTTTCCTT
This sequence comes from Myroides sp. ZB35, assembly GCF_001865835.1. Lineage (NCBI taxonomy): Bacteria > Pseudomonadati > Bacteroidota > Flavobacteriia > Flavobacteriales > Flavobacteriaceae > Myroides > Myroides sp. ZB35. The sequence continues at coordinate 205,475 of NZ_CP017769.1, read as the reverse complement.
GTGACGTATCATAAGGTGCTCTATACATTCCGTTTACTTGCCAATCTATTTTATAAGGCAATGATATCTTAGATGATAATCTAGTAAACCAAGCATAAGAGTTTTGGTCAAAGTTTTGCGTTTCTACTGTTCCATCTAGTTTAGTGAAAGTATAGTCTCCTTTTGTTTCTGTTCTAAAGAAGTTGAAGTTACCATTTAATTTCCACCATTTAAATGGAGTATAGTTTAAGGTGAAATCAAATCCATATCTGTATTCTGTAGCTAAGTTAATTGGTGAACTAACAATAATAGTTGTACCACTTGCATTTGTACCCGCTTCTCTTCTTACGAATTGGAATGTGTCATCCGTTTTATTTAAGTAAGCAGATGCACTAAGAGTGAAGCCACTCCATCTCTTCAAATACCCTAAATCAAATGCATTTGTTTTAGCAGGGTTTAAATCAGGGTTTCCTTGAAAGAAGTTGATGTCACTCGTATAATTAGAGAAAGGGTTTAAGAAACGCCCTCTAGGACGCATAATACGTTTACTATAACTAATACTCACATTACTAGATTCATCCAATTCATAGTTTAAAAATAAACTAGGGAAGAAGTCATCATATTTCTTGTTGTTGTAATCGTTGCTAGTTAATTGATTTACGTCAATATTACTTTTTTCCCAACGGAACCCAACCATATAGTTAAGTTTGTCAGTTATTTTATCTCCATATTGAGCATAGAATGCATTAACTTGTTCTTTGTATTCTAGTACGTTAGAAACTCTAGTGTTATTAATCCATTCATTATTAGTTAGATTATATAATCCAAAGTTATTAGTTGTCGATTTAAATGTACCTAAGTAACCTGCTTCAAAGTTTCCACTCTCTCCTAAAGGTAATGTGTAATCTACTTTTACTAGACCTGACTTATATTTGTCATCACTAAGAGTTCTTTCGTAAGTCATTAGGTTATGCTTATCATTAATGTCAGAGATATTAGCATCGTCATCACTAGTGTCTTTAGAAATACTAGCCTCTACTGTTAACTTGTGATCTTCTTTAGCGAATTTCTTTTCAAATGATGTTGTATATTCTACACTGTTATAGCTTGACTTACGTCTTTCTTCTCTATATCTATTATAGTCTAAGTTGTGGTTACCATCGTAATATTGGTAATCAACAAAGTTAGGAGAGGTACCATTACTTCTACGTACATTCACACTATTAGACCAAGTTAGAGAAGGAGTAATATAGTAGTCTAGACCGAACATACCGTTGTAGCCTTGTCTTTCTCTATTGTTGTCTTTATATTCATCGATGTACTGTATAGGATTACCATCGTGATCTAGATATTGGTTGTTGTTAACGTTATATCCTTTTGTTTTAGTATCTCTATAAGATAAGGTCGTATAGAAGTTATATTTCTCTCCACGAATATTTACATTACCATTTAATTCATAGTTGCGAGGATCTCCTATTGTACCCGTGATATTTCCATTAATACCTTGTGCTTTACCTTTCTTAAGGACGATATTAATAATACCAGCACCTCCTTCAGCTTCATATCTAGCTGATGGATTAGTGATTACTTCTACTTTTTCGATTGATTCAGCAGATAGAATACGCATTGCTTCTTGGATATTATTAGCAAGACCAGTAGGTTTACCATCGATAAGTACTTTTACATTCTCGTTACCACGTAAACTAACAGCACCTTCACTATCTACAGTTACTGAAGGAACGTTGTCTAATACATCTCCTGCAGTCCCCCCTTTTACAATCATGTCTTCACCTACATTGTAAACTTTTTTGTCAAGCTTAATATCTACAGTAGATTTTTCTGCAATGACTAGTACTTCGTCTAGCATTTGAGCGTCATCTGTAACTTTCTTAATACCTATATTAGTATTTCCATTGACAGCTACTTTGCGTAGTTCAATAGTTTTAAAACCTAAGTATTCTATACGAATTAAGTATGACCCGTCAGGTACTTCAAAAGAGTATTGTCCTTTTGAGTCGGTCATACCTCCTGAGACAATATTAGCATTGTTCTCATTTTGTGCGAATACACTCGCATATTCTAAGGGAAGATTTGTAGCAGCTTCTACTACAGTACCTGTTACAGTACTTTTTTTAGAGTTCTGTGCTAATGCTGTTACCCCGAACATTAGAGTTAACAGCATTAGAAGAACTTTTGTAGTTTTTAATCTTTTCATTATAGTCGTTAGTTTTATATCTATTAGACTATAATTTGCGGTGAAGGTTTAAAAACAAAATGGTTAATAAATTGTTAATTAGTCTTACAGAATTTCATGAATCTTTTCTGTAGGTCTTGCAATAACAGCTTTAGGGCCATTAACAACAATAGGTCTTTCAATCAGCTTTGGGTTTAAAACCATAGCTTCGATTATCTCGTCATCGCTCAATGTATTACTTCCAAAAGTATCTTTCCAAAATGCATCTTTTGTACGAACTAAATCGATTGGATTGTAATTGAGTTTTGTTAGTATTGTCTTTACATCATTTTCAGTAAGGTCTGCATCCAAATATTTTATAATTTTGTATGCTACACCTTGCTCTTCCATGAAAGCAATACTTTCGCGTGATTTGCTACAACGCGGATTGTGATAAATTGTGATCATAAATAAGGAATTTTATACCAAATATAGTACATTTTTTGAGATATGGGAATTATTGAACAGCTATTGAGAATAAACAAAAGTCAGAAACTTTGGCATTATTTACCTTTTTCGTTATTTTTTTTAGGGATTATGTTCCTGAATTGGATTTCTTTAAGATATTCAGCCCTATCTACTAATGAAATCATAAAAATGAATATTGATAAATTTGGTAAAAATATCAATTTTTTGATAACTATAGGGCCATTAGTATTCATGTTTGTGTTTCTAATAGCTTGGGTATTAGTAGTTCATAAGCAGAGTCTGCTAAGCCTTACTACCTCTAGGGTTAAGGTAGATTGGAAGAGAGTATTATTTGCTTTTTCTCTATGGAGTTCTGTGATTATAGCGTTCTTTATCTATGGATATATAACTTCTCCAGAAGATTATGTGTTTTCGTTTAAACTGTGGCCTTTTTTAGTATTCTTTCTATTTGCGATTGTTTTAATCCCTTTACAGACTAGTTTTGAAGAATACTTTATGCGCTCTTATTTAATGCAAGGAATAGGTCTAGCTACGCGCAGTAGAGCAGTAGCTTTGTTTACAACGTCTATTTTATTTGGCTTAATGCACCTAGCAAATCCTGAAGTAGAGAAGATAGGATTCTCTATTATGATTTATTATATCGGAACAGGACTCTTTCTAGGGATTATTACTTTAATGGATGATGGTGTAGAGTTAGCTTTAGGTTTCCATGCTGCGAATAACTTAATAGGAGTGCTATTAGTCACTTCTGATTGGACTGCCTTTCAGACAAACTCTATTTTTACCAATGTTAATTCGGAAAGTGTTATTTCACCTTGGGAATATATTATCCAAGTCGGCGTTGTATTACCTCTAGTGGTTTTTGTTTTCGCTAGAAAGTATAAATGGAAGAATTGGAAACACCAGTTATTAGGAAGAGTAAGATAAAAGAACAAATTATGGAATTAAATTATATACATCCTAACTTTAGATTGAATGGTAACTCTTATACGATAGAGGAGTTGATTACATTGGCTAAAGAATGGGAACTAGGAACTCAAGAATATTTGGTCGATTTAGGAAGGCTTATTATAGAATGGTTTGATACGAATGATTATGTAAGTTTGACTACATCAGGTACTACTGGACCTCCTAAGATTATACATTTAAAGAAAGAAGCTATGATCTGTTCAGCAAAGGCTACTGCTTCTTTTTTTGAAATAACTACTGGTAGTACTGCTCTTTTATGTATGTCTACGAAGTTTGTAGGTGGTAAGTTGATGTTTATTAGATCTTTAATTGTTGGATGGTCTTTAGATGTTAAAGAACCTACAGCAAGACCTTTGGAGCAAAATACAAAGTTATATGACTTTGTAGCGATGGTACCTATGCAAGTAGAGAACTCGATAGAGGAGTTAAATAAAGTAAAGACTCTTATTATTGGAGGTGCTAAAGTGAATCAAGGTTTAGCAGATAAGTTAAAACAAGTTACTACTAAGGTATATGAGACTTATGGGATGACTGAAACAATCACTCATATAGCTGCTAAACGAGTAGGTGTAGCATCTTTCTCAGTGCTTTCTCATGCGACAGTTAGTCAAGATGATAGAGGGTGTTTAGTAATCTCTGCCCCGACTGTTAATCCAGAATTAGTTATTACTAATGATTTAGTAGAAATTATTAATAATAAGGAGTTTAAATGGCTTGGAAGGGTAGATAATGTCATTAATAGTGGTGGAGTAAAACTTTTTCCTGAGCAAATAGAAGAAAAGTTGTCAAAGAGGATTCCTTATCGTTTCTTTGTGGCGAGTAAAGAAGATACTTACTTAGGTAATAAACTAGTGTTAGTTATTGAAAGTGAGCAGTATACTTTACCTGATGATATATACGTGGAGCTTGGTAAATATGAGAAACCTCGTGAAGTACAGTTTGTTTCTAAGTTCGAAGAGACAGAAACAGGCAAAATAATAAGAAAGAAGAATATTCAATAAACTAGATTAATAACATGAAGAAGAATAGTGTAAGTAACATTATCCTAAGCTGGGTTGTAGCATGTTTAGTTTCTTTTGGAGGAACTGCTTATGCTAAGAAGATAATTAGAAATGGTGATAATACCAATCTAATTACCAATGAGATGTTAGAACGTATTTTAGAGAAAAATAGAATACATGTAGGAGAAGGAAAAGTCGCAGACTATATCCCCGAACTGAGCAAGGTTAATGCCAGCGCTATCGCATTTTCTGTAGTGAAGCAGAATGGAGAAGTTGTTAATGTAGGGGATGTATCACAGAAGTTTACGATTCAGAGTATTTCTAAAGTAATAGCTCTGATGGTAGCTGTAGAGGAGTTAGGAGAGAAAGAAGTGTTTTCTAAAGCAGGGTATTATGGAACTGACAAGCCTTTTAATCATTACGCTAATTTAGAGACTAAAGGAAAGCCCTTAAATCCTTTAATGAATGCTGGTGCTATACTTACTACTGCCTTGTTAGGTGGGGATAATGATGAAGCATTTCAGAAGATTTTAGACATGGTTCGTTATATCACGAAGAACGAAGCGATAGGTTATAGCCACTCTGTATATATGTCTGAGAGAGAAACAGGACATAGAAACAGAGGTATATTCCATTTATTAAAGAATAATGGTCTGATCGAAGGAGAAGAGAATAGATTAGATAATTATTTTAAACAATGTTCTATAGAAGTTACAGCAGAAGATTTAGCTAAGATTGGTTATTTCTTTGCTAATCAGTGTACTCGTTTTGATGGAGATACGAAGTATAAAAACTCAGAGATGTCTAAGTTAGTACAGTCACAGATGTTAATCGCGGGGATGTATGAGTTTAGTGGAGAGTATGCTCGTACAGTAGGTTTGCCTAGTAAGTCTGGAGTAGGAGGAGGTATTGTTGTTTCTGTGCCGAATAGAATCGGAATAGGGACTTTCAGCCCAGGATTAGATACACAGGGTAACTCTGTAGTAGGGTATCACATGATCTTAGATCTAGTAAATGAATTAAACCTTAGTATCTTTTAATAGATAAGAATAAGTACTTGTAAATAGAAAAAGCCAACTGTTATCAGTTGGCTTTCTTTTTGGGTGCAAATAATCTATTGCAAATTCTTAGAATTGCTCTCTTCCTGAGAAGTGGAAAGCAGACTCGATAGCAGCGTTCTCGTCGCTATCAGATCCATGTACTGCGTTTTCACCGATTGATTTTGCATATTTTTTACGGATAGTACCTTCAGCAGCTTCAGCTGGGTTAGTAGCACCGATTAATTTTCTGAAATCTTCTACAGCGTTCTCTTTTTCTAAGATAGCTGCTACGATTGGACCTCTAGACATGAATTCAACTAATTCTCCGTAGAAAGGTCTTTCACTGTGTACTTCATAGAATTTTTGAGCGTCTCTTACAGTTAATTGAGTTAACTTCATTGAAACGATTTTAAATCCTCCTTCAGTAATCATGTTGATGATTCCACCGATGTTACCTGCTTCTACAGCATCAGGTTTAATCATTGTAAAAGTTCTGTTCGTTGCCATTATTCTTAAATTTAATTTATTGCAAAAATAGTCTTTTAAATATTACAAAAGTGATAATATTTATAAAAAAGTGTGGTTTAAATCACTTTTATTTAGAAACAGGAATCTCTAATAATCTCTGTGCTAATTCTATCATCTCAGGAGTTCCTGTGTGCTTTTTAGGCTCATCTGATAATTTCACTACATCAGTCCAATATCCTCCCTCTGGAAGAGCTTGAGACATCTTGATTACGATATTCATAGCGTCTAGCCCCACATCATTAGTAAAGTCTGTACCGATACCAAATGACATTCCTATTCTTCCTTTACAGTGATTAGCGATGCGCTCTACTTTTTCAGGGTTCAATCCATCAGAGAAGATAATAGTCTTCTGAGTAGGATCGATATTTAATGATTTGTAATGTGCGATGACTTGATCAGCGAAGTCTAGTGGATCTCCACTGTCATGTCTAACTCCGTCAAATAACTTAGCAAATTTCTTATCAAACTGTTCAAAGAAAACTTTACTTGTATACGTATCCGTTAGCGCGATTCCTAGATCTCCTCTATAAGTATCTACCCAATGTTCTAATCCCATTGAGTTTGCCATTTTGAAACCATACTTAGCTGCGTGGAACATAAACCATTCATGAGCATGTGTTCCAATAGGTTTAGTGTTATACTTCATCGCTAAGTGCACATTACTCGTTCCGATGAAACTGCCATCACCATATTGTTTTAAGGTATCTACCACTAATTGGTGTACTGCATAAGAGTGTCTTCTTCTTGTACCAAATTCAGCAATAGTAATCCCTAATTCTTTGTATTTCTCTATTTTGTTACGCGTATTCGCAATCACCTTTTCTGAAGAGTCTCTTTCAGAATTAGTCATTTTATAATATAGCTCACAGATAATAGACATTAGAGGTACCTCCCATAAGATAGTTCTATACCAATATCCTTTAATATGTACTTCTAGGTCTGGTCCATCTTGTGATATTTCTATTTCTGATGGATCATAGTGATACCCTTGTAAGAAGTCTAGATAAGTAGGGTCTAAGTAAGGACAAGTCTTTTCTAAGAATATCTTCTCTGCTTTTGTTAGTTTTAGTTTAGCCATTTCATCTACGGCAGAGCGCAGTGCTTCAGCAAAACCTGGGGGGTATTTATGTTGTCCTCTATTGATGAAGATATAGGACGCTTTAGCATAAGGGAATTGTTTAATAGCAGCGTACTGCATCGTAAACTTATAGAAATCGTTATCTAATATAGATACGATAACTTGGTTAGTGTTCATTGCTTCCATAGTTTTTTAGATTAATATATCACTTTCTAAGTCAGATTTCTCCACATGAAATTTGAAGTTTAACTTATGCATTAGCTCTAATACTAAGTTTTTATACCAATTCTCTGACTTAGGATGAATATAAATTTTTTCTATTAATTGTTCGATATCCACGTGTATTTTAATACCCTCATTGACTTCTATACCCAGAGGGCTAACATCTGAGATAATACGAACCTCTTTTTCGTATTGAAAACTTTGTCTTTTGAACAAGAAAGGGAAGAACTCATCGTCAAAAGGAATAAACTCTCTTTTGTAATCGATATAGTTTACTTCTCCAATGTACTGATCTATTCGGTTTTCTACAGAGACCGCTTTTTGCAGTCGTTCTAGCGTAGATTGAATAGCGATACCTTCTTTGTTTTTTGTGAATATCTGCCACATCGCGAAAGACTCACATTCATTAAGGTGCCAACTACTGATAACTATATTCTTTCTTTTCTGTTTATAGTGATGTAAGAAATCAGGATTGTCTTGGCTGATTCTTTTTATCTCTTCAAAAGTAGGCTCGCTAAATGTCCCTTCATACTGATCTTCAAATTTGTCAGATCTAGACATGAATAGTTTATTAGACAGTAATAAATCTAAAAACTTAGATAAGTCTAAGTACTTCCATACAACAGTATTCGGATCGCTAGGGAGTGTTATATTTTTACCGTCTTTATACATTTATTCTAATGATTGTAGTGAAACTAATTTAGAGTAAGTACCATTTAACTGGATTAGCTCTTCATGAGTACCTTGTTCTACTATTTTACCTTTTTGCATGACTACGATTAAGTCTGCCTTTTGGATCGTAGATAGGCGGTGAGCTATGATAATAGACGTTCTGTTTTGCATCATATTATCTAGTGCTACCTGTACTAGTTTTTCGCTTTCTGTATCTAATGCAGACGTCGCTTCGTCTAATATCATGATCGGAGGATTCTTAAGCACTGCTCTTGCGATAGACAGACGTTGTTTCTGTCCTCCAGATAATTTGTTTCCAGCATCACCGATATTGGTATCTATACCATGAGGTAGATCTTTGACGAACTCATACGCATTAGCTATTTTAAGTGCTTGCATGATTTCTTCATCCGTAGCATCTTCTTTACCTAGCTTAAGGTTGTTCTTGATCGTATCATTGAATAAGATACTATCTTGAGTTACTAGTCCGATAAGATCACGTAGATCGCTCAGTTCTAAGTTACGAATATCTTCGTTATCTATTTTAATTGCTCCTTCATTGATATCCCAGAATCGAGTCAATAAGTTTGCTATCGTACTCTTACCACTACCAGACTGACCTACTAGTGCTACTGATTTTCCTTTTGGTACTGTAAGGGTAAAGTCTTTTAATACGTACTCTTCTTCGTATTTAAACGAGATATTATCTACCTCTATTTTATCCTCGAAGCTAGACTTCGCTATTGCATTTTCTTTGCTTTCGATAGGATTATTTTCTTCTAATATTTGTAACACACGCTCTGCAGCAGCATTACCACGTTTTAATGAGTATGAGGCCTTAGACATAGCCTTAGCAGGTGTAAGGATATTATAAGCCATACCGATATAAGCAATAAATGCAGCCCCTGTCAGTGTACCTTCACCTAGTACTAAGTGACCACCGTATACTAATAATACAGCGATAGTCACGATACCTAAGAATTCACTAAGTGGAGAAGATAAGTTCTGACGATTAAGGATAGTATTGTTTAGTTCATAGAAACTATGTGTAGAGTCTTGAAACTTTTTATTGAAGTTTTTTTCTGAGTTAAAGCTTTTGATCACTTTTAGCCCAGATAGAGATTCTTCTATAATAGATAAGAAGTACCCTTGTTCTTCAGAAGCCTTTTGTGAACTTTTCTTTAAGGTCTTCCCTACTTTAGAAATGATCACACCTGAGATAGGAACAAATATAAATACGAATAAAGTTAGTTCAGTACTGATTGCAAACATAGCTACAATAGTAAATACGATGGTTAGAGGCTCTCTTACCACTACTTCTAAGATAGATAAGAAAGAGTGTTGTATCTCTAGCACATCAGAAGTGATTCGAGAGATCACATCCCCTTTTCTTTTTTCAGAGAAGAACGATAGTGGTAATTCTAATGACTTTTTATACATCGCATTACGAATATCTTTTAATACCCCATTTCTCAGGAAGGTAATAAAGTACATCGCCCAATAGTTGAATAAGTTTTTTAATAAAAACAACGAGATAATTACAGCAGCCATTACCATCAAGGTATCTTGAGCTCCATGCTCTGCAGTATACTGTGTGATGAAGTAAGACATATAGTCTTCTAAGTAATTCTTGATATGTCCTATACCTGTATAGATAGGTTTCTCTGTAACTTTTTTGGCATCACCAAAAAGCACTGTCAACATCGGGATCAATGCCACAAAAGATAGCGCACTGAATAAAGCGTATAGTATATTAAAAAAAACGTTTAAGTAAGCATAGGTCTTATATGGCTTACCAAAGTGAAGTATCTTCTTAAAGTATTCGTTCATATTTGTTATAATGTAAAAAGCAAAAATAAAGAAAAAAAGACTGGTAGTACTACCAGTCTTTCTTATATGTTCTAATTCAACTTCATTTCGTTGATGATATCTTGAATTTTTTGGTCTAATACTTTCTCCGTTGCCTTCACTTCAGCGATATCGTGTAATGGTTCGTTTACACTAAAGTAGAATTTAATCTTCGGTTCAGTACCACTAGGACGAGCAGCTATCTTCGTACCATCTTCTAGATAATAGATTAGTACATTAGATTTAGGCACATGGATAGGTTCTATTTCATTAGTGAATAAGTTTTTCGCTTCACTAGACTGATAGTCTTCTACACATACTACTCTCTGTCCGATGATTTCAGTAAGTGGATTTTCTCTTAATTCGATCATCATTTGTTTAATCTCTTCAGCTCCAGAAATTCCTTTTTTCACTAGAGAAATAAGGTATTCTTTATAGAACTTATTGTCGATATATAGATTCATTAACTCTCTATAGAAAGAACTACCTGCAGCTTTAGCTACAGCTGCAATCTCACATACTAATAGAGCAGAAGCTACAGCGTCTTTATCACGTACAGCATCACCTACCATATATCCAAAACTCTCTTCACCACCACCGATAAATTTCTGAGTAGGACATTCATTGATAAACTTAGCTATCCATTTAAATCCTGTTAATCCTACTTTACACTCTACACCATAGCTTTCTGCTAAGTCTAGCATCATAGGAGTAGAAACGATAGTAGAACCAATAAATTCATTTCCTTTAAAACCGATATTGCGTTTGTACTGTTCTAGTAAGAAACCTGTCATCATCACCATCGTTTGGTTACCATTTAACAGAATCATATTACCATCTAAGTCACGTACACCTATACCGATACGGTCAGAATCAGGGTCAGTACCGATCACGATATCTGCACCTGTCTCATCTGCTAACTGAAGTGCCATAGTCAATGCTTCTGGTTCTTCAGGATTAGGAGATTTTACAGTAGGGAAGTCCCCATCTGGTTCTGCTTGTTCTTTTACGATGAATACATTCTTATATCCAGCAGCTTCGAATGCTCTAGGGATAAGTTTGATAGAAGTACCGTGTAGAGAAGTATACGCTATTTTTAACTGATCTTTTACAGACTGTGGAGTATCAAAGCTTGCATTCTCTACAGTTGATTGGATAAACGCAGCATCTAGTTCTTCTCCTACATAAGTAATCAGGTTATCATCCCCTTTGAAGTTTACTTCATTATAGGTTAATCTGTTGATTTCGTCTATAACAGCCGCATCATTAGGAGGAACGATTTGTCCACCATCTTGCCAGTATACTTTATATCCATTGTATTCTGGTGGGTTGTGTGATGCAGTTAATACGATACCAGCATTACATCCGTAGTGTCTTACCGCGAAAGATAACTCAGGAGTAGGGCGCATCTCTGCGAATAAGTATACTTTAATACCATTAGCAGTGAATACATCTGCTACTACTTTAGCTAACTCTTGACTGTTGTGACGACAGTCGAAGTTAATAGCTACTTTCCATTCTTGGTTAGGGAATGATTGTTTGATATAGTTTGATAATCCTTGTGTATTTTTACCTAGTGTATATTTATTGATACGATTTGTACCAATTCCCATTATACCGCGCATACCTCCTGTACCGAACTCTAAGTTTTTATAAAAACTGTCTTTAAGAGTTGCAGGATCAGTATCCATCATTTTTTGAACAGAAGCCTGTGTTTCAGCATCAAAAGGTTCTTTTAACCATAATTCAGCTTTTGCTAAGATTTCTTTTTCTATTTGCATAATATTGATATTTAGTGTGGATTAAAAACCGCTTTGTTCAGCGATTTTATATCTACTAATGTTTGTCTTTGTTTTAAGTATAAGTTCTCCTAAGAATCCCGCTAAGAATAACTGTGTTCCGATGATCATCGTTGTCAGTGATATATAGAACCACGGATCTTGAGTCACTCGGATAGCAGGTAATCCATAATAAAGCTTATACAGCTTATTCGCTCCAATAAAGAAGGCAGCACAGAACCCAACCCCAAAGGTGATAACCCCAAGTGATCCGAATAAGTGCATCGGTCTTTTGCCAAATTTAGAGAGGAACCAAATGGTAATCAAATCTAGAAAACCGTAGATAAATCTACTCATCCCAAACTTGGTAGTACCGTATTTACGTGCTTGGTGGATGACTACTTTTTCACCTATTTTGTCATAGCCTTCATTTTTGGCTAGGACAGGGATGTAGCGGTGCATCTCACCAGATACCTCTATATTTTTAATGACCTCGTTTTTATAGGCCTTTAGTCCACAGTTAAAGTCGTTTAGCTGAACACCAGAAGTCTTTCTCGCAGCCCAGTTAAATAGTTTAGAAGGAAGGTTTTTGGATACGACAGAGTCATATCGTTTCTTTTTCCAACCAGATACCATATCATACCCCTCTTTAGTGATCATATCATATAGTGCCGGTATCTCATCAGGACTATCTTGAAGATCAGCATCCATAGTGATAACTACATCTCCTAGTGCCTGTGCAAATCCAGCATGTAAAGCCTGTGATTTACCAAAGTTGCGTTGGAAGCGTATTCCTTTAACCTGAGTATCTCTAGCAGCTAGTGCAGTGATTATATTCCACGATTTGTCTTTACTACCATCATCGATAAAGAGAATCTCATAGGTAAAGCCGTTCTCCTGCATAACTTTAGTTATCCACGTATGTAGTTCTGGCAGAGACTCTGCTTCGTTTAGCAGAGGAATTACTATTGATAGATTCATCTAGATTATTTATGATCTTTATTAAAATCAGTATCTACATCGTGATTAATTTCAGGATGTGGGTTTACGAATTCTGATTTATTTTTAAATATAGCAGCTAATAATATCCCTAGTATTGAATTTCTAAGTACACTACCTGCCCATAAAAATAATTGTGATTTAGGAGCAAATTGGTTGATATTTCTAGCTTTTTCTAATTGTTCATTGATTTGTTCTTGTGGAAGTCCAGACCCGTCTAATGTTTTGATTAACATATCATAAAGAGATTTGCTAATTTCCTCCTTAGCAGAAGGATCCACGATATTAAAAAGAATATTATAAATGATAATATTCGCAGTCACTCCGATGATGACCATCAAGAAGAATGGAGTAAAACCTTCTCTGAATGTAACATATCCTCCTGCTTTTTTACGAGCAAAATAGATAGTCAGTATCCCTAAGATAACCATCACACCCATATTAAAAAAACCAGCGAAAGTATTGGCAAATAGGGCTTTGTCTGTAAAAAATATTACACTGTTAAATAGTGTGTAATAGATGGCTAATATGATTCCGAAAGTAATACCTACTTTATTTACTGGGTTCTTCATTGGTTATCTATAAATATGATTTACAAATATAATAAAATAACCCTTTTAGAACGGTATGTAATGGGAGTTTGTTAACAGAATGTGCACTAATCATCTTATTTATCTATTCTTTTTATAAAACAGTAAAGTTGTGAAGATGCAGAAGGTCTTGTCGTGCTTTCATTTATTGGTTCTTTCTATACTAGAAGGATATCTAATCGAATAATTTATAAGCATATTGAAAATGAGTATGTGGAGCGTCTTTTTATCAATGGGAATTAAAATTCATAATCCAGTTTTTTTGTTTTGCTCTAAAATGTTGATGTGTACCTCCTTATTTGAGCTATAATCTTCTATTTTTTTAAAAATTTTCGGTTCTAAACGCTGTTTTTGACCCTTTTTATAAAAAAAGTATCCTATTTTTTTTAGAATGCTAAAAAGAGATATTTACTGCTAATCTCTTTATTTATAAGGGATAGAGGCTATATTGATACAAATAATGATATGATGTACCTAATATGATACCCCCTTGTAATCCCTTATAAACACTAGTGTTGGTTCTTATTTGCTCGACAATTCATGGAGAATAAGCCGAGAATGGTGGAGTAGAGAGGTCATTAGTCGAAGAATGATTCTTGTATTGATAGGGGATCTACGACTAATCTAAAATTTGGGTTCTGTGTGGAGAGAGTTATAGGTTGATTAATTTAATTTTGAGTAAAGGGGCACTTAAATAGAATGAAGTATGGAGTATGTATGGTAGGTGTATAGGTTTGTTTGAAAAGTGTTTTTTTATATCGTATTTTAGTATTCTATTTTTATATAAAATGTTTATGCAAAAGAATAATATAGAGGGATGTGGAGCGTAAAAATGATGAAGTATGTTAGATTTAATTTCAGAGTATTTTCATACTCTTTTTAGAGAACATCCAGAGTATGGAGGTATAGGACTCGTATTGATAGGAGGTGTGCTTTTATTCTGTTCTATTAAAGCATATGAGCACATGTATGATCAGACAGGAAGACCTGTGTTTAATATGGCTTGGATACGAAATACCTTTGGAATTAAAGTAGCTAAGTTTTTGAATATCTGTTTTTCTATACTCTTTATTTTGATTGGTATAGGATTCTATCTCGCTTATAAAAAATAAAGAAGTGACTTATATAATATTTACCTATAAGGAGTGTTAGAAACCAAAAGCGCCTTTCTCTAATGAAAAGAGAAAGGCGCTTTTGGCTTTATTGGTCGCAGACTGTAGTTAAAACTATGCACTTTAGTGCATTTAGCTTTCAGCTTCTAAAAATGTTTACCTTTGATATATGGAATATCAACGAACCGGAGGACATAGTGTATCACGTTTAACTGCCCATATAGTATGGGTGACCAAATATCGTTATCCAGTATTGGAGGGTGATATTCAGATACGTTGTCGTAGCCTGATTATTCAAATCTGTGAAGCAGAAGATATTCAAATTTTAAAAGGTGTGGTATCAAAGGATCATGTTCATCTTCATATAGAGTATCGCCCATCTCAAAACATAAGCAATATTGTCAAACTCTTCAAGGGGCGTACTTCAAGGAAATTACAAATAGAATATCCTGAGTTGAAACAACGCTACTGGGGACGTCACTTTTGGGCAATAGGTTTTGGTTGTTGGAGTACAGGAAATATTACTGATGAGATGCTAAATCAATATCTTGAACACCATCGTAAACCAAATGATAACGGAGGTAACTTCATACTTGAGTAAGTAGCTCCACCCAGGCAGACTTTAGTCTGCTTTAACAAACTATGGACTTTCAGTCCATAGTGGTTGTGTGCCCAGCATGGGCAATAACTCTAGGGTGCAAGTCCCGAACACACCTTTACAGTGGGAAGTGTTAGCTAATAGCAAGGGTGTCCATCGTGAGGTGGAATCTGAAGGAAGCTTACGGCAAAACCTTGACCTGACGAACAGAAACTATATATAAGGCTCAAAGTATCGGATAAGGTTGCAACCCAAACTGAAGTCCAAAACTGTACAGAGATATGCGGGTAAATATAGCAGGCACATGAGGTGAAAGTTATTGTTCTTACCTGGGGAGGTCTTACAGACGTAGGGAGTTTTTTTTTACAGAACTACGGATAACAATTGCTGTAAGAAGTCAGCAGAGGTCATAGTATGTATGGATACAAGCTTGGCATTACCAAGAAGTCTTACGAAATACAGAAGGACTGAACTTAATTAAGTGAGAAGTAAATGAATGTTACCCAATGAAAGGCGGAATGCAGAAAATATCGATGAATATTGATAACTACCTTGAGAATGATAGGGCAGAACCTGACAGCTATCAAGCAGTAGCAGACTTTTATAGGGATAACTGAAAACAACCTCATGGAAGTACAATTAGGACAGTTAGATTTACTTGAACAAATCCTAAGTCCCTCAAATCTAAACTTAGCTTATAAACGAGTTAAGTCAAATAAAGGGAGTCATGGAATAGACAAGTTATCTACTGAAAACATGCTAGAATGGCTCTTACTTCATAGAGAATCTTTGTTAAACTCGTTAGCAAAAGGGAAGTATAAACCTCAGGGAGTACGCAGAGTAGGAATCCCCAAAGAAGGAGGTAAAGTTCGACTTCTAGGAATCCCTACAGTTATTGATAGACTAGTACAGCAAAGTATCTCTCAAGTATTATCTCGGATATACGAACGTTATTTTCATTTAAGTAGCCACGGATTTAGACCTCAAAGAGGATGTCACACAGCGCTGAAAGAGGCGAAGAAACATCTAAATGATAAGTACCACTATGTAGTAGACTTAGATTTAGAAAAGTTCTTCGATACAGTTAGTCATAGTCGGTTAATTGAACTTCTGTCAAAGCGGGTAAAAGACTCACGTGTAATATCACTTATACATAAGTATCTAAACTCTGGGGTGGTTATAAATGGAAACTATGAACAGAGTACGCAAGGAGTTGTTCAAGGAGGACCTCTGAGTCCATTACTGAGCAATATCATGCTTCATGAACTCGATATGGAGCTGGAAAGACGTGGACATCGATTTGTTCGCTATGCAGACGACTGTTTAATCTTCTGTAAGAGTAAGAGAGCATGCGAACGTGTAAAAGAGAGTATAACTCTATTTATAGAAACAGTACTGCACTTAAAAGTCAATAAAGAGAAAACTACTATAGGATATGCTCAAGGAAAGAAGTTTTTGGGGTATAGTTTCTATGTCAGTAAAAACAAACAGTGGGAACTATGTGTACATGCTAAGAGTTATAGTAAACTCAAAGATAAATTAAGATAAATTACTAAACGGAGTAATGGACAAGGATATGAGAAGCTCAAAGAAACATTAA
The DNA here is from genome assembly GCF_001865835.1 of Myroides sp. ZB35. Classification (NCBI taxonomy): domain Bacteria; kingdom Pseudomonadati; phylum Bacteroidota; class Flavobacteriia; order Flavobacteriales; family Flavobacteriaceae; genus Myroides; species Myroides sp. ZB35. Next base: position 188,799 of record NZ_CP017769.1, on the reverse strand, counting down.
AGATGTTTGTAAGAGGATGGGTGTCCTATTTCAAGTTAGCGAATATGTCAGATAAGATTAAGCGTATAGATAAATGGCTTCGGTCAAGAATACGGATATTTATATGGAAGAATTGGAAGAGTAAGGGATTAAGGTACACCAATCTTAAAAAGATAGGTGTTAAAGCTAATCAAGCTTATCAATGGGCTAATACCCGAAAGGGGTATTGTCGTGTAGCCTTGAGTCCTGTTTTAAAAACATCATTGAATATTTGGGTTTTAAGGAAAGCAGGTTATACATTTCTGAATGACATTTACCTAAAAGTATCGTAAATTAAGAACCGCCATGGTACGGATCCGTATGCCTGGTGGTGTGAAAGGTCGGCTGAAGAAATAATCTTCAGCCACCTACTCGATTATTTTCAAGTTATTTTAGGGGTTTTAGTCCTGTCATTTTTTCTAACGTAGAGAAGAACTGCGTTCTCATCTCAGGAGTCATATTCTTCACACGCGCTTGTCCATGATCTTTTTTAGGAAGTACGTAAGCTTTAGAGTTGACCTTAGCACTAGGTACTACCATAGAGGCACTCCATGTATCTGTCTCGCCATATACATAGATAATGTTATTCGCATCATTCTCTAACCATGTTTTTACTTTTTGGATTAGTGCATCGTTAAAGTTGTTATATGTAGTTCCTTCAGGCATAAAGGTAGCTAACGGGTTAGACGTAAAGCTCACGTATTTCTTGAATGGAGTGATGTCATATCCGTAGTATCCTAGCTGTGTTCCTGACTGATAATAGTGAGATTCGTATCGCTTGATCGTTTGATCACTAAAGAAGTCTATATTACTCACGCTAAGGAAGTGTTCTGTTAGTTCATCAATGTTTTTTGTATTTGGGAATGTAGTACATGAGTGACCACTTTGCCAGAATCCGAAGCTGTATTCTAATACGGCGTATTCAAAAGCTTTTTCTAAAGAACCTAAATAGTTAAAAGACAGTCTAGCTCCTTTAGCATACCATTTAAGCTTTTCTAGAATCTGTGTTTTATTTTCAAATAGTTTTACCTGGATATTGTAGATTTTGTCTCTACATGATTTGTCTCCTACATTTGCTAAAAATGGATATATACGAGGCTCTTCTAACGCTTGGTTAAATGGAGCTACATACGGAATCGCTACATCTACGTCATTAGGATAGAAGTATTTATAGTAGATGCTAGTCTGTCCACCTTTGCTAATACCTGTACTGATCCATTTATTGTTTGTATAGATTTCTTTAAACAGTTGGTTGATCTCATGTAAGTCAGCTGTTACTTGTTCCATAGTAAGATACTGCCATGGTTTGCCTTCAGGGATAGACTCTCCGAAGAACCTATGTTCTATATTTAAGTAGTTACTCTGTAGATAGTTTACCATTTCGCTAGCACGTACATATAGATCATAACCGTTAGTCTCCATAATCATAGGGTGGTCAAAATCCTTGTGATAGAAGTGTACCTTTTGATAAAAATAACCTTTAGAAGGATCTGTGTGATCTACTTGTTGTCTTACTCTAAGTTCATACAATAGATATGAGTCATCTTTAGACTCTAGTTGTTTGAATGTTACATTCTTTAAGTTGTACAGAGCCTGTTCTACTTTTTTCTGATCAGGGTGTGCGACTGCCAGCACTGTAATCAATAAGAATACGAGTGTGATTAATTTTTTAAACATAATGTTTTAGTCTTAAATAGGGTTAGTGTTTTCAAAGATAGGATTGTTAAAGCTTCACTAAAATATAAAAATGTTAAAATGCGAAAAATTTTGTATATTTAGTTTCAAAATTAAAAGAGTTATGAGCGATCAAAGTATGAGTATTCGTGTTTTAGAGGTAGGCGGCTTTAAAGCTACTGGAGTGATTAATATGTCTTATGCTAACTTTAGCGACAAGGATAAATATCCTTATGCATTTGTTATAGAATTATCACTTGTAGAGACAGAGCGTGAGTACCCTACATGGGAAGAAAACGAACGATTAGAAGAAATAGAGAATAATATCATAGATATCTTAAGAAGAACTCAGTCGGATATACAATATATAGGTAAAATGACGCGTAGGGGGGTAAGAGATATCTTTTGTTATTTAGCGAGTGATGATGTAGATGGAGAGGCTATAGGAGGATATTGTGATACTATAGAAGATACTATAGATATACATATAGAGATAGAAGAGGATAAGGATTGGGAGATAGTGTCTAAGCTTATTAGTTGATAACGAATAGAATATTATAAGGGATTGATAAAATCAGTAAATAAAGTAAAATAGTTATTTGATTTTTCAAATTATATTGTACATTTGCAATCTGAAATAAAATACATAAGTATAACTAAAAAGTTATCGGAAGTTTACACCTTTCTTGAAAATAGAAAGCTTCGAAATGGAAGGTAGCTCACAATTTAAAATAGAATTTATCATGAGAAAAGGTATTCACCCAGAAAATTACAGATTAGTAGCATTTAAAGATATGTCAAATGATGACGTATTCATCACAAAATCAACAGTAGAGACTAAAGAAACAATCGAAGTTGACGGAGTAGAATACCCAGTGTACAAAATGGAGATCTCTCGTACATCTCACCCATTCTACACAGGTAAATCTAAACTTATCGATACTGCAGGACGTATTGACAAATTCAAAAACAAATACGCTAAATTTGGTAAATAATTTTAGCTTATCATATACGAAAGCCTCTCAAGTGATTGAGAGGCTTTTTTTATAGTTTATATACATCTGACGTGTTGAGATATGCATCTCTAGAGAGTGTGTATAATACTTGCTTTCCTTTGGTTTGTATAAAGGCAATGACATTGTTGTTCTTGATCGGGAAGTGTATGTATAGTTCTTTTCCTTCTTCTATCATCCTGATACCGTAGGTCTCAATACTATTTATAGTGTGATGTTCAAATTCGGTGTAGTTACGTGTGCTGACTTGTCCATCTTCACTGGTGATAGTATATTTTCTTTTTTCGAACGTGATGGTGAAGTGTTTATTGTTTTCATCTGTAGCCTTCCATTCACCTTGATAAGTATCAGAGCCACTACAGCTACTTAATAGTGTACATAGGACGAGACCGAATAATAGCAATAGTTTTTTCATAATATTTTTTATTTTAAAGATAAAGGATTTATTTTGAAGTAGATAGGTTGTGGAGTGAATTTGTTATGTATGAATAGAGTATTATTTAATTGATCGTTATCACTGTTTTTTACTGTAGATTCGTTAACTTTAAACCTTTAAAATCTTGAATTATATACTATGAACTATATCTTATTCGATGGAGACGTAAGAACAGCCTTATTGCCGTTTACGTTTACTAGACCAGTAGCAGATATTCGTGTAGGAATATTGACTATCCGCGAAAAATGGGAAAATTACCTGCGTTATACAACTACAACTCTGACAGAGGAATATTTATCTACTAAATATCCAATGATAGAGGTGGAGAATAATGTAATGATTAATGCGGCTTATCTACCTAATCAAGAGGTAGCTGATTTAATTAAGGAATTACAACCTATGCAGGCTGTTATCTATAATGAAGATATAGTGGCGTTCTATACACAAGACTCTCAAGAAGAAGTGAACTTCGATGACTATGAGTTATTGGTATGTGAGAGTGAATTGATGAAGATAGAGCACAAATGGGATATATTCGAGAAGAACGACGCTGCTATTCGTGCAGATTTTGCTTTAATTACAGAAGATAGAATATCAGAAGACATTCCGGAGAGTGTAAATGTAATCGCTCCAGAGAATGTATTTATAGAAGAAGGAGCTAAGTTAGCATTTGTAACATTAAATGCTTCTACAGGGCCTATTTATATCGGTAAGAATGCTGAGATCATGGAAGGTTCGGTTATTAGAGGGCCATTTGCACTATGTGAAGAAGCGCAGGTGAAACTAGCAACTAAGATTTATGGAGCTACTACTGTAGGGCCTCACTGTAGAGTAGGTGGAGAAGTGAGTAACTCTGTGATGTTTGGATATTCTAATAAAGGGCATGACGGATTCTTAGGTAATTCTGTATTAGGAGAGTGGTGTAATCTAGGTGCAGATACAAATAACTCTAATCTAAAGAATAACTATAGTCCTGTGAAATTATGGAGCTATGAGACTCAATCGTATGAAAATACAGGTTTGCAGTTCTGTGGTTTAATGATGGGAGATCACAGTAAGAGTGGTATTAATACCATGTTCAATACAGGAACTGTAGTGGGGGTGGGATGTAGTATCTTCGGAGGAGGATTTCCTAAGACATTTTTACCAAGTTTTACTTGGGGAGGAGGAGAGTCTTCTGAAACATATAAAGTAGAGAAAGCTCTAGAAACGATGAAAATAGTGATGGCTAGACGACATGTAGAATTAACTCCTATAGATGAGGAAATCATGCATAATGTAGCAGCAGAAACAGAGATTTATAGATTTCAACAATACTTAAAGAATAGATAAAATAATCCCCAAAGTAGACTAACTGCTTTGGGGATTTTATTAATAATACGATACGGTACGAGGCCTATCGTAGTTAAAGTCTGGTAGATTCATATTGTACTGTCTAGAGTTAGCTCTGATGACGCTAGATCCTGTATCAGGCATAGTAGGGTAGAAAACAAGAGAGAGTGCTACTTTACTAAAAACTAGATAATCATTATAAGCAACAAGTCCGATGCTGAATCTAGAATAGAATTTAGAATCAAATAAGTTTTCGCTCTTATTCGTAATAAAGGCACCTTCGAAACTGAAATAAGGGTTAAAACGGAATCCTTTCCACTCATAAGGCGCGTAAGACTGCCATTGGTAAGCGAAGGCTAGACGTTTTGATCCTGTTACTTTCTGGGCACGTATTCCTTGGATTACATTATCTAATCTAAGTTCATCTCCGATGTGATCATAACGATTATATCCATAGATAAATTGAGGAGTAAAGAAGTGTCTAAAACGCCAGTTACCCATAATAAATAGCTTAGTGAAATAGGTTCCTTCTAATCGTAAAGCACCTTGCTCTGAATCACTGCCATAGAAGTAACTTCCCCATTCGACATTGCCGGAGAAATAGCCAAGTCTAGTATATCCTCCCATTGCTAGTTTAGCTCCATAGTAGGCTCTTCGCTTGCCATACTGATCTCTCATACCTCCAGTCAGTGCGAATACTTTACCGACTTGGACGTCCTCAATAATATTATAGTTAAAAATGTATTGATCTTGGACGTAGTTGATGGAACTTAAACTAACAGAAGCTAAATAGGTACTCTGGTCTCTATAGAATCCATATGGATCATATTGCTCTTGTGGGCTCTCTGTGTAATTTTGTTTTATATATCGCAATGAGGTTCTAAGATTGGTAATAACAGGTTTGTCCTTATAGCTTTTAAACAAAGGAATAGAATATCCTGCCCACGTATCTACTGTATTATACTTGCGTGATTCGTAACTGTAATTATTATTAATATCAGGTAGAGAATCTCTTCTAAAATGCTGAGATAAGGTCACACCTCCTGCCCATTTAGCATAAGGAGAGTAAAAAGGTCTGTCTACTACAATACCTTTTACATAGTCTCCCCAAACTTGTTTATTATATAATAGATTAGCTCTTATGAAGGTATTCTGAATATTGTTAACCGTATAATCGAAGTATACCCCTTGTTTTTTTTCTTTGTATCTATTCGTATACTGAAGAATCACGTCATGTCCTAGACCAGCAAAGTTTCTGTCACGTAGTTTTATCCTATAAGATGAAGTAGAGATAGAGCCGGTCGGGTATATACTCCAAGAGTCTAACTCCCTTATGAGGACATCTACAGAATCTGGATGTGATGTAGGAATAGGATACATTGTTACTTTTCTTACAAAGCTCTGGGTACGCAAAAGACGCTCACTTTCTTTAATCTTTAAAGAGTCGAAACGCTCTCCTTCTTTGAAGATTAGAAAGTTCTTGATGGTAAAGCTTTTTGTTTTGAAGTGGAGCTTATTTCCTATTTCCTCTACTTTGTTTTTAGGTGTCTTTAGAGAGTCTGTATCAGAAAACCCAAAAGGGTCTAATGTCTTGATATAGATATTGCGTATAACTTTTCCTTCGCCTAATTCTAGATGTTGGTTTGTTTTTATTTCGGGAGCATTCGCTATAAGTTTCTTATTATTCTTATAAACAAGTTTGTTGAAAAAACGTCCTACTTTTGTTTTTTTACTTTTTTGTTCGAAGTTTTTAAAAATTCGAGTGGTGTCTCTCTCTATTAACTTAGGTGCTTCATGTTCAGAGTAATGCACCTTAACATAAGACAAAGAATCTTTCTGATAAGGTTGATTTTCTTGTGCATTACTAGCTGTAAAGCATAGTGTAAATAAGATAATAAAAAAGCTTAGATAACGCATTCTTGTTTAGAAACTTAGATGTATAACGCTAAAATTACGTGTTTATTTCTAAATCTCTTATATAATCTTCGTGTTCGTAGAAAAATAATTCAAAAAGGTTCATGTTATCATTAAAGAAATCATAGATCTCATTCCAGGTTTTTCTGTTATTGATACAAACATTAGGTTGCTCTATCCAAATACGGCTGATCAATTTACCGTTTTCTAGGTAGAAGTTTCTTTCAAAAATAGCTTCAGGAAGATATTCTTCAAGTAAGATTGTTTTTAGAGATTCAATCTTTTCGAAATAGATTTTTCTTTTTTCTTCGTCTTTGTGTTCTATGTCTAATAAAACTTGTGCTTTTTTGTTATCAGCGTAGAATTTAAAAGAGAAATCTTTAATCTTAGTATTGTGTAATAACCATTTGCGAGGATATTCATCTGCAAAAGTTATCCAGAATTCTTTTTTTATTCGTTGTGCTTCTTCTTTGCTAAACATAGATAATAAAATTGTAATTTTAGTAGTTGTAATTTATACGTGTACAAAAATATGACTTTTGATTCTCTTTTACATAGAATACCTGAAATTAAAAGTGTTAATCTACTAGGAGTAGAAGCACAGCAACTTATGGTGCCTGAAGAAAGGCGCCCTTACTTAGCTGTAGATGATTTCATTAAGAAGGATCCGAGATACTCTGCTGTGATGATGCTTTTATACCCTAAAGGAGAGGATACTTCTATCTTATTAATCGAAAGAGCTAGCTGTGGTGGAGTGCATTCAGGACAAATAGGATTCCCAGGAGGGAAGTATGAGGAAGAAGACTTGTCTTTAGAGAGGACAGCGCTAAGAGAAACGGATGAAGAAATAGGAGTGTCTCCTAGTAAAATACAAGTGCTAAAGGCATTTACGAGGGTGTATATTCCTCCTAGTAATTTTATCGTACAACCTTATTTAGGAGTGATAGACCATACTCCTAAAATGACATTAAGTGTAGATGAGGTGGCTAGTGTGATAGAGATGCCACTTAAGACCCTGTTAGACGACAGCATTGTCAAAGAGGTAGGGCTACAAACTAGTTATGCTAAGTTTATAGATGTGCCTGCGTATGTATACAAAGATTTTACGATTTGGGGAGCTACGGCGATGATGTTAAGTGAGTTAAAGGAGACAATTAAGCAGATATATAAGTAGGTTATAAAAAAATATTGATTCTTTATCTGTTCTGTTATTCAGTATATTAGTGTTTATTTAATACTATTTAGTATTTAGAAGTATGACTTATTTCATTTAATTAACAAAGTAGAGGAGTAAAAGTTGTAATTTTGTAGTTCGAACCAATGTGTGTGAATTATGGGATTGTTTAAAAGAAATCCATTTGGTCATATTTTATTTTTAAAGAAGTGGATAATTAGAGTTTTTGGATTTGCAACGCATCAGCGTTTCCGTGGCTTTAATAGCTTACAAATAGAAGGCTCTGAAGTGCTTAGGCAATTGCCAGATAGGCATGTATTATTTATTTCAAATCACCAAACTTACTTTGCTGATGTGGTAGCAATGTACCATGTATTTAATGCAAGTCTTAAAGGACGTGAAGATTCTATCAAGAATATATTTTATATCTGGAAGCCAAAGTTGAATCTGTATTATGTAGCTGCATCTGAAACAATGAAGGCCGGATGGCTACCGCGTATATTAGCTTATGTAGGGGCTGTAACAGTAGATAGAACGTGGAGAAGCCAGGGAAAAGAGTTAGAAGAGAAAAGAGAGGTGAATCAAGATCAGGTAGAGAATATTAAAGTAGCTCTAGATGATGGATGGGTAATCACTTTCCCTCAGGGAACGACTAAGTCTTTTAAACCTATTAGAAAAGGAACGGCTCATATTATTAAGAATTATAAGCCTATCGTAGTGCCTATTGTTATCGATGGATTTAGAAGATCTTTTGATAAAAAAGGATTACACCTTAAGAAAAAAGGAATTCTTCAATCTATGGTGATTAAAGAGCCTTTAGATATCGACTACGAGAATGATACTATAGAGCAAATCGTAGAAAAAGTAGAGATGGCGATAGAGCAACACCCTTCTTTCTTGAAAGTGATTCCAGAAGAATTTATAGAAGAGGAGAAGGCATTAAATGAAAAAAGAACTTATAGATATTATAAAAAAGACGAACGATAGTTCGTCTTTTTTTGTTTAGGGTTTAGGGTAAAATGTTTTAGGTGTCTTTTTAGGGAATTAGTTAATGTATTATCTTTATCGTTTATTTATACAAAAAAGGAAAGATGTGCTTTATGGAGCAAAAAGATAAACGATTAGACGAAATAAAAGAATTATATGATCAGTTGGTGATGGGAGATGATTTGTCTAATGCCAATGAAGATCAGAAAATAGAATTATACCATAAAAATCAAGAACTGTCAGAACAGATATTATCGATTATAGAGGAGATTCTAAGAGAGGATGCATTAGATAAGGATGCGCTATTCTGGAAGATACGCATCTATAATGGGCCATACTATGACGATGTCTCTGTGATGATGTCTACAGCACAAGAGATTATAGATAAACTGCCTACTGATAAGAAGTCTGTGTTTAGTGCTTTTGATTGGTTGTCTTGGATCTATGAGACTAAATTAGAGCTTAAAGAGAAAGCAATTGAGGTACTACATGATAAGTTAATCGAAATATCGTTGTTAAAAGACGATTATAGTCTGCAAGATAAAGAGTTCGGAGAGACTTACTATATGATAGCTTATCTATATCGTGAATTAGAAGATTATAGTACAGCGGTGTCTTTTTATAAATTAGCTTATGATCACTTCCCTGATCATTATTACGCTACTTATCAAGGAGGACGATTATTTTTAGAAAGAGGAGAGTATAATGAGGCTTATGAGTTATTAAACTCTTTCTATATCTTTCATGGAAATGAGTATAGTGTCAATTTTGGAAAAGAAATAGAGGAACTGTATAAAGCAGGAAAATTAGAGGGGTATTGGAATCTAATCTCTTTATTATATCATATCGGTATTGATTATCCTGAAGAATTCGGAGCGAAGAATACACGTGAATATGGAATGAGGTTCGCTGATATAATAGAGGAAGAGTTAAAAACTAACCCTGAGAATGAAATAGTACTTCGTATGAAAATACGTTACTATCTCGTAGTAGAAAAAAATTCAAAGAAGGCTTTCGAAACTTTAGGTAAGTATTATTCAGTGGTAAAGGAAGTGACTAGTTCTCTATTTTTTACTTATTATGAATTAGCAGAGAAATTTGGTGTGTCAATAGAGGATTATCCTATTCGATGTGATAGTTTTTATGGGTACAACTTGATGACTCGTTTTCTAGAAAAAGCTGGAGAACTAAAAGGAGAAGATAATGAAAGGGCATTAAAGTACTATGAACAGGCAAAAGAAATAGGAGGATTAGTCATCCCTCAACTTGATGCTTATTTTGATAGAGGAGAAGGCCCAAAGGTGAATAATAATAGTCATGGCTATGCGATGCTGTGTAATAACCTGGGAATAGCGATCAGAAATGTATCTAAATTAAAGGAAGATACTTATGAGACTGATGACTGTAGATATGCCTTAACCCTTCATCGCAAAGGGTATGAGTTGTCTCCATTTATAGAGAACTTAGACAATGGTTTGTTTTTAGCAGAAACATTAGAAGAGTTTAGAGAAGTTGAGTATTTCTCTCAAGAACTATTAACGTATCACGATGAGTTTAGCAGTGAGTGGATGTCTGTTCAAGGACGTATTTTAAAGAATCATATTAATGCTAATCAATATGAGGAGGCAGAGTTATTTTATTACAGCTTAAAAGAGCGATTTGAACAAAAAGAAATAGAGGATGAGGACATTGTATCAGAGATGATCTATATGGCAGCAGACTTCTTTACTTATGTGAGATATAAGAAGCACGATTTTTATAAAACTATTGAATTAACAGAAGAGTTCTTCAGTAACCCTATGTATTTTGATTTAGTAGATGAGGTAGCGAAGGTTAATTATTGGTTTAGTTTAGCTTGGTCTTATCATGGGTTAAATGATAGAAATAATGCAAGTAAGTATTTTGATATGATAGTCGATGCTTTTGATGGACATGGGCGCTATCAGAGTACAGTAGATGAAATTCCTCAAGAATACAAGTTACCTAGTGAGGAACGTGAAGCTGTTAATCGATTATGGCATTTGGCACAAGTAGAGGTTAATGTTACACAGAATTATTCTTTAATGGACCATACAGCGAATATTAAGTATTTGGCTGATATTGTTGATTATGTACAACAGGGACAAGAGACACCTGCTGAATATTGGGTAAGTGAAGAATACCATTTAAAAGTATGTCCTAGGAATTTAAGAGAAAATACTAAGGAGGTTATTTATGATACATCATTAGATTTTTATTTTAAAGAAGGAAATTATACTATTCGTTTTAATATAGATGAACGCGAAGAGAAAGTAAGGAAGCTATTAGGGTTAATCTCAAAAAAGATTTGGGCAAAAGAAGTTTATACTTATTATTACTTCTATGAAGATGATGAAGAGACTTCTAATGATTATGAAGTCTATGGTGGAGGGAAACACCCTGATTTAGACAAGGTCGCTCAACAATTATGGAATACTTGGGTGGAAAAAATTAAAACAGTAAACTAAGAAAGGTACCTAGTAAGGTACTAAATAAGTTAAAACGACGTATCAGTACGATGTTCTAATAAAATGAAACATGAACAGTCATGTATAGTTAATATAGCTATATATGGCTGTTTTTTTGTTTCATTAAATGTGAAGAAATAGGTTAAAAGGAAGCATAAATGAAGTATTTTAAAAAGAATATGTTTTTTATGACTATTGTGTTTTTTACTTTCTTTTGGTTGTTTTTATGATTGTAAGTTTATTTTTTAGGTTAAAAAATATTGATTAATGATAGTTGTTTATGTTTGTGTGTATTGTGCTGTGTGACTGTATGCGAAATATTCTTGTTTCATGTTTTTAAATATGTGACTTTTTAGATGTCTTGTTGTCTTATTTACAGAAGTTAACCATTCATTTTTGTGTAAAGTATACTTATAAGGTATATAATATATCTAAAAAATAAAGTATGATATATATCATGTAACAAAAATAGGAGCTTGAATTACCTAATAATCGGATTTTGCGATAATATTTTTAGTAATATTTACAAAATAAGGGTAATTTGGTTTATTATTTTCTTTACTTAAACATGAATGGTGAATAAAGTTTAATAATTTATTGTGTAATGGTTGTTTTTTGTTCGTCATTTTAAGTTTATATATATGATTTTCACAAAACTGATCTTGCATTGTTAAAAAATGTTTTTAAGTAAGAAATAAGTAATAAATTTGCACTGCTTTAGAGAAAAATATGAATATGCGAATATTTATATTTAAGTCCCCACTTATCTAGGCATGTACCACATATTGTATCAATATGTGGCGTATGATCTTGTGCGTTGAGGGCAGCTTCCAAAGCATTGCATTAACACCACCTAACGCATGAAATTTTTGAGTAATCCTTATAACGCAAAAAGTGATAAAGCTATCTTCGAAAAGATAGTGCAGCTAACTATTGTATTAGTGGCTTTGCAGTTTTTATTATCGCTAATCAATATTAATATTACGTTTGGATACTTCATCCTACCTATCATATACGTTATGATAAAATATGACCGTACAGAGGTCAATATCTTTAATAAATTACAATTACATTTTGTAGGTACTTTAGGAGTACTATTATTAGCTTTTAGTGAAATGACAATGCTATATGAGATTGTTAACCTACTTTTTTTGGTAGGATATCTATTTGCTATTTGTAAAAATATAAACTCAGTACACGCAAAGAACTTAAGTTATAAGGCATTTAACTTTATTAGCTTTTTTAGTTTTTATGCTGTTGCTGGTACTGTAATTTGTTTTTTCTATTTCCTAATGGATTTATTTGATAAGAGCTATGGAGTAACAAGTTCTTTCTTATTTGGTGGAATAGATTTCTTTGCTATTTTGTTTTCGACACTTACTTTGATTGTTAGTCGTTCAGAAGAAACTGTTGATAATGAAACTAAGGAGGTAACAAATAAGATTATAGAAGCTCCTGTGTTGAATGTTGTTGTTACTGATGTATTAGAGACAGAAATGAGTGGTCAAGTAGAAAGTATTATTCAATACTTCGAAAACTCAGAAGAATATTTGGATACTAATTTCTCTTTAGATCATTTAGCTAAAGAAGTTGAGATGAGTAAACATCAAGTGTCAGAAGTTATCAATCACGATATGAATACTAGTTTCTATCAGTTGTTAGCAAAGTATAGAATTAACCATGCGAAATTTTTAATAGAAAAGAAACAGAACTTGACTATTGAGGCGATAGTAGATGAGTGTGGATTCAGTAGTAAGTCAACTTTTAATAAATATTTTAAATATTTCGTTGGCCAGACACCATCAGGTTATAGAAGTTTGGTAGCGTAAGGATAAGTTATGGAAGAATATTTATACATACTTATTTTATCAGCAGCAATCGTTTTCGCATGTATATCTTACTTTATAAATAATAGATTAGTTAGTAAAAGAAGTTCTCAGAGAATTTTAAATTGGTTTTTACTATTTATGATTCTTCATTGTACAGTAACTATTCTAGTGCGATTCTTTTTTGAAGAAGAAACATTTGTTTATTTAGGGATGCCATTTGGAATATTTTATGCACCATATTTTTACTGTTGTTTTAAAACGTTTGTAAAAGAGGTTAAAGAAAATGCTGATACAGGTAAAAGTGCGATAGTATTTTTTAAAGATGACTATATTCACTTTGTACCAGGTGTTCTTTTTTTTATTGGATATATCATTACCTTATTTAATTTAGGCAGTGTTGAGGTAGAATTTTTGATTTACTACTATTTAGTTAATTATGTAGTATTAGGAAGTCAGCTAATTCTTTATGCCATTTTTGGTTATTTAGCAGTCAGTAAGTTAAATATATCTAATTCTGTACGCTTATTAGTATTGCGTGTTATTTGGATTATGGTTTTTGTGGGAATTGTTTCAATAGGATTAGTATTGTACAATGCAATTCCTAATAATGATGGTAATGTATTATATCTAGGGGTGCTGTGTTTAGCAATGACTATTTTTTTCTATTATGTAGAAAAATTGAAAAGCGATGAGGTTTATATTAACCAAAGGGAAGAGGAGAAGTCTGGAGATATAGTTGATGTAGAGCTAAACAAGTATGAGAAATCTAAGTTTGCAAACGAATTTGTAGATGAGTATAAAGAGAAAATAGAAAAAGTAATTTTTAAAGATCAATTGTTTTTAAAAACAAATTGTTCATTGGATTTAGTAGAGAAATTAACACGTATACAGAGACATCATCTGTCACAGTTCTTCTCTACTGAATACGGTAAGAATTTCAATACTTATATCAATGAGTTGCGAGTAGAATATGCTAAAGAGACATTGAAAGCTAGAGAATACAATGTTTCTGTTAGTGAATTAGGAGAAGAATGTGGTTTTAACTCAAGAACATCTTTCTTTAGAGCATTTAAAAAATATGTGGGAGTATCTCCTTCAGAGTATATTGAGAATCAACAAGTCAGAACGACAAACAACAATAATTAATTACCTCGATTTTACATAGCCAGTGTAGAATCAATCGCTACAAAAAAGTCACAACGTTTCGCCAATGTTGTGACTTTTTTTTTGTTTTAAGCAGATCTGTTTTGTTCTATAGAATGATATTCTACTTTCTATTTTGTGTGCTAAGAGCGGTGAAATAGTGTCATGATATCATAAAATGTAAGTGGTTTTAGTGTTCTTTTTTGATCAATATTAAGGGGTATTCTAGTTGTAAAATTTACTTTTTTTATTGTGGTATTTATGATTCAAAAAGCTGTTTTTGTTGTTTCAAAAACGCTTTTTTTAGGTGTTTTTCTATTTCTTTTTAATATAGCTCTATTTTTTGGAGATAAATAAAAAAGTATTTTGTAAGTATCTGTTAGCGTGGTGTTAATGGTTTTTTGTTTCATGTTTCATTTTGTTGGTACGTCTTTCGAGCTAATGTTTTGGAACATTTTATCTCTTCTTTTAAGAGAAATTTGTAGCATAAATAATGCGCGTATAGAATTAAGGTGTATGCGTGTAAAATGATGCTAATAAAAACAAAACTAGGCATTGTTAATAATTTAATTATAAAAGACTACTTGATCTAAGATTCATTTGACTAGAACTTTCTTCAGTAGCATTTTTTTAAAATAAGATATTAATCATTATTGTTATGAAAAAAAGATTACTTCCTGTTGCACTTTTATTAGGAACTTTTGCTACTAATGCCCAAGTAGGTATTGGTACAGCAACACCTAATAAATCTGCAGAATTATTAATCGAGTCAAGTAATAGGGGTTTATTGATTCCTAATGTTGCATTAACTAGTGCTACTGACAGAACAACTATCACAAATGGTAATGTTCAAAGCTTGATGGTTTATGCTACAAAAATTTCTGAGAAGAAAGATATTACTCCAGGGTACTACTATTGGGATATCAATAAGTGGGTGCGTTTAACAGCGGATAAAGATATACCTCAGATAGTAGTGAATAATTTCCAAGATATTGTGAATATGGATGGTGATAAAGTACAAACTATCATCAAGAACATCGTTAAGAATACAGAAGGTAATGTTATCTATGAAGGTGATAAGTTTTATACGTTCACTAAAGATGGTGACAAAGTTGTAAAACAAGAGATAAAAGATAAATTGACTTCTATCGTGTATGATGAAGTTACTGGAGACTATATTTATTACAATGAGAATGCTGTAGATCGCAATGGCAAAATCATTGGTGAAGGTATTCGCATTAAAGTAAAAGAGACAGTTATCAATAAGTTTGGTGATATTATCAATAATAAAACTGTTCAAGATCATATCACTAATTATTTAGATGGAACTTATGTAGGTGGTAATGTTTATTATGAAGGTGATAAGCTTACTTATGTAACTAAAGAAGGAGAAAGAAAAGAGGTTTCTATTAATCAAGTTATTACTGCTAATGAAAGTAAGACTGTTATTATCACTGTAAATAAAAAGCAATATTACGTTTCTGAAGAGTATCTAGTAGCTAATAAAGGTGTAGTGCCAACTACAGTAGATGCAGCTAATTTACCAAAAGGAATCTATGCTATTGACGTTGTTGTTGGTGTTGTAAATAACTTAGAAGAGATAGTAAATAAAGGACCTGTTACTGTTGATGGGCGCACATTCAAAACAGTGAATGATTATATTACTTATTTAACAGAGTCTAAAGGTGGATTTACTAAAATTGTTTATGATCAGTCTACAGGGGATGTTATATTCCAAGAATGGGATGAAACTACTCAAAAATATGTGAATGTAGATAACTCTAAGTTTAGTACTATCGTTAAAGGTAATGAGACTTTGACTACATTGTTAGATAAAGGAGATGGTACTTTAGAGTATACTGATGAGAAAGGGAAGACAGTATCATTTGATAGCAATAAAACAACTGTTGAAACACAGAATGGTGTTTATACATTCAAAGATGGTAAAGGTGAAGTGATTACTACTATTGATACCAATGCTAAAGCTATAGGGTATGATAATACTGATTCAGGATTGAGTTCTAAAGATGTACAAAGTGCTATCGATGAAATCGTGAAATCTTTAGGATCTGGTGCAGATGTGTCTATTAAAGATAATAATAACGGAAGTTTCTCAGTAGTATCAAAAGATGGTACTGTATTAGGAACAGTTAATAAAGCAGGATTAATAGATAACACTAATGGTACTTATACATTTACTAATGGTAATGGTAAAGATGTTACTATTGATGTTCCACAATCTGTAATTAACCAGTTTGATAAAATTATCAATGGAGGACCGATTACAGTTAATGGAAATACATATACTACAGTAGAGGAGTATTTAAAAGATTTTGTTGAGAAGAACGAAACTGTAACTACGCTAAAAAACAATAATAATGGTACCTATACTTACACAAGTGAGAATGGAACAGAAACTATTATTGATATTCCATCAAGTGTAGTTAAGCAATTTGAAACTATTGTTAAACAACCTGTAACAGTTGATGGACGTGCATTCACTAATGTTGATGAATATATTAAATATGTAACTGAAACAAAAGGTGGGTTTACTAAGATTGTTTATGATCAGTCTACTGGGGATGTTATATTCCAAGAATGGAATGAGGATAAGAAAGAATGGGTTAATGTAGACAACTCTAAGTTTAGCACTATCGTTAAAGAAAATGAGACTGTTACTACATTAGTTGAAAATGCAGATGGTACTTATACTTACTATAATGAGAAACAAATAGGTGCAGATGGACAACCATTAACAGGTGAGACAGGAGTAACTATTGATCCAAAAGAAGTATCTGTTGCTTTGAATACCACAAAGAATGTGTATGAGTTCAAAAACTCAAAGGGTGATGTAGTTGGTGAAATTGATGCGAATGCTGGTGGTATTGTATATAATGACAATTCAACTCAGTTAGGAGCAACAAATGTTCAAGGAGCGATAGAGAAATTATTAGAAAAAATTACTACAGTAGAAGGTACTAGTGGTGATTTAGTGGTATCAGGTGGTCTTGAATTTATTGCTAAAACAACTGGAGTTAAAGCATTATTAGCAGATGCTAATATCCAAGTAGCAAATAAAGGAATCTCTACTGAGAAATTAGACGATAAAGCAGTTACTAACGAAAAGTTAGATGATAAGTCAGTATCAGCGGATAAGATGACTTCTTTTACTTCAGAAAATGGAACTACTAATCCTGTAGCTGAAGGACAAATCCCTGTTGCTGATGGAAAAGGAGGAGTTACTTATAAAGAAATCTCAGGTGAGACTCTTAAAGGTAAAGCACTTACTTCAGGTTCTATCTCAGTATTTGGTGGAGAAAAAGCTCTTTTAGATGGAACTGTTATCGAAGTTCTAGGTGGAGAGAAAGATGGTCAAGTGTTAGTTACAAAAACAAAAGAAATAGTTGTTGGTAAAAATGCTGACGGTACAGATAAGAAAGAAACTCATAAAGTTACTGAATGGGTAGATCCTAAAGAATTTGTGTCAGGTACTGTAAATGCTAAGAATGGTATTACAGTTGTAAATAACGCAACAGATGGTAGTAGTGAGTTTAAATTAGGAGGTTACTTAACAGAACCAACTGTTATCGATACTAAAGAGAATTCGTTAGCTATTGCTAATATGGATTCAGTAGAGAAAGGAAAAGTATTAGAGAATAATCTAGTTATCGCTGATGCTAATGGTGTGTTAAAACAAACTTCTGCTAAGAACTTGATTGAGGATGCTGTTGAAGTAGGGGATTTAAAAGCAAAAGCTTTAACTACAGATGGAGTTATTGTGATAGGTACTGATAGTACATCAACTACTGTTTTAGCAGATAATTCATTATTAGCTGATGTAAAATTAAACATAGGAAAAGATAAAATAACTGCAGATCATATTGCTACAGGTGCTGTAACGTCTGACGAGATATTAGATGGTACGATTAAACCTGGAGATATGGAATCGGCTGGAGAATCTAAAGTATTAGTTACTGGAGCTGATGGTCAAGTACAGTGGATTGATCAATCTACTTTAAATAATAAAGATACTTTCACAGGAAATGCTCCAATTAGTATTGTAGAAGGTTCAACTAACACAACTGGAGGTAAAGATTATGTGATTCAAATTGCTGATGCGAATGGTACTACAGCTGGTGTTACTAAACAAGCAGAAGTAGATCCAACTATTTTATTTAAAGATGGTGTAGCGTCTGTTAATGTTGAAAATATAGCAAAAACACAAGGTAAGGCTCTTACTTCTCAATCTATTATCGTTAAAGGAGGAGATAATTCTTTATTAAAAGATACTAATCTTGAGATTAAAGGAGGTACATCTGAAGGACAAGTATTAGTGTCTACACCAGAACTTGATGCTAACGGACAACCTGTAGTTGATGAGAATGGTAAAGGAGCATATATCACTAAATGGGTAAATGCTGATAAGGTAGGTGTAGAAGTTACTAATGGTATTCAAAAGATTACTGGTGATGATGGAACTACTAAATTAGGTCTAGGTGGTACTTTAACAGAAGCTACTAAGATCAAAACTGATGTAACAAACACATTAGCAATAGAAGGATTAGCTAGTGTTGATAAACCTGTAACTGATAATAATATTGTTATTACTGATAAAGAAGGTGTGTTAAAACAAACTTCTGCTAAGAACTTAATTGAAGACGCTGTTGAAGCAGGTAATTTAGAAGCAAAGACATTAAAAGGAGCTGGAATTACGGTAACAGCTGGGGTTGAAGAAGGAACTGATACTTCAGTAGCTAGTTCTCTATTAAAAGATGTGACTTTAGGTATTGCTGATGGAGCAGTTACTTCTGATAAAATGAAAGCGACAGTAACAGACGGAAATGGAGGTTCTACTAATGCAGAAGCAGGTATGGTACCAGTTGCTAATGCAAATGGAACAGTAACTTATAATAAAGTTGACGCTAAAGATGTTACTTATACTAAACCTACAACAGATAACGGATTAACATCTAATACTGTAGAAGGTGCTATTAACGAGTTAGCAGGTAAAAAAGGAGATCTTAAAGTAGCAGGAGGAATGTTAACTATCAATGATGGTGGTAAAGATGCTCTTCGTCATGATGCTACTATTTCTTTGAACCTTGAAGGAATGAATGCTATTAAAGTAATTGATGGCGTTTATGGCATAGAAGATAAGGATGTAATCTTACTTGGAAATGCTGTTAATGGAGAAGTAATAGTAAATCTTCCTACAGCAACAGCAGCAAATAAAGGAAAGAAATACACTATCAAAAAGCACGATGCAGAAGAGGATAACTATGTAACTGTAAAAGGAAATATAGAAGGAGCAAGCGAATTATATACTGCTCTTCCTTACTCTGGATGGGATCTAGTATCTGATGGTACTCAATGGCAAATCGTTAACAAATTTTAATCACCTTACTTAATTAGAAATCAAAATGAAAAAATTAATATTATCAGCTACAGTAGCTTTCACAGTTTTAACAACTTCAAATATATATGCTCAACAAGGATTCGGAACTAATACACCAGATAGATCATCTGCTGTAGAGATCGTTTCGGGTAAACGTGGTTTATTGATTCCTAGATTGGATATTCCAAATTTAGACCAAGGTACTCCAGTAATTAATCCTGCTAATGCTTTAATGGTATATAATATTGGATCGAAAACACCAGCTGGTTTTTATTACTGGGATGCAAATTTTAAACACGAAGGTGGATCTAAAGGTAGATGGGTACGTTTCGTATCTTCTAACTCAGGTAGTTCAGTAACAGTTTCTGCAGGAGATAATGTGACAGTTACACCAAAACCAGATGTAAACGGACACGATATCGATTATAATGTAAATGTAAAAGCAGGAACTGCTCCTAATCAAGTGTTAGTGACAAAAGAAGTTACTGTAGAAGGAAAAACTACTTATGTTTCAGAATGGGTTAATCCTGAGGTGTTTTTAAAAGATGTAGTAGCAGGAACTAATGGTGTGAAAACAGAGGTTATTACAGATGATAAAGGAAATACTAAAACAGTTGTAAAACTAGGTGGGGATTTAACAGAGAAAACAATTTTAAATACAGGAGCAGGTAAAGAATTAGCGATAACAGGTCTTGATACATTAACAAAAGGTAATGTAGCTGGACATAATATCGTAGTAATGGGAGCTGATGGTATCTTAAAGAATGTATCTGCTAAAGATTTAATGGAAGATGCTATAGATAAGGGTGCTATAGATGGAAAAGCATTGACTTCTAAAGGGAATTCTATTCAAATAGAGGGTGCTGCAGCTGATACTGCTCTTTTAAAAAATGTGAATATCGAAGTTAAAGGAGGAGAGAAAGCAGGTCAAGTATTAGTTACTAAAGAAGTTAAAGATGGTGAAGGTAAAGTTACTTATGTAACAGAATGGGTTGATGCATCTGCTTTAGGTAATACAGTAAAGTCTGGTCAAGGTATTACAGTTAAAGATGACAACACTGTTAACTTAGGAGGTAAGATTAAAAATGATGGTACTACACCAGGAGCTATTATTGACTTAACTGATAATAATGGTGTTAAAGCTGGTGATATTGCTATTAAAGGATTAGATAATGTAGCTAAACCTGTAACTGATAATAACATTGTTATCGCTGATAAAGAAGGTGTGTTAAAACAAACATCAGCTAAGAACTTAATTGAAGATGCTGTTGATAAGGGTGGATTAGTTGCTAAAACATTAACTACTGATGGTAAAATTGTTATTGGTGATACTCAATCTTCTGAATTAAAAAATGCTGTTTTAGTAGATACTAAACTAAGTATTAAAGAAGGAAGTATTACATCTACAGAGATTCTTGATGGTACAATAGCAAATGTTGACTTAGGTAGCGGAGCTGTATCAGCAGATAAAATGACTTCTAATACTACAGATAATGGGACATCTTCTCCTGCAGGAGAAGGACAAATTCCAGTAGCAGATGGTATAGGTGGAGTTACTTATAAAGAAATCTCTGGTGAGACTCTTAAAGGTAAAGAATTAAAATCTAAATCAATTGTTGTAACAGGTGGAGCAAAAGCTTTATTAGATGAGACATCAATAGAAATAAAAGGAGGTACTACTGCAGGTCAAGTATTAGTTACTAAAGAAGTTAAAGATGCTGAAGGAACAGTTACAGGAACTACTACTGAATGGGTTGATGCTTCTGCTTTAGGAAATACAGTTAAGTCAGGACAGGGTATTACAGTTAAATCTGATAATACAGTTAATTTAGGTGGTGAAATAACAGAGCCAACTAAATTAGATCTAACAGGAAATGGTTCATTAGCTATTATAGGATTAGATGCTCCAGCTGATAAAAATACTGTTTTAGAAAACGTGAAAATAGGAGCAGATGGTAAGTTATATGCTGTAAACAAATCTGAATCTACAGGAAGTATTACTATAACTAAAGAAGGTGATATTAATATCGCAGGAGATACTAATTACTCTATTAATCAAGAGGAAGTGGTAATCGAAGTTACTTTAGGAGCTACAGATACTAATTTAAAATTACCAACTCCAAGCGGTGTAGAAGGACAAACTATTAGTGTGAAAATTGCTAATACAAATGAAAATCACAATGGTTATTTAAATATTGTTCAAGAGAATGATACAGTAAGTAATCGCTTAGCTTATGGAGCTATGCCATTCCAAGGGTGGATTATTAAGTCTAATGGAACGAAATGGATCGTTGTTGGACGTAACTAATAAAAAATAGAATACAAAAGATGAAAAAGACATACATAGGATTTGCCGGACTTAGTTTATTACTTTTATTAGGAACTCAAACAGTTCAAGCACAACAAGGATTCGGAACAGATAAACCAAATAAATCAGCAGCAGTAGATATACAATCCTCAAAAAGAGGATTGTTGATACCACGTGTAGAGTTAGTTGAAACAACTAATCAAGAGCCTATTACTAAACCTGAAACATCATTAATGGTATATAACCAAGCAACAGCTAATGATGTTACTCCAGGTTATTACTATTGGGATGGAACTAAATGGGCTCGTTTTGCTAAACAATCTGAAATTACAGAGATTACTTTAGATGGTGATGTAACTGGACCAACTAATGCTACTGTAGTAGGTAAAATACAAGGGGTAGAAGTATCTGATACTAACCCAACTGCTAATCAGGTATTGACTTTAGTAAATGGTGTATGGACACCGACAACTATTACATCAAGCTTAATTTCTGATGCAAAAGGAATTACAGGTACTGGGATTACTGTAGGAGGTACAGATAATGGAGCAGGATCAGTATTAAAAGAGGTAACTCTTTCGATTACACACGGTGCAGCTAATCAAGTGATGGTAACAAATGCTGATGGAAATGGAACTACTTGGGTAGATCAAAAAGATATCGTTAAAGCTAACGAAACAGTTACTACTATTAAAGAAGGAACAAATATTACTGTAACTAAAGCTGCAGATTCTCATGAGTACACTTTAGATGTTCCAACAGCTACTAAAGATGTAGCAGGTGTAATAAAAGCAGGTGAAGGATTAAATGTAGATGGTACTGGTAATTTAACAGTTAACTATGAAACTGCTAAAGAAAAATTAGCAACAGGTAATGTTACTTCTAATTCAATTGTTGTTAATGATGATAAAGGAAGTGTAGGTTCTACATTCAAAGATGTTTCTTTAGAAATAAAAGCGGGTACTAATGGGCAAGTAATGGTTACTAAAGAAGGTAAAGCTACTTGGGTAGCACAATCTGAAATAGTTCCTACAACTACTAATGCTTTAACTAAGAAAAATAATAATGGTACTGTAGATAGTAACACTATTGTTTCTACAGTGAATGGAAAAGAAGCTGAAGTTAAAGTAATTGATAATGTTACAAATACAGTTGATGGTACTACAATTGTTACTTCTGTTAATGGCGTAGAGTCAGGTTCAGTAGATTTAAAGGACGCTATCCAAGCAGGACAAAAAGTTACTACTGTTGTTAATGGATTAAATACAACAGTAAGTTCATCTGTTAATCCAGCAGGAAGTAATACGACAGAGTATAAAGTAAATGTTTCTAATGACGATATTCAAGCAGCACAGAAGTTAACTACAGTTTCTGAAGGAAATGGAGTGAAAGTAACACCTACTACAGCAACAGGAAGTACTACTACGGATTATAACGTAGCAATTAACACTGATGGAGGAAATGCAGGTGATGTATTAACAGTAGTAAAAGATGGTGATACAAATACTAAAGTAGAGTGGAAAAAACCTGAGGAATATAAGAATATTTATAACTCAGATGGTACTTTAACGAGTAACCGTATTGTTGATTTTGGAAAAAACACGTCTTTAATATTTGAGAAAGGTGGTCAATCTCATGGATTTACTTATGATTCAGATCATACTGGTTTAAATATGTATGGAGATAAAACGTCATCTATAGGTTTAATTTCAAAAGTTGAATCTACTAATGGTATTGAATCGAAATTAAAGTTAAATCATGATAATGATTGGTCACATATTAACTCAAGTGCAGATAAGGGATTTAAATTATCTACATATTATTCAAAAAACATCAGTTTTGAAACATATAAAACATACGATGGAAATAGTAGTGCTCTTATTAACCTTGTTATTCATGGAGACGGAGGAGTTCAAGTTAATAATATTAATAAACCTGAATTTACTGGAGAATCAACTAATAAAGTTGTGGTAGCGGATGCTGATGGTGTGTTAAAAACTGTAGAACGTGCTAAAGTAGCTCCTCAGTTCTTCTATATGCCAGCAGTTATTTTTGATACGAAGTCAAAAGGAACTGGCTTAGAAAGAGATTTATATAAAGAATATGTAGATCAGTTTACAGGAGGAAAAGCAGGAGTAGGAAATGCAGATTATCCTATTGCTCATGGTGCTGGTGGATATACAATGCCTTATACAGGCGGAATAGTGGGGAGTGATGGTGCTCCAGCAGATATAGCTGTATTTGATAAAGGAGAGCTTCATTACTATGTGACTTATTATGACACAAAAGTATTTAAAAATCTTAAGATAGATAAAGATGGTAAGCTTACTTATGACATCATTGGTAATGCGACACCTGCCTCTTATATGAATATCGTTTTTGTAATCAAATAACGAAAAAATAGTTAGGTATCTTTAGCTTAAGATACTTATTAAACTAAATTATAATTACAAATATAATATGATATATAAAATTATAAATAAGATAACAATCAAAGTAGTACTTACTCTAAGTTTAGTCTTAGGAGTAAGTACAACTATGTTGGCAGACGGTTCTAGAAATTTATATCCTAGTGGAGCAAGTGGGCATCGTGCTATGTTATTGGGAAATAAACATAGTTCTCCAGAAGCAATACCTTTTCCTAATGCTGGAGCACATTATGTATATGCTAAAGTAGGGGAAACTATTACGATGGCATCTTCAGCTCAGGGAACAACTAACTGGAGAGATGCTAAGGGAGGAATTACTTTGTATAATCCTTCCGGTAGTATAGTTGTTGATAATAATCAAACAGAAGGGCAAATTCCAAATCGTTCTGCTGAGTTAGCTGGACCTAGGTTAAAAAATGATAGCAAAGGAGGGTATACACCTATTTATTATACTGTTCCAGTAGGAGGTGAAGGAATTTATCGTGTAGAGTTTACTGGTCAAAGAACAGTTGGTAATAATCGCATAGGAGAAACAGGATATGTTCAATTAGCAGATACTCAGTGGAAAGAAGTTGAAGCTTTTAGTATTATAGCTTGGGATGTATCAGTTATTAATGAAAGTAACACAAAGTTTGTTAATGGTAGGGTTTATGCTACGAATTTAAACTTTTCTAATGGAAATTTTTCTAGTGGATCAAATTATCAAGATGTAAAATTTAAAGGGGAATTTTTTGTTCGTACTAATGATGGGTTTACATATAGAGTTACTCATAAGGGGTCTTCAGGTATTGTATGGGCATTTTTTGTGAATAACAATGGTTTCTATGACGCTAAAACAAAGAATTCTTTGTATAAGAGTATGAATAATGAAGCTAGTAAGGTTATTGACAAAATTCATAATCCTAATACTCCAGATGATGATAGTAATATTACCCATAAGATCTACTATACATTACCTGCAAAAGATATGCCTAATAAGGCAAAAGTTGCTATTAATAGTACCTCTTATGGTTTGACTACATGGTTAAATCCTACAGTAATAGAGCCAGAAGTATCTAATGTGAAGATAGTAGGTGCTGAAGGGACAGTAGGTATTTTTGGACATAAAGGTGGGTATATAGAGTTTGACGCCCCTGTAAGTGGACAGCAGTTTACGATTGATATCATAAGTAGTGGATCTGTATTTAAAAGATTAGAAGGAAATACAAAAGAAGGACACAATAAAATTTATTGGGATGGAGTAGGTGGAACAGATGGAAAAACGAAGCTAAAAGGTGTAGTTCCAGTTGATCTAAATGTACAATTACAAGGTGCTGAAGTTCACTTCCCTTTCTTTGATATGGAATATAATATAGGAGGTATAGCAATTGAATTGTTAGATTACCATAATTATAGTAATGTGCTATCAGATTTAGTATTTTGGGATGATAGTGATATACCATATGTAAGCAATGGGTCGATTGTTAATCCTAAAGTTAATACACACTTTACTCCTGGAAATAGAGGAATTAGTAGCAATACTAACGGACATATATGGGGGATTAATGGAAGAGGAGCTAGTAATACTTTTGGTGATAAAAAGTCAATGGATACTTGGACGTTCAGAGTTGGAAATAAAAAAGAGATTAAGACAGAGGTTGTTATAAAAGAGGCAGACCTTTATACGAATATTACTTATAAAGTAGGTGGTACTGGTAAAGGACATAAAGGAGATACAGTAGATTATGTAGTGACAGCAGGTAATAAAGGACCTTCTGATATTATAGCAGATGCTAGTAAAGGAATTCATGGTGCCCCTTTTACATTTACAGTTCCTCCTGGGGTGGATGTAATCAATCCAAAAGGAGTAAAAGCAACTTTTAAATGTGCAAATGGAAATGCTAAAGAATCAGTAGCACTTACTTATGATCCTCTAACGCGTACATTCCGTTCAGAATTACAAATACCTAATGGATGTACAGTTGAGTATAAAATCACGGGAGTGTTAAACGGTATGACGGGATCAATGATTGCAGAATCAACGATTATGAGACCTGCTGACGTTTCTGATCCAGATGCAACAAATGGAGATCCAAATGTGAAACCAACGAATCCACATTATGAATGTTATAATAATGATTCAGGTAATTTACCTGGAGGTAGTGGATCAATAGGATGTAACAATATCAATGAAGTTGTCTTTATGGCAC
This sequence comes from Myroides sp. ZB35, assembly GCF_001865835.1. Classification (NCBI taxonomy): domain Bacteria; kingdom Pseudomonadati; phylum Bacteroidota; class Flavobacteriia; order Flavobacteriales; family Flavobacteriaceae; genus Myroides; species Myroides sp. ZB35. The sequence goes on along the minus strand of NZ_CP017769.1, from coordinate 162,472 downwards.
TTGGTGAGTGTGTAGATAAGATATTGTATTTTGAAGATTTTGATCGTGGATATTGGAATGTAAATTCAGGAAGAACAGATTGGAGTCAACGAGCTTCTATTAGTATAGGAGTGAATGGAGAGATATTGACAGAAGAAGGGAAGGTACTAAGAGACGGACCTAGAGGAGGAGCAACAGCATCTTATCTTTTTGCACCAGGTGTTAACGATCGTCGTTATGCAGGTGCGAATAGAAATCCTCATAGTGAAACTATCTCTGTAGCACGTATCAAAAATGGATATTACTCTGTAAATCCTCCTGGGTATGTACAGATGGGAATCCCTACAACAGATTCTTGGCATGAAGGAATATGGGTAGAGAATGCACCAAGTAATGATCCAACTGAAGCAAATAGTAATTTTGACTGGACTCCAGCTTGGGATAATGCTAAAGCGATAAGAGATATGTCTGGAGCAGTAAATGGTTCAGCATTCTTAGTAAGAGGAGCTGCTTCAGCTGCGCAAAGCATTAAACCATTTTATGAGTTTGAATTAGCAGAAAAAATAGAGAAAGACAGAGTTTATACTTTAGATATCTATTCTTATGTGACTTACCATGATAAAGATTATATGATCATGGATGTGTTAGATAAAGAGACTGGTCATATCTATGCATCAGTTCCACTGAAGTATGGAGGTGTTGGATTGCCAGAAGGAGCTAAGCCAGAAGGATTTAGTTTAGGATGGGTACCGTTGACAGCTAGTTTTACATTTGCAGAAGCTGCATGTGATGATGTAGTAAGTAAAAATGTGAAGATTGCTATTCGAGGGAGTCAAGATAGAGCTTTAGAAACTGGAAAAGGTTTTGGACATACTCTGATAGATAATATCACATTCTCTAAGCGCATTCAAGATCCAAGTTGTGGAATCCATGTCTCTAATATTACTTGTGCAGATGAGTGTTATCAAGACATCGTAGGTAAAGGTTTTGGATGGTTTCATAGAGCTGGAGCTCAAAAAGAAGGTAGTAATGTGGTTGAGAAGTTTGAACAACCTGCTACAGATGGAGGATTTGTTGTAGATATTTATCGATTAGACAATTCTTTTAATATGGTTATTAATGGAGTACCTCTTTATAAAGAAGAATTAGAGTTTGAAACAGGCCATGCAAATAGAAATGTACGTTTTAAATCTGATGGAAAAAGATTTGGAGAGACAGGAACTAGTGCTGTTTGGAATGTGAATAAAAACCCTAATGATGATGAAAGTGATAATACACATATTGATCAGAATGATCGATTTAATAACCCTTCACCAGTTATTCGTGTTAATATTGATAAATGGGGGAATGTAACATTATGGGGAAAAAGAACTACGAATGCTTCATTAGAAGAATTGGAAGTGTATGATCGATATAATGGAAATGTAGCGGTACCGTTGCAAGTAGTACATTGGATTTCAGAAGGAACAGGTGCAAATATCAATAAAGTAGATGTAACTCAAAATGTAATTGGTCAAACGATGATGTATGGTTTTGGTTATGGTCAACAGCAAAAAGAGTGTGAAACTTGTACTATAGAGAAAGAAGGAGTGTTTACAGATGAGAGTAAAGATGGATATGCACAAGTAGGAGAAACAATCTTATATACTTTCGATGTGAAAAATGCTGGAGATATGGATATAGAGGATATTGAGATTATTGATCCATTGTTTGGATTTACTATTAAGCTAGATGAGCGCACTCATTTACCAATACAAGAGGGAGTGACTTTCTCAGGTGATAAAAATAATAATGGTATTTTAAATAGAAATGAGACTTGGACGTTCACAGTATCTTATAAAGTAACAGAAGCTGATATATTCGAAACGAAAGGAGTTTATAATCAAGCTACTGTAAAAGGAGTTGGTAAATTGCCTAAATCAGAACGTACTGTCGAAGTAAAATCAACAGATCCAACACCATATAAAGAAGGTGACGAAGGATGGGATGCTACTAAAGAATTTCATACTTATGTACCTTTAAAAGGGAATGGATTATTGATAACGAATCCTATGATTTATCAAAAAGTGAGATAATAGAATAATAACTGTGCTAGTTTCACACTAGCACAGTATTTAAAAACTGAAAACTATGCAATCAAAAAAAATATATAAATCAGTTGCCTTATTAGGTTTAGCATTGCCAGCTACAGTAGTAGCACAGCAAGCTAAGAAAGACCAAGTAATGGTAAACCAAGGAAAGATTTCAGTAGCAGAAGGTGGTGTAATGTCTACTATCTATGATTTTGACAATACAAAAGAAGGGTATGTAAAGAATGATGGAACGGTTTATTACTACAGCAACTTTAACAATGACAATATTTACGATCACAGCACGAACGCCAAAGGTTCTAAAGCTGTGTTCACTCCTTTTGAAGAAGCAAAAGGAGCTCAACATATCACAGGAAGCCAACCTTCTAATTTCTTTGACGTAGTACTAGATAACGCTACTAAAGACATGGCCTTCGACCTAAAGAACGAGGCTAACATAAGAGGTAGTGTAGACTTTAAAGATGGTATCATTAAGGTAGACTCACTAGCAGGGATGCTAACCTTCCACCAAGGAGCGAAAGCACTTAAGCCTACAGATAGAAGCCATGCAGAAGGATATGTAGAGAAGATAGGTAATGAGGAATTCCAATATCCTAAGGGAGATAAAGGACTATACCGTTATGCTAGAATCACTGCTCCAGACCATGTAAAGGATGCGTATGAAGGAAAGTATAACTTAGATGATAAGAACTTCTTTAGAGCGCGTAGTGCTAAGTCAGGAGTGATTAACTTACTAGATGAGCGCGAGTACTGGACAGTAGATAAAGGAAGTGATAATAGCAAAGGAGACATCATGCTGACGTTAAGTTGGGATGAGCGTACTACACCTAAAGAGTTATTAGTAAACCCAGAGAAAGAATTACACATCGTACGCTGGGATGCTAAGCAACAACTTTGGGTAGACGAAGGAGGAGTAGTAGATCTAGAGAAAAAAGAGATCACTACACCTACAAGTGTTAAGGGGTACGGATTCTTTACATTAGCTACTGTGAATACAGACCTAATCTTAGACGGAGATATCGTTATTTATAACCTTGTTTCTCCTGATGGAGACGGTAAGAATGATTACTTTATCATAGATAATATCAACAGATTCCCTAATAATACAGTAGAGATTTATAACCGTTGGGGAGTTAAGGTATATGATACGAAGAGTTATGACAGTGCAGGTAATGTGTTTAGAGGATACTCTGATGGACGTGTTACTGTAAATAAAGGGGAGAAATTACCTACAGGTACTTATTTCTACATCGTGAGTTATGAGTATAAAGACGCTAGCGGTTCGCGTATGATTAAGAAATCGGGTTACCTACATTTAGAAAGCAATAAGTAAGAGAATACATGAATATTCAACAAAACATAAAGAAAATCGGAATCAGCCTATTCGCCTTAGGCTGCTTTTCTCAAATGCAAGCTCAACAAGATCCACAGTATACACAGTATATGTATAATGCTAATATGATCAACCCAGCTTATGCAGGTAGTAGAGGAACACTGAACGTATTCGGGATGTACAGAACACAGTGGGTAGGACTAGATGGAGCACCTAAGACTGCGAATGTATCTGTATCTACGCCTCTTGGAGAAAGTGGATTAGGACTAGGAGTGAACTTTACGAATGATCGTATAGGAGCGATGGATGAGAATAATATCTCTGTAGATTTAGCTTATGCTATTGACTTAAACGCTGATTATAAATTAGCATTCGGGTTAAAAGCGACTGCTAATCTATTAAGTGTTGATTATACAAAGCTTAATATCCACAATCCTACAGATCCTGTAAGCCAAGAGAATCTAAATAACAAGTTTAACCCAAATATTGGAGCAGGGGTTTATTTATACTCTGACAAAGCTTATGTAGGATTATCGGTTCCGAACTTTTTGACTACAGATCGCTACGATGATAATGATATTACGACGATGCGTCAGAAGATGCACTTCTACTTAATGGGAGGGTATGTATTCGATGTGAGTGAGAACTTATTATTTAAGCCGGCCGCTTTAGTTAAGGCAGTAAGTGGTGCACCATTACAAGTAGACTTGACAGCTAACTTTTTGATGTATGACAAGTTTACATTAGGAGCTGCTTATCGTTGGGATGCTTCGGTTAGTGCATTGGCAGGGTTCCAGGTAAATGATAATTTATTTGTTGGATATTCTTATGACTTTGAGACTACTGCACTTAAACGTTATAACTCAGGTTCACACGAGATTTTCATGAGATTCGAATTATTTAACCGTCGTAGTACAATTAATGCTCCTCGTTTCTTCTAATAAGAGAGGAGTTAAGAAAACAAGTATGAAAAAACAGCTATTGAGAATAAGCTTATTGACGATGTTGCTTTTCGTAGGTATGAGTACCTATGGACAGAAGGTAGCAGAGAAGAAAGCGGATAAAGAATATCAAACCCAAGCTTACGTAGATGCGATTAAGATCTATGAACGCATCGCTAGCAAAGGGTATACTAATGCTGATATGCTGAAGAAGTTAGCGGATGCATATTACTTTAATGGAAAGTTAATAGAAGCAAATCAGTGGTATACTGAATTGTTCGAAGGTCAATACGAAGATAAAGGTAAAGAAGTGTTACCATCAGAATATTATTATCGTTACGCACAGACGCTAAAAGCTGTAGAGAACTATGATAAGTCAAAACTGATGATGGAAGAGTTCTCTAAATTAGAGGCAAACGATTCTAGAGCACAACTTTTTGAATCTACTAAAGACCGTTATCTAAAAGAGATAGAGAATAACTCTGATCGCTATGAGCTAAAGAATATAAGTGTGAACACTGCCTATTCAGATTATGGAGCAGCTTTATTAGGAAATCAGTTGATTTATACTTCTGCTCGTAATACAGAACATCAGTCAGGAAAGAGATTACACGAATGGACGAACGAGAGTTTTACAAGTTTATACAGTAGTGTGATTAATGCAGACGGTACTTTTGAAGAGCCCGTGAAGTTTGCACCTGAGTTAGACACTAAAGTAAATGAAGCAACAGCTGTATTTACTTCTGATGGGAAGACGATGTATTTTACACGTAATAATACAAGTGCAAAAGGAAAGAGAAGATTAAATAAAGAGCATTCGACTTTATTAAAAATATATAAAGCGACTTTATCAGAAGAAGGTAAATGGGAGAATGTAGAAGAGTTGCCGTTTAACTCGGATAACTATAATACAGCTCACCCAGCTTTAACACCTGATGACAAATGGTTATATTTCTCTTCAGATAGAGAAGGTACTTTAGGACAATCTGATATTTTCAGAGTAGCATTATATCCTACTGGAGAATATGGTAAAGTAGAGAATATAGGGAATAAAGTAAACACAGCAGGTAGAGAGACATTTCCATTTATATCTAAAGATCACTTCTTGTTCTTTAGTTCAGATGGACACCCAGGACTTGGTGGTTTAGATGTATTCGTGACGAAGATTAATGTAGATGGAAGTGTAGGTCAAGTGACGAATATGGGAACACCTATTAATAGTAGCACAGATGATTTTGCATTCTATATTGATAGTAAGACACGCAAAGGATTCGTTAGTTCTAATAGAGTGAATGGTGTAGGGGGAGATGATATTTACTTCTTTATGCAGAAAATATGTCACCAGAGCCTAGAAGGTATTGTGTTTGATAAAGATACTCAAGAGGTATTAGCCAATGCTAAAGTAACTGTGTATGATAACTCATATAAAGTGATAGGAGAAATAATCACTGATGATAAGGGATATTATAGAATAGATGAACTAGAGTGTAGAGGGAAGTATCGCTTAAAAGCAACAGCTGAGAAGTATAATACAGAAGAAGTAATCGTACAATTAGATGCTGTAGCTGGAGGAGTTAAAAAACAAGATATTCCTTTAGAGAAAACAGAGAAACCTATTACTAAAGATGATGATCTATTTAAGAAATTAAAACTGAATCCAATCTATTTTGATTTTGATAAATCAAATATTCGTAGAGATGCATCTATTGAATTAATGAAAGTGGTAGAAGTATTAAAAGAGTACCCTACTATGAAGATAGATGTACGTTCTCATACAGATAGTAGAGGGAATGATGATTATAACTTAAGATTGTCTGATCGCAGAGCGAAGTCTACAGTACAGTGGATTATCAGTCAAGGTATCGAGGCAAGCCGAGTGACAGGACAAGGATATGGTGAGACACAATTACAGAATAAGTGTAGTAATGGAGTGCCATGTACAGTAGAAGAACATCAGTTAAATAGACGTAGTGAATTTATTGTTACAGAATTGTAATATAATGACTTAAGTTTACGTTTATACTATATTATAATTGTTCTTAAAAACAACAAAACAATTTTTTTTTCGACCGATCCTGCTGTAGGATTTAAAACTAACAGCATTAGCCACTAAAAGCTCCCGTAAGGGAGCTTTTTTTATTTGTAGTATTTGGTATTGATTGCTATTATAGTTTTCATTTTAGATATTGTTATTTGTAGTATTAAAGGTTAATTAGGATGTATTAGAACATAAGTAGTATGGTAGCTGTCTATTATGAGATTTTGATAATGTAATTGATCATATTACATTTAATAGGATATTTATAGGTTGTTTATGGGGTAGTGGTCGCATACTTTTATCTCTTTTTTATGCGAGCAGTATCCCATAACTATGGGACCACTATGTGATCAGTCTAATTAGGGGTGTCTCGTCCTACTATAGCTGTACAGTTTTTTTAGGACGGATTACCCCTTCATTTTTTAACCTGATGTCTTATTAGGGAGTTTATTATTGGTAGCTTATTTGGTGTGAAAGACATAAAAAGATAAAGTATTCCATTAGTTAGAAACTTATGTGCTGTTTCCTTAGGGGGGGCATCTATATTTTGTTAGTCTTAGGTTTATGGATTTATACTGAGTAATGTTTTTTAGATTTTTAAGTGATTGATTGTTTGAATATTAATATACTAAACTGTATATAATGTCTTTTTTAGCTTTTTTATTTGGTTCAAGAGTTTAAAAAACAATGTTTTTCAAATATTTAAAATGTATTAAACGAGGGTTTTATGTAATTATAGAGGGTTTTCAGACTTAAGATGAGTATTGTTTTGATTTAAAATCATTAGAAGTAGAATTTTTTTGTTAATAATTGTTTAATAGATAGTGTGTTAAAAAATGTTTTTTAATTGATTATTAAATGTTAATTTTATTTTTAATTTTGTTATTTGTTATAATGTTTGCTTTTGGTATGTGTATATCTGTGAATTTTATATAAATAAGTGTAAAAAAAATGATATGAAAAAAGGGAATACATTGAAATTAATACCTGTGCTTATAACTTCTTGTGTGCTACATGCACAAGAGAAAGTAGAGCTTTATAATACAGGAGAAATGTTTGTATCTGCTAATGAAGTCTTGTTTGTAAGTGGAGAGTTTGTTAATAGTGCTCAAGGAAATTTTGTAAATTCTGGAGATATCTATTTTTTAGATGATTTTAGTAATACAGGTGCTTTTGTTTTTTCACGTTCAGTCAAGGCTAGTCAGGTATTCTTTGAACAATTGAGTGAAGCTAAAGCAAAACAAAAAATATCAGGAGGAGCAAATTCCACTTTGTTTGAAGATGTAATCTTTAATAGTAATGGAATTGATTTAGAGAATGAAATAAGTATTGCTGGTAAAGCTTATTTTGAGCGCGGTCATGTAGTTGTAAATACTCCATTATCAGGAAGTATTACCTTTTTAGAAAGCTCAAGTGTAGAGGGTGTAGGAGATGAAAGTCACGTAGTTGGTATGGCCGATCTAGATGCAAAAAAAGAAATGGAAATGCCAGTAGGAGATGGGACATATTATCGCCCAATTACCCTAGGAGAGAGTAGCGGATTACAAAATTTATTTCAAACCCAGTATAAACGTGTAAATCCTTTGGTGGGTCGAGCACATAATGTTAAAAATGCGATTATAGATATAAATAATGAGGAGTATTGGGAAGTAAAGAATGAAGCGAGTAATGGAGCTATTATATTAACTTTAAGTTGGAATGAGCAAACGCCCCCTTCTTTTTTATTGGCTAATCCAGAGAAGAGTTTACACATTGTTCGTTGGGATGATAAGGGCTTAAAATGGGAAGACTTAGGAGGTATAGTAGATGTATCAACAAAGACTGTAAAGACGCCTATTGTAGTAGAAGCTCAAGGTGTTTTTACATTGGCATTAGTGGATTCAGATTATAATTCAGAATTAAAGATTTATAATGCAGTTTCGCCAGATGGGGATGGAAAGAACGATTATTTTATCATAGAGAATATAGATAAGTATCCAAATAATTCTGTTCAGATTGATTACTATGATAAAAGCAAATAATAATTCATAATATTTATTTCGTTTTTCTGATAATAATTCAATTATCTAAGACATAGACATGCCTGGAATAATGTATATTATCCTCTATGTTTATATCCGTTATGTATAGCTTTTGATTAAGCTACTTGTTTCATTACATACATTTTTCGGTTTTCAACGCACGCACATATACGTTGTACTAATTTGTTTCTTACATTGTTTAACACAAGCATTTTGTGCTTTCCGTCTCCCACTTTTCTCTCATAATAACTCTTGATCTCTGGATCATGCCTAATACTTGATAATGCACACATATGTAAAAGCTTTTTAAGCTTCTTATTTGACATGAAGTGTACTTTAGGCTTTCCTTTTACGCATTTGCCTGATGTATACTCAAAAGGAACTACTCCACAGTATGATGCTAACTGTCTAGCATCATCAAATGAGGTAAATCTATTAGTATAACAGATCAAGAACATTGCTGTAATAGGCCCAATACCAACTACAGATGTAACACAGTCATAAATCTCTTTAATTTCTTGATGCTCTTTTAACAGAATATCTAATTGATTATCTATTGACTTAATCATCTCTTCTAAGGCTTTTAATGAAGCTTTTTCATTAGTACATAGTATTTTATACAAATCAACATTAAAGTCCTTTAATTCATTTGTTCTTGTACTCATTGCCGTTTTATGAGCTATACTCATTTCACGTTGACCTAATAATGCTTGCATCTTATCTATTACTTGATCAGATGCTTTAAACAAAGTTGCCTCTTCTTGATTCTTTTTAGCATATAACGCTATTCTTGCTGAATCTACCTTATCATTTTTCCCCCTTTGTATTCCACTACTTCTAATAATCTTGTAAGCCATCTCTACCCAGATATTACAGTTTTTAACTTGTAATTCTCTAACTAAAATATTCTTATAAATTCCTGTATGTTCCATACAGACTAATGTATTATCAATAGAACAACCTTCACTCTTCATCCATTTCATAAATTCTAAAACACCTTTCTTTGTATTAGCAAATTGGTTGTGCTTATACTTGTTTACTTCTACATAAATTGATGCATCAAAATACTCTTTTGAAATGTCGATTCCGATAAATTGTGTAAATTTGTCCATATGATAATTATTTAAGGCAACCTATTACTAAATATCATCTAAACCTTAATACTAGACCCGAACGTCTTAATTACTAGTCTGATACCTTTTAGTAGAATCAACAAAGTCCTACTCAGTTCTTAAGTCATTAACTTTGTCAACCGTTTGGTTCACTCTGTTGATTTGGTTGCTTTATTATACTTCTATAAAATTATCATTTTCTTATTCAACAAATCTAAAGGAGATTACTATGTAGCCGTTAAAGCTAAAGGATATAAATCTGAAGAAGTATCTGTAGAAGATGTTAATAAGGATGATTCTATAGAGGTTGACTTTGAATTAGAAAGAAGTAAGGCATTTTCATCTCTTAATTATCCAACTGATGATGATAACGACTATATGGAACCTAAAAGAAAGAATGAAGGTAATCCAAGAATTGGAGATGATTTAGGTAAGCTTACAGATTTAGCACCGATATACTTTAATAATGATAGTTCTGTTATTAGAAGTGATGCACAATTAGAATTGTCTAAAGTAGCATCTATTATGATGACTAATCCTTCATTAAAATTAGAAGTTCGTTCGTACACTTCTAGTGTTGGTCCTGATGAGTATAACTTAAGATTATCAGAGCGTCGTGCAGATCAAACAGTAGATTGGTTAGTACGTCAAGGAGTGAATAGATTGAGATTAAGAGGTGTAGGATATGGAGAAAGAGGAATTATCAATCGTTGTAAAAACAATGTTCCTTGTAGTGAGAGAGAACATCAAGAGAATAGAAGAAGTGAATTTATAATCACAGATTTATAAGAAGTAAAAAAGGTTGGACATGTCCAACCTTTTTTTTATCTCATAATTAAAGTTTCTTGTTGAAGATGAGGAATTTGTAGATATGTTATTTTATAATAATAAATATGTATTGTTGTGATAAAATGCGTAATTTGCAACTTGGTTTAAATTCAACTAAGTAGAAAAAGATTTATAATGATTATACAACCTAGAACTAGAGGATTTATTTGCTTAACTTCTCATCCAGAAGGATGTGCAGAGAATGTAAAAACGCAAATCGAATATGTTAAGTCTAAAGGACAAATAGTAAACGGACCTAAAAAGGTATTAGTAATTGGAGCTTCTACAGGATTTGGATTAGCTTCACGTATTTCTGCTGCTTTTGGTTCTAATGCAGCTACAATTGGTGTGTTCTTTGAAAAACCAGGTACAGAAGGTAGACCAGGTACAGCAGGATGGTATAATTCTGCAGCTTTTGAAGAGCAAGCTAAACAGGCTGGTATTTATGCAAAGAGTATTAATGGAGATGCTTTTTCTGACGAAATTAAGAAAGAAACTATAGAGCTAATTAAAAAAGACTTAGGTCAAGTAGATTTAGTTGTTTACAGTTTAGCTTCGCCACGTAGAACTCATCCAAAGACTGGTGTAGCTTATGCTTCAGTATTAAAACCTATCGGAGAACCTTTCACTAATAAAACAGTAGACTTCCATACAGGTGTTGTATCTAATATTAGTATTGATCCTGTTAAGGAACAAAGCGATATTGATAACACTATTGCTGTAATGGGGGGAGAGGATTGGAAATTCTGGATTGAAGACTTAAAAGCAGCGGGTGTTTTAGCAAATGGAGCTAAAACAGTTGCTTATTCTTATATAGGACCTGAATTAACTTACCCTATCTATAGAAATGGTACTATAGGTATGGCTAAAAATGATTTAGAGGCTACGGTACCAGTAATTAATGATTTACTTAAAGATCTTAATGGTGTATCTTATGTTTCTGTAAATAAGGCTTTAGTTACTCAATCAAGTTCTGCTATCCCTGTTGTTCCTTTATATATTTCATTATTATATAAAGTAATGAAAGAGAAAAATATTCATGAAGGATGTATTGAGCAAATGCAACGTTTATTTGCTGATCGTTTATATGGAGGTAGTTTAGCTTTAGATACAGAAGGACGTATTCGTGTTGATGATTGGGAGATGAGAGAAGATGTACAATCTGCAGTAGCTAAGTTATGGGAAGAGGTAACTTCAGAGAATATCGAAGCTATTTCTGATTTAGCTGGATATAGAAAAGACTTCTTCAACTTGTTTGGATTTGAGTTTGATTCAATTGATTATACATTAGAATCAGATGAGCTAACAACAGTTGCTAGTTTGAAATAATAGACAAGATTATTGTTATATATAAAGCCCCTTAATATTCGTATTAAGGGGCTTTTTGATTAGTTATTCTTCTAAGTGATTCTGTTTTATCTGAGTAAGTATTAAGTTTATTTTATCTTCCAATACCTCAATATAGTTTCTTAGTTCAAGTTGAGTTTCGAAAGTTATTGTTTTATCTTCTAGTACTTCTAGAAGAGGTATAATGGATGTAATTTCAAGTTGTCTGAACATAGGTAGCATTTTATGAGCTATATTTCCAATTTGTTCTAAGTCAAAATCTTCTTCAGCATAATGCATGTCTAATAGGTTCTCTTCTGTACTTTCTATAAAGATTACTAGAAGGTTCCTTAAAGCATTAAGATCATCTCCAATAAATTGTTTTAGTGTATTCGTGTTATAAGTAGCACTTATTGTTGTTTGATTATTAGCGTCTTCAATGTTCTTTTCTTTAGTTCTAGAACTGTTTAATTGATAGTCAAGATTAAGAATATTAGAAATTAGAATTAGTAACTCTGTAAGCTGTAATGGTTTTGGGTGCGCAGAAGCAAACCCTGCTTGAGTGAATTCTTCCATTGTAATATCTCTTTTACCAGAAAGTGCTATAACAGGAATGGTCTTAAAATCAGTATTTTTCTTTAAATGACTTATAAGCTCAAATCCGTCCATCTTAGGCATCTGAATATCACTAAGTATCAAATTGTATTGATCTTCTTTTAAAATAGCTTCTATGGATGTAGGATCGAAAGTTACAGTGACTTTATTAAATAAAGGAGAAAGAATCTCTTCCATCAATTGTAACTGTACTTTATCATCATCTATAACAACTATATTTATCCTATTAAGAGATTGGAATACAGATTGTAAGTCATTGGTGTGTACAATTATATTGGTGTCTTCTTCAGCTTCTATAATAGGTATTGTAAAGGTGAAGGTAGATCCTTCATTCAATATACTCTCTACATGAATAGTTCCTCCTAATAATTCAATCATTCTTTTAGAAATATTAAGTCCTAATCCAGTACCTCCAAATTTCTTTTCTATTCCATCATGAGCTTGTTGAAACTCGTTAAAGATATTCTTAGTTTGGTTAGCTGCTATTCCTATTCCAGAATCAGAAACTTTAAAGACTATATATTCTTTTTCTTTCGTAACACTAACATTCACTCCTCCTTCTTGTGTAAACTTGATTGCGTTAGTGACTAAGTTTGTTAGTATTTGCTTTATACGATGCGGATCTGAGACAAAGTTGCTATTTAAGCTATCTTCAATTGACCAATTTAATTTTATGTTTTTGTTCTCAGCATTAGGCACTAGTATATTACATGTGTTATCTACTAGTTCTTTAGGGTTGAATGCTTTCTGTTGTATACTTATTTTGTTGTTCTCTAATCTAGAGAAATCTGTTAAGTCGTTGACTAAATTTGTGATATACTTAGAAGAAGACTTAATGTTGTTAACGTACTTCTGTTGTTTGTTATCAAGGTTTGTTTGATCTAATAAATCAGTAAAACCAATAAGTCCCCCTAGAGGAGTCTGTAAATCATGAGTTACTGTAGCGAGCAGCATAGACTTACTGCGCAGTAGCACTTCATTCTCTTTATTTAGTTTTTCTAATGCATTTCTGTATTCCTGTGTTTGATTGATATCCCTAATGATAATCCACCCTAGTATTAAAACTACGATTAGTGCAGTCCCTCCGATATACGCGATATTGGTAGAAGCAGCGCTAATTCTAGATTTTGACTCATTGATCTTTTGATAAGATAGTGTAAGTATATTTTGTTCTACATTCTGTAGGATACCTCTTAGCTGATCAGTGATAATCTTGTTTTCTTTCAGTAAACGTTGTTCTTGGTTGAGCAAGTTGTTTTGTTTGTCATTGATTTTCTCTTGTGTAGCGATAAGGATACGCTCCATTGCATTGATAATAGAGTCAGATATACTAGGATAGTTAATAGTTGTTTTAATAGTATCAGTATGATCTCCTTTGAATAACCTTGCCCAACCACTTCTTTTCTCCTTTTCTTTACTTTGGATTACGATAGGTTGTATGTTTTTCTCTATTTCTTCACGGATATTGTAGATTTCAGAGAAAGCCTCAGTGTATTTGTTTTCAGCAGAAAGATCTTTTCTAGCTTTGATAATGTTTTCAAAACTGACTTTTTTACGAGAAAGTAGGTCTTTAACAGAGTCAAGCTTCACTACTGTAATAGGATCTTGTACATGTGTTTGTACCAAGTTAATTTGCTTAACGATGGTGTCGAGCTCTTTATAATAGAGCTTGATATCTTTACTATTACCACTCAGAATAGCTGTTCTACTATAAGCTTCACTACTGTATAGGTTATTGATAGCACTAGTAACTAAGAAGATTTTATTATTTTCTTCAATTACATGCTCCTCAGGAATAGTAAATTTTTTAGCCTCTTTATAAATATACGCTCCAGAGAATAATGCAGCTGCAAATAGCGTAAAGTATAGAAAGAGAATCTTCGCTTTTATAGATTTAGGTGGCTTCATGTATAGATAAAGTTTGGTGTAAAATTACAAAAGAGAGTTCAATGATTGTGTTAAAAGCAATAGTCTTTGCTAAAGTTTATTTTTAACTGTTTTTGTTTAAGTATATCTTTTTTGGTATTAATGTTGTTTTTTGTTTTGTATTTAACTTTTTGTTTGTATTTTTGGTTTAGGTGATTAGCGGTGTTTATTGCCCTTTAAGTAGAATCGTACAGATTAAATTATATGAAAAAGAGAAAAGAAAATTCTCACGAATCAATGTTTAATACGTTTTAAACAAAGACTTACTATTTACAGTAGGTCTTTTTTTGCTTATAAGGTATTTGTTAATCTTAAAAACGCTATTTTTACATAACGTAAGTAGAAGATTATGAGTACGGTAAAATTATATTATAGCCCTTTTCATCCCAAACAAAGTGATGCTAAAATCATGTTGTTTGCTTTAGGAGTAAGTGTATTCTTATGTCTAGGTGTTATTGGTAGTTCTTATTTGTTTACTTCTGATTCTAATAGAAAAGATGAAACTATTGTATTTTGTCCCTTACTTCCTCTTCCAGATAGTAATAATGACTTAGCTAACACTGTCGAAGCTTATTATCTATTAACAAGTCCTATAATTGACTATGTACCTGTAGAAGAAATTCCTTTAGGAAACTATTTTGAAGGTCCAAGAGTTAGGTTTAACAACCAAATGCCAGCTGATATTACACAAGTAGGAGTAGTAGGAGGGGATATTATAGAATATGATACTAGTATTACTGATATAACTGTTAGTCCTGAGAAAGAAATAATTACAGCTTCTGGTGAAGAAGTTAGTTCTAACAGTGCGGATACTAATATTGAATACATGGAGGAAGAGTATGGTAAACCTTTTTTTTCTTTGATAATAGAAGCAAGTCCATATGAAGGGGAAGAGACTTTTAGAGCAAATATGATTAATAAACTTAATTTAGATCATTATTTAAATCAAGGTGAGCAGTATCGTTTTAATGTGAACTTTACAGTAGATATAGATGGTACATTCTCTGATATTGTTATTCAGAGTATACAAGGATATCTACCACCTTATTTAAAGAGAAATATTATAGCTGTATTTCAAACAATGCCTCAGTGGCAACCTGCTTCTCAGAATGGCAGGCGTGTCCCGACAACATTTAAATTACCCATCAAGGTCAATGTACAATAAATAAGAAAAGGCTATTAACACAAGTGGTTAATAGCCTTTTTTATAAGGATTGAGTAATGCTTATTTAGCAATAGCTCTAGAAATAACGATCTTTTGAATCTCAGAAGTACCTTCATAGATTTGAGTGATCTTAGCATCACGCATCATTCTTTCTACGTGATATTCTCTTACATATCCATTACCTCCGTGGATTTGTACAGCTTCAATAGTTGTATCCATTGCTGTTTTAGAAGCGAATAACTTAGCCATAGCACCAGATAATGAAATATCTTGACCTGCATCTTTCTCAGCAGCAGCTTTGAAGCAAAGCATTCTAGCAGCAGTGATTTGAGTAGCCATATCAGCTAATTTAAATGCAACTGCTTGGTGGTTGATAATTTCAGTACCAAAAGCTTTGCGCTCTTTAGAGTATTTTAATGCTAATTCGTAAGCACCTTGAGCGATACCTAATGCTTGAGAAGCGATACCGATACGTCCTCCGTTTAATACATTCATTGCAAATGCAAATCCGAATCCGTCTTCTCCGATTCTATTTTCTTTAGGAACCTTTACGTCTGTGAACATTAATGAATGTGTATCAGATCCTCTGATTCCCATTTTTTGTTCTTTAGCTCCGATTTCAAAACCAGCCCATCCTTTTTCAACGATGAAAGCATTGATTCCTTTGTGTTTTTTCTCTACATCAGTTTGAGCGATTACGATATAGTAGTCCGCTGTACTACCATTCGTGATCCAGTTTTTAGTACCGTTTAGTACATAGTGATCTCCCATATCTACAGCAGTAGTTTTTTGAGATGTAGCATCTGAACCTGCTTCTGGCTCTGATAAACAGAATGCACCGATTACTTGTCCTGAAGCTAGAGGTACTAGGTATTTTTGTTTTTGTTCTTCACTAGCATATTTTTCTAAACCAGCACATACTAATGAGTTATTTACTGACATAACTACAGCAGCAGAAGCATCTACTTTTGCAATTTCTTCCATAGCTAATACATAAGATACGCTGTCTAATCCGCTACCTCCGTATTTAGGATCTACCATCATTCCTAAGAATCCTAATTCACCAAGTTTTTTAACTTGTTCTGTTGGGAATTTAGAATGTTCATCTCTTTCAATTACACCTGGTAATAATTCTGTTTGAGCAAAGTCGCGAGCAGCTTGCTGAATCATCAATTGCTCTTCTGTAAATTTAAAATCCATTTATAGTCTCTTAATTTTTTAGTTGTTCTAATTTTTGTAGCTCTCAAATATAATTGATTTAAAACAATTATTCAATTTAGATTCTGTTTAAATTTGATGCATAAAATGATTATAATTTATTTTTGGACGAAACAATGTTTGTTATTTTAAAGAACCTGTATTGATAAGTGAATAATGTAATGAATATTGTACTTAAACTTTTGTAGATTATAGTAAAAAACCAATCTTTATACTATGAATAAATACCAATATAATATCATCGGAGTTATGTCAGGTACTTCATTAGATGGAATAGACCTGGCTTATATCACTTTTAATTGTGAAAGTGGTAAGTGGAGTTTTGAGGTTCACTGTACTGATACTGTCGCTTATAGTGCTCAGTGGAAAGAACAATTAAAGAATGCAATCGATCTTGATAGTAAACAAATAGAAATATTAGATGTACGCTATACTACCTATTTAGCTACTGTGATTAATCAATTCATTAAAGATAAAACGATAGAGAATATAGATGCAGTATGCTCACACGGTCATACTGTCTTTCATAAGCCAGAGCTTGGCTATACTTTACAGATAGGGAATATGCCTATACTAGCTGACTTAATACAGCAGAAGGTGATATGTGACTTTAGGGTACAAGATGTTCTGTTAGGTGGACAGGGAGCACCTTTAGTGCCTATAGGAGATCGCTTGTTATTTAATGAATACGAAGCTTGTCTTAATCTTGGAGGATTTGCTAATATTTCTTTTGAAGGAAGGCTTAATTATAGATTAGCCTATGATATTAGCGCAGTGAATACCTTGCTTAACGAACAAGTGGCCAAACTTGGCTTAGAGTATGACGATAAAGGAATGCTTGCCTCAGAAGGAACGATTAATGAAGACCTGCTAAGAGAATTAAATGCACTTGATTTCTATAAGCAGTCTGCGCCTAAATCATTGGGGATAGAGTTCTTAAATGCTTATATAAAACCCATTCTTAATAAATACACCTTATCTGTAGAAGATTATTTAGCTACGCTAGTAGAGCATATTGCTATTCAAATTGCAGCAGGGATCGGTATAAAAGAAGGACAGCGTGTATTAGTAACAGGAGGAGGAGCTAAAAATGATTATTTAGTTAGTAGGATTAAGGCACATGCGAAGGGCGTTTTGTTTGAAAGACCTTCTGATGAAGTGATTGACTATAAAGAAGCAATTATATTTGGTTTACTAGGAGTGCTAAAATTGAGAGATGAAGTGAATGTCTTAGCTAGTGTTACTGGAGCCAAGTATGATCATAGCTCAGGTAGAATACACGAGGTATATACACAGGTAAATTAGCTTATTCAGAAGAGGAAGATTATGTTTGCATGGTATTGTATACGAGTGTATTAATTAGTAGGTGAACTAGCTGGGATAATGACTAGCATGAATGTTATATAAAGAATATAGCGTTTATGTATAATTATACATACAAAACATTTTATCTTTGAACTCATTTTGAACTATAATGGCAAACGATTATAAAGACAAAATCTCACTTTTTTTGATATTTTGAATATTAAATCTCATTTTTTTTCGTTATCATGAAGTAAATGAGATTATAGAATGAGAATAATCTATATCGATTTTGCACAATATAGAACAACAGAAAAAGACTTTTAAAATTTTAAAACTCAAATTATTTATGTTTCATTTCTTACAAGTGGATACAACAGCAGTAGCACAGAAATTAGCTAATGCAGCAGAAGCTGGAGAAGCAGCCGTTAAAAAAGAACTAGCTCTTAGCGAAATTATCTTTAGTGGTGGGCCAATAGGGCAGGCTATTATGATCATTATTTTTATCATGCTATTCTTGGCTTTGTATTTGTATTTAGAGCGCTTCTTTGCTATTAAAAATGCGTCTAAGATAGATGATAACTTTATGGCTCAGATAAAAATGTTCTTATCTCAAGGAAAGATAGATCAAGCTAAACTATTATGTGCAAATACTGATACACCTGTATCTCACCTAATCGGAAAAGGTATATCTAGAATAGGGAAACCGCTTCAGGATATTAATATTGCGATAGAGAATGCAGGGAAGTTAGAAGTGTATAAGATGGAGAAAAACATTAATCTGTTAGCAACATTATCTGGAGCAGGACCTATGACAGGATTCTTAGGAACTGTAGTAGGAATGGTGATGGCATTCCATGAGATGTCTACAGCTAGCTCTGCTCGTATAGATATGAGTGTATTATCAGAGGGGATTTATACAGCGATGATGACTACAGTATTTGGATTGATTGTAGGAATTATATCTTATGTAGGGTATAATCACCTTGTAAGTAAGATAGATAAGATTGTACATCAGTTAGAGGCAAATGCAGTAGAGTTTTTAGACCTATTAAATGATCCAGCATAATGAATATAAGAGGTAGAAATAAAGTATCTGCAGAGTTTAATATGTCGTCTATGACCGACATCGTATTCTTATTGCTTATATTTTTTATGGTAGCCATTACTACGATGACGAGTACTAATGCACTAGATTTAATACTTCCTAATTCTGATGGTAAAGCTGATGTAGTAGAGACTGTAGCTGTGAGTGTAGATGACCAGTCTAGCTATTATATCAATGAACAAAAAGTGATGCCTGAAGAACTAGAAGAGGGACTGAAAAATAAATTAAATACAATAGAGAATCCTAATGTAGTATTGCATGTCGCTAAAGGTGTACCTGTAGAGGATGCAGTATTTGTGATGGATATTGCTTATCGCAATAATTATAAGATTGTATTAGCAGTGGAACCAAAGTAGGTATGAAGATATTACAAACAGAAAGTAAAAAAAAGGCTTTTGCAATTACTTCAACAGTTTTTGTGCTTCTTTTTTTGTTGTTTTTCTTTTATAAAATTATAACTCCTGTTCAGGAAAAAGAACCTTATTTATTAGGTGGTGAGATTGCTATTAACTTTGGGAATAGTGAAGTAGGGAAAGGAGATGTACAGCCGACAGAACCTATCGCTATGGAACCAGAGCCTGAAGTAGCTACTCCTGTTGAGACAACAGCTGAGCCTGTTGTTACCCAAAATAAGGTAGATGTTCCTGTAGTAAAAAAAACGGAGGATAAGCCAAAAGCTAAGGAAGAACCTAAAAAAGAAGTTGTCAAACCTAAACCTGACCCAAAACCTAGTCAAAGTACAACTGATGCGCTAGCTAGCCTTATTAATGGGCCAAAGACAGCTGGAGAAAAGTCTGAAGGACAAGGGAACTCTACTAAAGGAGGAGATCAAGGAAAGCTAGGTGGAGATATGTACTCTAACTCTACTTATGGTAGCGGTAAGGGGAATGGTAGTGGTAACGGTACTAGCTGGGGACTGAATGGACGTGCATTAGCCAATAGAGGACAAGTAGTGCCTGAATGTAATGAGGTAGGAACTGTAGTGGTGGAGATAAGAGTAGATAAGAGCGGAAAGGTCGTATCTGCACAACACACTAAAGGGACAACGAACTCTGCTAAATGTCTTACAGATGCAGCTATTGCTACTGCCAAGACATTTAGATGGAAAGCAGATGACAACGCACCGAATATTCAAGTCGGATTTATAGTTATTAATTTTAAAGTAGGACAGTAGTCCTATTTTTTTGAATATGAATTATCAAGAAACTTTAGAATGGATGTTTAATCAATTGCCAATGTATCAACAAAAAGGGGCAATAGCTTATAAAGCAGATTTATCCAATACAATAAAACTAATTAATCATTTAGGAAATCCTCAAGATAGCCTGAAGACGATACATATAGCAGGTACTAATGGAAAGGGGTCTACCTCTTCTATGATTGCTTCTATTCTACAAGAAGCAGGATATAAGGTAGGGTTGTATACTTCTCCGCACCTAAAGGACTTTAGAGAGCGTATCAAGATCAATGGGGTAGAGATATCAGAATCTTTTGTAATCGACTTTATTGGACGTAACAAACCCTTTTTTGAAGAGAATTCGCTGAGCTTTTTTGAGATGACAGTAGGTATGTGCTTTGAATACTTTAAACAGGAGCAAGTAGATGTAGCTGTAATCGAAGTGGGAATGGGAGGTCGTCTAGATGCGACTAATGTTATACATCCATTGATTTCTGTGATTACTAATATAGGTAAGGATCACACAGCATTCTTAGGAGATACACTTGAAGCTATAGCAGGTGAGAAAGCAGGTATTATAAAGAAAGGTGTACCTGTAGTGATAGGAGAGTATAATGAGCATACACAACCTGTATTTATAAGTAAGGCAAAAGAGATGTCTGCAGATATCTATTTTGCTCAAGATACCTATATAGACAACGCATTAGTCTCAGATTTAAAAGGAGATTATCAGAAATCTAATATCCGAACTGTAAGACAAGCGATAGAATTACTAAGAAAATCATTCCATATAACAGAAAAAGCCGAAGTAGAAGGGCTTCTTCATGTGGTCTCGAACACAAAATTATTAGGTAGATGGCAAGTTTTAGGTCAGAATCCGAAGATAATTACAGACACAGCACATAATTCTCACGGATTAACTATCGTGATGAATCAGCTAAAACATGAAAATTACCGCAATTTATACATCGTTTTTGGTGTAGTGAATGATAAAGATTTAGATTCTATCCTTCCTTTATTACCACAAGAGGCAAAATATTTTTTTGCAAAACCAGATAATTTACGCGGGCTAGAACCTGAGATTTTAGCTGCTAAAGCGAGAGAGTTTGGTTTGATGGGAGAGGTTTGTAGTTCAATACCAAATGCTTACGCAAAAGCGAAGGAGACAGCAGGTGCTGAGGACTTGATATATATAGGGGGGAGCACATTTGTGGTAGCTGAAATTTTATAAAAAAAATATTCAAAAAAGCTTGCAAAGTAAAATCACAGTCGTATATTTGCACCCGTAATCAACAAACGATTACACGTTCTTAAAAAGGAAATGGGCGATTAGCTCAGTTGGTTCAGAGCACCTCGTTTACACCGAGGGGGTCGGGGGTTCGAATCCCTCATCGCCCACCATTTTCAAAATATTGTTTTTATCCAAAATTGTTTAAATACTTAGGGCGATTAGCTCAGTTGGTTCAGAGCATCTCGTTTACACCGAGAGGGTCGGGGGTTCGAATCCCTCATCGCCCACAACAATACCAAGTTATTTAAAATTCTTTTGGGCGATTAGCTCAGTTGGTTCAGAGCACCTCGTTTACACCGAGGGGGTCGGGGGTTCGAATCCCTCATCGCCCACAATAACACCAAGTTATTTAAAACATTTTTGGGCGATTAGCTCAGTTGGTTCAGAGCACCTCGTTTACACCGAGGGGGTCGGGGGTTCGAATCCCTCATCGCCCACAAGACAAGTTTGTTTAAAAATAATATTTTGGGCGATTAGCTCAGTTGGTTCAGAGCATCTCGTTTACACCGAGAGGGTCGGGGGTTCGAATCCCTCATCGCCCACATCCTAAGCTTCACTATACAGTGAAGCTTTTTTTTTGATCTAAAGTGTTTACTGTTCTGTCTTTTTTAGGGATTACCATACTGTTCCACTCTTATGAGTTCAATCTTAGAGATCTGATCTACTAATCATATCGGTAATCTTCTTTTAAGGTCTACTTGCTTAGAAAAATATAGACTCCCTTTTTTATTATTATCTTCTTCGTAGAGCTATATAGCCTTCAGAAATAGCTTTTCTATATCCTTTTTTAATTGATATTATATTGATATTGTCTTTTGTATGAGAGAAAGGTAAAAAACTACTACATTTTTTTTGTACCTCTTTTTTGTTTATTGAATTGTTTTTCAATGCTATACGTTTTTTAGTGTTGATGTTTTGTTTCACATATACATTGTTCTACCCCTTGATAAGTCTGTGTTTTCCTTTATTCCCTCGACAATCCGTGGAGTATAGTCCATAAATAGTGGATTAGAGAATTAGTAGTCGACGAATACTTCTTGTATTGATAGAGTGTTGTTCTAGAAGTAAAAGTGTAGCTAGAGTTAGCATGAATATTAATCTGTCGAAATGAATTATTTGTTAATTGTTATTTCGAAAGTTTATTGAGGTTTATACATGATAAATAGTGTAGATCCTTTTTTAAAAGCTATTTGATTAGTTAAATAGTTGTGTTTCTGTTTTTTATATCTTGTGATAAGAAAAATAGAGAGAAGATAACTAGAGAAAGGTTCAAGACAACTGTAATTAGCCTTGACAAACTAATAATATCACAACTAAACAGTATTAATCATGGCTGAGATAAAAGATGGAATATTAGGAGGTGTACATGGTACAGTGGGCACAGTAGTAGGATTTATGTGGAGAGGGCGTTATTTTATACGTTCTAAGCCTCGTAAGTCTCATAAACTAGCTACAGAGGCTCAAGTACTTCAACGAAGTAAACTAGGGGTAGTATCTAGCTTTGTGAGTAAGTTTAAAGACTTTATAAATGAGCATTACCCACAGGCTCTATTGAATAATAAAATGGCGACAGGAAAAGAGCAACTGATCTCTATGCTGATGAAAGAAGGAATCGTTAATGTAGAAGGCGAACCGTGTATTGATATCGCGAAGGTACTAGTGTCGATAGGACCATTGCCTCCTGCTGTAATTAAGAAAATAAACCAACTTAAGACTGGACGTATAAAGGTACAATGGGATAATAGTATCACAAATGTACTGACGAAGAATACGGATAGATTATCTATTATAGCCTATAGCGAATCGTTAGATTTAGTAGCAGAGATAAGTGCGATCGCAAAGAGGGAGGATAGGTATGTTCACTTTGATTTACCTAAGGAGTGGAAAGAAGGGAAGGTTCATTTCTGGAGTGTGTGGAAATCAGCAGATGATAGAGTAATCAGCACAAGTGCGTATCACGGGATAACACAGATAGGAGGGGATAGTGAGCAGCACACTGAGGAAGGAGAACTACAAGCAGGTAACAGGGAACAGGAGGTAGAGAATGAAGAGCTAGTAGCTGAGAAAAGAGAGGTGATAAAGCTAAGTGTGTCTACTAAAAGAGAAGATGTAAAAGAGAAAGAACCACTAGATATAGAACAGCATAAAGAGCCTGAGAAAGTTGGGCTAATAGAGAATACATCTAAGAAGAAGTGGGCTCCACCTGGCTTCTATGGAAGTGAGAAGAGCAGGGATAAAGAAGTAGTACCTCTAGGTGAAAACGCAGCTCGATCTGTATTAGAAGCGATGCCTCCATCGCAGGATTCTGATTAGGATTTTTTGTATCAATACTAATAGAAATATTATCTATTGTTGATAGATAATACACAGTAAATATTGTATAAATAAACTTATATAATGTTGGTGTTCTTACATTAAAATTAATAAATGTTGATTAGTTTTTATAGTATGCTACTCTATATGAAGTAGTTTATTTAGTTGTTTTTTTTGTGAAATGTTTCATTTATTGTAGTATATGTGATTTATTGTTTGAATTATGATATTAATGAAGTTTTAACTGTGTTAATTTTGGTAAAATGATATTCTTAAATTAATGTTGTATGAAACTTAAAAATTACTTAACGTTTGTAGTCTTTATGATACTAGGTGTAATGTATAGTCAGACAAGAAATATTGTTACAGGAAGTGTTAAAGATATTAATGGAGTTCCTTTAATAGGGGCTAGTGTCATCGTAGAAGGTACTAATCAAGGAACGATTACCGATGAGCAAGGTCTTTTTTCTATTAATATTATAGGGGGGGGATACGCTAATAATTAGTTATGTATTCTATGAAACAAAATCAGTAAAGATTGATGCTAATTCAAAGTATGATATCGTATTACATCAATTAAATGAAACTTTAGAAGATATTGTAGTAGTTGCTTATGGTTCATCTACAAAAGAGTCTTTAACGGGATCTTTATCCTATGTAACTAGTTCAGATATTGAAAAACGCCCTAATACAAATGTATTAAATGCATTAGTAGGTGCTGCACCAGGCGTACGCATTAATAATAGTTCAGGTCAGCCAGGTTCTGAACCCTCAATAAGAATTAGAGGTTTTTCATCATTAACTAATAATGAACCATTAATAGTCCTTGATGGAATAGTATACGTAGGACCTGTTGGAAATATTAATCCGTTAGATGTAGAAAGTGTTACAGTTTTAAAAGATGCCTCTGCTACGACACTATATGGGAATCGTGCATCAAATGGAGTAATCTTGATAAACACAAAAAAAGCTTCTAAGGGACAAGGTTTTTTAGGCGTTGGTTTTAAACAAGGGCTTTTTTATCGTTCTCAATTAGAATATGATAAATTAGATCCAGATGGATTTATGGAGACAATGTGGAAAGGGTATCGCAATTCTTTAGTAAGCAACGGAAACTCTTTAGCTGATGCGAATAGACTTGCAACAAAAAATTTGATTCCAGATGTATTAGGAATGAATATTTATAACTTATCTAATGAGCAGTTGTTCGATTCTAATGGGCGTTTAATGTCCAACGCATCTGTTTTGCCTGGTTATAGGTCAGATTTGGACTGGTATAAACCTGTAGAAAGAGTAGGGACTTATCAAGATTTAAATTTGAATGCAAGGATTTCTAATGAAAATGGTGGAGCTTATTTTTCGACAGGTTTTTTAAATAACGAAGGATATTTTAAGGGTAGTGATTATAAAAGATTTACTACACGTATTAATGCTGATTACAATGTAAATGAATTTGTTAAGATAGGAACTAATGTATCAGGTTCACATCAAATAACTAATTCTAATGTTTTTAATCCAGTACATGTAGCTTCAAATATGGCTCCGATTTATCCAATCTATTTGCACAATCCTGATACTGGCGATTTTATTTATGATGAGTTAGGAGATAAGATTTTTGATTTAGGAGATAAGACACGTAAATCTCAAAGATTTAGGAATATGGTTTTAGAGAATAAGTTAGATGTTAATGAAAGTATTTCAACAACACTTAATTCACAGATTTATACTGATATTAATTTTTTAAATGATTTTACTTTTTCTATAAAAGGAAGTTTAGCTCTAGGCTATAATGATATAAGAAATTATAGAAATAGTGCAGGGGGAATCGGAAAGAGAACTAATGGGGAGTCGGGTAGAAATAGTAGTAGAAATAAAACCTATAGTTTTCAACAACTCCTTAATTGGAAAAAAGATTTTGGTAATCACAATTTTGATGTGATGTTAGGACATGAGAATTTTAATACAGACGCAGGTACTTTATATGGAGTTAAAAGTGACGAGACTTTTAAAGGGCTTATCGAATGGTCTAATTTTAATAAATTAGAAATAGCAAATGAGAGATTAACTAAATATAGAACAGAGGGATATTTTTTTAGAGGAAAGTATAATTATAAAAATAAGTACTTTATAGAAGGATCTTTTCGTCGTGATGGGTCTTCTAAGTTCCACAGTGATAGTCGATGGGGTAATTTTTGGTCAGTTGGAGGAAGTTGGGTTGTTTCTTCAGAAGACTTTTTTAAAATTAAAAAAGTTGATTATTTGAAGGTACGTGCTTCTTATGGAGAGGTGGGAAATGATGAAGCTGCTAATCTATATGCCTCACATACATTATATAAAATGTATACTTATGCTGGAAAGCCTTCGGCTTATAGGAGTCAATTTGGAAACAAAGGCTTAAAGTGGGAAACTTCTTCTTCTTTTGATTTTGCGATAGATGGTAGAGTCTTTGATCGAGTGAATTTTACTGTAGAATATTTTGATAAACGCTCACAGAATCTTTTGTTTGATTTGAAATTGCCAGTATCTAATGGATCTACTTTTCCTTCAATGTTTACTTCATCTATAATTAGTAATGTTGGTAGTATATCAAATCGCGGTTTTGAGGTTTCTTTTGATGTAGATGTTATTAAAATGAACGATTTGTCGTGGAATATTGGAGTAAATGCTACAATGTTAAAAAATAAATTATTGAAATTACCTCCTGCTAATAGAGAACATGGGATAGTTTCAGATCCTTTTTTAAGAAAAGAGGGAAAAAGTATTTATGAGTTTTATTTAACTGAGTTTGTTGGTGTAGATCAAATGACTGGAAATGCTTTGTATACTATAGATTCAGAAAAATACAATGTGAATGGCTCAGCTCCTGATAAGTCTTCTGTATCAGAAGCACATTTGGTGAATATAAATGGACAATATTATACAACTAATCCGGGTGTGTTTGGTAAAAAAGTTTATGCAGGAAGTGGTGTTCCTAAAGTAGATGGTAGTTTCTCAACAGTATTGAGTTACAAGAGTTTTAGTTTATCAGGGCTATTTACTTATGCATTAGGAGGTAAGGTTTTAGCTAGTAAATATAGGAGTTTGATGGATGTATCTTATAAAGTTAATGCAATTCATAAAGATATTATTCATGCTTGGGATGGTATACCTGAAGGAATGACTGAGTCTTCAGTAAATAGAATAGACTATAATGGAGTGCCTCGAGTGGATTATAGTACAAGTGAAAATAGTAATGCTCAATCTACACGATTTTTAAAAAGTGGAGATTTTTTATCGATACAAAATATTACTCTGAATTATGATTTTCCATCAGAGTTATTAAAAAAAATAAAGATAAAAAAAATGGGTATGAATGTTAGTATAGAGAATGTTTACACTTTTACTAAATTTAAAGGGTTAGATCCACAACAATCTTTTACAGGTTCAGGACTTATTGGTAATAGTTCAGGCTCTGGGGCGGCGAGAATATTTATTTTTGGCATTAATCTTAATTTTTAAATCAATCGTATTATGAAAAAAATAGTAGTAAATTTTTTATTATTAAGTACTTTGTTTATTAATATTGGATGCGAGAAGGATTATTTGGAAACAATTCCTTCAGAAGAAGTTTCAGAAGAAATTATTTTTAAGGATACTGAAGGAGTGACATATGCCATTAATGGTTTAGCAAGACTAATGATGACAGACATGGGGAGGAGTTTCAATGGAGAAGGATCGATTAAATTACTCTATGGAGAATTAACAGGTAGTAATTACAGGAAAGACGAATCTAGTACTGTCGCAATAAGTAATAATGAGTATATTGAAAACGTAACCCATGAGAATAATTCTTATCCTTGGCATTATTATTACATGATTATTAGTAATGCTAATGAAATCATTGCTCAAGTAGACGGCGTGCATGGTTTTGCTAGTGTTAAGAAGTATTTAAAAGCACAAGCATTATCATATAGAGCTTATGCTTACACGATGTTAGTACAAATTTATGGTAATCGTTGGCAAGATTCTAATAATGGGCAGGCTAAATCAGTTGTATTAAGGTTAAGCCCTAAAGATCCTAGAGCTATGCCTCTTGCTCCATTAAAACAGGTTTATGATCAGATATATAGTGATTTAGGTCAAGCAATTGTTTTATTTACAGAGAGTAATTATAAAAGGAATACAAATTATTTAATAGATGCTAGTGTAGCACATGCAATTTTTGCTCGTGCAGCGTTGAATAGACAAGATTATCAAAGCGCTCTAAACCATGCTATATTAGCTAGAGAAGATTATCCCTTAATGTCAATGAAAGCTTATAAAGAAGGATTTGATAATATTACATCGGAATGGATATGGAGTAGTTTTGGAAGTGATGAGAATTATCTTTTTGATAATTCATATGGTGCTATGATTGGATACAATTCAATTTCAACATCTGTGATTGCTAGTCTTAGCAGAATTAGTAAAGAATTATATGAGTCAATTCCTACAACAGATATTAGAAAAGAACTTTTTTTAGATCCAACAGGATATGACCCGTCTACTTATAATATTACAACAGGAGCTATTCAAAAAAATAGTCTACTTGATATAACTGTTAGAGAACGCTTCCCTAATATTGATAAAAAAGCTACAACAGCTGCTTATATGCAGTTTAAAATAAAAGTAACTAGTCAACCAGGTGTTATGCATGTGAACCATTTCCGATCTTCAGAAATGTGTTTAATCCAGGCAGAAGCATTGCATTTTTTAGGTAGAGATAATGAAGCTTCTTCAACATTAGTTGAACTTACAAAAAACACACAAAGAGATTCTAATTATGTATGTACTAAGACAGGTGTAGCATTATTAAATGAGATTATTAAGTATAGAGCCATAGAGCTTTGGGGAGAGGGATTTGATTGGTTTGATTATAAGCGTTTAAATTTAACTATAGATAGAAAATCAAGCGCACATGGAGGGAATGCGTCTGACTTGGTAACAAAGAAGATTACTCCGGATATGAACAATAAATGGACTTATAGAATACCGAAAATTGAAACAGATTATAATTCAGAAATATAATTAAAATTGGAAAGAGAGTGTCTATATATAGACATTCTCTTTTTTGTGTGTGCCCAGCATGGGTGATAACTCTAGGGTGTAAGTCCCGAACACGCCATTACAGCAGGAAGTGTTAACCGACAGCAAGGGTGTCCATCGTGAGTTGGAATCTGAAGGAAGCTTTAGGTAAAGTCTTGACCTGACGAACAGAAACTATATATAAGGCTAGAAATGTCGGATAAGGTTGCATATCAAACTGAAGTCCTAAGCTGTACAGAGACATCATAGTAAATATAGCAGGTATATGAGATGAAAGTTATCGTTCTTACCTGGGGAGGTCTTATAGACATAGGGAGTTTTTTTTTTACAGAACTATGGATAACAATTGCTATAAGAAGTCAGCAGAAGTCATAGTATGCACAGATACAAGCTTGGCAATACCAAGAAGTCTTACAAAATGCAGAAGGACAGAACTTAATTAAGTGAGTAGTAAATGAATGTTACCTAATGTAGGAAAGAATGCAGAAAATATCTATAAACAGAGATAACTACCTTGTAAAGGATAGGGCGGAACCTGACAGCTACCAAGGAGTGCAGACTTACATAGGGATAACTGAAAACAACCTCATGGAAGTACGATTAGGACAGGGGAGTTTACTAGAACTAATCCTTAGTCCTAATAATTTAAACCTAGCCTATCAAAAGGTTAAGGCAAATAAAGGGAGCTATGGAATAGACAAGTTGCCCACAGAAGAATTATTGCCATGGCTCTTACATAATAGAGATTCATTGGTTTCATCGCTAGAAAACGGAAAGTATAACCCCCAAGCAGTTCGAAGAGTAGAAATCCCCAAAGAGGGAGGTAAAACACGCCAACTTGGTATCCCTACGGTAGTAGACCGTCTCGTTCAACAAAGTATAGCCCAAGTATTATCTCCTATCTACGAACAAGAATTTCACCCAAGTAGTCACGGCTTTAGATCCAACAAAGGTTGTCATACAGCCTTGAAAGAAGTGGTAAACCATCTAAATGACCGATATCATTATGTAGTGGACTTAGACTTAGAAAAATTCTTTGACACAGTTAACCACAGTAGATTGGTTGAAATATTGTCAAAGAGAGTAGAAGACCCTCGGGTGATATCCTTAATCCATAAATATCTAAATGCAGGTGTTGTTATTGGAGGTAAATTTGAAGAGAGTAGATTGGGAGTACCTCAAGGCGGCCCCTTAAGTCCCCTTCTGAGTAACATAATGCTTAATGAGTTAGATAAAGAACTAGAAAGACGAGGACTTCGTTTTGTGCGTTATGCAGATGACTGTCTAATCTTCTGCAAAAGTAAAAGAGCGTGTCTTCGTGTGCAGGAAAGTATCACTAGGTTCGTTGAAGAAGTCTTATACTTACGAGTAAACAAGGAGAAGACTACCACTGGTTATGCCAAAGGGAAGAAATTTCTAGGGCACAGTTTTTATGTAAAAAGCAAAGGGAAATGGAGTCTTTGCGTACACCCGAAAAGTTACAGTACACTCAAAGATAAGCTAAAGGAACTTACAAAACGTAGTAGAGGTAAAGGGTACGATAAACTCAAAGAATCCTTGCGATATTATATCCAAGGCTGGGTGTCATACTTCAAGCAATCTGATATGTTATCCAAGATTAAGTGTATAGATGAGTGGCTTCGCTTTAGGATACGGATGTTAATTTGGAAGAGTTGGAAACAGAATAAGACGAGATATGTTAATCTTAAGCGCATCGGTGTAAGAGATAATCAAGCATATCAATGGGCAAACACTCGCAAGAGTTATTGTCGCACAGCACTTAGCCCAATCCTACAAGCTTCTTTAAACATTCAAAATTTAAGGAAAGCAGGATATACATTTCTATATGACATACTCCTAAAAGTATCGTAAATTAAGAACCGCCTTGGTACGGATCCGTATGCCAGGTGGTGTGAGAGGTCGGCTGAAGAAATAATCTTCAGCCTCCTACTCGATTATATAATTATTTTTAATTATTTATTTTCTGTTTGATTTGTTAAGTTTTTTATAAAAAATGATGTTTATTTTTGGAGATGATTACTTCTTAAAAATAAATATTGTATGAAGCTTAAAAAATATTTAACGTTTTTAATATTTATGACATTTAGTGTAATATATAGTCAAACAAAAAATATTGTTACAGGAAGTGTTAAAGATATTAATGGAATTCCTTTGTTAGGAGTTACTGTTGTTATAGAAAATTCTAATAAAGGAACAATGACTGATGATCAAGGTCTCTTTACTATTCATGCTATAGAGGGAGAAATATTAACAGTTAGTTATGTGTTCTATGAAACAAAGTCAATACATGTAGGTGCTAACTTACATTATGATATTGTATTACATCAAGTTAGTGAAACTTTAAATGATATTGTAGTAGTAGCTTATGGTACATCTACGAAAGAGTCTATCACTGGAGCATTATCTTATGTAACTAGCTCAGATATTGAAAAAAGACCTAATACTAATGTATTAAATGCATTAACAGGTGCTGCGCCAGGAGTACGTGTTAATAATAGTTCAGGCCAACCTGGCGCAGAGCCTAGTATTAGAATTAGAGGATTTACTTCAATGGATAAAAATGATCCTCTAATTGTTTTGGATGGAATGGTATATGCAGGCCGTGTTGGTGATATTAATCCTATAGATGTAGAGAGTATAACAGTTCTTAAAGATGCCTCTGCAACTACCTTATACGGTAATCGTGCCTCTAATGGTGTAATTCTAATTAATACAAAGAAGGCTTCCAAAAGAGATGGTTTTTTTGGAGTAAGTTTTAAACAAGGATTAGTCAGTAGATTCCTAAAAGAGTATGATAAAGTAGAGCCAGATCAGTTTATGGAAACGATGTGGATGGGATATCGCAATTCTTTAGTGAGTAATGGAAATTCTATTGAAGAAGCTGGTAGACTTGCAACAGCTAATTTAATTCCAGAGATACTAGGTATGAATATTTATAACTTGTCTAGTGACCAACTGTTTGATACGAATGGGCGTCTAGTGCCTCATGCTTCAGTTTTAAAAGGATATAGATCAGATTTAGATTGGTATAAACCCATTGAAAGAACAGGTACATATCAAGATTTAAATCTTAATGGTAGAATGTCTAATGAAAAAGGAGGAGCTTATTTTTCGACAGGTTTTTTAAATAATGAAGGCTATTTTAGGGGGAGTGATTATAAGAGGTTTACTACACGTGTTAACGCTGATTACATGATAAGTGACATAATTAAGATAGGAACTAACGTTTCTGGATCACATCAAATAACAAACCTTAATAGTGTTTCTCCTGAGTCACATGCTTCAAGTATAGCACCAATCTATCCTATTCACTTACATGATTCTAAGACAGGTGATTACATATATGATGAATTAGGAGATTAAATTTATGATTTAGGAGAAAATACTCGTAAACAGTATGAAAGGCGTCATATGATTTTAGAAAATCAGCTAAATAGTATGGAACGAATAGCTACAACATTAAATTCTCAGATTTATACTGATATTAAGTTAATGAAAGACCTTACGTTTAGTCTAAAAGCTAATTTAGCTTTAAACTATACAGATGTTAAAGAGTACCAAAATAGTATAGTCGGATCAGGTGCAAACCTTAAAGGAAGATCATATAGAAATAATAATAGAGGAAAAACATATTCTTTTCAACAATTACTGAACTGGAAAAAGGATATTGGTCAGCATAATATTGATGTATTGTTTGGTCATGAGAATCTTAATGTGGATTCAGGGAATTTAAACGCTTCAAAAATAGAAGAGATTTTTACTGGAATTGTAGATTGGTCAAATTTCAATAAGCTTTATACAGCAAATGATTTTTTAACAAAATATAGAACTGAAGGTTATTTTTCTAGAGCTAAGTATAATTATGCAAATAAGTATTTTTTAGAAGCATCGTTTCGTCGCGATGGGTCTTCAAAGTTTCATAGTGATACTCGCTGGGGTAATTTTTGGTCAGCAGGAGGTAGCTGGATTATTTCGTCAGAAGATTTTTTTAAAATTAAACAGATTGATTACCTAAAGTTACGTGCCTCTTATGGAGAAGTAGGGGATGATAGTGCTGCAGGTTTATATGCTTATTACTCTTTATATCGATCAGTTAGCAATGCTGGTCAACCTGCTGTTTATAGAAAGCAGTTTGGAAATAAAGGATTAAAATGGGAAACATCTAGTTCTACGAATTTTGCTATAGATGGTAGGGTATTTAATCGATTGAATTTTACAGTAGAATATTTCGATAAACGATCAAAAAATCTTTCGATAAACGATCAAAAAATCTTTTGTTTAATTTAGAAATGCCTCTATCTAATGGTTCTACTGCTCCTACTTTTCCTTCTTCGTCTATAGTTAGTAATGTTGGTAGTATATCAAATCGTGGTTTTGAGTTTTCTTTTGATGTAGATATTATTAAAAAGAGTGATTGGTCTTGGAATGTAGGAGTTAATGCTACCATGCTTAAAAATAAACTATTAAAATTGCCTTCTGATAATAGAGAGAACGGTATAGTTTCTATTCCTTTTTTAAGAAAAGAAGGAAGAAGTGTGTATGAGTTTTACTTAACTGATTTCGTTGGTGTAGATCAGATGACTGGGAATGCTTTGTATACTGTGGATTCTGAAAAGTATAATGTAAATGGCTCAGCTCCTGATAAGCCTTCTGTATCAGATGGGTATTTGGTGAATATAAATGGACAGTATTACACAACTAATCCAGATACTTTTGGTAAAAAAGTTTATGCAGGAAGTGCTATACCTAAAGTAGATGGGAGTTTTTCAACGTCTTTACATTATAAAAGCTTTAATCTATCTGGACTATTTACCTATGCATTAGGAGGAAAAGTGTTGGATTATAATTATATGAGTTTGATGGAAGCTTCTGATATGGTACGAGCTATTCATAAAGATATTACTCATTCTTGGAGTAGTGCACCTAATGGAATGACAGAGACATCACCTGATAGAATAAATCCTAATGGAATCCCTCAAATAAATTATACAACTAGTCAATATAACAATGTTGAATCTA
Organism: Myroides sp. ZB35; assembly: GCF_001865835.1. NCBI lineage: Bacteria > Pseudomonadati > Bacteroidota > Flavobacteriia > Flavobacteriales > Flavobacteriaceae > Myroides > Myroides sp. ZB35. The sequence continues at coordinate 128,585 of NZ_CP017769.1, read as the reverse complement.
ATCGCTTTATTAGAAGTGGAGATTTTTTGTCTATACAAAATATTGCTTTGAATTATGACTTTCCTTCTGAGTTGTTGAAGAAGATTAAGGTAAAACAGATGAGTATGAATATTAGTGTAGAGAATGTTTACACTTTTACTAAGTTTAAGGGATTAGATCCTCAGCAATCTTTTTCTGGAGCTGTAGGAAGTGGGGCAGGAGCTCCAAGAATATTTATTTTCGGGATTAATTTTAATTTCTAATAGCAAGATAAGATGAGAAAGATTATGAGATTTTTTTTAGGTGTAGTTACTTTATCTGTTTTTATAGCATGTGATCATGATTATTTAGGAACGGAACCCTCAGGAGATGTATCAGAGTATAATGTTTTTAAAGATACAGAAGGGATAATTTATGCTGTTAATGGTTTAGCGAAATTAATGTCTACTAGTTATGTAGGAAGTGGAAATAACGGAGAAGGAACCATAAAACTGATTTATGGAGAAACAGCAGGTAATCATTATAGAAAGGATAGAGCGGGTTCTGTTGGGGTTAGCAATCACGATTATATAGAAAATGTGACACATTTAAATAATTATTATCCTTGGCATTATTATTATATGGTGATTACGAATGCTAATGAAATCATCGCTCAAGTAGATGATGTGAAGGGATTACCTAGTGTAAAGAAATACTTAAAAGCTCAGGCAATGTCATATAGAGCTTATGCTTACACGATGTTAGTACAAATTTATGGTAACCGTTGGCAAGATTCTAATAATGGAGAGACTAAATCTGTAGTATTAAGACTTAGTTCTAAAGATCCTAGAGCTATGCCACTATCTCCATTAAAGCAAGTTTATGACCAGATTTATAAAGATCTGGATCAAGCAATCGTTTTATTTAGGGAGAGTAATTACAAAAGAAATCCAAGTGATAACTATTTAATAGATGCTAATGTAGCACATGCAATTTTTGCTCGAGCAGCTTTAAATAGACAAGATTATCAAAGTGCTTTAAGTCATGCTACTCAAGCAAGAGTAGGATATCCATTAATGTCTCTGTCTGTTTATAAAGAAGGTTTTAATAAGGTAACATCAGAATGGCTTTGGTGTAGTTTTGGAACTACAGATGATCAGCTAAATAATAATGCATATGGGGCTTATATAGGATATAACTCAGAAGCTACAGGTGTAACATCTGGGCCAAGTAGAATAAGTAAAGAGTTATATGAGTCTATTCCGATGACAGATGTGAGAAAACAGTTTTTTTTAGATCCTACAGGATATGATACTTCTACTTATAATGCTACTACTGGTGTTATACAATCGAATAGCCCTTTAGATATTGCAGTGAGAGAACGTTTTCCGGATATAAGTATGAAAGCTAAAACTGCGGCCTATATGCAGTTTAAGATAAAAGTAACTAGTCAACCTGGCGTTATGCATGTAAATCATTTTCGTTCTTCAGAAATGTGTTTAATTCAAGCAGAAGCACTATACTTTTTAGGAAGAGATAATGAAGCAATAGCGAAGTTAGTTGAACTTACAAAAGATACACAAAGAGACGTTAAGTATGTATGTGATAAAACAGGAGTAGAACTATTAAATGAAATTATTAAGTACAGATCTATAGAGTTATGGGGTGAAGGATTTGATTGGTTTGATTATAAGCGTTTAAATTTAACGATAGATAGAAAATCAAGTAAAGAAGGCGGGAATGCTTCTGATTTGATAACGAAGAAGATTACTCCTGAAATGAATAATAAATGGACTTATAGAATACCAAAAGCAGAAACAGATTATAATTCAGAAATATAATTTAACTAAAAAGGAGAATGTCATAAACATTCTCCTTTTTAGTTAAGGAGGGGATGATTTTATATTAGAGAGATGTTTATATTTAGAGAAGTGTAATGTACCGTTATAAATAAAGAGAACTAGCAATATCTTAAGAAGGTAAGACTTTATAAAAGGTAAATTTGGTTTGTTGAAATAACTTGTAATGGAGACTATTGTTAATGTTTATATTCTATTTACTAGTAGTAAAAAAGCCTTATAAAGGTCGTTTATAAGGCTTTTTTAAATTGTAATAATAAATGAAATAGTTTATTTCTTTTCAAGAACTTCTTCAAGTTTTTTCCCAAGTCCTGATCTTCTAAGATTTATGCCTAATATAGTCCCTTTATTATCAACTAAGTAGCTTGCGGGTACTGATTTAATACCGTAATTTTTTATTATTGGGTCATCCCAAGACATTAAATTAGATACATGAGTCCATGTAAGATTGTCTTTCTCAATTGCTGTTAACCATAATTCTTTTTTTTGATCTATAGAATACCCTAATATATCTAATCCTTTATCATGATACTTTTTATAGTTTTCTACTACATTTGGATTTTCTTTTCTACATGGTGCACACCAAGAAGCCCATATATCTATAAGAACTATTTTTTTTCCTTTTAAAAAAGAAGCTAGAGTTACTTCTTTTCCATTAGGATCTAAAGCTTTAAATTCTGGTAATTTATCTCCTATTTTTAAAACTACTTCAGATTCTTTTTTTTCTATGTATTTATTTAATCTATTTTCTGTTTTTTTTCCAATTATAGTTTGTTTTAATTCAGGAGAAAACTCAGCAAAGAGTTTCTTACATTCCTCTATAGAAAATTCCTCCATACCTATCATTTGGCAAAGAGTGAACATTCCAAAGCTATTATTTTTATTATCAGATTCGTATTTTCTTAGAATCTGATTATTTTCTTCTGTGTATTTATCTAGTTGAGACTCGATTTCATTAATGGTTTTTATGTCATCCTCCTCTTCTGCTTTTTCTAATCTTTGTTTGTTTTCACTATAATATTTATTAATATTTTCATAAACAACTCCTCTTTCTGTAATGAATTCTTGGAATTTCTTATTGTTTTCGGTACCTCCGAAGGAGTTGTTGTTTATATTATCTTTAATATATGTTATTTTGATATTACCAGCTTCACCAATAAAGAAAATGCCATTTATTTTATATTTACTATTTTTTACGTCTAAATAGGCTTCATCTAATTCAGTAAAAGGATTTTCTAAAGTTACTTTACCATTTAAAACCTCTCCAGTTACAAGAACTTTTTTGTCCTTTATTCCAATAGGGTGTGTAAAGATTTCCACTTCTGTATGATCAGGTACTCCCTCTGCAATTACTTCAATTGTATTCTTTTTTTGGCATGAGATTAATATGGTCATTACCAAAAGTAATAGACTGATTTTTTTCATAATTGTATTGATATATGTTAGTTAAAGGATTAAAAGTACTAATTTGATAGATTGTAAGATTAGCGATGTTTGATTCTATTTAGCATTAATTGGTTTTATTTGATATTTGAAATATTTGTGTTGTTTCTTAGTTTACTCTTATTATTAATTAAATATGATGTTGGTATTTAGTTTTATTTACTTGTATTTAGTATTTCTAATGAATTATGTTATTTTTGTTTATAATATTAAATTATGAAAAACCTGTATTTATATCTATTATTACTGATTGGGATGCCTTGGGTATATGGGCAGGCTGTTCTGTCTAAGCCTAGTTTTGCTAGTTCTGCTTCTATCGTTTATCTCAATAGTAATCCCAGAATGTATTTAGAGGATTCTCAGGTGAGATTTTTTACTAGTTTTAGAGCTAAGCATACTTCTGCTAAGACTAATAGGTATGAAGAGAAATATGAGTTAGAAGAACTGATGTACAATAAATATCGTTTATTAAACAGGAATATTAAGTTTAATAACGGAGTAGCTGTGGATGTGTCTCCAGATAAGGGGTATGTAAGAGAGTACGATCAGGATTTAACCTTTTTACAGAACCTATTTCTTGATCTTCTTATCGGAATATTGCCCTAATTGTGTGTTAATATAATTACATTATGGGTAAAGTATGTTTTTATTTGTTGATTTTACTAGGAATACCCTGTATGTATGGATAGTCAGCCCTATCTACTATTCACTTTGCGAGTCCTGCATCTATAATATACTTAGAGGGAAGTCCTGAAGTTTATTTAATAAATGCAGATGTGAGGTTCTATGCGAATTTTAAGGTTAAACAGAAGTCATCTGTGAGGGATAGATACGAAGAGATGTATAGTGTAAGAAGATCTATGATGGATAAGGAGCTAGAGGAAGAAGAGAAGGTGTATGTGAGAGTTCCTTCTAAACGAGCATTCAATAAAGAGATGACAGGTTGGTTAGATAAAAAAGAAAGAGCAGATGTAGTTCGCAAAGGCTTTGAAAAAACTGTAGGTAGAGTATTAGCTAGGGTGATGGGAGGAAGATAAGATGGTATGTTGGTAGATAAAATAATTAGTTAGTATATGGACTCTGTAATAAAAAAATAAGCAAAGCGACTTCTGGTGTATCAGGAGTCGCTTTGCTTATTTATAAATATGTATTATCGTTTATAGTACGCTATAATACTCGCTTTTGCGATGGTGTTTGCCCATAAGTTAAAGCCTACAATGGCAGGAGTAGTATTTCCATCTAGTCCTAGTTTATCCGTTTTAAGTGCATGTACTGTTATGATGTATTGGTGATATCCATGATCTACAGGAGGACATGGTCCACCAAAACCTTTTATTCCATAATCTGTAAGGCTCTGTATAGCAACTTTAGGTAATAGAGGAGAGTTGACTTTTCCTGCATCAGTTACTAGTTCGTTTATATTGCTAGGAATATCAAAGACTACCCAATGCCAAAAACCACTTCCCGTAGGTGCATCTGGATCATACATCGTGATGGCAAAGCTTTTGGTGTCTTTAGGAGCATTGTGCCAAAATAGCTGAGGAGATTGATTCTCTCCATCGCATCCAAAACCATTAAATTCGTGTTGTTTAGTTGTTTCTCCACCTAGATCTTTACTAGATAATGTAAAGGTGTTCTGTCCAAAAACACTAGTCGATAGTGTTAGTACTAGCCCGATTATAAAATTTGCAGCTTTCATTGTGTTATGATTAAATGTTTAGGGCAAATTTATAGTAAGGTCTATAGTAGGAGTTAGCGGGATTGGGTCAAAAAATGTTGCTAGAAGCTCATTGTTTTTGACTTTGTTTAGGTGTGATATTATACTTGGATTTATACGCTTGTATAAAGCTAGATACATTCTCATAACCTACCTTTAGATAGATTTCTGATGCAGTAGTTGTATGCTGTGTAAGTAGGGTATGTGCATATTCTAATCTTCTGTTTTGAAACCATCTGCTAGGAGAATCACCATAGTGTTTTTCAAATTCTCGTTTGAAAGTAGATACGCTCATATTGCACAGAAAGGCTAGCTCAGATAGAGTGAGCTTGTTTAAGATGTTCTTTTCTATTGTCTGTGTGAACTTTAAACTTTTATTATTGTTGTTAGTTATAAAGGATTGAAGAAATGCTGTTCCATTGACCTCAGTGAGGTATAGCATAATCTCTTCTAGTTTTATATTTAGTAATCTCTTTTGAATAGAAAGGGAGAGTTTAGCTATATCCATTAGACTTTCTACAAAGTGCTTACTGAAGTTATCGTAGTTAAAAGTATGGATAGAGTGAGTACTTTTATTTTCTACTAGTTCTATATTGTATTTAGAGATAAAGTTAAGTATCAATTCATTGTCAAAGAACAAGAGGATACTTCTGTAATTAGCAGTGTTAGATAGTTTTTCGGTCATTAAACAATGACCAGCTTTCATTAGGATGAATTTGGAGTTATCTAGTGCTTCAAAAGAGTTGTCAGACCATACTTCCTTTGTTCCTTCAACTAAAAAACTAAAAGTGTTTTGATTTAAAATTACTTGTTGTTTAGAGATCTCCTGTTTAGTATGATAATCAAATATAGTTATCTGTTCAGTGACGTCAGTGATGAAGTCGTTGGGAAGAAGGATACTTTTCATACTATCAGTTTTAGGCTATGTAGGTCTTTTTATTTCACTATTATAAATAGGATTTAATAGGTAGGGTAAATGTAGTGAAATAAGCGAAGTGAAAAGAGGTTGAATAGTCAAGGAGAATGTAATTGTATTTATGAGGACTTTTTATTTAAGCAGTAGTGAGGAGATTGGTGTTACTTTATGAATATTGTAAGCAGAATTTTGATAAGGATGTGAGATGCTTTAACAATTTTTTGTTTGTTTTAAAGGAGATAAAGAGGTTGTTTTTTAAGATAAAATATTGTATTTTAGATAGTTGTTTTTAAGAGGAGATTGGTAATAAATTCTAAAGGAAATGTTTAAATTCCTTCTATACTCTTCTTTAAATGAAGAAATATAAATTATCTTTGCTCCTTTAATTAAATTAATCAAAATGACATTAAATCAGATTTTAACTCCGCAGATAGAGAAGGCGATTCAACAATTATACGGTGCTACTGTAGATAAAGTTGAGTATCAGGCGACAAGAAAAGAGTTTGAGGGTGATATTACTGTAGTTATCTTTCCTTTTCTAAGACAGATAAAAGGAAACCCAGTAGAAATCGGTACTAAGATAGGTGAGTACTTAGTAGAGCATACTTCTGTAATAGAACGGTTTAATGTAGTAAAAGGATTTTTAAATTTAGTCGTTTCAGATAGTTACTATATCGATTTCTTTAATGCTACACGCAAAGAAGAACACTTCGGATATGTGACACCTACACCTGGTGATAAGTCAGTGTTAGTAGAATATTCTTCTCCTAATACAAATAAACCTCTTCACTTAGGTCACGTTAGAAATAACTTATTAGGATATTCGGTAGCTGAGATATTAAAGGCTTCTGGTAAAAAAGTTTATAAAACACAGATCATTAACGATAGAGGTATCCATATCTGTAAGTCTATGTTGGCTTGGCAAAAGTATGGTAATGGAGAGACTCCTGAGTCTACTGGACTTAAGGGAGATAAATTAGTAGGAAACTACTATGTGAAGTTTGACGTGGAGTACAAGAGCCAAATCAAAGAATTAATGGCTCAAGGTATGTCTGAAGACGAAGCTAAGAAAGAAGCTCCAATCATTAAAGAAGCAAAACAGATGCTTGTAGATTGGGAACATAATAAACCTGAGGTTATTGAATTGTGGAAAACAATGAACCAATGGGTCTATGATGGTTTTGCGGTATCGTATAAAAACTTAGGAGTAGACTTCGATAAAGTATACTACGAGAGCAATACTTATTTATTAGGTAAAGATGAGGTAGAGAAAGGTCTAGAGCAGGGAGTATTCTTCAAAAAAGAGGATAACTCTGTATGGATAGACTTATCAGAGGAAGGATTAGACGAGAAGTTGGTACTTCGTGGAGACGGTACTTCTGTATATATGACACAGGATATCGGTACTGCTATACAGCGTGTGAATGATTTCGGCGATGTAGGTGGTATGGTGTATACTGTAGGTAACGAACAAGATTATCACTTTAAGGTTCTATTTTTAATACTTAAACGTCTTGGTTTTGACTGGGCTGAGAGTTTATATCATTTATCTTATGGAATGGTAGAGTTGCCATCAGGTAAGATGAAGAGTAGAGAGGGAACTGTAGTAGATGCAGATGAACTAATCCAAGAAATGACTGACACAGCTAAGTCTATCTCAGAAGAATTAGGTAAACTAGAAGGGTACTCTGAAGAAGAGCGTACTCAACTATTTACTACAATAGGCTTAGGTGCATTAAAATACTTTATCCTAAAAGTAGACCCTCGTAAAGGAATGATGTTTAACCCTAAAGAATCAGTTGATTTTGCAGGGAATACAGGGCCGTTTATTCAATATACATATGCTCGTATCCAATCTATCTTAAGAAAGGCAGACTTCGATTATACATCAGAAATAAAAGGAATCACATTAGATCCTAAAGAGAAAGAATTATTAAAGTTATTAGAGGAGTTCCCTGTAGTGATTCAGGATGCTGCTCGTACACATAGCCCTGCTCTTATAGCTAATTATGTATATGAATTAGTAAGAGAGTATAACTCTTTTTATCAAACGGTATCTATTCTAGGAGAAGAAGATGCTGTATTAAAAGCGTTTAGAGTACAATTGTCAGAAAAAGTAGGAATGGTGATTAAGGATGCGTTCTCATTATTGGGAATCGCTGTACCAGACCGAATGTAATCTTATATTTTTTTGTGAAAGTAGAGAAATCATACCTATACCAGTCACTTGCCATTATAGTAATGGCAAGTGGCTTTTTTTTATTCTTTAAAGGAAATTTGCCTAAAAAGTTATTTAGTGAAGAAGCTCTTCCTACGAGTAATATTGTAGTGGATAGTCTGATGTTAGAAGCACTAGAAGGCATAGAAAAAGAGAAGCTAGTAACTAAAGATAGTCTAAAGACTGAAAAAACAGGAATAGATGATGAGAATGTAATCATCGTTCCAGAAGATGTGTTTACTAGTGATGAAGAATCTAGTTCTTTTAAAGGAATGGCGTATCTGGAGAATTTCTTTGCTAAACTATATGCTCTAGAACAACAAAAAGGGGGACGTGTTCGTATCGCTTACTATGGAGATTCGATGACTGATGGAGACTTAATCGTGCAAGATCTGCGTAAGAATTATCAGAGTAAATATGGGGGTATGGGAGTAGGTTATGTGCCTATTATGTCTGAATCCGCACAGTCTAGATTATCTGTTATCCATAAGTATTCGAATAACTTCAAGATGCAGTCTTATCTAAACGTCAAAAAACCTCAGAAGCCTTTTGGGGTATCAGGACAGGTGTATTTCGTGAAAGATACAGTTAAATCTACTTGGGTGAGTTATACAGCAGGTAAGATGCAAAATATGACAATGCTTTATAATCCAACACTTTATTATGGAAGTTCTAATAATAAAAGAGGAGAAGTAGCAGTTATTATTAATAAGGATACTATTGTCAAGAAGTTAAGTGTCAGTTCAGAATTAAATAAATTGAAGATAGCTGATGGTAATATTAAAGATGTTAAACTACTATTTAAACATGCTGATTCTATTCCAATATATGGTGTAGACTTTAGTGCAGGCGGTGGAGTGCAGGTTGATAACTTTTCTAGTAGAGGTAATTCAGGATTGCCACTATCGTTGTTTAAAGTGAGTTTAATGCAGAAGTATCAAAAGAATTTAGATTATAGTCTAATCGTATTACACTATGGTGCTAATGTTTTAAATTACGGATCTCTAGATTACTCATGGTATACGAAGAAGATGGGGAATGTAGTGAAACATTTAAAACAATGTTTTCCTAATGCTAGTATTCTAGTAATATCTACTGCGGATAAATCATCTAAAGTAGAAGGTGTGATGAAGACAGATGCTGCTGTAGAACCACTGATGAAGGCACAGAGAAAATATGCTATGGAAGCTCATGCTGGATTCTTTAACCTATACGAGGCTATGGGAGGAAATGGTTCTATGGTCAAATGGGTAGAAGAGGTACCTGCAAAAGCGAATAAAGATTATACACACTTTAATCATAGAGGAGCTTCTGATATTTCAGGTAAGATCTTCGCTAGATTAGAGGAAGGGTATACAGATTATAAAAAGAAACACGCAGGACATGTGCCTGTTAAGAAAGTAGATTCTCTTCAGCAACCAGAAAAAGAAACTGTAAGAGAGGATAGTTCTAAACAAAAAATAGAAAATGAAAAGGAATAAAATTGCTGTTTTTGTTGTAGGTATTTTATTTCATATTGGTTCTTTTGCCCAGGTTAGTTCACTTCGTACTAATGAGTTTAGTGATGAAGAGGTAGAATCTGTGAATGGAGAAGGAATAGGAAATAAGATCTATTACGCAGAACAATTAAAAACTTTCTTTGAGAAAGTTCAGAAGATGATTCGTTCTAAGGAAGGAAAGATTAACATTGTACATATAGGTGATTCTCATATTCAAGCTGATTTTTTTAGTGGAAGAATGAGATCATTACTTCAAGATAGATTTGGAAATGGGGGATTGGGATTTGCCTTTCCTTATAAATTAGCTAAGACGAATGGTAACTCCCTAGTTAGGTATTCTTCTAATGCAGAATGGAGTAGTTATAGAAATATATTTCCAGTAAAAGATGCACAAGTAGGATTAAGTGGAATAGCGCTGTCTACAAATAATAGTAATGCTGTTATAGAGTTAAGTGTACGTGATGCTTCATATGGTTTTTCTCGCATGAAAGTTTTTACACCTTCTAATAAAAAGGAGTTTAATGTAGGAACGGCTAGTCAAAAAGTTTTCTTAGAATCAACTGCCCCTAAGAAGATTTCTCATCAGATTAAAAGAGGAGAGTCTCTAGGAGCTATCGCTAATAAGTATAATACTACTATTACTGAGATTAAGAAAGCGAATAATATGAAGACGAATACCATTCATGCGGGTAAGAGGCTTAGTATTCCTACTAAGCAGAGGGAATCTGTAGTGGTGTCTAATAATATGTTTAATGAGCTATCAGGGGAGAAGAATGACGTATTCTATACCTTTGAGTTAGGAGAAGAGCTAGACCGTATCTATTTCTACTCTAATCAACAGGCTGAAGCGTATGACCTAAATGGTGTAGTATTAGAGAATGATAAACCTGGAATATTATATCATACAATAGGTGTGAATGGGGCGAGGTTCTCTGATTATACTAAATACGATTTGTTCTTTAAGCAACTTAGAGGATTAGAGCCAGACTTAGTAATTGTATCTATGGGAACTAATGAGTCCTTTGATAGAATGAGTGGAAGAGATTTTCAAGAGCAAGTCAATATGTTCTTAGCTAAGGTAAAGAAAGTAGCACCTCATGCAAGTGTGTTATTGACTACACCTCCACCATCTTATTTCTCTAAAGATAAGCCTAATACTGTAGCAGCAGAATTATCTAATGAATTAATCATTAATGGAATAGATGGGAAGTATGCTATCTGGGATTTATATTATAATCTAGGAGCAACGCTAGGTTTGCCTAGTTTAAGAGAGAACGGAATGCTATCAAAAGATCTTGTGCACTATACCGTGAAAGGGTATGAATATACAGGAGATTTATTCTATGAGGCTCTTATCGATGCTTATAACCAATTTGTCAAACAAAATAGTGCTTTTTAATTAAATGAGTCTATTTAATATTGAAATACCAAGTATAACTATTGATCAAGTAATCAACTGGTTTACTTTTAATCCTAAAGAGCCTTTGTTGTTTAACTCAGGTTTGTTTTTAGGGATATTTATTGTGTTTTACCTCTTCTATATCTTGATGAGAAAAACCTTCCACATTCGTTTATTGTATGTGACCTTATTCTCTCTATTCTTTTATTATAAGTCTAGTGGAATGTATTTTATTATCTTGATAGGATCCTCTTTAATGGATTACTATTTTGCTAATATTATTAATCATACCTTGAATGCAGCGAAGAAGAAACTACTCTTAACGATTAGTATTGTTGTAAACTTAGGGTTACTAGGTTACTTTAAGTACACAAACTTCTTTTTAGATGGAGTTAATTTCTTTGCGAATACGAAGTTGCATTTAGATGATATTATACTACCTGTAGGGATCTCTTTCTTTACGTTCCAATCTATTAGTTATATTATAGAGATTTATAGAAAAGAGATAGAGCCAACGAAGAACTTTTTAGATTATTTATTCTTTATTTCGTTCTTTCCACAGTTGGTTGCGGGGCCTATCGTTCGTGCAAAAGACTTCTTGCCACAGATATATAAGAATATTTATGTGTCTAGAGATTATGTGAATGAAGGGTTGTTATTAATCATCGGAGGGTTATTGAAGAAAGCAGTTATTTCTGATTATATCTCTATTAACTTCGTAGATCGTGTATTCGATGCTCCGAATAGTTATACAGCATTTGAAAATCTAATGGCATCTTATGGGTACGCTATTCAGATTTATTGTGACTTCTCAGGATATTCAGACATGGCTATTGGTATAGCATTGTTGATGGGATATAGATTGCCAGTTAACTTTGATGTACCTTATCAGTCTATGTCTATTACAGAATTCTGGAGAAGATGGCATATATCGCTTTCTACTTGGTTAAAAGATTTCTTGTACATATCAGTAGGAGGAAATAGAAAAGGAAGTTTCGGAGGATATTTCTTTCCAGGATTATTCTTTGCAGGTATCTTAGGATGGGGGATTTACTATATGAATGAAAGTATTATTCCATTAATTCTAGCTGTAGCATCTATTGTTGTTTTCGGCCTAACCTTCTTGTTAGCAAAAGACAAAAAGAAAAATATGTATACTAACTTTAACCTATTAACGACTATGTTATTAGGAGGGTTATGGCATGGAGCTAGTTTGCGTTTTATTGTGTGGGGAGCCTTACACGGTATTGCTTTAGCGATACATAAGATTATCATGGAGCTGTTTCCTAGAGCAAAAGGAGTTAAACCTCACTTATTATGGAGAATTTTCTCTATATTCTTAACCTTTAACTTTGTAACGTTTTGTTGGATATTCTTTAGAGCGACCTCTTTTGATACCGCATTAAATGTTATCAATAATATTGCAAGTATAGAGTTTGATTGGGAAGCTTGGACTACTATTGCTATGGGGTATAAAAATGCGTTTATGTTGATCGGTATTGGATTCGTATGGCATTATATACCTAAGTCATGGATGGCAGTGCCTCATCAGATGTTTAATGTTGCGCCAATGTTTGTAAAGGCAGTAGTACTTGGCTTTGTGTTTTGGATTGTTTATGCAACTGCTACAGCAGGACCACAACCATTTATTTATTTCCAATTCTAAAAGTATTTGATTTAAGATAAAAAAAGCCCGATTCTAATGAGTCGGGCTTTTTTGTATTATTATTATAAAGATTATTTCTGTCTTAAATCAGCACTGTGTTTAGGAGACAATAGAGGTTCTGCGAATTCTATTACTTTTTCTTCTTCTAATGCTCCTAAGATAGCATATACATTTCGATAGTCGGTTTTGCTAGGAATGTTAATCACGAAGTATTGCTCACTACACACTTCTATTTCTGTACCTGCATAAAGGATTTCATTGTATAGATCTTCTCTGTTATATTTTTCTTTTTGAACGATAACTTGCACAGTAGAGTTCCCTGAAGCAGTATCTACATATCGATACGTAAGTGTGTTTTCTGTTTCGTCAAATTCTGCATAGATAATATCATCACATGAAAAATCAGGTCCATAAAAAGGAATATTATCAACTTGGTATAACCCTTTTTCTTTATCTATGGTCTTTCCCCAAAAAGTCTCGACCGTATTTTCTTCTAAGACATCACTATAATATCTAACTAAGATTTGTTGATATTGCTCTTCCATTGTGTATTAATATTTGTTCTATTTGTTTTAATCATTGAATAGATACATTATATGTTTCTATTCGATGTCAAAGATAATGCAAACTGTAAAATATAATACCAAAACAGTTGTTTTTGTGCTTAGTTTCGCAATTTAAGTTTGAGTAGTTTAGTATTAGTTGTGATATATAAGGTCTTAAAGTCATCTGAGAATACACAATTAGTAGCTAATTCTGAGAAGTGTACACGAGCGGTTAGTTCAAGGTCTTTATTGAATATCCATAAACCATTAGGCCCTGCAGTAAATATATTGCCAAATCGATCTACTTCAATGCCTCTAGGTTTATCTTCTATTTCACTGATGAATGGTGTGTAATCAAATACTTTAGGTGTGTCTGATTGTATTTTGCTTTTATTTAAGTTATACTGATATAGATAGTCTTTCTTTTGGTCTGAATAGGTGATATAGAGAAGTTTATTATCAATAGATAAAGTTATTCCTTGTGGTGTTAAATCACTTTGAAAGAGCAATTCTAGTTTGTTTTTGTTTGTTATTCTATATAAACCGTAAGTAGTAGTTTTTTTCTGTTTTGATTTACTTTCTGTAAGAATTGTATCCGTAAAATAGATATTACCAGAGTTATCTTCTGTAAAGTGAGAAGGATTGATTAATTTGATTTTTTGAGGGTTATTGATCCAAGAGGTGAAGTTAAACTTTGGTTCTCTAATAATGGCACTCATTTTAGCTATTTTATCTTCTCCATAAAGGAAAAGAGTAATCTCTCCTTGGTTATTAAAGTGTAAAGCACTTGAGTTTAGGTCTCCATTCTTTGTGTTTTGACCTATAAAATCGATGGCTTCTAAGTAAGTTCTAGGCTCGTTATAATGTTCTTTCCAATAGTGTATTTTCTTATTGGGGAAGTCTGTAAAGAGCAATAAGTTTTCTGCTTGAATCCACAAAGGTGAATCAGCATATTGAAAACCTTCAGCGATTACCTCTATGTATGCGTTGTCATCAAATACTAATTGCGCTATAGGATTGATGATTTCAATTTTGCCTATACGTTTACCACTTTTAGTATTAGTGTTATTATGTTTAAGATTCTTATTCATAATAAGTTAATTGATAATTATAGAGATAAATATAGTAAAAAATGTAATATAAGGTCTTGTGATAATAAATTTAAATACAGTCTTTTTGCTGTATAGATATTATATCTTTTTCAAAATATAGATAAATACAAATTCTAAAGTATTGTTATATGAATAAGTGATTTCGTTTTTTAAAGAATACTTTGTGATAATTATAGGATAAAATCTGTTACATTTACTTAGATATAACTACTAATAAGAAAAAGAAAAGATATGAACTTGTTTAAAAAATTAGCAGGAGAATTCATTGATATCATTGAGTTCTTAGACCCAACTCAGAATACTATAGTACACCGTTTTGAGCGTTATCAAAACGAGATAAAGAATAATGCAAAGTTAGTTGTTCGCGAAGGACAAATGGCTGTGTTTATCAACGAAGGACAATTAGCAGATGTTTTTAGTCCAGGTACACATACTTTAAATACGCAGAACTTACCAATATTAGCAACTTTAAAAGGTTGGAAATATGGCTTTAATAGCCCTTTTAAAGCAGAGGTTTATTTTGTAAGTACAAAGACTTTTATCGATCAACGTTGGGGAACTAAGAATCCAATTATTCTAAATGACAATCGTTTTGGAATGATAGAGGTGCGTTCTTTTGGTACGTATACATTTAAAATAGCAGATCCAGGTAAGTTTATTAAAGAAATAGTAGGTACATCAGGAACTTTTACAACAGATCAAATCAATGATCAGTTGAGAAGTGCTATTGTTACTCGTTTTACGGATTCTATTGGTGAAGCTAATTTACCTATTGAGACGTATGCTGCAAACTTAAATGAACTTTCTACTGCGATTTTCGCGTATATGAAAGACGATTTCGAAGTTTATGGTATGGATGTTACGAAGTTCTTAATTGAGAACGTATCGATGCCTGAAGAGATTAAGAAAGAGATCTTTGAGTTGAGTAGATTGAATCATGTTGATTTGAATAAGTTGATGCAGATGAAAGCAGCTAAAGCGATGGAGGCAGCAGCTAATAATCCATCAGGTGTTGCTGGAGCAGGAGTAGGTATGGGAGCAGGATTCGCTATGGCGAATCAGTTTGGACAAGCAATGGCGCAAGGACAAACTACTACACAGCAACAACAACCAGTAACTAATACACCGCCACCAATACCTGGTACTATAGCTGTAAGTTATTTTGTGGCTGTGAACGGGCAACAAGCAGGGCCTTTTGATTTAGAAGGATTAAAGCAGATGGCAACTAATGGCCAATTGCAAAGAGATACTTTAGTATGGAAGAACGGAATGGGGAATTGGGAGAAAGCAGGCGACCAAAGCGATTTAAGTGCTGTATGGGCACAAACACCTCCACCATTACCAAATATGTAATACGATAAACAAAGGTGCTTCAGAGGCTTTAAATCTTCTTCAGCACCTTTTTTGTACAGGATTAGAATAAAGAGAAAGTTAATAGCTATTTAATTAGAATAAGAAGTGTCGTCAGGAGAAGAGATAAAATTAAATACATCAGAAGCTACACCATGTAGCTCATGTGGTGGGGCAATGACCTATAAGCCAAGTGCTCAAGCATTAGTATGTGAGTATTGTGGTACTGTAAAGGAAATAGAGCAGGGGACAAAAGATTTGAATGAGCATGATTTCGCCAGTTTTATGGAGAGTTATGAAAAAGAGAGCTTTAGTACTACGAAGGTTGTAGAATGCAGTAGTTGTCATGCTACTTCTACCGTAGATGAGAACCTGAAGTCGATGGCATGCCCTTATTGTGCAAATCCTTTAGTAGAACAAGATATACACGAAGAACGATATATTAAGCCGGAGTATGTATCTCCTTTTGCTGTAGATAGGAATCAAGTGTCAGGTATATTACAGAAGTGGATAAAAGATTTATGGTTTGCCCCTAATAAAATACAGAGAGGGATATTCTCTGCGGATAATCTAAGAGGAGTATATGTACCTTTTTGGACCTATGATATGCAAACTCATACTGACTATAGAGGGGAGCGTGGAGATGTCTATTATGTGACAGTAGGTAGTGGAGATAATAAAAGAAGAGAACGTAGAGTTTCGTGGTCAAGAGTAAGTGGTAGAGTCTCTAACTTCTATGATGATATCTTAGTGACAGGAAGTAAAACACTGAAGATGGATTTACTTAATTCTATCTCTACAGGTTGGGATCCTAAAGGCGTACAAAAGATAAAACCAGATTATTTAAGTGGGTTTATTACAGAGAAATACCAAGTAGATTTAAAAGAAGGATATGATAAGGCCAGAGATATCGTCTATCAATATGAAAGAGAAAGTGTAAGAAGAAATATAGGGGGAGATGAACAGCGTATACATAATATGAATACAGATCTGTCCGATATTACTTTTAAGCATATTCTTTTGCCTTTATATGTAAGTTCTTTTTCTTATGGCAATAAGCAGTATACTTTTTATGTCAATGGAGTAACGGGTAGAATCACAGGTGAACGACCTTATAGTACATGGAAGATTGCTTTTGCATGCTTTATTGGTTTACTCATACTTATCTTTCTTGTTTATTTATTTAAAGATGCATAGGTATGAACGCAAAACAGCGGAACCGATGATGAAGCCTGATAAAGCAAGAGTTTTTAGATATACTTCTTATGAATTTGTAAAGAAGAAATAAAATAACAAAGCCTCCTAATGGGAGGCTTTGTTATCTTTTAAAAGTATATTTTATGGTTTGTGTGCCTTTAGGGTAATCTAAACTAAGAGTTATTTCTTCTTTATTTACTTTTTCTACTAAATGCATTTTATAATGGTAGAAATTTGAAATTTCTATTTTTTTAAATGTACTTGTAGATTGTGAAGGAACCATGACAAGTAAATCTCGTTCAACTACTTTGTAACTTAGTTTGTCTGTTGTTTCATTACAATTTCCTGCTTGATTTGTAGAAGATATTTTTCGATTAACTTCTTCTTTGTTAAAAGTCCATTTTTCAGTTGAACATTTTTTTTTCTTTGTGTAATCAATACTTAGAATAACTTTTCCTTTATTATCAAGAAATTCCTTTTTTTCGATTGTCCATTCTTTTATAATTTCCTCTTTAAAATTAGCTACTTCGTAAGGGACATTATCATCGCTAGAACATGCTGTAAAATTATAACTTGTAATAGCTATAATTATAAGTACTACAATTTTTTTCATAATAGTTTCTTTAGTTGGTTAAGAGACTAAAGGTATAGTAAAGCATATTTTTTTAAATATACAATTCAAATTGTTTAACTCAAATTATGTATTAAATCAAAGAGTGTAATGTTTTTTAAATTTATTATATACTAAAGAAGGGCTGTCTATTTAAGACAGCCCTTCTTGTTATTTATAAGCCATTTGATTATTTAGCGTTGTTTTCTTCAATCCACTTGCGTGCATTAACGAATGCTTCCATCCAAGGAGAAACTTCATCTTTTCTTCCTTCTGGATAGTTAGCCCAGTGCCATTGGAATAATGAACGCTCGATATGAGGCATCATTACTAAATGGCGTCCTGTAGTATCACACATCATCGCTGTGTTAAAGTCAGAACCATTAGGGTTAGCAGGGTAAGCATCATAAGCGTACTTCGCTACGATATTGTATTGATCTTCTGTCTCAGGTAAGTTGAATTTACCTTCACCGTGAGAGATCCACACTCCTAATGTACTTCCAGCTAAAGTAGAAAGCATGATAGAGTTGTTTTCTTGGATTGTTACAGATGTAAAGTTACTCTCGTGTTTTTGAGAGTCATTGTGTTGCATCTTACCATGTACTTTGTGTTCAGGGTTGATTAATTCTAACTCCATAAACAACTGACATCCATTACAGATACCTACAGATAAAGTATCTTGACGAGCAAAGAAGTTTTTCAGTGCTGTATTCGCTTTCTCGTTGTACATAAATGCACCAGCCCATCCTTTAGCGGATCCTAATACGTCAGAGTTAGAGAATCCACCTACAGCTCCGATAAATTGGATGTCTTCTAATGTTTCTCTTCCTGAGATAAGGTCAGTCATGTGAACGTCTTTTACATCAAAACCAGCTAAGAACATAGCATTAGCAACCTCTCTTTCAGAGTTACTACCTTTCTCACGGATAATAGCCGCTTTAGGTCTTGGTTTAGAAGCGTCAACTACAGGTTTTTTACCGTCAAACTGAGCAGGGAAGCTGAAGTTTAAAGGCTGTACTTTATAGTTGTTATAACGATCTGTTGCTTTGTTGTTTTTCGTTTGTTTTTGGTCTAATAAGTAAGACGTTTTAGCCCAAGTATCTCTGATAGCAGGCACGCTAAATGTAAAGTGATCTGCGCCATTAGTGAATGATACTTGTTCATCTGTAGTTACAGTACCTATCTTAGTAGCGATAACACCTTTAGTAGCTAAAGCTTGTTCTAAAGTAGCATCGTCTTTTGCTTGAACGATAAGTGCGATGTTCTCGTTGAATAACGCTTTTACAGTATCTTTTTCGTTAAGAGCATTTAAGTCATACTTAGCTCCTAAGTTTACATCTGCAAACGTCATTTCTAAAAGAGAAGTAACTAAACCTCCACTTCCGATATCGTGTCCAGCAGCGATTTGCTCATTCGCTACTAATTCTTGAATAGCATTAAATGCATTCTTAAAGTAAGTAGCATCAGTGATAGTAGGAACTTCTTGACCGATTTTGTTTAATACTTGTGCAAAAGAAGAACCTCCTAATTTGAAGCTATCTTTAGACAAGTTGATATAGTAAATAGAACCAGCATTTTTCTTTAAAGTAGGTTCTACTATTTTCGTAATATCAGTACAGTTAGCCGCTGCAGAGATAATAACCGTACCAGGAGCGATTACTTCATCATTTGGGTACTTCTGCTTCATCGATAAAGAATCTTTCCCTGTAGGGATATTGATTCCTAATTCGATAGCGAAGTCTGAACAAGCTTTTACGGCTTTGTATAGACGAGCATCTTCTCCAGCATTGTTACATGCCCACATCCAGTTAGCAGATAAAGAAACGTTCTTGATACCTTCTTTTAGCGGAGCCCAAACGATATTAGATAAAGCCTCTGCGATAGCGTTTCTACTACCTGCAGCAGGATCTATGATTGCTACGATAGGAGCGTGTCCTACAGTAGTAGCGATACCTTCTTTACCTTTGTAGTCAAGTGCCATAGCACCTAAATTGTTTAATGGCAATTGTAATGGACCAGTACATTGTTGTTTAGCCACACGACCACCAACACAACGGTCTACTTTATTTGTTAACCAATCTTTAGAAGCTACAGCCTCTAATTGTAATAATTGGTTTAAGTATTCTTCTACTTTGTTTACAGAGTAATCTAAATCAGCATATACACGGTTGATAGTTTTATCATCCATGATTGTTTTAGGAGAACTACCGAACATATCTTCGATAGCGAAGTCCATTGGTTTATCACCTTTAGTTTTAGACTCTATCGTAAAGCGGTGATCATTTGTAATCTCACCTACAGTGTACATCGGAGCACGTTCTCTCTCAGCAATCTTCGCTAAAGTATCGATGTCTTTTTGACCAATAACTAATCCCATTCTTTCTTGAGACTCATTACCAATAATTTCTTTAGCAGATAGAGTAGGGTCACCTACTGGTAAAGCATCTAAGTTGATGTTTCCACCTGTTTCTTCTACTAACTCAGAAAGACAGTTTAAGTGTCCACCCGCACCGTGATCGTGAATAGATACGATAGGGTTGTGTTCAGCTTCTACCATCGCACGGATAGCATTAGCAGCACGTTTTTGCATCTCAGGGTTAGAACGTTGGATGGCATTTAACTCAATACCTGAACCAAAAGCACCTGTATTAGCAGAAGATACTGCTGCACCTCCCATACCGATTCTGTAGTTCTCACCACCTAAGATTACCACTTGGTCACCTTCAGATGGCTTGTATTTTAATGCTTGGTCAAGTTTACCATATCCAATACCTCCAGCTTGCATAATCACCTTGTCAAATCCAAGTTTACGAGCGTCTTCTTCATGTTCGAATGTAAGGATAGAACCTGTGATTAATGGTTGTCCAAATTTGTTACCAAAGTCAGAAGCACCATTAGAAGCTTTGATTAAGATATCAATAGGAGTTTGGTATAACCACGCTCTTTCGTCCATCGCTTGTTCCCAAGGGCGGTTTTCTTCTAAGCGAGAGTATGATGTCATATAGATAGCAGTACCTGCTAATGGCAATGAACCTTGTCCACCAGCTAAACGGTCGCGAATCTCTCCTCCTGATCCAGTAGCAGCACCGTTAAAAGGCTCTACTGTAGTAGGGAAGTTATGCGTTTCTGCTTTTAATGAGATCACAGAGTCAAACTCAGTCTCTGCGTAGAAGTCAGGCTTGTCTGCTGATTTAGGAGCAAACTGGGTTACCTTAGGACCTTTTATGAAAGCAACGTTATCTTTATAAGCCGAAACAATATCATTAGGATTTGTCTCAGATGTATTTCTAATTAATTTGAATAGGGAAGTAGGTTGTTCTTCTCCATCAATGATGAATGTACCATTAAATATCTTGTGACGACAGTGCTCAGAGTTAACTTGAGAGAATCCGAATACTTCAGAGTCAGTTAACTTACGTCCAAGTTTAGTAGATAATTCATTTAGGTAAGTAATTTCTTCTTCATTTAAAGCTAAACCTTCTTGTGCATTGTATTTAGCGATGTCTTCAATGTAGTTAATTGCTTCAGGAGCAATGTTGATAGTAAAGATGTCTTGGTGAAGTGCATCAAACTCTTGTAGTAACATAGGGTCAAATGCGTCACTGTCTTCAGCTTTTACAAACTCTTCAATACGGATAATTCCATTGATCCCCATATTTTGAGTAATCTCTACTGCATTCGTACTCCATGGAGTAACCATCGTAGCGCGTGGACCGACAAATTTAGCATTGATTGTTTTCTCGTTAATGTGCTTGGCATTGCCAAATAACCAATTTAACTTTTGGATATCTTCATTAGATAAGTTGTTCTCCACTTGTACAGTGTAGAACTTTCTCGAAGGGTTTTCGAAGAAATGAATCATTACGTTAAGAATATTTAGTTGTTGTTGTAATGCACAAAAATAGACTAAAAAAACAAGATTTTAAAACTTAATATTTTACTCTTAATTTTTAATTCAATAAACTCATTTTAACAAAGAAAGATTATAGACAACTCTATAATCTTTCTTTGTTATGATTTGATATCATTTCTTAACATCCATAGTTTTACATATCTAAGGAAGGTTGCGTAACTGTTTAAAACAGATAATATTAATCCTGGTACACCATCTCTAAATCCTTGTTGAATAAAATAGTGTTTTAAGAATCTAAACGCTGGTTTAAGAATAAAATGATATAGAGTTAATTTACCTGTTCGTTTATTATAATCCTCTGCTTGTAGAGTTGCATATTGATTAAGTTTTTGAATATGAATGTCAAATCCTCTATATGTATTATGATATAGTTTATTTTTTAAAAAGCCTATAGTGCCATCTACGACTAAGTTCTCATGAACATAGTTTTTATATGAACATTTGTGCTTATTAAATAGACGGATAACTTTGTCTTTCTGATATCCAGAATAATGTATAAGTTGATTAAAGAAGTAGTTCGATCTATATACCCAATAAGCTTCGTGATTATTTATGTTATCGTTATTTATCAGGACTTGTATCTCTTGTTTAAGGTCTTCTGTTAATTGTTCATCTGCATCTAATAATAATATCCAATCATTTTTAGCATGAGGTATAGCATAATTCTTTTGATTCGAGAAGTTGTCAAATTTGCGTTGTATAACTTTTGCCCCTAAGCCTTCAGCAATGCTTACAGTATTATCTTGACTATAAGAATCTATAACTATAATTTCACTTACAATGTCTTTAGCAGATAAAATACACTGTTTAATCTTGTCTTCTTCATTTTTAGTCGGGATTAAAAGAGTCAATTTATTGATCATTGTAATAATTTAAATGATGAATGTATTTAGTAATAGTAACAGAATAAAAGCTGCTTTATTGCTTATGCAAGTTAATTAATTTAGTATATTTCATAAAAGAAAAGAAAGATTGAATTAGAGCAAATGCAAGACCATCTATTCCATTAAAAATTCCTTTTTTAAAGAAATAACATCTAATGAAGGCTACAATACCGTTTAAAATAGGTTTAAACGAAGAAACTTTTTTGCCTTCATCAAAAAGTTGTTGAGCAGCCCAAGTAGAGTATTGATTTTTTTTGTCTATAACTTGTTTATAAGAGCTCCATCCATAGTGTAAAATATGGACGTTGATGCTCTTTTCATTTGTTGCTATAATATGTTGGTGAGCCATATGATCTGAAGGATAGGCTGTTTTTTTATTAAAAAAGCGAATCTTTGAATCAGGATACCACCCAGAGAAGTTAATTAACTTATTTCCTAAAAAGTTTTTGACTCTGAATTTATAAGCATCATAAGTATTATTCTCATAAGATTTTTTCGAAATGAAAGTTAATGCATCTTGATCCAAAAATTCATCAGCATCTAAGTTCATAATCCAATCGTTTTTACAATATTGTAATCCATAAGTTCGCTGGGGACCGTCGCCTAGGTATGCTTGAGAATAAACTTTAGCTCCTTTATTTTTAGCTATTTCCACTGTTTTATCTGTACTATTTGAATCTATAATGATTACTTCTTCACAATATTGAAATAATGAATCCAAACATTTTCCAATGTTTTTTTCTTCGTTAAATGTTATTACAAGTCCACTAATTGCCATGATCTATTTGTTCTCTAAAGATAATTGTTAAATGTAAGGTTATTATAATATTATTTCACAGTCAATTGATTGTTTTTAACTCTAGAATTAAAGGACTGTATATATGCTTTGATGAATTTTTCCATCTCTTCTCTTTTTGCAGCCTCTGTATTCATCAGGTTTTGCTTTAGTAGAGGATCTTTTTTCCAGTTGTATAGACCTAAGGTTTTCTTCCCGTCAAAAGCTAAGTAATAATCTCCTTTTTCATAGTTATAGATATTATCTAAGTAGTTTACTACAAAGTCTTGATCAGATTTATAAGATTTACCATAAGTAATAATCTTAGTATTAATCTGTAGATAGTCCAGTAAACTTGGTAGGATATCGATCTGTTGGAAGTTCTTCTCTACTTTTTCAGTTGTTATACTTGGGTCATTAGGAGCAAAGAACAAGATAGGAATACGGAATTTACCTACATTCGTTTTCCATTCATCTTCTATAGGTTCTGCACAGGTATGGTCTGCAGTAATAATAAAAATAGTATTGTTATACCACTCTTTATTTTTTGCAGTTTCGAAGAACTTTTTAAGAGAATAATCAGCATAGGCGATTGATTCGTGGATGTCTGCTTCTCCTTTAGGGAATTTACCTTTATACTTCTCAGGGATAGTATATGGGTTATGTGACGAAATTGTGAATAGAGTAGTAAAAAAAGGTTTCTTGAATCGGTCTAATTGTTTGATATAGAACTGTAAAAACTCTTCATCAAATACACCCCAAGTTCCGTCAAATGCATCAGGGCCTTCGTATTCATTCTTTCCATAATATTCATCAAAACCTGCTACATTAGCATATTGATCGAAGTTTTGACTACCGTTGAACGCACCATGGAAGAACGCAGTGTGATATCCATTTTCTTTTAATATTTTAGGTAGTGTATATACGTCGTTTAATGCATAGCTAGACGAAATAAACGTTCTATTCATTAAGCTAGGAATACTAGAGATAGACGATGGTACAGCATCGATAGATACTTTACCATTAGCGAATGCATTTTCGAAGAAATGACTATTCTGCGCTAGCGAATCCATAAATGGAGTCAATCCTCTATGCATCGTTTCTCTACCGAAACTTTCAACGATTAACAAGACAACATTCTTTTTATTAATACTGTCATATTTGAACTCTTGTACAGGATTAAATACCTGGTCTAGTTCAGCTTCAGTATAGAAGTTTACCTCTTCTAAGTTTTCGTTTCTTCCCATTGTTTTTAATACAGAGAATGGAGTGTTTAAGACTAGAGCTGTATTTTTTAATCCTCCATATTGAGATGCATCTACTAGACGAATAGGTTTGCGTTGTAATCCCCCACGACCTAATACTAGCATGATTCCTATTACTAATACCATCACGACAGTATCTTTAATATTGAATTTACTGCTTTTGATTTTGTAATCTATCTTTCTGTATATCAACCAGAATATTACGAAGGATAAGAACATATAGACTGGTATCCACCAGTAGTCTACAATGAAATTCTTTAATAATCCTGGTAATTCTTGTTCCATACCAGAGGCAGTGATAAAGGCATAAGAACTACGTCTACTGATAAATCTAAAGTATTCGTAGTCTACAAAGTTTAGACATAGTATGAATATATTCACTAAGTAGAAACTGTAAAATAAGAACTGTTGATATCCTTTGTTATTTTGAAATTTACCAGGGAATAAGTGTAATAAGGCGAATGCCATATTAATAAATCCTAGTGCCGCTAAGTCAAATCGAACACCTCCAAGGAATACCTTTAAATCCCAAGGATCTAATAAGTGTGAATTGTAAAAATAGAAACCTACTCTACATACTTGATAAAAGAAGAAGATTAAAAGAAATCTTTTAAAGAATAGGATACAATTTTGAGAAAATAATTTACTCATAATCAATAATAAAAACTTTTTTTAATAAATAAAAACAGAGCACAAAAGTACTCTGTTTTATGATAGTAATGGTATATTTAGTATTTATACAGCTACATTATATTCTCTTAAAGCATCGTTTAGAGATGTTTTAAGATCTGTAGATGGTTTTCTCTGTCCGATGATTAACGCACAAGGTACTTGGAACTCACCAGCAGGGAATTGTTTTGTATACGAACCAGGTATCACTACAGAGCGCTCCGGTACATATCCTTTTATTTCTTTAGGAGTATCTCCTGTTACATCTATAATTTTAGTAGATGCTGTTAGTACTACATTAGCACCTAATACAGCTTCTTTCCCTACACGAACACCTTCTACTACGATACAACGCGATCCGATGAATGCATTGTCCTCAATAATAACAGGCGCAGCCTGTAGAGGTTCTAGTACTCCTCCGATACCTACACCACCTGATAAGTGAACATGTTTACCTATCTGAGCACAAGATCCAACAGTAGCCCATGTATCTACCATCGTTCCTTCATCTACATAAGCACCTATATTCACATAAGAAGGCATAAGGATAACACCTGATGAGATATAAGCTCCATGACGAGCCACAGCATTAGGTACTACTCTGATTCCCTTTGCAGCATAATTCTTCTTTAGAGGCATTTTATCGTGGTATTCGAAGATACCAGTTTCTAAAGTTTCCATCTTTTGAATAGGGAAGTATAGCACTACTGCCTTCTTTACCCATTCATTGATTTGCCATTCTGTTCCCTTAGGTTCAGCTACACGCAATTTACCACTGTCAATCAGCTCTATAACTTCACGAATAGTATTTTGAGTGTTTTGATCTTGTAATAGTGAGCGGTCGTCCCACGCCTTTTCGATTACTTCTTGTAAGTGCGTCATCTGTATTAGATTGAGGTTTGTTAATATATAATTATTGAATGGCTTTGATTACCGCCATTAAGTCTTGTTCGGCTAATCCTTGTTCACTTGCTTTTGCATACGCTTGTTCAGCAGCTTGTGTCAGTGTAGTATTCCATCCTGCATCTTGTGCTAGGCGAATGTCCTTTAGCATAAATTTTAGTGGAAATGCAGCAGGATAGTTATCTTCTAGTATAGCAGGGGTCTTTATCTTACTCATACCAGAGCCACATGCACTATCATTTACGATAGCAGTCATCATCTCTCTTTTTATTCCATTCTGTTCTGCGTATAGTACAGTCTCTGCTAGCCCTTGTACTACTACAGACATATAGTAGTTAATTGCTAATTTAGCTTTGCTACCACTACCTGCCGTTCCTAAGTAATAATGGCTTTTACCCATTACTTCAAAAAGAGGTTCGCAAGTCAAATGATCTTCTAGATCACCACCCACTAAGAATAAGAGTGTACCATCTATCGCAGGTTTTACACTTCCTGATACAGGAGCATCTAGATAGAAAGCCTCTTTCTCTTGTACTTGTTGGTATAGTTTTTCAGCTAATGTAGGCGATATTGTACTACTGTTAACGAATGTTTTTCCCTTTAGATCCGTAGTGAGAATTTGCTCAAAAGTACTTACTACTATTTTATCATCAGGCAGTGTTAGAAAGATAATATCTGTCTTAGCGATAAAGTCTGTAAGATCTTCTATAGGAGTAGCTCCTTCAGCGATAAGTGGAGAAGTTTTAGCATTGTCTCTTCTATAGAAGTTTAGTTTATAACCTGCCTTTAAAAGATTGTGCGCCATAGGGGTTCCCATATTTCCTAATCCTATCCATCCTATTGTTTTCATATCTTTTATTTTTTGTGTTGAGGTTATTTTAATGATAAAGCAAATATAACGATATTTTTTTTGAGAGTCGTTTCTCATGCTATGGAGTTACAGATTTTATACGAATAAATGTAGTGAGGCAATGAGGTACAAGAAGTATCAAAAAACGAAATTATTCTAAATAACTTTCTATTTTTGCCTATCAGCTAGACTAGAAATGAAGAATATTAAATGGGAAACCTTAGATCGCTTAAAGAATAGTTTCAAAGAATTAGAGACTCAGGAGCACTATATCTATATGCCATTTATTAATCTAGCATACTATCCGGCAGAGCCATATCGGTCTAATTATTATGGAATAGGGCTTTTAGAAGAAGGAGAGATTACCTTCTATATCGATCTTACAGAGTATACTATCAAGGGGCCTGCCATTATTTTTGCAGATACTACATCAATTAAGAGATGGGACAAGACTCGTCGTACCTATGAGATGATGACAATCTTATTCTCAGAAGATTTCTTACAAGATAAGTTAGTAGAGAATAATGTACTCGCTTCTTTTTCGGATTTATCTAGTCTAGGAGGTTGTGTCACACAGTTAGATTCTAAGGAGTTTGAGAGTTTTAAAACCATGTTTAAGGTCATAGATCTCTATCATAATTCAACCAACTCTTTTCATACAGAGGTCATCAGAGGAGTAATCTACAGTATGATTAACGAAGTAGCGTATCTGTATGAGAAATATGGTAATGTGACCAAAAGTTTACATAAACTAGCTCTTAAGTTTAGAGAAGCAGTAGGTAAGCACTGTAAAGAACACAGAAGTGTACAGTACTACGCTGACTATCTTCATGTACATCCTAAATATCTAAGTCAAGTAATCTCATCAGAAACGGGACTGACTGCTAGTGAGTGGATCCAAAATCAAGTAGTCTTAGAAGCTAAAATCTTACTACAAGACCAAAACCTCTCTATAGGAATCATCGCAGAGATACTTCACTTCAGCGACCAGAGTACCTTTGGCAAATACTTTAAAAAGTATAGCAGTATTAGTCCTAGTGCTTATCGTCACAGTTTATAAGAGGAATTACTTATAAGAGCGTTATCATCTTTTTATTGATAATAGTATTACTTTTTTATAGCGTATCCCATTCTTGTTATAAGAGATAAGAATGCATTGCCAATTAATAGAAGTCCATTGCCTTCTTTTCTCTAGTTCTCCATTTTGTTAACCTATTTATTGAATATTGTGAATGATCATTAAGTGATTCATAATTGAGCACTGTGTTTTTCTCTAAATGAAATGATTGGAAAATACTGGGAGAATAAAAGAAGTATTCCTCGACAAAGCCCATTTTAGCTCCACCATTATCGGGGTATTCTCCATGTTTTGTCGAAGGAATTAGTATGAATGCTAGGTTATATAAGGGATGAGAGGAGATAGTGCTTTATCAGATAAAAATAGGAATAGATATTATTGTGTTGGTTAGTAGTGGTTTAAGTGTTTTTGTTCTTCAAAAAAGTGAATCTCTTTTTTACTATTTATGGCTAGAATTAGCCTAATAGATCCCTTTTAAGAAAAAATAGAGATTAAAAAAGTGTTTTATTGCTATAAATAGGTAGTAATAAGTAGATTATTTAAAAAAAGTGTTTCCCATTTTTTAAGAACTATAAATAGAAGGGATAAGTGGCTGAAACTTACTTATTGGCTAAAATTAACTTATTTAGAACGATTATAGTTAAATGTTTGAAATCCGACATTTTGAACATCTATACCGTGTTATAGTGCTTGTGTGCTAGTGCTCATTGATGGAATTTTGCCTCATGTTAATAGTAGCCTAATGGCTGTGTATTATATTCTTTTATAAGCTAGGGCATAGTGCGGTAGGGAAGAGAAATAATGTGTTTTGTACTTAAGGGAGATACTTCTTGATTTCTATAATCTTACCTTTTGACTAAAAAATCTACTTTTTACCCCTTTACCTCATTTTGTTTAGATAATACATTTGCCACGGGTTTAAATAGAAATAGTGCTACTACTTAACGCAATAGTTCAATCAATAATAAATAGTTAAAGATGAAAAAAACATCTACTTTTTTAGGTCTTACTACAATCGCCTTATTATGGGCATGTCAAGATAAAAAACAAGAAGCAGAATGGGGAGGAGACGGTCAAGTCGAGCAGTATCCTGTACTTTCAATAAAAGCGGAGCAAGCTAATTTATTTACAGATTATCCAGTGGTGTTACAAGGGATAAAAGATGTAGAATTGCGTCCAAAAATTGATGGTTTCGTGGAGACAATCTATGTGGATGAAGGACAAACAGTCAAAAAAGGGCAACCCTTATTCAAAATCTACGCTCCACAATATCACGAAGAGAGTGTGGCAGCGGTGGCTTCTATAAAAAATGCAGAGGCAGAGTTAAACAACGCTCGTATGCAAGTAGCTAAAGCTAAACCACTAGTGAGTGAAGGTATTATCAGTAACTATGAGTTAGAGTCTGCAGAGTATGCATTAAGAAGTAAAGAAGCACAACTAGCACAAGCTAAAGCAAACTTAAATAGTGCACAGGCTAATGTGGGATATACGCAGGTGGTAGCTCCCTTTGATGGAGTTATCGGGTTAATCCCTTATAAAGTGGGAGCACTGGTAAGTAGCGCTTCACCAGAACCTCTAACTACAGTATCTGAGATAGGAAGTATCAATGCTTACTTCTCTATGAATGAAAAAGAGTTTATCGACTTTATGCAAAAAGGAGGAGAACAAACTCTAGAACAGAGACTCGCGAGTATGCCTGAAGTATCTCTTTTATTAGCGAATGGAAGTGAATACAATCAGAAAGGAAAGATAAATACAGTGAGTGGACAAGTAGACCCTCGTACTGGAAGTGTGAACTTCAGAGCTGTGTTTACTAATCCACAGGGAATATTGAGAAGTGGAAATAGTGCTACCATTCGTGTACACGAGAGTGTAAGTGAAGCTATCCTAGTTCCTCAGAAGGCGACTTTTGAAGTGCAAGGAAAGCGTTTTATTTATGTGGCTAATGCAGAGGGTGTAGTGACTAGCACAGAAATTAAGGTTATGGAGAAGGTGCCTTCGAGTCAATACTTCGTAGTGACAAGTGGGTTAAAACCAGGAGACAAAATCGTAAGTGCAGATATAGGAGGACTACGTGAAGGAATGAAGATTAAAATGTAATAGAGGATAGCATTATGTTGAAAAGATTTATAGAAAACCCAGTATTATCTACCGTGATATCTATCATTATAGTAATACTAGGGTTGTTAGGACTATTCTCATTACCTATCACACAGTATCCTGAGATAGCACCACCTACAGTACAGGTGACTGCTAACTACCAAGGGGCAAATGCTGAGGCGGTAATGAAGAGTGTGATTATTCCATTAGAAGAACAGATTAATGGAGTAGAGAATATGGCGTATATGAACTCAAAGGCGAGTAATGATGGTTCGGCTGTTATTACCATCACTTTTACACAAGGAGCAGACGCTGATATGGCAGCTGTGAACGTGCAGAACCGTGTGAGCCAAGCCATGAGTCAATTGCCAGAAGAGGTAATAAAACAAGGGGTGACTACAACCAAGAGATTGAGTAGTGAGATATTCAGTTTCTTAATGTATAGCTCTGATAGTAGATATGATCAGGCATTCTTAGAGAACTATGCTCGTATCAATATTCTACCTAAGATCAAGCGTATCAATGGAGTCGGAGATGCCTCTATCTATGGAGGGCGTGAGTACAGTATGCGTATCTGGTTAAAGCCAAACGCAATGGCTTCTTACAGACTTACACCAAGTGATATCGTACAAGCGTTACAAGAGCAAAACGTAGAGGCAGCACCAGGTAAGGTAGGAGAGAATAGCAGACAGAGTTTTCAGTATGCTTTAAAATACACAGGTCGATTAGAAACACCTGAGGAGTTCGGAGATATTATTATCCGTTCTAATGGTACAGGTAAGATATTGCGCCTAAGTGATGTGGCAGAGATAGACTTAGGAGCCTACTCGTATGCGATGACCATGACTGCTTATAAACAGCACGGTACTTATATCGCGGTAAATCAGGTGGCAGGGTCTAATGCCCATGAGATTATTAAGCAATGTGAAGAATTATTAAAAGAAGCAGAAAAAGACTTGCCTGCGGGTGCGAAATTCGAAGTATATGCGAATTCTAATGATTTCTTATTAGCCTCTATTGATAAATTGATAGCGACTTTAATAGAAGCATTTGTATTAGTGTTCATAGTAGTATTAGTGTTCTTACAGGATTGGCGTTCTACTTTGATACCCGCTATAGCGGTACCAGTAGCTATCGTAGGTACGTTCTTTTTCTTGAATTTATTTGGCTTCTCTATTAACTTGTTGACTCTTTTTGCTCTAGTACTGTCCATCGGTATTGTGGTGGATGATGCCATCATCGTAGTAGAGGCAGTACATGCCAAGCTATATGAAGGAGCAGAGACAGCGAAGAAGGCTACAGTGAGCGCGATGAATGAGTTGACTACAGCTATTATTTCGATTACGTTAGTGATGTCAGCTGTATTCGTACCTGTTACATTTATCGAAGGATCTGTAGGGGTATTTTATAAAGAATTTGGTATCACATTAGCTGTCGCTATTTTGATTTCGGCTATTAATGCCTTGACACTGAGTCCTGCGCTATGTGCTATTATGTTGAAACCTGAGTCAGGTATACACGAGGAGAAAAGAGGTTTTGTCAATAGATTTAAATCAGCTTTTAATAGTTCATTTGACAGAATGACTAATCGCTATGTGGGTGTATTGGGCTTCTTGAATAAGAATAAATGGCTGTCATTAGGAAGTATCGTTGTATTCGGAGCCTTGTTTGTATTCTTAACGAAAACGACACCAACAGGATTCGTACCTAATGAGGATAGTGCTTCTATCTACGGTAATATTATCTTAGCTCCTTCTACTTCTCTTGAAGAGACTGAGCGTATCTCTAACGAGATCGATAGTATCGCGATGAGCATACCTGAGGTGAAGTTCACTTCACGACTAGCAGGTATGGACTTCTTCAGTGGGAATGGTAGCTCGTATGCTGTAGAGTTCATTAAGTTAAAACACTGGAAAGATCGCCCTAATCCAGAGCAAAATATTCACAGTGTAGTAGGACAATTATTTGCTAAGACAGCGCATATTAAGGATGCTAATGTTGTATTCTTTGCAGCACCTACACTACAAGGATTTGGTAACAGTTCAGGATTCGAAGTACAGTTACAAGATAAAACAGGTGGAGATTATAAGAAGTTTGAAGAAATAATAGGAGGGTTCTTAGGAGCGTTAAATCAACGTCCTGAGATTATGTATGCAACTTCGTCTTTTAATACGAACTTCCCACAGTATGAAGTGTCTGTCAATGTAGCAAAAGCAAAAGAGGCAGGAGTAGGGGTAACAGAGATTCTGACTACACTACAAGGGTATTTAGGAGGTATTTATGCAACGAACTTTAACCGCTTCGGTAAGCAGTATAAAGTGATGATACAAGCAGATCCTAATTTCCGTGAGAACAAAGAGGCTATCGATAAACTATATGTGAAGAATGAGCAAGGAGTAATGTCTCCTATCACAACCTTCATTGATCTGAAGAAAGTGTACAGTCCAGAGTTCTTGACGCGCTTTAATTTGTTTAACTCAGCTTTCGTGAATGGTAGCCCTAATCCAGGTTTTAGTTCTGGAGATGCTATACGTGCGATAGAAGAAGTAGCAGCACAGACTTTGCCACAAGGTTATGGTTTTGAGTATTCAGGATTGTCAAGAGAAGAGAGTGGTAGTGGTAATCAGACTGTTATTATTTTCGTGCTTTCTATCTTATTCGTTTACTTCTTATTAAGTGCTCAGTTTAAGAGTTATATACTTCCATTGGCAGTGTTGTTCTCTTTACCGATAGGGTTAGCAGGAGCTTTTATCTTCGCTAAGCTATTTGGAATAGAAAACAATATTTTCTTACAGATTAGCTTAATTATGTTGATTGGTTTATTAGCGAAGAATGCTATTCTGATTGTAGAGTTTGCCCTACAGAGAAGACAGTCAGGTCAGTCTATTACAGCGGCTGCTATAGAAGGGGCGCGTATTCGTCTAAGACCTATTCTGATGACTTCGTTTGCTTTCATATTTGGATTATTACCACTGATGATGGCGACAGGAGCAGGAGCATTGAGTAATAAATCAATTGGTACAGCTGCGGTAGGAGGAATGTTGATTGGTACGCTGATCGGGGTATTAGTTATCCCTTCATTATTTGTTGTGTTCCAGGCGTTACAAGAGAAAATAAGTGGAGCTCCTGTATTAGAAGAACAAGAGTAAGTGTAATTATAAAGTGAGAAATGTATAAGTGTATCTAAGGGTGCACTTATACGTTACACAATGACTTAAGTCAATGCGATAAATCAGAAGAATCATGAAATGGACATATAAAATATATATAGGTGCTCTGGCTATAGGGATGTTGGCCTCATGCCAATCCACACAGAGTTATCAGCACTTAGATATTGCTGCAAAAGAGCTTTATCGAGATACCCAAGAAGGGGACACATTAAGTATAGGCATGATGCCTTGGCAAACTTTGTTTAAGGATGCAAAGCTACAAGAGCTAATAACAGAAGGAATAGAAAATAACCTAGACCTGAAGATGGGAATAGAAAGGCTACATGCTTCAGAGGCGTTATTAAAACAATCTAAAGCTGCTTTCTTACCTGACTTAAGTATAGGTGGAGGAGTGAAAAGATCAAGATTATCTTATCCTCAGGGGTTTGGTTTTGTAAAAAATGCTACGCAGTATGATGTATTCGCTAATACTTCTTGGGAAATAGATGTATGGGGGAAATTAGCGAGTAGCAAGCGTGCCGCTTATTACAGAATGTTACAGTCTGATGCAGGACAAAAGGCAGTACAGACTCAGATAGTAGCTCAGATAGCGGATTATTATTACCAATTATTGGTGTTAGATCAACAACAAACTATTATCGAAAAGACGATAGTGAATAGAAAAGTAGATGTTGAAACAATGCAAAAGTTGAAGGAGTCAAGTGTAGTAACAGGTGCGGCTGTGGTACAGAGTGAAGCTAACTACTATGACGCTGAGGCTACACTACCTGGTGTGAAACGCCAAATCAGAGAAGTAGAAAATGCATTGAATGTTCTATTAGGGAAACCTGTAGGTACAATAGATAGAGCTAACTTAGCTGTACAAGAACTACCAATAGAACCAAGTATAGGGATACCTGCACATCTATTAAAGAATAGGCCTGATGTGATGGCAGCAGAGTATGAGTTGGCAGCCTATTTTGAAGATGTGAATGCGGCTAAGAGAGCATTCTACCCTTCATTAAATATCACAGGAGGAGCGGGATTCTCTAGTTACGAGTTTAAAGATTGGTTTACTTCTACAGGATTGTTTGCTAATATAGCAGGAGGTTTATTACAGCCTATCTTTAATAAAAGACAAAATAAAACAAGGTTAGAGATAGCGAAAGCAAGTTATCAAGAGAAAGCGTATAACTTCCAAAAGGCAATGTTAGTAGCAGGGCAAGAGGTCTCTGATGCACTATACGCTTATGAAATGGCAGGAGAGCAACTGACTATAAGACAACAACAAGTGGATAAGTTAGCCTTAGCTGTTGATTATACAAAGAAGTTATTAGTGTATCATTCATCAACGAATTATACAGATGTATTGACTTCAGAACAAGCACATCTTTATGCACAATTAGCACATAGTAATGATCAACTATTAGAATGGCAAGCCATTATTAAGCTTTATAAAGCATTAGGAGGAGGTTGGAGAGAATAATTTTTTCCATTTATATATAAAGTAATGAAAGTGATACTATAGTGAGAACAATCTTTATAGTAGATTATTAATTACTTGACTCAATCTGTTCGTCGGCATTTTACTTTTAGATAGTTAATCATCGTGCTAATTTGGAAACTATTTATAAAACTGGATTATGTCAATAGATTGAGTCTTTCTAGACAAATAATCTTTGTCGATTTTTTACTACTTTTTAATTGAGAGAGCCACATCGTGAGATGTGGCTTTTTTGTTTTAATTGATTTCTTTTAATATTTAAAAAGAAATGTTGTGAGTGTTCTTAATTTCTCTCATCACAAAAGAGCTATGAGTACTACCAATGCTGTCTACCATTGCAAGTTTATTAAATACAAAGTCTTGGTAGTGTTTCATATCATTAGCATATACTTTTAGGATAAAGTCAAAATCTCCTGATATATTATAACATTCAACAACTTCGTCTATTAGCATAATATCTTCAACAAATTTGTTATTGATAAGGCGTTCATGCTGTTTGAGCTTAATATTACAGAATACAATAAAGCCTTTATTTAACTTTTCTGCATCTATTAAGGCAATATATTTTTTGATAAAACCTTCTTTTTCTAGTCGTTTTATTCGCTCAAATACTGGGGTAGCAGAAAGGTTTACTTGTTGAGCAATCTCTTTTGTCGTCAGGTTAGAATTATCACACAGTATTCGAAGTAGTTTTAAATCGGTCTCATCTAGGTTATGCATCAGAATAATATTTTGTTTTAGTAGTACCAAATGTAATGATAATAGAATTAAAATCTTGTATAATAGTTTATATGGTTATTTATTCTTAATTGATGAGAGTTTTATGTGTTTATATTCTATAATTGTATCTTTGTTTAGAATTAATGAATTGTTCTTGAAATACTTCATCAAGCGAAAATAGGTTTTACTTAACTGTAGATTAAAAGGGAATCGTGTGAGAATCACGAACTGTCGCGCAACTGTAAGTAACATTGAATATACTAGTCATATTATGCTCACTGATATAAAATCGGGAAGGGCGATTAGTGTAGTTATAAGTCAGGAGACCTGCCATTTTTGAATTGACAATGCTTTCGCGGTAAAGAGCTATAAGTCAGGTTTGATGCTATGATGTACTGTTTCTATGTTATATAGAAGTAGTATTGTATAGCTATACCTTATCTATTAGAGTTTCCCCACTACCGTGTAATGCATTAGGAAGAGAGAACTTTTTAAGTGATTAATTAACCATTTTAAAAAGTTGTGAAAAATGCAAACACAAGTATTAGGCTATCCGCGTATTGGTGGCCAAAGAGAGCTGAAAAAAGCAAATGAACAGTATTGGGCTGAGAAAATTGAAAGAGAAGAGTTAGAGCAGGTTGCGCAAGCTATTCGTCATCAAAATTGGCAATTACAAAAGACAGCAGGTATTACATTAATTCCTTCTAATGACTTTTCATTTTATGATCAGGTATTGGATTGGAGTTTAACCTTAGGAGCTATTCCTAAAAGGTATCAGCCTCTCCGTACAAATGAAGGTCTGTCTTTACTAGATTTATACTTCGCGATGGCTAGAGGGTATCAAAAAGGCGGATTTGATATTACTGCTATGGAAATGACAAAATGGTTTGATACTAACTATCACTATATCGTACCGGAGTTTTATAAAGGACAGCAGTTTGAATTAACTTCACTAAAGGTAGTAGAGGAATATCAAGAAGCCAAAAAGATTGGTATAGAGACGAAGCCTGTTATCTTAGGTCTTGTTTCTTATTTGCTATTAGGTAAGGTAAAAGAACAAGACTTTAATGTATTGAGCTTAGCAGATAGTTTATTACCTGTATATCTTGAAATAATAAAACGTCTGACAGATGAAGGAGTTCAATATATACAAATTGATGAACCTTTTCTAGTGCTTGACTTGACAGAAGAACAGAAAAAAACAATCACATCGTTTTACAATACGATACAATCTACTTTTCCAGATCTTAAGGTAATTGTAGCTACTTATTTTGGAGGGTTAGAAGATAATGCTTCATTGGCATTGGCATTACCAGTAGAAGTATTGCATATTGATCTAGTGCGTAATGAAGAGCAGCTAGAAGAGATACTTAATAAGGCTCCGTCTAGTTTAAAGTTGTCACTAGGTGTGGTGGATGGTCGTAATATCTGGAAGAATGATTATGAACAATCGTTAACATCGATAGATAAAGCTATTGAGCGAAGAGGGAAAGAGACAATTATCATAGCAACATCGTGTTCTTTACTTCACAGTCCTATTGATTTAGAAGGAGAGGTGAAATTAACATCAGAAATCAAGCAATGGCTTGCTTTTGCTAAACAAAAGGTTCAGGAAGTAGTAGATTTAGCTAAGTTAGCGAGTGTTGCAGATAGAGAGGGGGTATCAGCTTATCAAGAGAATAAAATAGCTCAATACAATAAACGTACATCTGCATTAATACATCATGAAGCAGTCAAAAAACGCGTACAAGGAATCACAGCACAAGATGCACAAAGAAAAGCTCCGTTTAGTACAAGACAACCCTTACAACATAAAGCATTAGACCTTCCTTTA
This sequence comes from Myroides sp. ZB35, assembly GCF_001865835.1. NCBI lineage: Bacteria > Pseudomonadati > Bacteroidota > Flavobacteriia > Flavobacteriales > Flavobacteriaceae > Myroides > Myroides sp. ZB35. The sequence goes on along the minus strand of NZ_CP017769.1, from coordinate 91,452 downwards.
TTTCCAACAACAACAATCGGTTCATTCCCACAGACGACAGAAGTAAGACAGTGGAGAGCTAAGTTTAAAAAAGGAGAGCTTACAGAGCAACAGTATGAAGATTTATTAAAACAAGAGACGGCTAGAGCTATACAGTGGCAAGAAGAAATAGGGCTAGATGTATTAGTACATGGAGAGTTTGAACGCAATGACATGGTGGAGTACTTCGGAGAACAGCTAGAAGGATTTACATTTACTCAGAATGGTTGGGTACAGAGTTATGGAAGTAGATGTGTGAAACCTCCTGTTATTTATGGAGATGTGTATCGCAGTAAGCCATTGACAGTATTTTGGTCTGCTTATGCTCAGTCATTGACTAAACAAAAAGTAAAAGGAATGTTGACAGGGCCAGTGACGATATTACAGTGGTCTTTTGTACGAAATGATATTCCTAGGTCTGAGACCTGTACTCAAATAGCTTTAGCAATTAGAGATGAAGTAGTAGATTTAGAAAGTGCTAATATTGAAATCATTCAGATTGATGAGCCTGCGATAAGAGAAGGCTTACCATTGCGTAAAGCAGCATGGGATAGTTATTTGGAGTGGGCTGTAAGAGCATTTAGAATTTCTGCTTCAGGAGTGAAGAATGAAACACAGATTCACACTCATATGTGTTATTCTGAGTTTAACGATATTATACAGCATATTGCGGCTATGGATGCAGATGTGATTACGATAGAGTGTTCTCGTTCACAGATGGATTTATTAGATGCTTTTGCGGTATTTAAATACCCAAATGAGATTGGACCAGGAGTATATGATATTCACTCTCCACGTGTACCTACAGAAGAAGAAATGTTGTATCTAATTAAAAAGGCAGAAAATTATATACCAACAAAACAATTATGGGTAAACCCTGACTGTGGATTGAAAACGCGTCATTGGGAAGAGACTGAAAAAGCGCTTATAGCGATGGTGAATGTCTCTAAAAAATTGAGGGAAGAAAGTTTAGTAGAAGCTATTTAATAGAATAAGGCTCTTGATGATCTACAAGAGCCTTATTTCTTATTCTATTTAGAAAGATAGACGAATGATTCTATCTAATTTATCCTTGTCTATATGAGGAGAGAATTCATTGTATAGTTCATGCTTAAGCAGTGATACGATAGCAAAGAAATCTGATGTAAGCGTTAAGTAGTATTGTTCTACTTTTTCTACTGATTGGTTTTCTGCTATTTTGATCTGATGACTCTCAGTCATTAGATTACCTACGTGAACTAAGATTTTATCAAAGGTCTCTGCTGAGGTATGCATTTGAAGAAAACCAAACTCAAAGATCAGATCGTGTAGGTTATTCACTTCTTTCTCTATTTTCTTACCTGTAGATAAGTGTGGACTAAGAGACTCTCGTTGTAAGATCGTGTTTAGTTGAGTCAAGAATTGAAAGAAAACTTCTTGTTTTTTTTCAAATACTAATAAGTGACGTTCTCTAGACTCTTCACTTTTAGTTTGCCCTTGTAATAAAAGAACAGTAATAATAGCCGTAATTACAACTCCTAATAAGGTGCCAAAGAACTGACCAGGAAGTGAAGCTAGTTCAAATATTTCAAAAGTTATGGCTACGATAAAGAAGATAATTGTACTTGTGATAATACCTACTCTTGGCCAATTGATTTTGTTTTTCATAAAGTCTTTTTTAAAAAAACGTTGTAATGGTTTGATGAATAACAGCATAGCCTTTTTTAAGAGATAGAAAAAAGAAAAGCTTATTCAGAATGAAATTACAACTATTTCTGATATAAAAAAGATTATCTTTTCTGATAAGTCTTTCTATAAGCCGACATACTCATCTCTTCGTGTTTTTTAAAGAACTTATTAGCATGACTCTCATCTGTAAACGTAAATTCAGAAGCTATTTCACCTATTCTAAGATCGCTAAACAGTAGGCGTTGCTTAATAAGTTTTAGTCGATAAGTAGTGATGTACTGCTGCATAGTTTCTCCGCATTGATTAAAGAAATAATTACCTATATAAGATGGTGCTAGACCAAACTCTTGTCCTATAACCTGTGCTGTTAATCGTTTGAGGTCATAGATGTTCTGCTGTATGTAACTTATGATGTCTAATACCTTTTGTTCTTTAGTGGTTAAGTTTTCAGGAATATAGTTCATTAGATTACGCGTAGCGATAATCATGATGGCATTGATATACTGACGTTGCAAATCATAGTTACACGTTTTAGTATTTTGGATACTGAGTATAAGACATTCTACTATTTTGTGAATGATATGTTTGTCTTCCTCATCTGTTATAATAGAAGTAGGTAGATGCGTAGCATAGTACAGCACGCATTCTAAGTGATTAATATTAGCAGCATTGTATTGCTTGATGTATTCATCATTCACACGAATAACGACAAACTCTGATTGAGCTGTTAGGTCAAAAGAGTGTTTGTCTTCTGGAGTGATTAGATATAGGTCACCCATAGTTATTTTGCTTTTATTGCCATTTACAGTGTGTGTTCCTTCTCCTGAAATCACAAATACAAACTCAAAAAAATTGAATTGCCTGTTCTGTAGAGGACAAGAATCTACCTTCTCATAAAAGACCTCAAAGGGTTGATATATATTTTCTCTTGCCATGTATATACTGTTATTTGATTGAAATGTACCTGTATGATGGTGTTTAATCAGTTTATTTTTGTGTAAAAGTAATAATTATATGAAAGCAATTGTGTTAAATGAATTTGGAGGAGTAGAGAATCTTCAAATGACAGAGGTAGAGATACCTCTTATCAATAAAGAGGAAGTGCTAGTAAGAGTGAATGCGCTTAGCATTAATCCTGTGGATGCACTAACTAGATCAGGTACAGTAGGAATGTCTAAGATAGTGGGACAGTTTAGTCCTATTATTTTAGGATGGGACTTCTCAGGAATTATAGAATCTATAGGCGAGAATGTCAAGGAGTTTAAAGTAGGGGATGCTGTTTTTGGTATGGTTAACTTTCCTGGACATGGTAGAGCTTATGCAGAGTATATCGCTGTCTCTGTAGATCAAATAGCATTAAAGCCTAGTAATATCACACATGAAGAAGCAGCTGCGTCTACCTTAGCCGCTTTGACAGCATGGCAAGCTTTTGATAGTTATGGTAAACTAAGACCTAATGATAAGGTACTAATACATGCTGCATCTGGAGGAGTAGGGCATTATGCTGTACAGATGGCTAAGCATTTAGGCGCTTATGTGATAGGAACATCTTCATTGAAGAATAAAGACTTTGTTTTAAACTTAGGAGCTGATGAGCATATTGATTATAGAAGTGTGCAGTTTGAGGAAGTAGTGCCAGATATAGATTTTGTCTTAGAGGCAGTAGGTGGAGACAATTTTCAGAAATCAGTAAAGGTACTTAAGCAGTTCGGTACTCTTGTTGCTTTGCCATCAGGATATACAAAAGAAGATGAAGCAATATTTAATGAAAAACAGTTACATGGAAGTTGTTTTATGAGTGTGTATTCGAGTGGAAGAGATATGAAAATCATAGCTGATCTCTTAGAAAAAGGTATTGTAAAAGCTCATATTAGTCGTGTTTTTGCCTTCGAAGACATGGATAAAGCACATTTATATATAGAAAGTGGGAATACTGTAGGGAAGGTAGTTGTGTGTATTTCTTAAAATAAATATAATAATCAAACATAAAAGGTGATGTAATTACAAAGTATATCACCTTTTTTTGTTTTTATATGTTTTGTTATTTAGTTCTTTTGGTGGTTATATTATTGTTTTTTAAGTGTAATAATTAAATAATGTTAATTTTTTATATATTTGAATTGATGAATTTGTTTGATTCTCCTTGTTAACTATTCGAATAATCGTTAAACGTTTATGAAAAAAATAACCTTACTTATATTAATTGGCTTTTTGTCATTTTCTTGTAGCAATGATGACAATAACAAGAATGATAAACCTAAAGAAGAGAAACCAGATTATCAACCTAAAATACTTATCCCTTTTGAAGAGCGTGGTTTGTGGGGATTCAGAGATCCGCAGGCTAATGTTGTGGTAGTGGTACCTCAGTATGAAGCTGTAAAAGACTTTGACCAACATAAAATAGCTAGAGTAAAAAAGAGTAAGCTTTGGGGAATAATAGATATGCTGGGCAAACCTGTAATAGCTCCTACTTATAACGATATTAAAGATTTTAGTATACAGGGATATGCGACTGTGGTTAGATTAGAAAAAAGTGGAGTGATTAATACTAAGGGAGAAGAGAAGATAGAACCTTTGTATGATGAGATTACAGGCTACTATGATAAGCAGTATGTAAAGGTGATGATAGAGCAGAAGTATGGTATTATAGACAAGGATTGGAAATTAGTAATCAAACCTTCTTATACTAAGATTCGCGATTTTGGAACAGAAGGAGTGAATGTAGATCACATCATCGTAGAGCAGAATACAAAGAGAGGATTGATTAATAAGAATTGGAAAGTATTAGCGAATGCTAAGTATGACAGTATTACCAAATTTGATACTAGAGGTATAGCGATGTTAATCGATTCTTTAAAGATGGGGATGATTAACACGGAAGGAAAAATTCTAGAGCCTAAGTACGATGAGATTAAAGAGTCTAACGACGAGGTAGAAGTTACTTATAAAGTAGTTTTAAAAGAGAAATGGGGACTGTTAAATAAAGATTGGAAAGAAATTATAGCACCTCGTTTTGAGGCAGACTTTAAGATATTTGAGTTTGATAAATCAGGTTATGCCAGATTACATGTAGGGGAGAAGTGGGGATTCATTGATAAGAATCACAAGGTGATCTTAGAGCCTATATATGATGAGATCACAGAATTCGACGAACAAGGTTTTGCACGTATTAAAGTAGGAGAGAAGTGGGGAGTGATTAACAGAGAGTTTAAGGTATTATTAGCTCCAGAATATGATAATATAACCGTGTTTAACGCAGAGGGCTTTGCGCGTGTCAATCAGAATGGTAAATGGGGAGTGATTAATAAACAATGGAAAGTAGTGCTACCTGTGATGTATGATAATATCGGAACTTTACTACCTTATGATATGACAATCTTAACACTAGACAGTAAACTAGGGTTAGCGAATAAGAATTGGGAAGTTGTATTACCTGTGGACTATAAGGATATCAATGTGACAGAAGACCAAGGTACTGTGAGAATCTACAATGATATACCAGGTATAGAAAGAGCTGTAGGGTTATTCCATTTAAAAACGTATAAACGTTTAGAACCAACCTATGAGCGAATAGATAATTATAACTCTTTTGGATATGCATTAGTACAAAAGAATGAGATATCTAAGAATCTTATAGATAAAAACTTCGAAGAGCGATTAGATACTTATTATACAGAGATATATCCATTTAATGAAGCTGGAGTGTTTAAAGTACTTAAGGCTCCTTATTTAGGTGTATTTGACTCTAGAATGAATATGTTGGTAGAACCTACTAAGTACACAGATATAGATGAGTTCGCAGAGGATAATCATGCAGTAGTGTCTTTTGGTAATAAGAGTGGACTTATTAATAGACAGTGGAAAGAAGTTCTAGCTGTAGAATATGATGAGATATCTACACCAGACAAAGAGAATAATAGAAAACTTACTATTCACACCTCTTCAGTGACGATGTATAATGTCTTTAATCAGAATGGAAAGACCTTAGAGGATAACTATAAAGAGATAAAGTTTGACTATGCAAACAAAGTCATTTTGTTAAAAGGGATGAATGATTTACATGGTTTTGCATCTGTTAATCTTGTACATATCACTTCTCCTGTTTATGAGAACGAGCTAGACTTTACCAATGCTCTAGTAGCTAGGATGAAACAGAATGGGGTATGGGGACTGATTAATAAACAGGGCATCATTGTTATAAACCCGATGTACGATCGTATCAGTGAGTTTAATAATGAAGGATATGCCTATTTAGTAAAAGGAGGTTTATACGGATTTGTGAATCATGTAGGGCTTACGACTGTGCATGCCAAATATGAAATACCGGATTATGCTTTGACAAAAGACAAGTTAGCAAAGGTGAGAGCGAATGGACTATTGACTATTGTTAATTATGAGAATGGGATAGAGTTATTTAAACCAGGTCAGTATGCGGATGTAGATAATTTATTTAAAGGCTACGCTACATATTTAGAGAAAGGTAAGTGGGGCATAGTGGATAAGTTACAAAAGGTAGTATCAGTAGCGAAATATGATAAGGTAGAGCGCTTCACTAAAGATAATACAGCTCGAATCAGGCTGAATAACTATGTAGGCTTTATGAATGATAAAGGGGTAATCGTATTAGAACCGACTACATACAGTCATATAGGAGAGTTTAAAGATGGTAAAACTACTGCGATAAAAAATGGAGTAGCAGTAGTTATTGATATAAATGGAAAGGAAATATAGGTTTGTATAAAAAGCACTTTTGTAGAGATACAGAAGTGCTTTTTTATGGTAAAGAAGGCAGGATATAAGCTAAAAAAGAATGAAAATGAAGATATTCCTTTTTAAATAATGAAGATATTGTCTAATTACTTGAAAAACAGAATTAATCCATTGGCAGCTAATTTGTTATATTCCTATAAGTATCGTAAATTTAAAGTAATAAAAAGGTGACCTTTTTATATGTGTATTGTCTAACTAAAATCTGATTGTTATGAAACAAAAGGTTCCAGTTGAAGAGATTATGACTAAAGAGCTCATCACTCTTACTTTATCCGATAGTTTATATGATGCAGAGAGATTGTTTAAAAAACATAAAATAAGACACATCCCTATCGTTAAGGGGGATAAATTAATAGGAGTGCTAAGTTATTCTGATTTGATTAAAATTAGTTATATCGATGTGGTCGAGGATGAGTCAGAAGACATGTCTTCTGTAGTATATGACTTATATTCTATAGAACAACTAATGGCAAAAGTGGTAGTAAGTGCTCTCCCTACAGCAACAGTAAAAGAGGTAACAGAAATACTGTCAAAGCAGAGTTATCACTCTATACCGATAGTTGATCAGCTAGGATATTTAAAAGGAATAGTGACTACTACGGATTTATTAAAGTACTTCTTAAAACAGTATTAGTGTCATAAAGATAAAATAGGTGTGACTCTATCAGGATAATATAAAGCAGGATAAATCGGTCGAAAAGAATTTATCTTAATATCTAAATGAACTTTATTCATTAATAGTTATGAATAGAGTTCATTTTTTTATACCCCCAATTTGTTTGGAAATACACATTTTGTGAATTTATAGGGTAACATGATGTTTTTATATAATACTTACAGATGTTTGTTGATACTATTTTATATATTAAGATATAAAAGTTTATTTAATGTATAAATGCTTAAAATAATAATAAAACATCATTTATTTTTGTGTTTTAATATGATAAGTGCTAATTTAGCTTATGTGTTACAATAGTATTACAAATATGAAAAGAAGAACAATGTTTGATTTTGCCAAAACGATATTAGAGAATGTAAGTTTTGATCCAAAGTTATTTTATAAGGAATTGCAAAAAGCAATTCAGAATTTATTACCATACGATTTAGATCAGTTAAAACAGTGGGTTAGTGGTTATGTTCAGGAAAAACCAGAACTACATCAATCCTTAGAGTTATTAAACGCATAAGATAAAAGCACTTCCATAGGAGGTGCTTTTTTTATAAGATCAACTCATTGCATAAAATGAAATTATTGAAATATTTATTTAATAAAATTCAGTCAATTTATTCAAATTATGAGAATCAGATATTAATTGCTAAAATTGTATTAAAGTCTGAGGGAAAAACGGGAAATACTTTTCAAAATGACTATGTTTACTATGTAGTAAGATAAAAAATTACAGATATGAAAACACGTTTAATGTTTGATTTCGCAAAAACTATACTTGAGAATGTAAGTTTTGATCCAAAGTTATTTTACAAAGAACTTCATAAAGCTATTAATCAATTATTGCCTTATGATGTAGATCGCTTAACGAAATGGGTGAATGGTTATGTTCTAGAAAAACCAGAACTTCAAGAATCTTTAAATTTAATTAACGCTTAATTATAACTAAAAAGCACTTCGAATGAAGTGCTTTTTTTATGGGTGTTAGTGATGTACTTTCGATACATTATGTAACGATATAGTTCTTATCAGGTGTCATCAGCTCTGGTAGAGGCATTTCCGATATTTCACTGAGAGAATAAGCTATATTAGCACACATCTGATCTAGAGCAAGGTCGTTTTCTTCTTCTCCGAATGGCTCTGCTATCTCTGCTACTACAGCGTCTAGTGCGATAAAGGTATACGCTACGAAGGTCACAAAGAAGGGCATAGTCCAGACAATAAGATCAATTAATCCAAACGGAAGTATAAAGCAGTACACATAGACTGTCCTGTGTAGAATAACAAAGTATACAAACGGAATTTTAGTATGTACGATACGTTCACATGCACCTAATACTATGGATAGTTCATCGATATTCTTGTCTATCCTAGCTTGTGTGATAGTATCTAGTCTACCTGCACGCTGCTGTGTAGCTATCCATTTCGTTAATTCATTAAGAATATACGCAGGTTTAAATTTCTTAGTCAGCATTTCTTGATATACCTCTTCTTTCAGGTACTGACGTATCTCTTCATAGTCTGTCTTTTCTCTCAGTTGTTTATTTAAGAGATAGCAGAAAGCAATAATAAGTTTGATCCCCTCTTGTTTTTCCTTTTTAGAGAACGAAGGGCTTTCGTCTATATAGTTTTGAATCTGAAAAGCAAGCGATCTAGAGTGTATCACTAGGCTTCCCCATTGTTTCCTTCCTTCCCAGAAGCGATCATAAGCCGCATTATTACAAAATCCTAAGAATATCGCTAGCGAAATACCTACTAAGGCAAACGCTCCTACATTAAGTGGGATTATTACATCAGGGAATAGGTAATGAGCAAAATAGACAATCCAAGAGAATATAAAGATAGCCAGTAGCGTTGGAAATATTTTTTTAAGGACAGACCCCTTCCATATAAAAAGCATTTGTATGATATGCTTTTTGTGTCTTACTATCATATTGTTGAGTTTTGATATAAGAGCAAAGTTAGTTTGGGATTCAGTCTTAGACAAATAATCCTTGTGAAATTAATAAAAGCAATCGTTAAAAAATAGAATAATGGACTGACTATAAGGTTTGTGTAAAATAATATTGTTGTAATTAAGGGGTGAGGTACCTATACTTTAGAGGTATAAAAAAAGCTACTTATTGTAGATAAGTAGCTTAATATGATGTCCTCTAAAAACATCAAAACAACAATATTTTATATCTAAATGTATCTCTTCTTTAGAGATAGTACATAAAGATTGCATATAAATTGCTTTATATGTATGTAGTAAATATAGAAAAAAGTTTTGTTTTTAACAATTTTTTTGAACCTTTAATTGGATTTATTGGTATTCTTTTTTATAATAAACTATGAATCAGTAAAGTAAAATATGATTTTTTAATAGTTATATTGTATTATGTTTTATTTTGCATAAGATATAACTGTAAAATCGTTACTTTCGCATCAAAATAAATTTAAGATTTAAGTAAATGAGTAGTAAACACGACAAAGTAGAGAAGCCAATCACGTTATTTCAATCGCTAATTCCTGTTGTTATTTTAGTAGGATTATTAGCTATTAATGTGTTTGTATTCCGGGATGACGCCTTGTCTGGTACGAATCAGTTTATCTTATTAATAGGTGGTTCTATTGCTACTGTTGTGGGTATCTTTAATCATGTAAGTTACGATAAGGTGATCACGCAGATTATTAATAATGTTAGAGATACCTCTAGTGCTATCTTTATTTTATTATTAGTAGGAGCCTTATCGGGTACTTGGCTTTTAAGCGGGATTATACCTAGTATGATTTATTACGGGTTACAGATTTTACATCCCGCTATTTATCTACCAGCCTGTCTGATCATTACTTCTATTATATCTATAGCTACAGGTAGTTCATGGACTACATCTGCTACAGTAGGGATAGCGTTAGTAGGGATAGGTAATGCGATAGGGATGCCTATAGGGATGATAGGAGGAGCTGTGATATCAGGAGCTTATTTTGGAGATAAGTTATCCCCATTATCTGATACGACTAACCTTGCTCCAGTGATGGCAGGTACAGACTTATTTACCCATATCAGATATATGCTGTACACTACAGTACCTACTTATATCGTTACGTTAGTGCTGTTCTCTGTGTTAGGGGTATTATATGGTCATGGAGGAGATGTAGATACATCAGTGACTTTACAGGCTATAGCAGATACATTTAATATCACACCTATTTTATTTATAGTACCAGTATTTGTAGTTTTTTTGATCGTTAAGAAAGTACAGCCTATAGCAGCATTATTGATAGGAACACTATTAGGAGGAGTATTTGCACTGATTTTCCAGCCAGACATCGTAGTCGCAGTATCAGGTGGAGATACATTTAATTTTTATAATGCGTATAAAGGTGTTATGCTAGCACTGACTACAGATATCAGAATCTTGTCGCCATTAGAGAGCCTGAACGGCTTGTTTGAAGCAGGAGGGATGGCAAGTATGTTGAATACGGTTTGGTTGATTTTATGTGCTATGTTTTTTGGTGGAGCGATGGAAGCTATTGGAGCATTACAGAAGATCTCGATGGCACTGTTGAATATTGCTAATAATGTATTCGGGTTATTTGCAAGTACAGTAGCTAGTTGTTTAGCGATTAATGTGATGACATCAGATCAGTATCTATCTATCGTGGTACCAGGTAAGATGTTTTCTGACGCTTATAAGGCAAAAGGATTAGCACCAGAGAATCTGAGCCGTACATTAGAAGACTCAGGGACTGTGACATCAGTATTGATCCCTTGGAATACTTGTGGAGCATATCATTCAGGAGTATTGGGGATACCTACGATGACCTATCTACCGTATGCATTTTTTAATTATTTGAGTCCATTTGTGACCTTGTTATATGCAGCATTTAATTATAAAATTAGAAAGATAGTGAATAAGGCATAAGACATACCTTATATATTATAGAGAAAAGGGGCGATAAACTTAGGTAGTACTAAGCTTATCGCCTTTTTTCATTGCTTATTTTTTGATTCATTTTTGGAGTGGTCGACTTGTGATGGGAAGGTTATCGCATAGTGGTCGCATACTTTTAGCCCTTTTTTATGCGACCACTATGCGATAAGTATCCGATAAGTATGCGATCACTTCTGTAAAAATGAATAAAAGATGAGAAAATTAAAGACTTGGATGATGAGGTGGAAATTATTTTGTTATAGAGAAGCTAGGGAAGAAAGTGATGCAGAATAAATATACAGATCTATAAAGGAGCTGATATACTATAGATTATAATAATATTTAGGTTTATTAATATTATTATAACATGCTAAGATTTCCTAGTTCTATATAAAATGACTATCTTTAGACATGTCTAAACTAATCAATAGACAATGCAATGTAAGTATAGATTTTATTTATGTTAGAATAAAAAACAATAATCAAGATTAATAGATTATCGTATTTACTAGCCTTACATTTGTAAAAGAAATCAAGAAGGATTATTAACTTTAAAATAAATTATTATGTCTTTAGTAGGTAAAAAATTTCCAAACATCACAGTAGACGCAATGTCTGAAATGGGAGATGATTTAAGAATCAACATTTTCGAAGAAGCAACAAAGAACAATAAAAAAGTATTATTATTCTGGTACCCAAAAGACTTTACATTCGTATGTCCTACAGAATTACACGCTTTCCAAGCAGCTTTACCAGAGTTTGAAAAAAGAAACACTATGGTGATTGGAGCTTCATGTGATACTAACGAAGTACACTTCGCTTGGTTAAACACAGCAAAAGACAATGGTGGAATCGAAGGAGTTACTTACCCAATTATCGCAGATACTCAAAGAAACTTATCATCAGTATTAGGAATCTTAGATGTAGAAAACGAAGTATATAATGAAGAATTAGATTCAGTTCAAATCGAAGGATCTAACGTTACATATAGAGCTACTTACTTAATCGATGAGACTGGAAAAATTTTCCACGAATCAGTAAACGATATGCCATTAGGAAGAAACGTAAATGAGTACATCAGATTAATCGATGCTTACGCTCACGTACAAACTCATGGTGAAGTATGTCCAGCTAACTGGGAAGAAGGAAAAGATGCAATGAATGCTGACAGAAAAGGTGTAGCTGAATACTTAAGCAAACACTAAGAAATAAACCAGGTTACTAACCCAAAATTTAAAAAAAATGCTTTTAGAACTAGATAAAGATAATTTACAAGAAATTGTAAATTCAAATGAAAAAGTGGTTGTTCAATATGCTGCATCTTGGTGTGGTAATTGTAGAATTATGAAGCCTAAATTCAAAAAATTGGCTACAGAGAAAGAAAACATGACATTTGTAATTGCAGATGCTGAGAACTTCCCTGAGTCAAGAAAATTGGCTGATGTAAGCAATTTACCAACTTTTGCTACATTCGTAAACGGTAAGTTAGTTAACCAAACTCAGACAAATAAAACTGAGGTGTTACACGAATTAGTAAACGAAATTGTATAATTTCATAAATCTGATATAGAATGAAATTACCAGTGATAAGACAGTTATCTCAATTCATTGCAGATAACGACCAAGATTATATTATAGAAACGCTAGAAGTGTTAGAAAACCTAACAGAAGTGCCTTCTCTTAAGGATGAGGAACTAGATGTGATCGGTGAACTTATTTCTAATATGTATGGGGCTCTAGAGGTTCAGAAACTTGTAAAAGAAGGAGCTACCCAAAAAGAAGCGTTGAATACCTTTATGCAAAGAGTTTTAGGATCGATAGATAAATAAAACTCTCTTTATAAAATTTTTAAGGACTGTACTCTGAGTACAGTCCTTTTTTTGTTTTTAGGGTTAAATAAGACTGTAGTCCAATTCTAGAAGACTGCATACGAGAGCTTCATTGATTATATATTTATTACATTTAGGTTTTGCTAATATATCTATCAGTATTTAGCATTATATTCTATCGAATTTTACTTATTTTTGTGTAACCTAAAAAATAAAACAATATGGCGACTGTAACATTAAAAGGTAATGCTATCCAAACTATCGGAACATTACCAGGATTAAATACAAAAGCTCCTGAATTCAATTTAGTAGGAGGAGATTTAGCTGATAAAACATTAGCAAACTATAAGGGAAAAAGAGTAATCTTAAACATCTTCCCTAGTGTGGATACACCTACATGTGCTACTTCTGTAAGACATTTTAACCAAGATGCTTCTAAACTAGAGAATACAGTAGTATTATGTGTTTCAAGAGATTTACCTTTTGCACAAGGGCGTTTCTGTGGAGCTGAGGGTATTGCGAATGTAGAGATGTTGTCTGATTTTAGAGACGGACAATTTGGAAAAGATTATGGGGTGCTGTTTACAGACGGACCTTTAAAAGGATTGTTGTCTAGATCTATTGTTATCTTAAACGAAGAAGGTACAGTAATCTATACAGAACAAGTGGCTGAAACAGCTGATGAACCAAATTATGAAAAAGCTATCGCTGCTTTAAAATAAGGGTTTTATATACATAGACTGCTAGTATATTGAATGATTTACTAGCAGTCTATTGTTATAAAAAGAATTAGGTTGAAAACAATATAGCCATATTGTCAATAAAAAAGGAAATGGAAAAAGAAAATACAACAAAAAAGAAAACTACAAAATCAACGAGTACGGCCAAACGATTTGATACAACGATACATATCAATAGCCGATTCTTAATCACTATACTGTTAATCATCAGTGGTATCGCACTAACGTTGAGTTTTATATCCTATTTAATCACAGGGATAGAAGATCAGAGTAATTTAGAATTATTAGGAGATAGACAGGCTGAGGTGGCTAACTGGTTAGGTAAACTAGGGGCATATCTAGCTCACCTATTTGTATATCAAGGCTTCGGAGTAGCGTCTTTCTTTTTTGCAAAGTTATTAGTTCATTCAGGTATTTATGCCTTTTTCACTATACCAGCTAGAAGAATCAAGAAAGTGATTTTCTGGGACTTGTTCTCAATGTTATTGCTATCTGTTTTCTTAGGTTTTTTCTGGAGCAGTAATCCTCTTTTAGGAGGGACAGTAGGATATGAGTTAAATCTGTACTTTGTAGATTATCTAGGTACAGCTGGTACGGTATTGTTATTGTTATTCTTTGCGATTGCTTTTGCGCTGTTTAGATTTAAATTATCACCTACTTCTATTCGTCAAGGATTAGAAGGGTTACCAGCGTTCTTTAAGAAGTTTAAAAAGAAACATATAGAGACTCCTGCTGACTTCGATAATAATGGACAAGCAAATCAGGTAAATGCAGAACCTGTAGCAGTAGCGAATAAGGAGGTAGAAGCACCGTCTGCTAAGCAGGAAACACCTGTTAAAGAAGAAGACTTTAGTATCTATGAGCAACCAGAGTCTCCTAAGTCTGCTATAGTAGAACCAAAGAATATTAAACCGACGATAGAACATAGCTCTGAGTTAGTATTAGATCATAAAAATCCAAAGCCAAACGTAGAGAAGGTAGAGTCTGTGACTGCTAAGGAAGCAGGTGCTAATGACTTCGTTATTGAAGAAATAAAAGACGAAGGAAGTTTAGAAGAGAATCTAGCAGCTAGATTGGTTCAAGACTTTGGAGAGTTTGATCCTACATTAGAGTTGTCTAATTATCAGTTTCCTTCTATTGAATTATTGAAAGAATACAGTGGTTCTGGAATTACGATTAATCAAGAAGAATTAGAAGAGAATAAGAATAGAATCGTAGACACCCTGCGTAACTATAAGATCGATATTGCTCAGATTAAGGCTACTGTAGGACCTACTGTTACACTATATGAGATCGTGCCAGAGGCAGGTATTCGTATTTCGAAGATTAAGAACTTAGAAGATGATATTGCTCTTTCTTTATCTGCATTAGGTATCCGTATTATTGCACCCATACCAGGTAGAGGAACGATAGGTATCGAAGTACCTAATAACAGTCCTTCTATTGTGTCCATGAGAAGTGTGATAGCTTCTCCTAAATTCCAAAGTGCTGAAATGGAGTTACCAGTGGCACTTGGTAAGACGATTTCGAATGAGACCTTCGTAGTAGATTTAGCAAAAATGCCTCACCTTCTGATGGCAGGGGCTACAGGACAAGGTAAGTCTGTAGGACTGAACGCTCTATTGACATCGCTTCTGTATAAAAAGCACCCAGCCGAAGTGAAGTTCGTATTAGTTGACCCAAAGAAAGTAGAATTAACTTTATTTAATAAAATAGAACGACATTATTTAGCTAAATTGCCTAATTCGGAAGATGCTATTATAACAGATAATACGAAAGTTATTAATACGCTGAATTCTCTGTGTATAGAGATGGATAACCGTTATACGCTACTAAAAGATGCAATGGTTAGAAACATCAAGGAATACAACGAGAAATTCAAACAACGCAAGTTAAATCCTGAGAATGGACACCGCTTCTTGCCTTATATCGTATTAGTAGTGGATGAGTTTGCAGATTTAATTATGACAGCAGGTAAGGAGGTGGAGACGCCTATTGCACGTTTAGCTCAGTTGGCTCGTGCTATTGGTATTCACTTAATTATCGCTACACAGAGACCATCTGTAAACGTTATTACTGGTATTATTAAAGCGAACTTCCCAGCACGTGTAGCTTTTAGAGTTACTTCTAAAATAGACTCTCGTACGATCTTAGATCAGCAGGGTGCAGATCAGTTAATCGGTAGAGGGGATATGTTGTACACACAAGGAAATGATTTGGTACGTGTACAATGTGCCTTTGTAGATACTCCAGAGGTAGAAAAACTAACAGAGTACATAGGGGCACAAAAGGCTTATCCAGAGGCTTATATATTACCAGAATATGTAGGTGAGGAGGGAGCTAGTAATTTAGATGTGGATATTAGTGAGAGAGATCCTCTGTTTAAAGACGCTGCAGCTATCATCGTTACAGCACAGCAAGGGTCAGCTTCATTGTTACAAAGAAAGTTAAAACTAGGTTATAATCGTGCAGGTAGATTAATTGATCAGCTAGAGGCTGCAGGTATTGTAGGACCTTTCGAAGGAAGTAAGGCACGTACAGTGAATATACCAGATTTGATGGCTTTAGATCAGTTTTTTGATAATGAAGAAAACAACAATTAAAGAAATAGAATGAGAAAGATTATTGCACTTATAGGAATAGTACTATTTGCTTTTTCAGCAAATGCACAGAGTAGTCAACGAGCTAAGAATTACTTGTTAGAAGTAACGAAGAAGATAAATGGGTATGAGAATATCTCAATCGACTTTTCTTTTAATCAAAAAGGGGCTAATAAAGACTTCGATGGCAAAGGACATCTGGATCTAAAGAAAGATCTTTATAACCTGACATTTATGGGGATAAAGAAGATATACGATGGTAAGAAGATATATACTATCTCGGATGAAGATGAAGAGGTGACAGTCTCTAAATTCAATGAGAAAAATGCAGATGGGATATTGCCTTCTCAGATGCTGACTTTCTTTAATCAAGGATATACATTTCAGTGGGATATTCTACAGAATGTAGAGGGGAAGAAAGTACAGTATATAAAACTAATCCCTACGGATAAAAAATCTGTTATAAAAGAGGTATATCTAGGGATAGATACAGCAACGAAAGATATCTATAACAAGATTCAAGTAAACAAAGACGGTTCTAAATCAACACTGACGGTTAATTCTTTTAAAACAAATCAGTCAATGTCGAAAAATCATTTTACCTTTACACAGTCGTTGTACCCTAATTATTACATCAACAATATAGATTAAAGATTTAAGTGAAATTACTTGACCGTTATATTTTAAAAAGCTTTATATCGACACTGCTAACAGTGTTCGCTATTTTATACTTTATTTTTATCCTACAAGGGGTGTGGTTATTCATCTCAGAATTAGCAGGAAAGGATCTTGATTTGATTGTGATTGTTCAGTTCTTGCTGTTCTATTCACCTAAGATGGTACCCTTGGTATTGCCCTTGTCAGTGTTATTAGCATCTATTATGACCTTTGGTAGCTTTGCAGAGAACTATGAGTTCGCAGCGATGAAGGCATCAGGAATTTCTCTTCAGAGAGCGATGCGTCCATTGTCTATATTCATATTTATATTAGCAGGAGTATCATTTTGGTTTGCGAATGATGTTATTCCAAAGGCGGAATATCGTTTTTTAAATCTTCGAAAAGAAATTATTCAAACAAAACCAGCTATGGCAATAGCCGCTGGGCAGTTTAATGATTTAGGACAGGTCAACATTAAGGTAGATAATAAGACTGGAGATAAAGGTCAGTATTTAGATAATGTAACGATGCATGTCAAGTCTAGTTCTGGATATGAGAATAAGACTGTGATAAGATCTGTTAACGGGGAACTAGAAACAGAAGAAACGTCTAATATCTTAAAGCTTCACTTATTCGATGGTAACTACTATGATGATGTAGTAGCGAAGAACTATGAAGAGCAGAAGAAAGAGCCGTTTATCAAAACTTCTTTTGAAAAATATACGATGAATATTGATTTGAGTAGTTTTCAAGATGAGGGGAAAGATGAGGATAAGATTACCAATACGTATGGTATGCTGAATATAAAGGAGCTAAACTATACGATAGACTCTCTTCAAAGATCTATGAATGTAGAGAAAGCATCTAATGCAGATAACCTAACTTTGAGATTAGGAAATCTGTTGTCTATGGATCGACAACCTTCTAGTAATGATACTATTGCAAAAATAGAAATAGCGGATGCTGACTTAATAAAGGATTTTTCTTATGATAATCAGAGTAGAATCTTACAGTCAGCGATAGATTATACGAATAACATTAGCTTTAATACAGAGAGTAATGACCTTTCTATATTAAATCAAGTAAAGAAGATAAATGATCACTGGTTAGCTCTATACGAGAAGTTTGTGATTGCCTTTTCGTGTTTCCTGATGTTCTATATTGGAGCACCATTGGGAGCTATTATTCGAAAAGGGGGGATTGGTTTGCCAATTGTATTTGCAGTAGGTATCTTTATTACTTATCACTTTATAAATACTTTTGGAAGAAAGATGGCTCAGGAGGATGGAATTATCCCATTCTTTGGAGGGTGGATAGGATCTTTAGTTCTTACTCCATTGGCTATATATTTAACGTATAAGGCTACAAGGGATAATGGAGATGTTAGCTTTAGTCTATCGTTAGATACATTTAAAGATTTATTTGTTGCTTTAAAATCAAAAAGACAACAAAAAAAGAAATAATACAAAACAACAAAATACAACTATAATGTCACATAATCACATTCAATTAAACACTATCGAGGAAGCTATTGAAGATATCAAAGCAGGAAAAGTAATCATAGTGGTAGATGATGAGGATCGTGAAAACGAAGGCGATTTTATCGCTGCTGCAGAAATGGTTACTCCAGAGATGATCAATTTTATGGCCACTCATGGACGTGGACTTATTTGTGCTCCCCTTACTAAAGAGAGATGTCAAGAATTAGACTTGCATCCGATGGTAACTAATAATACTGTACTTCACCAGACAGCATTTACAGTATCTATAGACTTAAAAGGACATGGATGTACGACAGGTATCTCTGTATATGACCGTGCTAAGACAATAGAATCATTGGTAAAAGAAGAGACTACAGGAGAAGATCTTGGTCGTCCAGGACATATCTTCCCATTGATTGCTAAAGAGGGTGGTGTACTGAGAAGAACAGGGCATACTGAGGCTGCAGTTGATATCTCAAGACTGGCAGGGTTTAAACCAGCAGGTATCTTAGTAGAGATTTTAAATGAAGATGGTTCTATGGCTAGACTACCACAGTTAATGGATGTAGCGAAGAAATGGGACTTAAAAATTATATCTATTGAAGCTCTTGTGGCTTATCGTATGAAGCACGATAGCTTAATCGAAAAGAAAGAAGACTTCGAATTAGAAACTAAATATGGCACTTTTAGATTAAGAGCGTATCAACAGAATACAAATGGACAAGTGCATATCGCTTTGACTAAAGGAGATTGGAATGCTGATGAGGCTGTTTTAACACGTATTAATTCAACGATCGGTAATAATGATATCTTAGATGCCTTAAGTGGTAAATTAAGCATTCGTATGGAGAATACGTTTGCTAAGATTAACGAAGGGGATAAAGGAGCGATCTTATTTATTAATCAAGAAGATCACAATGCAAGTCTTTTAAATAGATTAGCTGTACTTAAAAACTCTGGAGCGAAGTTAGATCTTGATACACCTAAGTTATCTGGAGATGAAAAAGACTTCGGTATCGGAGCGCAGATATTACATGACTTAAATATTTCTAAGATTAAGTTGTTGTCTAATTCTGCTCAAGGCAAAAGAGTAGGGATGACAGGATATGGTTTAGAAATCACTGAATATATCAATTACTAATAGTATAATTAGTTTTTAGAGTTAGAATAAGAAGGTCTTGATAAGTTTTTTACTTATTAAGACCTTTTTTTATTCTTTATAAATATTTCATGCCGAGAGAGTTAGTTTTATTACTAAAAAAAAAGTGTGTTTTTTAGTATATATTTTTTTGCAGAA
This sequence comes from Myroides sp. ZB35, assembly GCF_001865835.1. NCBI lineage: Bacteria > Pseudomonadati > Bacteroidota > Flavobacteriia > Flavobacteriales > Flavobacteriaceae > Myroides > Myroides sp. ZB35. Next base: position 71,808 of record NZ_CP017769.1, on the reverse strand, counting down.
TTGAAGGAAGTGTCTATATTTGCACTCGCAATACGGAAGTAATGCAGACCACTGGAGAAATGGCAGAGTGGTCGAATGCGGCGGTCTTGAAAACCGTTGACTGTAACAGGTCCGGGGGTTCGAATCCCTCTTTCTCCGCGAAATTATAAATGATAACTTTTTAAAAGTCATCAAAACAGCTTAAAACCTATGATTCTCAATGAATTATAGGTTTTTTCTTTTTTGGCCCTATCGCATTTTTTTCAAAAATGCTCATAAGGAATCGCTTAATTCATGGCGCAGAGGAAATGTTTTGTCCTGTGCCACAAAAATTAACTAGATCCTAGTGATAATAAGGGGTTAAAGAGATTTACATCTTGATTTTTTAGTGTTTTAATTCGACATTTATTACTAATTTTAAACAGTTGAATTATGCTAGAAAAACGCTTATCAATTAGTTTTTTCCTTAAGAAAGGAAGAGATGGAGGTGATTTAAGGATGGTTTACCTTAGAATCATCGTAGATGGAATCGCTAGAGAGACTTCCATTAGCCACAAATGGGATATCAATAGATGGAACCAAAGATCAGGTCGTGCACTTGGTACAAAAGAAGAGGCAAGGACTCTTAATTTTCTATTGGATACAATCGTATCTAAGATTAATCATTACAAATTAGAACTTGTAAGTAATGGGCAACCTATTACTGTATCTGTGTTAATGGATTTTGTTCAAGGTAAAGGCTCTGATAAAAGTAAGGTTTTGGTTGAGTTTCAAAAGCACAATGAAGAAATTTTGGAACTAGTTCCTAGAGAGTATGCACCTGGTACCTATGAGAGATATGTAACAGCAAGGTCTCATGTAGGTGAGTTTATTAAAAAGGTTTACAATAAAGATGATATAGAGTTTAGAGAACTTGATCATGAGTTTATCCTTGAATATGAACACTATTTAAAGACTGTTAGAGCGTGTTCTAACAATACGGCTATAAAGTATATTTCAAACTTCAAGAAGATTGTTCTACGAGCTGTTGCAAAGGGAATAATCCCTTCTAATCCTTTTGTACAATACAAGCCTAAGAAGACAAAACTCAATAAGAAACCTTTAAGTAGGGAAGAACTGTCTATATTAGAAAGTAGAGAGATTGATAATGAAAGATTATCTATTGTAAGAGATGTGTTTGTGTTTCAATGTTATACAGGACTTGCCTACATTGATGTATTTAAACTTCAAAAAAGTGATATTACTAGAGATGAAGAAGGAAACTTATGGATAAGGACTAATCGACAAAAAACAGATGCTAATATCACCATTCCATTACTACCTAAAGCTATAGAGATAATGGATAAGTATAAAGACCATCCTGATTGTATTGGAAAAGATGTAGTGCTTCCTGTTCGCTCTAATCAAAAGATGAATGCCTATTTAAAGGAAATTTCTGCTCTTTGTGAAATCAGTGAATTAAATACTCACAAAGCAAGAAGAACTTTTGGTAGTACTGTAACTCTTGGTAATGGAGTTCCTATTCATGTAGTCAAAGAAATGTTAGGTCATCACTCTGTTAAACAGACAGAGGAATATGCTTTAACGGAAGAGGAAGCCATCAAGAGTGAAATGCAGATATTAAAGGGTAAGTTAGAAGGACAAGCCACTAAGAGAACTGCAGAGTATAAGAGTTTAGTTGAGAAATTAGAATCTTTAGATCTTAATCAAGAAAAACTAACTCAGTTAATAGATATTGTAACTAAGTTAGTTTAATAGTAATTACTCCCTCGTACAATCATAGGCTTTTATGCAATAATTCAACTGTACTACGCATGTCAGGGTGATACGAGGGAGTATATTTTATATAGCCCAATTCTTGGAGTTCTTTTAAGTATTTATGATAAGTAGGAAGTGTATTAATATGAGCATATTTCATCAGTTTACGTCTACTTACTCTAATTAGTTTACCTTGTTTTTGTAAAAATGCAAACTGAATAATCCCAAGTAGTAGAGCAAAATGCCAGACATTGAGTCTAGTATCACTTTTAAGCTCTACAATATAACGAAGTAGTTTATCTGAAATACTCATATACTACTCCTTAAAAAGATTTTCAATATCAGCTCTATTGTAATAATAGGACCCAAGTATTTTTCTGTATCGTAGCTTTCCACTAATACGTAGTGTCTGTAATGAAGCTGCTGAAATACTAAGTAGTTGCCTTGCTACTTTAGCTTTTACCCATTCAAGTGAAGTCTCATTTGATTTCTGACTAAAGAATTCTTTTAATTCTGTAACGATTGTTTGACTAAACAGCCTTAAATCTTCTTTTGTGATTTGATTGTCCATAATAGTTACTTTTAGGTTAAAAAACTAAAGTATGTGGATATCAATATCTATTAGTGAAATCGGTATAGAGGAGGAGTGTTTGGCTTTTAATTAATAAGCTAGAAATTGAACTAAAAATTATTCTTATAATTATGTTTAATTATAACCCACTTCGTTTTCCAAATACTGGTTTTAATTTATCCCAAAATTGCTGTTCGAGAATTTCAACAATTAAACGGTCAATGGTTTCAGTATTAGTAGAGATAACTTCATATACTGAAATTTCTAAATCATAGTCTAAAGAATTATCCCATTTGCATAAGTGTAAACTAAAAACTTGTGTTCCTGCTGTTCCTAAATGGTTTTTTATTCTGGTTTTAAAATCTGTTGTAGAGCTGCCTACGTATAATACATCAGAGGAAGTACGATTATATCTAGATAAATTAATTCGACTTTTACCTGCTATTTTTAATTTGTTTACTGAATGATAATTTTCAAAATGTTCAAGTAACGTATTTAATTTTTCGACAGACTTTATTTGAAGAATGTAAATAAGTGGATTTCTATTCTTAGGGATTTTATCTAAATTTTTTTTAAGAGTTTCTTTGTTTCTATATTCAGAGGAGTGAAAAGTTACTTTACAAAATGGCTGTATTGATATCTGTGATATTTGTTTAGCTATGTTTAAAGCAAAATGTTTAGATTCACTTACAATGTTTTTTGGATCAATATTCATTTAAATGATTTTTTTTCGTTTTATCGAATTCAATTTTACTCTTTCTTTACTTAACTTATCATCCCAAAAGAAGACTGATGATTTAGAACCCTTGTTCTGTGATGAAGGATATATAATCCCCGTAATTTTATTTGACCTATTTTTATTAAATGGAAATCTTAGAAATTCAGTTACAACTTGAGTTGGAACATACTCAGTGTGCTCTTTTCCATCTTTAATAATTTGTTGGGTTATATCCCTTACAAAGGAATGTAAAAATAAAATAAGGTAATATCGTTTTTTATTTTTGATCTCAAAAATGCTTGGGATTTTAGGGAGTTGGCTAAAATCAACAATAATTTGATCTTCTAAAGTTTCAAATTCAGCAATAGTTATCCATTTTTTATGTTTACTTGTTCTGCTGACTGTTTCAAAAATTGCTGTATCAACATCAAAAGCAGAATAAAACATTGATATTCCTGAAGGGCTGAACCTGTTTGGATAGATTGCTTTTTTATTTGAAGGAGCAGTAATATCTTTAAATTCAGTAATATTTGTTTTAAAGTCATGTTGTCTACAACGATAAAGTTTTGCTCCTGCTGGAATTGTCTTTATTATATTGAGTTTTGAAATTAACTTACCAACTTCTTTTAGAATTAGAAAAGCATTTGGTTGATCGGTATTATCAGATGAAAAAAGATAGCGAGATTTGTGTTTAATAATGTTTTTAAAATGTTGCCACGCATATTCTAAATCATCATTAGGTTTGTCATGATATAGATCTGGTTGAGACCAAGCAATATCTTCGATTGAATCAACAATGTCCTCTATGATTTCAAAAGGTTCAGCATATAGCCCTACTTGTTCTTGAATGAGTTCATCTGGAGTGTAGGTTTCGTCAAGATAACCACCTTCTCTTGTATTGTAACTCATAAAATTCGCAGCATCTTCATAAAAAAGTGAAATACCATCCATTATAAATTCCATTAGATTCTCAAGTGAGATAACTTTTAAGTTTTTTTCACAATAGTCACAAAAACCATCTTGGTAGTTTTGTTTTATAAAACGGTTAATGGCTTTATCTTCGAAATGATTAGCACAAATATTCTTATCTGGTATATTGTTTAAATTTCTGCTTTCTAGCTCAATCCATCTTTGTTTTACGAATCCCATATATTTGATTTATTGTATTCTAATAAATTACAAACTTAACTAATTTATAGTGGTACAAAAAAATGGAAAGTACTAATGTTTAATTACATGAGGGTATTATTTTGATGAGTAACTTATTTTAATATGTTTTATGGCGCAAAAAAGGTTAGCGAATTGCTAACCTTTCTTTATGTGGTGAGCCCCGGTATCGAACCAGGTTTCCTATTTTACTCTTTAAATATATTCATCCTTTCAGATTATTTCGGTCAACTCACCTTCGATACCGAAACTCAATGAAACTAGTAGATTTCCTAAAAGACTTAGCATATAACCTATTGATAGGTTAGTTATAATTGATTTTATTGTTTCCATACATTGTAGTTTTTTATTATTCAACCATTTGTCGATGAAAATTACCAAGATATCTTTTAGATGAATCATACCAAAGAACGCAATAAGAATTTCCAGCTTTTCATATTTAGAGATTAAATATTTCGAACTATTCTTGACTAAATTACATTAAATATATTTAATTTAGGAGTATTATCGCATAATGGTGTGACAATTTTTTGTTTTTATAAATCCTAAATCGATATTTTGTTTTTTATAAATAATTGATTAATAGTGTTTTAGTTTTTAGAAAGCAATGTGTGAAAAAAAAAACGGAACGCATTAAATATTAATAATATAATATATAAGGGCAGTGTGACAAATGGAAAAGAAAAAAGTAACTGTACAAGATAATTATAATGAATTTCTTGTAAAACTGTTAGATGAACAATTGTATTTGGTTGCATCGGATGTGATTAAGCATCTGATAGATAAATTTGATGTTTTACCAGCAAATGCTAGAAAAATAATAGGAAGAGCTGTAGAACAAAATTGTATACAGTCCTCGGCCCCCTATACTTTTGGGAAAAATCAATTTGCGTATCTAAATGTTGAGCATAATTTGACTAAAAATGATATAAAGAATATTTCAAAGGAGAATCGACCACCAATTTATAGATTACTTGAATTAATGGATCAAAATGGTGGTATAGTGTCTTACTATGAAGCTTTAAAAATCACAGCCTCACCTGTAGAAAAAAGTTCCACTAAGGTAGATTCATTGGAAGATATACTTACTTTTCTTATGAAATTAGATATTGTTCAGAAAACAACTGATCATAATGGAGTTGGTTTTGTAATTTATAAAGATGCTACTGATACTGGATTGCCTGAAGAATTGTTGAGAGATACTTTGGAAATTATGACCAGGCAGCATTATGATAAAATGATTGCTGATTGCATACTTCTGCCTGATATTTTAAATTGGTTAAGACGTTCAAATATCATAGATAGTGAGAAGGTTATTTACCGTAATAAAATAACTCCTCATAGAGGTGGTATTCATAATAACTTAGTGTGGGATGCTTTTGGATATTCAAGCACTACAGGTATTAAAACTGTTGTTAAAAAAGGTGATGATTTAATTGATAAAAAAACACTTGTAGTTTTAGATGTAGTTCTTTCTCATGAATATTTAGATATTCATTTAGATGCTTTTATTAGTAGAATGCAGATTAATGTAAATTCTGTAAAAGAAGAACAGAGAAAAGTATTACCTATTATTGTTTATGCATCAAGTTCAATAGCAACTATAAATAAAATGCGCAAATATGGAATTATTACTTTTGACATAGGTTATGTTTTTGGAAATAGGATTTACGAAGTACTAAATGATATTGGTCAATTACCTATTTTGGAATCAGTTAATAGTGGTGACGTAGATAAAGTAATTGAGAAAATGCTTGACTCTATAAGCTCTTCAGGTCAAGATGATGCATTAAAAGCACTAAAAGGAACTCTCTTTGAATATTTAATGTATCCATTACTTAAAACTATTTTTCCTAATGCTATAATTGAAAGAAATAAAACTCTTATAGAGAAGACAAAGGAAGGTAAAAGGTATAACTATGAGTATGATTATATTATTCAAAACAATACTCCTAAGGAGCTGATTTTTGTTGAGCTAAAAGGATACCGAGCAAATGCTATAATTGATGTGGGTAATTGGGAAACAAAAAACACCTTAAAGTGGTTTTTTAATAGAACACTTCCTTTTGCCATGAAAGAACATAAAGCAATGAAGGAAGAAGGTATTAGTTCTAAAGCAATTTATATAACGTCAGCTAATTTTTCAGATGAAGGAAGATTACTTATAGAGGAATATAATAAGAGTAGTTTTAAATCAAGATTATTAGATGTTGGATACGACAGAGAACCTTTACTTTCTTTGCTTAGAGAATATGAATTTGAATCTGAGATAAAAATCATTGATAAATTTTATAAAGAAGTAGACTCTAAAAAGTAATAGTTTTTGTAAAATAATTTATTTGAGATAATTAATAAAATAAGCCTTTGAGTTGATCGAGAGGCTTATTTTCATGATATTAAAATTATTATTCAATGGTTATGTTACTATAATAACTTGAAAAATGGACGATTAAGATTTCTAAAAAGCGTCCCATTAGATATCCATATTCAGGTTTAAATTTAAGTGGTTTACCATCAATTTTTGTTACTCGAAATACTAATTTTTTATTGTCATCATATTTGATAGGTTGAATATACAATTCATCTTCCCATTGCTTAGATTTTGTACTATGGAAGTATAAATTGTAACCATCCGTAGAATCTGTTGTGTGTTCCCAAGTTTCTAATTGGCTCTTTGTTTTTTCTTTAATCGCTTTGCTTAGTGTTTGTGCGTTATTAGTATGTACGGTTATTTTCATAAATATTTTTTTAAGTAATTGATTTTTAGTTGTTTTATTAAATGTAAAGTTCTGAAAATATAAAATATAAAAAAATATTTTGTCAGTTTAAATATTCATCGTAATATTGCGATATATAATTAAGTATAAAACAATGGGAGTAACAAAATCAGAATTATTTAGTGATAAGAAGAATAAGTTATCACTTATGTTTAAGGTTTTAGGGCATCCGGCAAGACTTGCAATTCTTCAGTATATTATCAATCAAGATGCTTGTATTTGTAATGATTTGGTAGAAGAACTTGGATTGGCTCAAGCAACTATTTCACAGCACTTAAAAGAGCTTAAGAATAGTGGACTTATAAAAGGAACAATTGATGGTAAATCAGTTTGTTATTGTATTGATGATGCAGTTTGGAATGAATTTTTTGAGGAATTTAAAATGTTCTTCACTCAAAGAATCCAGTCAGAGGGTTGCTGTTAATATTTTTTAATTAAAATCATCGCAATATTACGATTATAGTGTAACGAAAATAGAATTATAATATGAAATTATCAGAAGTAAAAGCCGTTTTAGGAAATTTAGATCGAGTAGATTTTCAATTTGAAGATGGAACGTTTGTAGCAGAACACTTCCATGTAACAGAAGTAGGTCAAGTAACCAAAAAGTTTATTGACTGCGGGGGAACAATAAGAGAAGAGGTTAAGGTAAGCTTTCAATTATGGAATGCAGATGATTATGAACATCGTTTAAAAGCAGGTAAATTGCTTAATATTATTCGATTGTCAGAAACAAAATTAGGTATTGTTGATGCAGAGATTGAAGTAGAAGTTCAAGGGAAAGAAACAATAGGAAAGTATTTCTTAGAATTTAATGGAACTCACTTTCTATTAAAAAACACATTGACTGCTTGTTTAGCTGAAGATGCTTGTGGGATTACACCAAGTAATCAGGCAACTACAACTAGTTGTTGCGATCCTAACTCTGGATGTTGTTAATCTTAAAAAAGTAAAAGATGTATAAAACACTATCAACTACAATTAGCACTATACTTGAATCACAAATGATAAGTGATAGTAGAAAAGAAGTTTTGGCTCCTTTGGTGGCTTATATTCAATCTAAGGTTGATTCAAAATCTCCAATTCGAATCAATTTTATCTGTACACATAATTCAAGAAGAAGTCATTTGACTCAGATTTGGATGCAAGTAGCGGCTAGTTACTATGGCATTGCAAATGTTACTTGTTATTCAGGAGGAACCGAGCAAACAGCTATGTATCCAATGGTTGCTACAGTTCTGAAAGAACAAGGGCTTGATGTATTTAAAATTGCAGAAGGAGAGAATCCTATTTATGCTATAAAGTATGGTGATAATGAAGTTCCTATTATTGGTTTTTCTAAGAAGTACGATGCTGCTTTTAATCCAAGTGGTGATTTTGCAGCTGTAATGACTTGTTCACAGGCTGATGGAGGTTGTCCTTTTATAGCAGGTGCTGAGCGAAGAATCCCTATTACATTCGAGGATCCTAAGGCATTTGATGGAACAGCAAATCAACAAACAGGATATTTTAATCGAAGTATTGAAATTGCAAGTGAAATGTTTTACATCTTATCACAAATTAAAAAGTAAGTTATGCAAGTTAGAATGAAATTTTTAGATCGATACTTAACCCTTTGGATTTTCTTGGCTATGGGGATTGGTGTTTTGATAGGAAATGTATTTCCAAGTGTTTCTAATGTAATGGATAAACTGTCTATAGGAGCTACCAATATTCCGCTGGCTATAGGGCTAATCATCATGATGTATCCTCCACTGGCTAAGGTTGATTATAATCTATTACCAATGGCTTTTAAGGATAAGAAAGTACTAAGCTTATCTCTTTTCTTAAACTGGATTGTAGGACCTGTTTTAATGTTTGTATTAGCCATTATTTTCATGCGTGATGAACCAGATTATATGGTAGGTTTGATCCTTATTGGTTTAGCAAGATGTATTGCTATGGTGATTGTATGGAATGATTTAGCGAAGGGCAATAGAGAATATGCTGCCTTACTGATTGCATTAAACAGTGTGTTCCAAGTGCTGTTTTATAGCTTTTTTGTTTGGCTTTTTATCAACGTATTACCTTCTTATTTTGGATTTGCGGATTATGCTATTTCAATTAAGATGAGTGATGTTGTACAGAGTGTACTTATTTATTTAGGTATTCCATTTTTAGCTGGATTTTTAAGCCATAAGTATTTAATTAAAATAAAAGGAGAAGATTGGTTTAAGCGTAAGTTTATCCCTTTTATATCACCTTTTACTTTATATGCTTTACTGTTTACCATTGTGCTTATGTTTAGCTTAAAAGGAGAACAAATTGTTCAGTTACCTATGCAGGTAGTTAAGGTCGCTATTCCACTTGTTATCTATTTTGTATTGATGTTCTTTGTTAGTTTCTTTTTAAACAAGTCAATGAATGTGGATTATGATAAAAATGCTGCTATTTCTTTTACTGCATCAGGTAATAATTTTGAATTAGCGATTGCGGTGGCGATTGCTGTATTTGGGATACATTCTCCTCAAGCTTTTGTTGGGGTTATCGGACCTTTAGTAGAAGTTCCTGTATTGATTTTACTGGTTCGTGTGAGTTTATGGATGAAAAAGAAATATTATACAAAGTAAAATATAGCCTTTATGAGAAGTTTTGTAAATGATAATAAAGTTGATCAAAATGATTATGATTTAATCATTATTGGTGGTGGTCAAAGTGCTTTGGCTTGTGGGTTCTATTTAAGAAGAACACAAATAAAGTATTTGATTTTAGATCAGCAATCTCAACCAGGAGGAGCTTGGATTCACGGATGGGATTCATTGTCTTTGTTTTCTCCTGCAGAGTTTAGCTCTTTACCAGGCTTTATGTTTCCTAAATCAGAAAACTATTATCCTGTTCGAGATGAGGTTATTTCCTATATGGAAGATTATCAGTCTAAATATGAACTACCTGTAAAAAGATCTGTTCAGGTTACAGCAGTTTTAAAGCAAGAGGGAGGATTTACTTTAAAAACTTCGATTGGCGATTTCAAAGCAAAAGCAGTAATATCTGCTACAGGAACATGGGCTAGTCCTTTTGTTCCTGTCTTTAAAGGTTTAGATCAGTTTAAAAATGAACAATTACATTCTGCTTATTATAAAAATGCTTCAGATTTTATAGAAAAAAAAGTATTGGTCATTGGTGGAGGTAACTCTGGAGCACAAATTTTAGCAGAAGTTTCAAAGTATACGGCTGTTACTTGGTCAACAATAGGAGCACCAGCTTTTTTGCCTGATGATGTTGATGGTAGAGTTCTTTTCGATGTAGCAACGCAAAAATATAATGAGCAAAAGGCGGGCAATGATCAGGTACAAGCAAAATATAATGTAAGAAGTATTGTTATGGTTCCTCCTGTTGTGGATGCTAGAGGTAGAGGTGTGTTAAATAGCAAAGGAGAGATCGAACGTTTTACTGAAACTGGTGTTGTCTGGAAAAGTGGAGAAGAAGAAAACTTTGACGTTGTAATTTGGTGCACAGGATTTAAACCTGCATTAAAGCATTTAGAACCTTTAGGAATACTTCAACCAGATGGCAGAGTGAATACCAATGGTAACAGCAAAGTTGAAGGAATTAATGGTTTGTGGCTTGTAGGCTATGGTGATTGGACTGGTTTTGCTTCTGCAACATTGATTGGAGTTGGTAGGTCTGCTAGGAGTACAGTGGAAGAAGTTGGAGATTTTTTAAAGTTGTAAGAAGAACTTTAGATAAATTGTTCGTATATTTACGAACAGATTAATTTGATAAATGATAAGGGTATGTTGAAAAGAGACTTAACAGAAAAACAAGTAGAGATAGCAAGAATAACGAAGGCTTTATCTCATCCTATACGAGTTGCCATTTTAGAAATGCTTGCTTCTCAGGAGTGTTGTTTTCATGGAGATATGTCAGAGGTATTACCTGTAGCAAAAAGTACATTGTCTCAACATTTAAAAGAATTAAGAGAAGCTGGCTTGATTCAAGGAACGATTAATTTACCTACAGTAAAGTATTGTATTAATAAGGAGAATTGGCGAATTGCTAAGCAACTATTAAATGAGTTTTTTGAAGATATTAAAAAGCCTTCTGAGTGCTCATAAAAAAAAAAATTACTTTCAATGTTCGTAGTTTTACGAATTACGAACATTAACAATTAGTGAAACTAAAAATTTAAATAACATCAAAATTATTACTTATGAAAACAACTTTTTTAAGCCTTATCTGTATGTTGGCTTTAGTTACTAGTTCATGTTCAGACAAGAAAAACACACAAGAACAAGATGCGTTAGTCGAGTCGAGTATAGAAGCATTAGATCAAGAGCAGACTATACAAGAGAAATCGGATAACACGATGGTTTATGTTTATTATTTCCATGGAAAGCAACGTTGTAAAACTTGTCTAGCAGTTGGAGACTTAACTAAGAAAACTGTAGAAGGGGCTTTTGCTAGTAATGAGTTAGTGAAGTTTATAGAAGTAGATACAAGTGAAAAGCAGTATAGTGATTTAGTAGAGAAATATGAGGTGACTTGGAATGCACTTATTATTGCAAAGGGAGATGATTCAATTAATCTAACAGAAGATGCTTTTGCAACAGCACTAACAACACCAAAGGTATTAGAAGAGCTTATAGTTGAACAAGTAAACAAAAAACTTTAATGTTAGATGGAATTACTACAACAATTAGTAGACAGTTCTGATATTCCAATAGTAACTGCGTTTTTGTTGGGACTGATGACTGCTATTAGTCCTTGTCCTTTAGCTACTAACATTACAGCTACAGCTTATTTAAGTAAAGATATTACAGTTAAGCGTAAAGTACTATTTAATGGACTGTTTTACACCTTAGGTCGTGCATTTACTTATACTGTATTAGGAGTTATTTTCTATTTTGGAGCAAGTAAGTTTCAAGTAGCAAAACTATTGCAAAATGTAAGTGGTGTTTATTTGGGAATTGGATTAATTCTTATCGGTATTTTAATGCTTGATATTATTAAATTAAATATACCAGGAGTAGGATCACTAAGTCAGAAGGTAAATCAAAAGAACTTTAAGAAGAATTATTTCAATGCTTTTTTACTTGGTGTTTTATTTGCTTTAGCGTTTTGTCCTTACAGTGGAGTATTATTTTTTGGAGTGATGATTCCTTTAATTATGGCGAGTGCTTCAGGATTATTATTAGCACCAGTTTTTGCTTTAGCAACAGGGTTGCCTGTAATCATCATAGCTTTTTTACTTGCTTACAGTGTATCTAATGTAGGGCATTTCTACAATAAGATGAAGAGTTTTGAAATTTGGTTCAGACGTATTATATCTGCTGTTTTTATTGTTGTAGGTGTTTATTATATATATGTGAATTTATAAAAAAATAGATATGGAAATAATAGTTTTAGGTACAGGTTGTGCCAAGTGTAAAGTAACTTTAGAAACCGTAGAATCTGTAGTAAAAGAATTAGGTTCTGATATCAAAGTTACAAAGCAGGATGATATCATAGAGATTGTAAAATATAACATTATGTCTTTACCTGCTTTGGTTATTAATGGAGAAGTTACTGTAAAGGGGTATGTTCCATCAAAAGAAGAAGTAAAGGAATTAATTAAAAAACATCAGATATGAAAAATGAAGTAAAGATTTACGATCCAGCTTTATGTTGTCCAACAGGGCTTTGTGGGGTTAATATTGATCCTGAATTAATGCGTATTGCTGTTGTAATAGAAAGCCTAAAGAAAAAAGGCATTTTAGTTGAGCGATTTAACTTACGTGACAATCCTCAAGTTTATGTAGACACTAAAGTAGTTAATGACTTTATCCAAAAAGAGTCTATCGATAATTTTCCTATTACTACCTTAAATGGAGTAATTGTTCTTACTAAATCATATCCCAGTAATAAGCAAATTTCAGAATGGCTTGAAGTGTCAGAATCTGATTTGATTGTTACAAAATAATCTAACCAAATTTTCATTTTCAATTTAGTTCGACATACCTAAATGTATGTCGAACAGGAATTGTATTGAATAAAAAAAATAGTAGTTATGAGTAATTTTAAACTATATAATCCCTCTAATGAAGGATTTACAAAATATATTTTCTTTACAGGTAAAGGAGGAGTAGGAAAAACATCAATTGCATGTGCTACTTCTTTAAACTTAGCAGATAGTGGGAAAAATGTATTACTTATTAGTACAGACCCTGCATCAAATTTGCAAGATGTATTTGATATACCTTTGAGTAATAAGGTAACTAAGTTAAAAGATATTCCCAATCTTTCTATTTTGAATTTAAACCCAGAGCAAGCAGCTTTAGAATATAAAGAATCCATAATAGGACCTTATCGAGGAAAGTTACCTGAGGCTGTTTTATTTAATATGGAAGAGCAACTATCAGGATCATGTACAGTGGAGATTGCTTCTTTCAATGAATTTGCAGATGTAATTACCAATAAAGAGAAACACGATTTATATGACCATATTGTGTTTGATACAGCACCAACAGGACATACACTTAGAATGTTACAACTACCAGCAGCATGGAATACATTCATTGATGAAAATACAACAGGTGTTTCTTGTCTTGGGCAATTGTCAGGATTAGGTGATCGTAAAGAGGTATACGAGCAAGCAGTAAAAACATTGAGCGATAAAAATAATACAACTTTATTTTTGGTGAGTCGTCCAGATGAAACACCATTAAAAGAAGTGGAGCGTTCATATAAGGAACTACTTGAGTTAGATATACAATCTCAGCGTTTAATTATCAATGGAGTGCTAGAGAATTTTGATCAGGATGATTCTATTTCAAGTAAGTTGTATAAACGCCAGCAAAGTGCCTTAGAAAATAGAAGTAAAAGGCTTCTTGATATTCCAACCTATTATGTTCCATTAAGATCGTATAATATGACTGGAATTGATAATATTAGAAATATGCTTATTTCTAATACAAGTGCTGTTTTGACTGAAAATAGCTTAGACAAAAGCGAGTTACAAGATATTGATGTATTAATAGAAGACCTTTTCATTTCTAAGAAAAAAGTGATTTTTACAATGGGTAAAGGAGGTGTAGGGAAAACAACAATAGCTGCTCGAATCGCTAGAGGACTGGTTAAAAAAGGAGTTAAGGTTCACCTAAGTACAACAGATCCAGCCAATCACTTAGCGTATGTAAATACAAAGGTAGAAGGGCTTACTGTTAGTCATATTGATGAGAAGAAGGTGTTAGAAGCTTATAAGGAGAAAGTTTTAGCTAAGGCAAGACAAACTATGGGGAGCAGTGATTTAAGTTATATTGAGGAAGATTTACGCTCTCCTTGTACACAGGAAATAGCTGTTTTTAATGCTTTTGCTGAGATTGTAGCTATAGCAGACCATGAAGTAATTGTTATCGATACAGCACCGACAGGTCATACTTTATTGTTATTAGATTCAACTCAAAGCTATCACAAAGAAGTAGAGCGTACACAAGGAGATATTAGCGAGGCTGTTCAGAATTTATTACCACGTTTAAGAAATGAACAAGAAACAGAAGTAGTTATTGTTACGTTACCAGAAACAACGCCTGTATTTGAAGCACAACGCTTACAAGAAGATCTTGCAAGAGCAGGTATACACAATAAATGGTGGGTAATAAACTCAAGTTTATATCTAACAGATACAACAAGTACTTTCCTGAAGGATAAAGCAAAAACGGAAGTACAATGGATTAATAAAGTCAATGAACTTTCTAAAGGTAATTTTGTTGTAATACCTTGGATGGAAAAGGTTGAATAAAGAAGTACTTTTTAAAAACATCACACTGAATTAGAATGATATACTAATTTAAGTGTGATGCTTTTGTTGGTCTCAGATTATAATTAAAACTATACGTTAAAGTAAATTTAGTTTCCAAAATCTTTTTGGCTTTATAGCCTTGTGTAACAGAAAATAAAACTCAATAAGGAAAGTTTAGTTATGTTCTTTTAAATTTAACTATTTGGCTTGTATTTGTTTTTTATACATGAAATATAGTATGCTCTAGTAAAATATTAGGAATTGTATTGCTTATAGTCGGTATCGAGGATACTTATATCAACAACTCCTTGTGCATTTTTGATTAATCTTCTACAGGATAAACTTAAATGTTTTAAATGAACTTGTTTATTAGCTTTAGCATATTTTTCAGTAAGTTTATTAATTGTTTCTATTGCAGACATATCTGTAATTCGACTTTCCTTGAAATCAATAATAATCTGATCAGGATCATTCTCTATATCAAATTTTTCAAGAAATATTGTAGTTGAACCAAAAAATAAAGGTCCATATATTTCATAATGTTTTATTCCATTTTTATCGATATATTTTCTAGCTCTTATTCGTTTAGCGCTTTCCCACGCAAAAACAAGAGCAGAAACAATAACTCCTATTAATACAGCTAATGCTAAATTATGCAATATAACTGTTATACTCGCTACTAGGATAATAACAAAGATATCGTGGCGAGGCATTTTATTTATTATTTTAAAACTAGCCCATTCAAAAGTTCCAATGGCTACCATCATCATTACTCCAACTAATGCAGCCATAGGTATTTGCTCAATTACAGGACCTGCAACTAAAATTATTAATAGTATAGAACATGCTCCTACAAGAGCAGAGAGTCTTGTTCTTCCCCCAGCACCTATATTTACTAGGGATTGTGCAACCATAGCACAACCTCCCATACCACCAAAAAATCCATTCGTAATATTAGCAATACCTTGGGCAGTTGCTTCTCTATTTGAATGTCCTCTTGTATTCGTAATTTCATCAACCATATTAAGTGTAAGTAAACTCTCAATAAGCCCAACTCCTGCCATAACAATAGAGTAAGGGAATATGATTTTTAAAGTTTCAAAGGTAAAGGGAATATTTGGAATATGGAAAGTAGGTAAGGAGCCTCCTACAGAGGCAATATCAATTACTTTTTTAGTATCGATATTAAAAAAGTAAACAAGTGCAAAAACAACAATAATAGCTGCAAGAGAAGATGGTATTACTTTTGTTACTTTAGGAAGTAAAATTACTATTGTAATTGTAAGTAAAGTTAATCCAATCATAAGATATAAGGCTGAACCTTCTAACCAATTTTCAACTCCATTTGTAGTAATTTTAAATTGAACAATTTGTGACATAAAAATGATAATTGCTAATCCATTTAAAAATCCATACATTACAGAGGAAGGAATTAACCGAATGTATTTACCGAGTTTTAATACTCCCACAAGTAGTTGTAAAAGTCCTGCTAATACAACAGCAGCAAAGAGGTATTCTGTTCCATAACTAGCTGCAAGAGCAATAAGAACTACAACAGTTGCTCCAGCTCCTCCTGAGACCATACCAGGCCTTCCTCCTAATATTGCTGTTACAAGTCCCATTAAAAAAGCAGCATATAAACCTGTCAATGGTGATAGACCTGCTAGTATAGCAAAAGATAAGGATTCAGGTATCATAGTCATAGATACCGCTAAACCAGCCAATATCTCATTTTTGTAATTGATTGGTTGACTAAAATCAAATAAATTGATTAGTTGCTTCATAGAAAAAAAATTAAATAAGTATGACGCTTTGTAATTTTAATTACAAGCAATAATAGATATGATATATGTACTTTTATAAGTATATATAAGATAAGTCCATGACAAAAGTGCCAAAGGAAATAATTGGATAAAAAAAACTATTAGCCTAAGATCAAGGCGGAGTAATTTGAGAAGATATTTTTACTGTTTTTTTCATAAGTTACAAAGTTATTGCTTTTTTATTGTATTCTGAAGATTTTTTTAATTTTTATTTGATAGTATGAAAATTCTCAAGATATTTCTGCATAGCATCGCGGCAGTGTCTAATGGATTTAAACAAATATTTTACAAACAAGTAACTGAATAATTTTTTTTAGTAGAAATCATCATCAATAGCTTAAGAGAAACTACTTTAATCAACAGTATTTGATGAAATAGATATACATTAAGCTATTTAATTATGTAAGTTTATGATTATAAGATTTTTAATAAAGTTATTTATTATTTTGATTAGTAGAGTATATACCCCAACAAAGCTCCTACTAAAACAATAAAAGCACTATTTACTTTTTTAAATTTAAAAACGAGTATACCACTAAGTAGGGTAATAACAAGGGTTTGCCAGTTGAGCAAGACATCTCGTGTCATCGTTATACAAACAGCGACAATCAAGGCGACAGAGGCAACATTCACCGCATCTAAAAAGACAGATAATCCTTTTGAGTTGCGAAGTTTTTTCATCAATGGGTTTAGTAAGGCTACTAGAATAAAGGATGGTAAAAAAATTGCAACAGTTGAAAGAATTGCTCCAGATAAACCATTAATTTGAAAACCAATAAAAGTAACGGAAGAGAAAACAGGTCCTGGTGTGAATTGCCCTACAGCAATTGCATCCATTAGTTGTTCCCTTGTTAGTAATCCTGTTTGTACTAGTTCTGTATCTAAAAAGGCAAATAGCACATAACCACTACCATAAAGTATAGCCCCTATTTTGAGAAAAATCCAAAATAACTGTCGATTGGTTGTGCTACAAAACGGACTTTGTATGCTAAGTATGAGAGGTAATGCAATCAAGCTTTGTAAGGTATTTTGCTTTCTCGTCTTGATAAAAAACAGGGCATAGGCTAAAAATCCAGCTCCAAACAATAAAAAGATTTCACTAACCCCTAGCAAAGAAGCTACCAAGACGATTAACCCCAAAAAGGCTAAAAAGGTGGAGTTAATAGATTTTTTAGCTAGGGAAAAAACAGCTCCAAGGATAATAGCAATAATGGCAGGTTTAATTCCATAGATAAATGGTTGAACTTGTGGCAATTGCCCATATAGTTTATAAAAGTAGGCGAGTACACCCGTTAGAAAAACAGCGGGAAGAATAAAACATAGCCCTGCAATTATGAGGCCTTTCCATCCCCCTTTGTCATAGCCAATGTGAATGGCCATTTCTGTACTGTTAGGACCAGGGATTAAATTGGTAGCTCCCAGTAGATCTAAGAAGTGTTGTTCATCCATCCATTTTCTTTGTACAACGACTTCCTCTCTCATCATCGCAATATGCGCTGCAGGACCTCCAAAACCAATAATTCCCAGTTTTGTAAAGACTTTGGCTATTTCTTTTAGGCTTACTTTTTCTGACATTTTGCTTCCTATTTTTAGTTTTTATTGCAATTGATGTGTTCAACATTATTGTGTAATAGGAACAGGGGGTAAAACTAATGATAATTAGATATTCAAAGGTTACCTAAATGTAAACAAAATGAGGATTAAACCTTTTTTCAATAATCTTAATATCCAACATTATCAAATAAATCTTATATTTTTCTAATATTCTAATTGAAGCAAGGTTCTTTATTTTTACAAGAGAGAAAATCTCTTTTATATCTAATTCGTTAAAAACATAATCTATTGCTTTCGGATCGCATTCTGTAATATCGACTCACCTAAATAAAAAGTAGCTCTCTAAGTTAATTTACTTTTGCTGTTTTATGTCTAATTCGATTTTATTGATACTTGTATGTTTATTGAGTTTAAATAAGCTAATCTTTCTTATCATCTTGATTAATCTATTGGTTTATGTGTACTAACAGCGACTCTGTTCCATGCATTAATAGTAATGATAGCCATAATAATGAACCCTATGTATTCTTCGTTGAATAACTTTGTAGCCATTTCATAAGTCTCTTCTGTTAAACCACGCTCACTAATTAGAGTAATTTCCTCTGTCATAGCTAAAATAGTACGTTCTTCTTCTGTGAATAGTTCCGTTTCTCTCCAAGCATTTAGTAAGAAAATTCGTTGAGCAGTTTCTCCTTGATTCATAGCGTCACGTGTATGTAAATTAAGGCAATACGCGCAACCATTAATTTGAGATGCTCTAATCTTTATTAATTCAAGATGAGTTTTGTCTAAATCTGAATTCTGAACAAAACTGTCAAGTGCAATAATTCTTTTATAACCACTTGATACTACATTTGATAAGTCAATACGTTTTTTCATTTGTCAATTTTTTTAAGTATTAGAAGGATATAAGTTACAAATAAAACTATAGAATAGATTATTTTAAATAAGTATGTAAGTGAACTGCAGATAGTTCGAAGTGATTTTTAAAGTATAATTTCTGTGCAGTGTGATTGTCAAAACCAGTATCTAATACTACAGCATCCATAGACTCGGATTCAGCTATAGATCTTATGTGGGCTAATAGTTTACCTCCAAATCCTTTTCCTCTATAGCTTTCTACAGTACATAAATCATCGATATAAATAATATATCCACTATGTAACGTGGTCATTTTTCTATAACCAATAAAAGCAACAATATTTTCTTTGTCGTAGATACCTTTTAATGCATATTTTTCATTTTTAAGCATTTCATTAATTGTAATAAGCCAAGTATCTTTGTTTAAATGTGGTCTTAAGATTAAAGCAACAGCTAAACATTTTTGAATCTCTGATGCTGTTTCAATAGCTTTAATTTCAAATGTATTTTCCATATTTTAATATTTTTGGTAAAATTAAAACAGAGTCAAATAAGCTCAACATGCCAGATTATTAATAATAGGTAGCCCAGTGAATTTTAATACATTACTTTTTTTAGAATAGCACAAGCCTCTATCATTTCTTTTTCGTCTAATGATGCAAATCCCATACGAATGCCATTAGTTGAAAATACCTCATTCTTGTAAAACAAGCCATTGTCTAGATATAAACCTTGTTTTAATGCATTGTGAGATAGTTGTATTAGATCTATCTCTGGATTAAAAATAGCCCAAATAGCTAATCCACCTTCGGGAACTTTAAAGGTAATTTGATTAGCGAAATTAGTATCTAATAAAGAACAGAATGTATCGCGTCTTTCCTTATAGGTCTTAAGTGCTTTTCTGTTGTATCTATTCATTTCTCCTTGCTTAAAAAGGGAGGCAAATGCCTCCTCTAAGGTTGTATCGCCTTGTCTATCGATTAGTTCTCTTAAGGCGGTGGCTGCATATATAAAGTTAGCTGGGCCAGTCATAAAACCAATTCTTAGAGCAGGGGCAAAGGTCTTAGTAATTGACCCAAGATATATTACATTTTGATTGTGATCTATACTTGCTAAAGGTAAATAAGGTTTATTAGCATAGTGGAAATCAAAGTCATAATCATCTTCTATAATTGCAAATTGATGTTCTTTGGCCAATTTTAAAAACTTTAATCTGCGTTCCATACTTAGTGTAACTGTAGTAGGGCTATGATGATGTGGAATGATATAGATAGCTTTTATTTTTTGTTTTTTTAATTTGTTTTCGAGATAGTCTACATCCATCCCATTGTGATCTATAGGTATCCTTAAAAGGTTAGCACCTGCTTGTTTAAAAATCTGATCTGCTGTAGGATAGTTAGACATACCTACGGCAATAGTATCTCCTGGATCTAAAAGTAATTGAGCGGATAAATAGATCCCCATTTGACTACCCTTTGTGATTAGTAAATCATTGATAGAGGCATTTAAGCCTCGAGTGGTAGAGAGATAATTAGACAATGCCTCCCTTAGATTTTCTGAACCTTGAGGACTTCCATATTTCAAATAATTACGACCATAGAATTTTCTGGAAATGCTTCTGTATTCACGCATTAACTCATCAATGGGAGCAAGGCGGACATCTGGAAACCCATCATCAATGGCAAGTTTAGTCTTCTGAAAGTTTTGACCTAACTTAACATCCTTAAATTTGTTTGTCCATTTAAAAGCTTCTTGATTTAATTTTTTAATCGGTTCATTACTAATACTTTTTTTAGAAATTGAAGGTAGTGTTGACAATACATATACGCCTTTTCGTTCTATTGACTCCGTCCATCCTTGGCTAATAAGCTCTTCATAGGCAAGTTTAACTGTATTTCGATTTATGCCTACTAATAAAGCTAAATTACGTGTGCTAGGTAATATATCAGATGGTTTTAATGTACCATCTGTAATTAATGATATAAAAGCATTACACACTTGGATATACAAAGGAACAATAGAATCTCTGTCCACTTTAATTAAAGTTTTATAAGGTAACATCTGGGCTGTGCGATTTGTATTAATTGGTATACAAATATAATCCAATAAGCAACTACTTTTGGCTAAAATATTAAAAGATGAATGTAAAGAAAGACATAGACAAACAGGTTTTAATTATAAATGCTAGTGCAAGAACTATACGTTCACAAAGTAGAAAATTAGCAGAAACCTTTAAAGAGCTATGGCAGAGTCATACTCGTAATACTGTAATTCAATTAAGAGATCTTGGTCTTGAAAATGTACCACATATTAATGAAATATGGATTAGTGCTGCCTTTAAGCCATTAGAAGATAGAACTTATGAGGAAGTAGAAGCCTTAAAGATGAGTGATGAGTATATAGCGGAATTAAAAGAAGCAGATATTATAGTTATTGCAAGTCCTATGTATAATTGGTCTATTCCCAGTAGTTTAAAAGCGTACATTGATCAGGTAGTTCGCGTTAATCAAACCTGGAGATATAATCCAGATAATATACAAGACCCTTACATAGGATTACTAGAGAACAAAGAAGTTGTTTTATTGTTAACAAGGGGATCTCAAGGATATGAAATAGGTAACTATAATGAGCAAATAGATTTTCAAACTAACTATTTAAAGAGAGTTTGTAATGTAATGGGAATAACTAAGATTACAGTTGTTACACTTGATGGAGAAGCGAATGATAAACTAGAATATAGCGACAATATCACGGAAGCTCACAAAAAAGTAAGAACATATATAGAAACTATCTTTTCTTAACTCTTGTATTATTATAGTCTTCTTCTTCTATATTTTAAAAAGAGATTTTTTTCTCTGGGTGGATTCAAGTATTAAATGCAACAGTAACCATTAGGTTTAATTTTTCTGTAAAAATTTCGTTAGGCGATTTAAAACCAAATCTCTTTCTTGGTCTGTTGTTTAAAATATTTACAGCCTTGTCAATTGCTGCTTGTGTAATTAAATCGAAATTAGTCATTTTAGGGAAATATTGTCTTACTAATCCATTTAAATTTTCATTAGCTCCTCTTTCCCAACTGTGATAAGGCTTTGCGAAGTAGTAATCAAGCTCTAGAGTGTTAGCTATATTTTGATGGTTTGCAAACTCTTTTCCGTTATCAGAAGTCATAGTATGAAGTAACGGTTTGAAGTCTTTTAAGAGTTCTATAATTTTAGCTTCTACAACGTGAGCTTCCTTTGATTCTATCTTTCCCATCCATAAAACCCCTGTAGCTCTATCGTTTATAGTAAGCAGTGCTCCACGATGATTTTTCCCTATTACTAAATCTATTTCAAGATCACCTATTCTATATTTATCATCAACTATACTAGGTCTTTTTTCAATATCTACTCTATTACTTATCAAGCCTCTACTGTCTTTGCATGCACCTCTTTTTCTATATTTTTTACCTTTAGTTCTAAGATGCTTATAAAGCTTTCCTCCTTGTTTTTTGTTCTGCCAAATGAATTGATAAATACATTCAACAGAGACCATTTCTTTTGCTTCAAGTTTACTTCTACCTACTATTTGTTCTGGACTATAATCTTGATTAAGATAGTCTATAATAGTTGTTTTTACGTTTTCAGTTAAGCGTATTCTCTTGCGTTTTTCTTTGTGTCGTTGAGCTGTCTTTCTTTGTCCAAGATTAGCTTTATAAACACCATTTCTTTCGTCTGAATTGCGCTTAAGCTCTCTGCTAACAACAGACTTGTCTTTGCCTATATAACAAGCAATTTCAGTAAGTGATTTACCTGCCTTTTTATATGCTTCTATTTTATATCTTTGTTCTAACGTTAAATGTGACATCTTTTTGGGTGTGTAGGAACCTCAAAAGTAGATGTTTTTTTTCGCCAACGGCGGAGAACATTTGCTCCATGGAGCAAATGTTCTCCGCCGTTTTTTAAATGCTGTTGCATTTATTAGTTGAATCTAAGTATACTTCAGTTTGCAAACCAAAGCAATTCAAAGTTATTTTAAATCAGAACTAACAGGATCTACTATTAAAAATCTATCTTTAAAAACATTAAGAGAGACTTTTATAACTTTGCCATATCAAAATGAACAAAATAAAATTGTTTCGTTTCTTTCACTTATTGACGAAAGGATATCAACCCAAAACAAAATAATTGAGGAGCTGAAGTTATTAAAGAATACACTTAGTAAGAAGATATTCTCTGGTCAATTGAAATTTAAAGATAAAAATGACAATAATTTTCTTAAGTGGGAGTCGAAAGAATTAGCAGAAGTTATGTCTGTTCCAGAAAAAATAAAATCAAAGAAAATTGACAAAAGTAGATTACTTACTGTAAAACTTCATTTAAAAGGTGTTTCTCAAAATGATAATACAAATACTTTATCATTAGGAGCAACAAATTATTTCATTAGAAAGAAAGGGCAATTTATTTACGGAAAGCAAAATCTATTTAATGGAGCTTTTGGTATTATTCCTGATAAACTTGATGGATTTTTATCTTCTGGAGACGTACCTGCTTTGGATATTAAACACTCAAAAATTAACACAGCATATCTAATATATTTTTTAGGGAGAGTAGATTTTTACAAAAGATTAGAAGATTTAGCAACAGGTTCCGGAAGCAAACGAGTACATGAGACTACATTATTAGGAATTAAAATAGATTTTCCGACAATTGAAGAGCAACATAAAATAGCTAGCTTCTTATTATCTATCGATGGGAAAATTGAAATTGAAACCAATATCTTACAGAAGTTAGAGAGAAAAAAGACATATCTTTTAGCCAATTTGTTTATATAAATAAATTGGCTAAAAGATATTTTTTCTGCTTAATTAATAACGTATGAATTTCAAATTCAGTTTTTATTTTATCATCAATACTTGATAGAGAATCTGCAACATGTTTCTGTTGAATATAATTTGGCAATAGAATTTCCATAGGCTCAATTTCCGAAATATAGTGCCGTTTGTGTTCATTTGACGATAGATTTAAAAATGACAAATATTCAAATATAAATTTTAGGTTCACATTTGGTTTAGCTGTTAGTATTTTAATTGCTGAAGATTTTACTTTGAAGGGAAAATTAACAAACTTTATATCCATTGTAAAGTCATCGAAAATTATACATTGGCCTTTATCATAAATACCAAATTCTTCATTAGTATATCCTAATACAAAAGCTTTATTTGCAGTTAGAACCGGAATTAACAAAATATCAGATGAGTAATCTGTATTTGTTATCAAATACTTTGTTGGCTGTTCATAATTTAAAGTATCCTTAACTTGGACGAATTCATTTTCTTGATTAAGAATTTGTTCATATAGCTGATAGCGAATTGTATTCACTCAGGAAATAAAATCCTTAATTAAAGGACTTTGTCAAAAACTTTTTCATAATAGAAATAACAAAGATTGGTCTGAACAATCCCTAGAAGATGTATTAGAAGAACGTAAAGAATTAAATACAGATAATTATACTGTACATTCAGTATCAGTAAGTAAAGGAGTGATTAATCAAATAGAATACTTGGGAAGATCATTTGCTGCTAAAGATACCAAGAACTATAATGTTGTTCATTATGGTGATATCGTATATACAAAAAGTCCAACAGGAGAGTTTCCATATGGTATTATCAAACAGAGTTTTATAAAAGAGCGAGTAGCTGTGTCTCCTTTATATGGAGTGTTTAAAGTAAAAAACTTTTATATGGCAAATATTTTACATTTTTATTTTAGTAATCCTATAAATGTACAGAATTATCTACAAAGTATAATTCAGAAAGGCGCTAAGAATACTATTAGTATTACAAACCAAAGCTTTTTAAAAAAGAGGCTTTATTTACCAATAGATGAAAAAGAAATAAAGAAAATATCTTCTTTATTAAGTGCAATTGAATCTAAAAAAACAGTTGAAATGAATATCCTAGAAAGGCTAAAGAATCAGAAAAAACACTTTTTACAACAAATGTTTATCTAATATAAAAGGCAAGAAGTATAATCAATATTTCTTGCCTTAATTACTTATATGAATAATTCTTTTAATAAAAACTGTTTCTGTAAATTTAATTGATTTAAATTTTGTTTCTCTATTTCTATCTTTTTATCAATAGATGATAATAAGCCTTCTATTTTATATTGTTCTGCAAGAGAAGGACAATAAATCAAGGCTTCACCATAGTCTTTAAAATAAATATGGGGAATACCAGATCCAACTTTATATTTCTCAAAATTGAAAAATTTTAAAGAATATAGAATATACCTTAAGTTTACCTGTGACTTAATTGTTAAATAATTTAAAGTACCTATAACTGAGAACTTATTCGTAGCATATTGAACTTTACCAACTCCAGAACCATCTTTAATAATAAGTATAGCATCTTTATCAATTTGATAGTCTACTGTATAAGTAATGATTCCTGTAGCTCCATAAACTGGATGAGTTCCTTGTTGATTAATAACCTCTGATTCTGTTAATGATGAAGTATTACATATAACACATTGATTTAATTTTGCATTTGGCACTTGTTTTAGAATAAGATTAATACAAAGTCCTTTAATTAACTGTTCTAACTCCTCAATTATTTTGTTTTGGGTTGTTATCCTTTCATCTATTAACGAAAGGAAGTCTGCTATTTTTTGTTGTTCATTCTTTTGAGGGATTGATAATTTGATTCCTTTTATACTCTCAAAATTCAATCCTTCTCGACCACTTCCTGTTTGTAAACTATTAAAAATGTTTTGACCTTTATAAGAGGAAAATATTGGCTGAATAAATCTTGAATTGTAGTTTTGTTTTAATCTAATAATACAAACATGTTGGTTAACGTTTCCTATTTTAAAATCCTCAGGAACAACACAACTTCTTCCTAACGATGCCCCTGTAATATTAAGAAGTATATCATTAGATCTAACAATACTATTTTTCATTTGATTATTTACAGATTCCGGAATAAATACGGAATTATTTAATTCTAATCTGTCGTTGTTTACATTTTGGCTCCTTATAAAAAGTACACCTTTCTTTGTGTAAACATCTTCACCTCCTAAAGGAGTCTTTCCACTATTGACTTTATCTGCAATCTCCTCCAGTTTCTTAGTTTCCCATTCTCCTTCAAATCCTGGAAATCTCAAATTAGGAACCTTAGAACCTAAGCTATCACTAGGATTAAATATCCTTAATTGTTTTCCTTTGGCGTTTTAAAATATAAATACAGAATGAATACACAAAAACAACTTTCAGAAGTAATTGAGCTATGGAAAATAGACAAACAACAATATGTAAAAAAATCCAGTTTTTCAGCTTATACTCTTTTGATTGAAAATCACTTATTACCCATTTTTGGAGAACAATATGAAATTGAAGAAGCAGATGTACAAAGTTTTGTACTTCAGAAATTAGAAGGAGGATTGAGCCATAAAACAATTAAAGATATTTTGATAGTCTTAAAGATGGTATTAAAATTTGGAGCTAAAAATAAGTGGTTAAGTTATACGCCTTTTGATATACAGTTCCCAACAGAGCGAGAAAAGCAAAATTTAGAAGTACTTAGTCGAGCTGAACAAAAAAAGATAATGAACTACATTCAAGATCATTTTACATTTAAAAATTTGGGAGTTTATATCTGTTTAAGTGCAGGGATACGTATAGGAGAAGTTTGTGCCCTTACTTGGGAAGACATTGATACCGATAATGGTGTTATTAGTATTAATAGAACTATTCAAAGGATTTATTTGATTGAAAATGGAGTAAGAAGAACAGAACTGATTTTGGATACACCAAAAACAAAAAACTCTATTCGCGATATACCAATTAGTAAAGATTTATTAAGAATATTAAAGCCTTTTAAAAAAATAGTCAACCCCTCTTTTTTTGTACTAACGAATGATGCTAAGCCTACAGAACCCAGAACATATCGTAGTTATTATAAAAAATTGATGAATGAATTAGATATGCCTGAATTAAAATTTCATGGATTAAGACATAGTTTTGCGACTCGTTGTATTGAGAGTAATTGTGATTATAAAACAGTTAGTGTGCTTTTAGGCCATTCTAATATTAGTACAACCTTAAATTTATATGTTCATCCTAATATGGAACAGAAAAAAAAGGCAATTGAACAAATGTTTAAGACATTAAGATAAAATTATTATCATTATGAATTAGGAGAAATGAGTGGGAGTATGTATATTTTGTTAAATTTGTTTACAAATCAAATATTCACCTTTTTTAACTCCTAATTCATAATTATTTTGAGTAAGCAGTCTGAACAGTTTTTAGAAGAGCAATTGGTCATTCAATTGCAAAAGATGGGCTATAAATACGTTTCTATTACTAATGAAGCAGCTTTATTAACTAATTTAAAAATACAATTAGAAAAGCATAATCGCATTGAGTTTAGTGACAGTGAATTCGAGAAAGTATTAAATATACTTAACAAAGGATCTGTCTTTGAAAAAGCAAAAACTTTACGAGAGAAAAAGCATCATATCATCAGAGATAACGGAGATAATCTATATTTTGAATTTCTAAATGTTGAGCATTGGTGTCAGAATGAATACCAAGTAACAAATCAGATTACGCAAGAAGGAAAATATGTAAATCGCTACGATGTTACACTTTTAATTAATGGTCTTCCTCTGGTACAAATTGAATTAAAAAGAAGAGGACTCGAATTAAAAGAAGCTTTCAATCAAATTAATCGATACCAAAAGCACAGTTATGGCTCAGGAAAAGCTTTGTTTCAATATGTGCAATTGTTTGTAATAAGCAATGGAATTAATACGAAGTATTACAGTAATTTTGGAACTCATACACCAGAGTTTTTACAGACTTTTCATTGGACAGATGAGCTTAATAATCCTTTAAATAATATTTTAAACGGTTTTACCGATCGATTCTTAGAACCTTGTCATGTAAGTAAGATGATTTGTAAATACATTGTTCTTAATGAGACTGATAAACGTTTAATGGTGCTTCGTCCATATCAGTATTATGCTGTGGAGAGTATTATTAAAAAAGTTACAGAGAATGAAGTGCTTAATGGTTATAATATTGAAAAGAATGGATATATCTGGCATACTACAGGTAGTGGAAAAACATTAACAAGTTTTAAAGCGAGTCAAATTCTATCTAATATACCTGCTATTAGAAAAGTTGTGTTTGTTGTAGACCGAAAGGATTTAGATTATCAAACCAATCAAGAATATGATAAGTTTAGTAAGGGATCAGTTAGCTCAGCTACCAATACAGACGATTTAATTAAAAAATTTATTGATCCTAATGTTAGTATTATTGTAACTACTATTCAGAAATTAAATAATGCTATATCGGGTAGGAATGTATCAAAGATGAAATCCATAAAAGACATGCGTATGGTTTTTATTTTTGATGAATGTCATCGCTCTCAATTTGGTGATACGCATAAAAATATAGTGCAATATTTTACTAATATCCAACTATTTGGATTTACAGGAACCCCAATATTAGCTGAGAATGCAAATGGAGAGAAAACAACAGCCAGTCTTTTTGGAAACTGTTTACACAAGTATGTCATTACTGATGCAATACGTGATGAGAATGTCTTGAAGTTTTCGGTTGAGTATATTCAAACTTTTAAGAAGAAGGATCATATCATTGATTTACAAATAGAGCAAATTAATGAAGCTGAAGTTTATGAAGCTCCTGAACGTAAAGAAGCTATTGTAGATTATATTATTCAATATCATAACCAAAAAACACAAAATAGAAAATTCTGTGCAATGATGTGTGTACAGGATATTGACGCTGTTATCCAATATTATGAGATTTTTAAAAGAAAGAAACAGACAGGAGAACACGATTTAAAGATTGCTACTATATTTAGCTTTACTCAAAATGAAGATGAGATGGAAGAGCAGGTTGTAAATCAGTTAAATATGGCTGCTGAATCACCTCTTGAATATCAGAGTAACTACATTCCTCATCGAAGAGAATTACTAGAGTCTTATGTTGATGATTTTAATAATCAGTTTGAAGAGAAACATAATATAAAGGATACAGAAGGTTTCTATAACTATTACAATGCTGTGGCAAAGAAATCAAAACAAAATCAAACAGATATTCTTTTGGTTGCTAATATGTTTTTAACGGGATTTGATAGCAAATATTTAAATACACTATATGTAGACAAGAATTTACAATACCATGGGCTTATTCAAGCCTTTAGTCGTACAAATAGAATTTTAGATAAGAATAAGACACAAGGGAATATAGTATGCTTCCGCAATTTGAAGGAGAAAACAGATCAAGCAATTGCTTTGTTTAGTAATAAAGAAGCTATTGATGAGATTATCGTGGAACCTTATGAAAGGTACGTTGAGAAATTTAATGACGCTACAGAAAAGCTTTTAGAACTTGTACCAGGAGTTGATGCAGTAGACGGACTATATTCTGAAGACGAAAAATTAAAGTTTATCTTGGCATTTCGTACTCTTATAAGACTTCATAAAAAGATGACTCATTTTACGGAGTTTAAATGGGAAGATTTAGATTTAGAAGAGCAAATATTTGCTGATTACACTAGTAAGTATTTAGATTTAAAAGACAAGTTAAGCTCTGATACTTCTGCACCAGAAAAAACATCAATTCTAAACGATATTGATTTTGAATTAGAACTTATTAGAAGAGATACAATTAATGTGAATTATATTCTCCAGTTATTAATTACATTCAAATCAAAACAAACAGATAAGGATAAAGAAACTATTGAAAAAGAAATATCTAATTTATTGAATACAGAAGTATCTCTTCGAAGTAAACGCGAACTAATAGAGAAGTTTATTCAAGAAAATTTACCTCTAATAGAAGATACAGATAATATCACAGAAGAGTTTGATAAATTCTGGGTTAAAGAACAAGAATCAGCACTGGTTAAATTAGTTCAGACAGAAAATTTATACAGAGATCAAACAGAGAAGCTAATAGAAAACTATTTATTTTCTGAAAGAGAACCACTACGAGATGATTTATTGAGCTTAAGAAAAGATGGTAAACCAAGTGTTCTAAAATTTAAAGAAACAGGAGATCGTATTTTAGGGAAAATTCTGGGATTCGTTGACACTTTTGTAAATGGAATATCAGGATACTAATGACTCATTTAATTATACTTTGATTAAAATGAATGAAAATTAATTTTATTATGAGTGTATAATTGACAAATTAGCTATAATTGTATTGATGTTGTTGAAAAATATACCTATCTTTGAAAATAGATTAATGCGCTAAAAATCATCGATTTAAAAGCTCGGCTAATTCATGGCACACAAAAATACAAAAGCCTGAAAGTCGCTATTTATAAGACATACGGAGTAGGGTGTAAATCCCTCTTTCTCCGCTGAAAAGCCCGATAACACTCGTTATCGGGCTTTTTTTATGCCCTTGAGCACCTAGTTTGCACCTTTCTTTAAAAAGTTCGTAAAAGCAATTATTCTAATCTCAATCTAACCTTATTTCAATAATCGTTTTCTTATAAAAACACTCCTCTCTTTTACGTTAAAATTTAAACATAGATACTTAACAAACTACATTATCTCTTTCATTTTAGAAGTTATTGGATATTACGTTTCGATTAGTGCCAGTGATTTCGGAGTACTTGTGCCACCTATTTCGGTCAAACCGTGCCACTATTCCGTTTCGAATGGTGCCAATTTCCGGTTTGATTTGTGCCACTTAAAATAACTCGTTAAGTTATTTCGGTTCAAACCGCGCCACTTTGGAAAGTTAATTACATCTATCTTGTTGTTTATAAAACGATAAGAGATGGCTAATAAACTTGATCCAATGGACTTAAAACAAATTATTACCTTGCATTTAGATGGCTATAGCAACCGAAAAATAGCCAATACGTTGGGTATTTCCCGCAACACCATTAATACCTATATGCAATTATTTGCTGCTAGTGATTATTCATTAGAGCAATTGTTATCGTTTGAAATATCTGAATTATCAGAGCTTTTTTCAAGTTATACAACTGTTGATACACAACGTCATAATGAGCTTATGTTGTATTTTGAAACAGTTAATAAAGCTCGTAATCATCCAGGTTTTACCTTTTTATATCATTATAGTCAATACGCTGATACAGTAGTAAACCCTTATAGCTATACTCAGTTTATGGAACACTATAATCGAAAGTATAAAGAGATAAAAGGTTCTATGAAATTAGAACATAAACCTGGTAAAGAAATGTATATTGACTTTGCAGGTAAGAAGCTCTCTTATGTTGATAAAAGTACTGGTGAAATAACACCTGTAGAAGTATTTGTGGCTATTTTACCTCATAGCCAGTACACTTATGTACAAGTCTGCAAAAGCCAGAAAAAAGAAGATTTAATAATGTGTTGTGTTAATGCACTTAGTTTTTATGGAGGAGTCCCTTCAGCTATTGTATCAGACAATCTAAAATCCGCTGTATCACGTTCTAGTAAGTACGAAGCAGAAATAAATAGAAGCTTTAAAGATTTTGCTTCGCATTACGGATGTGTCATAAACCCTACTAGAGTCTACTCTCCACAAGATAAAGCTCTTGTAGAAAATGCAGTTCATCTAGTATATCAAAGAATATCTTATCCCATTAGGGAAATGACATTCTTTAGCTTAGAAGAACTAAACCAAGAGATACAAAATAGACTAACTCATTATAATCATCTTCTTTTTCAACGCAAAGAAGCAAGTCGTATAGAACTTTATCAATCTATAGAAAGACAATACCTTAAACCTTTACCAAGTAGTAATTATCAAATCAAGGATTATACAAGAGCTAAAGTTCAAAAGATAGGCTATGTATATTTTTCTCCTGATAAGAGCTACTACAGTGTCCCATATCGCTATATAGGACATCAAACCACTATTCATTACACCAATACTACGGTAGAAGTTTATTACAATCATTTGCGTATAGCATCACATAAAAGAAGTTTTGCAAAAGGAGTATATACCACTGAGAAAGAGCACTTATCTAGTACACATCAGTTTTACTCGAGTTGGAGCCCAGAATACTTTAAAAAGCAAGCTAAAACACTTGGTGAGAATGTGGTTAAGTGTGTTGAAAAAACACTGGATAATGTTGAGTATCCAGAGATAGGTTATAAACGAGTTTTAGGGATTATACAACTACATCGAGGTTACGGTTCACATAGACTTGACAAAGCTTGTGAACTTGCTTTAAAAGAGAATATAGCTACTTATCACCATATCAAAAACATCCTTAAAAACAAGATGGATCTAAACCAAGAAACTATACAAGAACTCAATGCCGATACTCCTCACATCCCTTCGCATAATAACATCAGAGGAGCTTCTTCTTATCAATAAACATTAATAATCAATTATATGGATAACAATCAAACAATCGAAAAACTAAAAGCTATGCGATTAAACGATATGGCGATACTGCACAGCAGACACCTAAAGGACAATACTACAACATCCTTTACTATAGATGAATACATTGCATTATTAACTGATCACGAATATGAAAACAGACAGAATAGAAAAGTAGAAAGACTAATCAAACAAGCTAATTTTAGGCAAAATGCTAGTATAGCCGATATCAACTACACCCATCATAGAGACTTAGATAAGAATATGTTTAGTCGATTAGCAACATTAGATTTTATGCTTAAAAAACAGAACATTATTATAACTGGAGCCAGTGGTGTTGGTAAGAGTTATTTAGCACAAGCACTAGGATATCAAGCTTGTTTAATGGAACATAAAGTACTGTATTTTAATACAGCTAATCTTTTTAACTTACTTAAATCAAGTAAAATAGATGGTACTTACCAAAGGGAAATGAAGAGAGTACTCAAATGTGACTTACTTATTCTTGATGATTTTGGATTACAACCCTTTGATAATCTTATTAGAGAAGTACTCTTTGATATCGTTGATCAAAGATATAATCGAGCATCAATCATTTTATCTTCTCAAATACCAGTATCTGCATGGTATCCTCTAATTGGAGAAAACACTATAGCCGACGCAGTTTTAGATCGTATCGTAAACTCTTCTCATAGAATTGAACTTAACGGTGATTCCATGAGAAAGACAAACTTTTAAAGTTTGATGTAACTTTTTTTGTATTATTGTAAGACTTTTCAAAGTGGCACCATTTGACCGAAATGAGTGGCACGGTCTGACCGAAATACCCAGTTATCATTCTAAAACACTTGCAGTCTTAAAATGATAACACAATATTGATTAATAATTAACAACCAAAGCTTCGCGGGAAACGAATATTCTCTAGTTTTCTCAGTATATTTGAGTGAAACATAAAAAAGAATATTATTATGAGCACAATGAAAGCAGCACGCTGGTATGCAGCCAAAGATATTAGAGTAGAACAAACAGAAATCCCTACTCCAGCTAAAGGACAGGTAAAAGTAGCAGTTCAATATGCTGGTATCTGTGGATCAGACTTACACGAATATGTACACGGGCCTCAATTAATTCCATTAGACAAACCTTATCCATTAAATGGTCATCAGGGTGTAACTACTTTAGGACATGAGTTCTCAGGTATCGTTGAAGAATTAGGTGAAGGTGTAAAAAATATTAAAGTAGGGGATCGTGTAGTAATTGAGCCTATCTATAAAAACTTCGATAGTCCATTCGTAGCTTCTGGAGAATACAACTTAGGAGAACACTTAGGTTTCATCGGATTAGCAGGTAATGGAGGATTTGCAAAATACGTAGTGGTTGAAGATTATATGATTCACAAAATTCCTGATACGATGTCTTTTGAACAAGGTGCTTTAGTAGAGCCTGCTGCAGTAGCTGTATACTCAGTACTACAGAGTGGTCTAAAAGTAGGACAGACAGTATTAGTATCTGGTGCAGGACCTATCGGGTTACTATGTGCTCAAGCAGCTTTAGCAGCTGGTGCGTCTACTGTGATCGTTACAGATGTAGCAGAGAAACGCTTAGAGAAAGCAAAAGAAATCGGAGCTACTCATGTATTCAATGCTATGGAAGCTGATCTTCCTGCTAAGATTAAAGCCTTGACTGGTGGTCTAGGAGTTAATGTATTCTTAGATTGTGCTGGAGTACAAGCTTCTTATAATACAGGTATTGCTTCTACTCGTAATGGAGGTACTGCTGTATTAGTTGCTTTATTCGGAAAACCAGTTCAACACGATGCTTTAGATCAAGTATTAAGAGAGATCACTGTAAAAGGGGTTATCGCTTATAGAAATATCTTCCCTGAAGTAATTAACTTAATCGACTCTGGTCGTATGGAGGTAGAAAAATTAGTGACAAATAAAATTGGTTTAGACGAGATTGTAACAAATGGTTTTGAAGCCTTAGTAAGCAATCCAGAACAAGTTAAAATCCTTATTGATATCAATAGAGCATAACTTTTAATTAGGAGTTATAAATTAGGAATTAGGAATGCTTTCCCTTCGGGAATTAGGATTCTATTAATAAATACAAAAGCCATTACTTAAAAACAAGTAATGGCTTTTTTGATGGGTTTAACACTTATGATTTTATCTGCCAGATATACATACCTATGCTGAAGTCATAAATTCCTAATTCTCAATTCCTAATTAATGAGTGTTGCAAGCAACATTTTTAATTCTTTTATTAATGCCTAAAAGGCAAGCCTCGTAATTCGTAATTCAAAATTCGTAATTTCTTAGTGGCTTATTTCACTTTCTTAATCACTTCTCCTAGCATATGTCTAATTTCTTGGAACATTGCCTTAGTATCTGGTTCTCCTAGGTCTTCTGGTTTAAACTCTTCTGTAGCGATACTACTCGCATATTCCCATATTTCTAATACATCATACGCTTTAATGCGATAAGGCTCGTAAAAGGTATTGTCTGAGTGTAGTTCTAACGTCTCATCATCTATGCGATATACACGTTTATAAACCACCCCTTCATTTGCTGTAATGATGATATATGTATGTCCGTTTCGGATATAATCTAGACGCTCGATATAACTACCGATGATAAAAGAACCTTCCTGATGTGGAGGCATAGAATCCCCTTCTATAGGAAAGGCTCTATACTTCCCTTCTTTTAGGAATGGAAGAGAGATCTGGTCTAGGTTCTGAATAAACTCTGGATCTGCATACCCTGTCAAATATCCTGCTCTCGCTTTATGAGGAATAATCTCAATAAAGTTATTGCCATGAGGATCTACCATAATAGGCAATAGAATACGGTTGTCCTCAAGCTTTAGTAAATCTTGCATGGGAACTTTGCGCAAATCAACAGAAATCATCAAGTCCACACTGACATGAAAGAAACGAGAAATACGCAATAATACTTCTAAAGGTGGCTCAGAGGCTCCTTCTTCATACTTTGAATAACGTGCACGAGTTATCATTAACTCATCTGCTACTTTCTGCTGAGACATGATCTTCTGAGCACGTAGATACCTTATATTATCTGATAAAAACGACATTTGCTATTATTTATAGCATCAAATATACGTATTATTGCTAATATAGATAGTAATTTCGTACAAGATTTTTTAATTATTTCTATTATGGAAAGGGCGATTGCACATTTAGATTTAGACACTTTCTTTGTGTCTTGTGAGCGTTTAGTAGATTCTTCTCTAAATGGGCTACCTATCATTATCGGTGGAGGAGATCGCGGAGTCGTCTCTAGTTGTTCATATGAAGCAAGGCAATTCGGGGTGAGGTCTGCCATGCCTATTCGTATGGCTACTCGTTTATGTCCACAAGCCATCGTCCGAAAAGGAGATATGCAGTTATACTCTAAGATGTCTCATCTCGTTACGGATATTATTACAGAGAAAGCTCCCGTTATGGAAAAGGCGAGTATAGATGAGTTTTACTTAGATCTAACAGGAATGGACAAATTCTTTGGATCAGCACTTTGGATCAAAGAATTGACGCAAACGATACAACACGAATCTGGATTACCCTTAAGTTATGCTTTATCTATTAATAAAACAGTCTCTAAAATAGGGACAGGAGAGGCTAAGCCTAAAGGAGCTCTCAATATTACAACACCTGAAGTACAGCCCTTCCTCAATCCACTGTCTATCCGCAAAATCCCTATGTTAGGAGAAGTTAGTTATACGCTACTCTCTCGCATTGGTATTCGGAATATACAGACGCTATCTGAAATGCCACATCAAATACTCCAAAAGTTATTGGGTAAAAATGGTATAGACTTATGGAAAAAAGCTAATGGCATTGACCTCACACCTGTAGAGCCCTATAGAGAGCGAAAGTCTATTTCGTCCGAACACACTTTTGACCAAGATACCATAGACATCCCTATGCTCAAATCTATCTTTACAGGTATGGTGGAGAAACTGGCTTATCAACTGCGTTCCGAAGAATGGCTTACTTCTATCATTACTGTGAAAATACGCTATACGAACTTTGATACAGAGACCAAACAAACTCGGATAGCTTATACATCAGCAGATCATACGCTTATTAAATTAGTCCATGAGTTATTTGATAAAGTATTCCAAAGAAGAATGCGTCTTCGCCTTATAGGTGTTCAGTTTAGTGGGCTGGTACGAGGAACATACCAAATGAACTTATTCGAAGATACAGAAGAGATGATGGCGCTCTATCAGGCAATGGATAAAATGAAGAAACGCTATGGTGTAGATGCTGTAGTAAGGTGTTCTGGGGCTTTCTTGAAAATGAAGAAAGAATGAGACCCTTCGGGGAATTAAAAATTAGGAATATTGCCTGCGGCATTCAGTATGCATATCATGTTCTATCGACACATAATCGTAGGGACGATTACATACTTCCGACAGCGTAGCCACAATGTATAACACGTCCTATCGGCACCCAACCGTAGGGACATATTACATACGTCTGACAACGTAACCACAATGTATATCACGTTCCATCGGCACACAACCGTAGGGACGTATTACATACGTCCGACAACGTAACCACAATGTATATCACGTCCTATCGACACCCAATCGTAGGGACGATTATTAAGAATTAGGAATTTTTGGCTAGGCTATGATGTACTTATGTGACGTGATAAACTGACAATTGATATGATAAACTAAACTATCTGATTTCACAAAACATCTAAGCAGTGTCTTCTTATCGTCTTGATTTATGGCGATATACAACATTGTATTTACGTTTTGGGGCGTATAGTAATCGCCTTTACTGTGTGTTGATGTAGTGTGGTATGCGCTGTGTGTATCATCTGTTGCCAAAGGCAGTGATTCCTAATTCCTAATTTAAATTCATAATTAAATAAAAACATGTTATTAAACTGTCATTCATATTATAGCTTGCGCTATGGGACTATTCCTATACAGCGTCTTGTAGAATTAGGTAAACAATATCATATTAGTACAATGGCGCTGACTGATATCAATAATCTAAGTGGTGTATATGAGTTTATTACAGCTTGTAAAGAGACCGCTATCAAACCAATAATAGGTACTGAAATCAGAACTGAGGATAAATTACACTATATTCTCATTGCTAAAAATGAAGAAGGCTTTAGTGAAATAGGTCAGTTCTTGACGGATATAAATGAAGAGATTATTACAGTATCTTCTACTGCTCCAGACTTTCAAAACTGTTTTGTGATTTATCCATTCTCAACTGTGGTTCCTACTCTAAAAGAGTGGGAATATATTGGAGTACAAAATAATCAACTTTCTCTACTCTATGCAGAGAAGTGGAGATCATTAATGGATAAGCTAGTTGTCCTGCATACAGTCAATCATTTGAATGAAGAAGAATATAAACTACACTGTATTCTACGTGCAATAGATAAGAATACTCTACTCTCTAAATTAATAGAGAAAGACTGCGCTTCTCCTCAAGATAGTTTTAAATCTGAAGAACAAATCATAGCAGAGTTTAAGGATTATCCTGAGCTGATAGAGAACACTCAAAGACTAATGAGTGAGTGCAATTATTCTTTTTCTTTTAAAGTTCCTAGAAATAAAAAACACTATACTGAAGATAAGGTTAGTGACTTGAATTTATTACAACAACTAGCCTATGAAGGGATGGTCAAAATATATGGAGAAGATCATACTCTTGCCCAAGAAAGATTAGCTAAAGAACTCAGCGTAATAGATCAACTTAACTTTGAGGGGTATTTTCTGATTACCTGGGACATTATTCAGTATAGCAATAGTCAAGGCTATATGCATATCGGACGGGGTAGTGGTGCCAATAGTATAGTGGGCTATTGCCTAGGCATTACTAATGTATGTCCTTTAGAACTAGACTTGTACTTCGAGCGTTTTTTAAATCAGAATAGAAAGTCTCCTCCTGATTTTGATATTGATTGGTCTTGGAATCAACGGGATGATATCCTTCAATACATCTTTACGCGATATGGAAAAGAGCACGTGGCGTTCTGTGGTGCAGTATCTACTTTTAAATATCGTTCTATTATTAGAGAAATAGGAAAGGTGTACGGGCTATCTAAGAACGAATTAGACACACTAACGCGTAATCCTATAGAAGACCACGAAACGAACAGTATCGTGCTTCTAATCCATCAATACGGACAATTGTTAGAAGGTTTTCCTAATCAGCGTACAATGCATGCTTGTGGTATTTTGATTTCGGAGGATCCTATTACTCGCTATACCGCATTAGACTTTCCTCCTAAGGGATTTCCTGTGGTACAGTTTGATATGCATACTGCTGAAGATATTGGTTTTGATAAATTTGATATCCTTAGCCAACGAGGCATTGGGCATATAGATGAAGCTACTGAACTCATTCTTCAAAATCAAGGAATAGAAGTTGATATTCGAAATATTGCTTTATCTAAAGATGAAGAGCTGTGTAACCAACAGTTAAAAATAGGTAATACGATTGGCTGTTTTTATATAGAAAGTCCTGCTATGCGTGGATTATTAAGAAGGTTGCAATGTGATAATTACAAAATACTAGTAGCAGCTTCTTCTATTATACGCCCTGGGGTAGCACAGAGTGGGATGATGCAAGAATATATCTATCGCCATAACCACCCTAATCAATTTGAATACTTTCATCCTGTATTTAAAGAACAATTAGGCGAAACCTATGGCATCATGGTCTATCAAGAAGATGTGATCAAAATAGCGTTACACTACGGCGGACTACCTGCTGCTGATGGAGATATTCTGCGCAGGGCAATGAGTGGCAAAAGCCGTTCTCTAGCAGGGTTACAGGCTGTGAAAGACAGGTTCTTTGAGCATTGTGATCTTAAAGGACATCCTAGAGCACTTAGTGAAGAAATATACAGACAGATAGAGTCATTCGCAGGGTATTCTTTTTGTAAAGCACACTCTGCCTCTTATGCCATAGAAAGTTATCAAAGTCTATATCTTAAAACTTACTATCCATTAGAATTTATCACTGCGGTTATCAATAACGAAGGAGGGTTCTATCGCACAGAAGTTTATATACACGAAGCAGCGATGTCAGGTGCTCATGTATTGCCACCTTGTATTAATGCTAGTGAATTGCAGACTACTTTAATAGGTAAAGAGCTATTCTTAGGGTTAAAACTCATAGAAGGATTAAATATAGAGTTGCTTAAAGCTATTTTAAAAGAGAGAAAAGCCAATGGTAGATATGAATCTCTCTATGACTTTATACAACGTATTTCTATAGCGATGGACTCTTTACAGAAGTTAATATTCATCGGTGCTTTTCAATCCTTTGGCAAACAAAAGAATGAGTTATTGATTCAGGCAAAACTACTGTTGAGTAAAAAGGAGCCAACTCCTACACTTACTTTATTACAAGAACCTATACAGGAATACACTTTTCCGACCTTAACGCGCTCTGTATACGAAGACGCATTTGATGAGTTAGAGTTGTTGGGCTTTCCTATTTCTTGTATGCCTTTTGATTTATTAAAAACGAAGTTCAGAGGAGATGTAATGGTCTGTGATTTAATACACCATCATAAGAAAACAGTAAGAATGCTCGGTTACTTAATTGCTCGTAAGCACGTACCTACTTCTAAAGGGAGTATGTACTTCGGTACTTGGATAGATGCCAATGGACAGTATTTTGACACGGTACACTTCCCTGATAGCTTAGAGGAATATCCTTTCGTAGGAGGTGGTTGTTATTTGTTATTAGGAACGGTGGAGGTAGAATATCACTTTCCCAATGTACAGATTCTAAAAATGGCGAGATTGCCTTTTATGGCTGATCCTCGTTATCACTATGAGGATGAACACTATCAGACTACAGAGTCTAAGGTAAGAGAAGATGTGAGTCTTACTCATCGCCAGCCTTATCCTAAAGCTTCTGAAATCAATCTACCGCGTCATAGAATGAAGTTTAAATAAGAAAAGCCTTGATACAAGATATGTACCAAGGCTTTCATTGTATATATTAGCTAAATTAGTCTCTAGCTATCTCTATCTTTACTCTCTTATTTTTAAGTCTTGTATCTACTAGTGCAGTCAGTAGAGCCTTAACTTTCTTTGTATTCACTGCTACGAAAGCCTGTGTATCACGTACATCTATCATTCCTATATCTTCTTTAGTTAATCCTCCTGTCTTGATTAAATAGCCTACTATATCCCCTTTGTTGACTTTATCTTTTTTACCAGCACTGATATAGATTGTTTTAAAATCTGTTTTATTGTCGATAGTATAGCTTCCATCAAGGTCTTCTATCGGCATATCAGGGTTGATAAACTCGATATTCTCTTCTTTAGTAATCATCACATAGGCTTTACCTGATGCCTTCATACGTGCAGTACGTCCATTCCTATGAATAAAAGCATCTTCTTTCTGTGGTATCTGATAGTGAATCACATGACCAATCTCAGGGATATCAAGTCCTCTAGCTGCTAAGTCTGTTGCGATAAGAATATGTGCACTTTTATTTCTAAACTTCATGATAGCACGCTCCCTATCTTCTTGTAACATTCCTCCGTGAAAAGCACTATTCGCAACTCCTTTTTTAGTCAATGTTTCACTAATACGAGCTACGGCATCACGGTGATTACAGAAGATAAGAATAGTGTCCTTACCTATCTTACCAATAAGCTTAATCACAGTCTCTAACTTCTCTTCTGCAGTAGAAATAACCTGACTAAAAGTTAGGTCTGGCATTACCTCTGTTTTCTTTAAGAAGTGAATACGCTCAGGATCTACTATACCTGTAAACTCAGGAATCTTCTTTAAAGCAGTAGCAGATGTAAGCATTCTGAAAGAGATATTATCAAACGAATTGATAATATAATCCATATCAGTCTGGAAGCCCATCTCTAGAGCTTTATCAAACTCATCTACTACATAGCTAGTCACAGTCTCTGTGTTAAAAGAAAACTCTTCTACGTGAAAAGCCACTCGACCTGGTGTACCCACTAATACTGTTGGTGGTGTGCTAAAATTCTTTATTTCTGTTTTAGTAGAATGCCCTCCATAACAAGAGTTAATCTTAAAAGGTGTTCCCATCTTCTTAAATACAGTCTCTATCTGTAGAGCAAGTTCTCTAGTTGGTACTAGTATAACTGCCTGTACTCCTTTGATAGCAGGGTCTAATCGTTCTAACAAAGGCATTAAGAATGCAACTGTCTTACCTGATCCTGTAGGGGAAAGAAGGATAATATTTGGGTTCTTCTGAGCTGCACTAAATGCTTTGGTTTGCATTTCATTTAATGCCTCAATATTTAAGTTTTTAAGTATCTCTGCTTTATTCATGGAGCAAAGGTAGTTTTTCTAATTCACTTTATTATTCTCTAGTTATTTAATTTTATCTAATAAAAGTAGAAGCGTAATACTGTCAATAACTCTATAAGCGATATTAAAAAAAGAATAATTAAACTCTATTATAAAATTAATCTAAGTTTTCAAAATCGCTTAAAATCCCAAGTATTTCAGCATCATTTAAACTTGAATTTTCTATTCGATCGATTAGCTCTGGTTTAGAAGCAGTAGCCTCAAGAAGTTTTTTTCTTTTACTATTAAAAAGACCCATATTATATCTCTTATTATCTTGATCAACTAAATAATCAAAATATTGAATAGATCTATCCATCATATGTTGGCTAAGAAATTTATACCATTTTATTTTTTTTCCATCAAATACAAGGCGTTGCAAAACATCTCCACCATTTACATAAATTTTTTCCACTCCTTTTAAATCAATAAACTGTAATTTCTTTACATCACTAGCTTTTAATTTGACTGTTTTTTTCCCATTGCTATCTAAAAGAACTAATCTCCTATAAAAAGATGCTTCATCGATTAACTTTCTATCAAACAGATTTCTTTCTATCCTAAGTTGTGAATAAATAGTGTCATTATTATTTCTAATAATCATAACATCCACAGACTTCTGTCCAAAACAAAGTGTAGAAAATAGAACTAGCAATAAGCAAAAAATATTTCTCATAATAATCTTTAGATTACTTACATTATAATATCCAAATATATAGAAAAAAACAAGCTGGTTTTAAGATGGAAACATAAATATGAGTCCGAATAATAATAAAATGTTGTAATTATATAAGCAATAAAATAAAAAAAGTAATACAAATATTTGAATAATAGAATATTCAAATATCATGATTAAAAAAAGTACGTAAAAGACCTATTTCTTATCTGTCTTTATTCATAAACTAAGGCTAGTTTTGTATTGATTTGCTAGGAGATTGCTTGAGGGTTTCTTGCACCTTTCTTCGACAAAGACGCCTCCTGGGCAAGAAAAGCCCTAGAAATCTCCTAGGAATCTCCTAAGAAGTGCAAGCTAAGTATTTTGTTTCTTGTTTCGTATATTCATAATATCAGTCTAAGATAGTATCAAGATGGGCCTATGCATACAGTTTTTTTAATCGCAAGGAGGTCATAAAATAAGACGATATATTCTCATTAAATAAGTATAATATTCTTCTATCTTAGAAAGTATCATTGTATCATCTATAAAAGGTAATCTGAGATTATGGGATGATATCTACTCCTATGATGATAGTAGTAATGTGGCTGCAGTGCTATTATTCTCTTTTATTGGATGAGGATTCGCAGGGTGAGGAGGTTTTAAGTACCATAGATGTTCCCGTGTTAGCAGATGTATAAATGAGTACCCAAATAGTAAATCGCGCTAACAAAATAACAAAATATTATATCTCTAGGTTATTATAAATGCAGTACTTTGTACCCTTGTTAATAATTAAACTAAATAGATGAGTTTAGCTGCTGTGCTATGGGATGCCAATCCCGAAATG
The DNA here is from genome assembly GCF_001865835.1 of Myroides sp. ZB35. NCBI lineage: Bacteria > Pseudomonadati > Bacteroidota > Flavobacteriia > Flavobacteriales > Flavobacteriaceae > Myroides > Myroides sp. ZB35. Next base: position 28,613 of record NZ_CP017769.1, on the reverse strand, counting down.
ATTAAAATAGGTGCTGTACCTGTGCGTTATTATGGAGTTCTTTTTGCCTTGGGGATTATCCTAGGCTATAAGATTGTGAGTTATGTTTTTCAGAAAGAGCGCATTCCGCAGGCGTATTTAGACAAACTGTTATTATATATTATCGTAGGTACAGTATTAGGAGCTAGGTTAGGACACTGTTTATTTTATGAGTTTGATTACTATATGCAGCACCCCTTAGAGATTATTATCCCTTTCGCTAAGGTCGATGGAGTGTATGAGTATGTAGGGTTTATGGGGTTAGCCAGTCATGGAGGAGCTATCGGAGTACTGCTAGCGATCTATCTATACTGTCGTAAGTATAAGATAGGAGCATTTTGGATTTTGGATAGAATAGCCTTAGGAGTACCGATAGCAGGAGCATTTATTCGCTTTGGTAACTTTATGAATTCAGAGATCTATGGCAAGCCGACGAGTGGGAGTTGGGGAGTTATATTTGCTCATGATGATATGATTCCACGTCACCCTACTCAGCTATACGAAGCCTTTGGGTATATATTGACAGGAGTGATCTTGTGGTTTTTATACCGCAGTCAGAAGGTAAGGAATAATGGAGTGATCTTTTCTTATTTTTTAATTCTGATGTTCCTGACTAGATTTGTGTTAGAGTTCTTTAAAGAGAATCAGGTAGCCTTCGAACAAGATATGATGTTGAATATGGGGCAGTGGTTAAGTGTTCCGTTTATATTAATAGGAGTATTGATGTTAGTGTTTCAGGATAAGTTGAGAGGGATAAGTCATTATGACTCTCGTGCTCTGATAGGGACAACGATAAAGTAATAAGGTATAAGAAGTATATAGATCATGGGCGAATTTGTAGAAGAAGTACATACTTACTGGAGATCTCAGATGGTGCAGGGAAGTATTATTCATCTAGATGAGGTGTTTACATTAGTGTCTAATCCAGCCTTAGATGAGCTGTATAAAGTCATGATTTTAGAAATGACGAATAAGCATACCATGGCTGTAGTCACCCCAATGGTAGCAGAAGCATTAAAGCTAAGGGAATTAGAGGAGTACTCTATCCATACTCTTAGAGAGGCTATCTCTACCTGTAAGTTAGAATTGCACTCACCAGATTATATTTATTATCTATTAGATAATAGAGTCTCTCAGCTTAGTGATATCACAGAAGGGATAGTGATCAGAGCTTTGTCTATAGAAACGGATAAAGAGGCGTTTAGAAAGTTCGAATCTGTATGCTCAGAAGAAGATCTCGATGGAGCTTATGTTTCTTTAAAGCATTGGATCGTATATGGCGCCTTCGATGGAGATCGGCTAGTAGGCGCTGTGAGTGTGTATCCATGGGAAGAAACTAAGCTAGCAGATATAGGAGTGATAACGGATGATGCCTATAGAGGTAGGGGGATTGCGACACGTTTAGTTCAGGCTATTTGTCTAGAGGTGATTGATAGAGGGCATGTACCTCAGTATAGATGCCAGACAGATAATGATACTTCTATAGCTTTAGCTAAGGCAGTAGGTTTCACCCTATTCGGACAATGGGAAGCCATAGTCGCAGATGAAGAATAAGTAGATAATATACTAGGATAATAAGATTCCCTCAGTAGCATGTGTTACTGAGGGATTTTTTTTGTGGTATAGTGATTCGGATTAGTTGGCTTTCTAGTAGAGAGGAGTTATTTATTTATTATTAGGAATATCTGGTATTTTATTGCATTAAAGCAATAGTTCTTTTTTGATTACTGAGATAATTTTTGGTTTTAAGGAGAATGTAGGCGTGTTTTTTTAGCGTAAAGGATTAAATGGTATTAATTATTTTGTCTTTTATTGTTAAATGTGTTAATATTTTTATTAGTTTTGTTTTATGTTAAGATAATTTGTATTTGTTATGGGTTGTTTTTAACTGTTTTTGTTTGTGAAAATATTGTGAAATAAAAAGAATACTATGAAAAAGAAATTACTATTTGCTGGTGTAGCATTTATGGCACTGAGTACGATGCAAGCTCAAGATGGTATTGGTATTGGTAAATCAATTATACCTGATGGGACAGCAGTGTTAGATGTAGGATCAGATACTAAAGGTGTTTTAATCCCACGTGTTTTTTTAACAGGTGAGAAAGATATTACTACTATTAAAGGGGGGATATATCCTGAGAGTTTATTAGTGTACCACAAGGCAAAACTTCCAACAGATGTATTGAAATCTGGATTCTATTTTTGGGATGGAACACTTTGGAGAGCTTTGATGTCTAAATCGAGTGAGCATTTATCTGAAACATTAACAAAATTATCCGTTAAACAAGAGGCAGGAGAAACTGTTTTAGTGTATAAAGCAGAGGATGGAAAAGATACTGAAATAGAAATATCTAAAGAATTACAATCAAGTACAAATTTTGAGACTTGGATTAAAGACTTAGTTACTAGTGCAGCAACTAAAGTTAAGGTTGAAGAAGGAACAGGAATTAAAGTTGATGAGGCACCTCCAGTAAATGGACAAATTACATATACAGTTAATGCTGACCCTTCAGGTATCACTTTAGGAGGAGATGTGTCAGGAAAGGCGGATAGTACAAGCGTAGATAAGATTAAAGGAGTAGAAGTAGCTAAAGCAAATCCTGCAACAGATAAAGACCTTGCACTTGTTTATGATGGAACTAAATGGACTCCAGGAAAACCTAAAGTAGATGGAAATAATATCACTGATAAGAAAGAACTGAAGGTATTAGATGGTATTAGTATTACTAATGGGACAGCTTCTGTGTTGAATGATGTTACTATTGGTATAGGTGATAATAGTGTTATGCCTATTAAAATATCAGCTGAAGATAAAGCTAATCAAGTTTTAGTTACAAGTGATGATGGAACAAAAGCGGAGTGGGTACCTCAAAGTAATATTAAACCAGCAGGAACTAAGTTAAGTGGTGATGCTTCTATTGAAGTAACAGATGGAGATTTAGCATTAGTAAATGCAGCGTCAATAAAAGTAAAAGCTCTAGGTATTGAAGAAGGACATATTGCTAATAATGCAGTATCAAAAGAAAAGATAAAGGGAGAAGGTAATGATAAAGTATTAACTACTAATGCTACAGGTGGAGTAGAGTGGGCACTTAAAAGTGATATTAAACCAGCAGGAACTAAGTTAAGTGGTGATGCTTCTATTGAAGTAACAGATGGAGATTTAGCATTAGTAAATGCAGCATCAATAAAAGTAAAAGCTCTAGGTATTGAAGAAGGACATATTGCTAATAATGCAGTATCAAAAGAAAAGATAAAGGGAGAAGGTAATGATAAAGTATTAACTACTAATGCTACAGGTGGAGTAGAGTGGGCACTTAAAAGTGATATTAAACCAGCAGGAACTAAGTTAAGTGGTGATGCTTCTATTGAAGTAACAGATGGAGATTTAGCATTAGTAAATGCAGCATCAATAAAAGTAAAAGCTCTAGGTATTGAAGAAGGACATATTGCTAATAATGCAGTATCAAAAGAAAAGATAAAGGGAGAAGGTAATGATAAAGTATTAACTACTAATGCTACAGGTGGAGTAGAGTGGGCACTTAAAAGTGATATTAAACCAGCAGGAACTAAGTTAAGTGGTGATGCTTCTATTGAAGTAACAGATGGAGATTTAGCATTAGTAAATGCAGCATCAATAAAAGTAAAAGCTCTAGGTATTGAAGAAGGACATATTGCTAATAATGCAGTATCAAAAGAAAAGATAAAGGGAGAAGGTAATGATAAAGTATTAACTACTAATGCTACAGGTGGAGTAGAGTGGGCACTTAAAAGTGATATTAAACCAGCAGGAACTAAGTTAAGTGGTGATGCTTCTATTGAAGTAACAGATGGAGATTTAGCATTAGTAAATGCAGCATCAATAAAAGTAAAAGCTCTAGGTATTGAAGAAGGATATATTGCTAATAATGCAGTATCAAAAGAAAAGATAAAGGGAGAAGGTAATGATAAAGTATTAACTACTAATGCTACAGGTGGAGTAGAGTGGGCACTTAAAAGTGATATTAAACCAACAAAAGCTGATTTAACTACTGATGGTATTATCGTGGTAGGGGATGCTACAACAGGAACTCAGCTAGCCACAGGAGCACTTCTTGAAGGAGTAAATTTGTCGATTAAAAAAGAATCTATTGATAATGATAAGATAGCACCTAGTACTCTTACAATAGATAAATTAGCTACTGTTCCTGAGAAAAAGAATATGCATTTAGTAACAGATATAAATGGTAAACCACAATGGGAAACTTTGAAAGGTAGCGATATAAAAATTACTACTAAACCAATAGCGACCAATGAAACTGTTGAGGGACAAAGAGTTTATACTGTTAGAATTATAAATGGAGAAGTAGAAACCCCTCCAGGGACAAGCTTAACGTATAATTCAGAAATAAAGGCTATTCCATTGAGTAATATAGATTATTTATTAACAGCTCATATTTATGATAGTAGTAATAAATTATTAATTAATGGTGTAACTGATGTAACTAATAGTAAAAATACATCTGTTAAATTCCGTTTTGGTAGTGGTAATTTTTATAACACTTTGCCAGTGGCTAAAAATTATATTGTTGTACTAAAATATGTATCTACAGAAATAGTTACTCCTTAAATATACAAGTAAGAGAAATAAAAAAAAGCAATAAGAAGAATTCTTCTTATTGCTTTTTTTATTTAGAAACAAATAGCAGGTAAGGGTTTAAAACAAATAATAGGATTTCATTTATCTCTATATGCATACCATTTATGGTATGATTTTTGGCTTTTTAATAGTAGATCTTTTTAAGATTTGATTAATCGTTAATATACCTAATCTGTGCTGTATCTATATTGATATTTGCTTAAATTAATACGATATGGGTATAAAAGTTTTAAAAATCAAATATTTTTAAAACTAAAAATTAGAAGTAGCTAAACGAAAGTTGATAGTTAAATTTTAAGATTTAATAAATTAATAAAAAAAGTATTCTATAAACAGTGTAATTGTTGTTAATTATTAAAATCGAATCTTGTAACGATTGTGAAAACGATATTTAATTGCTGTAAAAATTGTTAATAATTGAGTACTTTTAGGCTAGTTTATAACAAAGAGATATGAAAAAAAAGGTAATTACTATTGGAGTTTTAATGATGAGTGGATTAGCTTTTTCACAAGTTGGTATTGGGATAAGAGCACCGCACAAATCAGCATTATTAGAGTTAAAAGCAGATGCAGGTGAGTATAGAGGGGTATTGATTCCGCGTATTCCTTTAAAAGACTTAACCGATAAATCACTTATAAACAAAGGGGATGTAGAGACTAGCTTATTGGTGTTTAATACAACAGAGAATAGTGTGGTTACTTCTGGGTTTTACTATTGGAAAGGAAAAGAATGGGTTAGATTAGTAAATAATCAGGACGTTATTGATAATATAGACAATTTTCCTCGAAATAAAGTATTAGGTGTTAAAGGGGATGACTTAGTATTAGAAGATACTAAAGGAGGAAAAGTGAACACTCCTATTAAAGACTTGAATATCATTACCACTATTAAGGAAGGTGCAAATGGTATATATACGTATACGAATGAGGCAGGTGTAGCACAGGTTATCGATGTGACAGGCAGTGTTATTAATAATATTACAGAGATACTGAAAGACGAACAAGTCGTTAATGAAATATATACTAATGTAGCTAATAATGGGAAGGCAGCTACTCCAGCAGATACTTCTATCAAGATCGATAATGGAGGGAAGGCTGTATTAAACCCAATGCAAGTCTCTGTAGCTGAGAAAGGTATTACACCTAATAAAATAGCACCTGGTGCAATAGGTACTTTTTTAATTACGGCTAAGAATGGAGATGTACAGTGGGTAAGTGCTACGGATGATTCTATAAAAGAAATCTTGTCACTGAACCAAGCAATTACGCTGTTAAAAGATAATGGTAATGGTACTTTGACATATTATAACGAAGCTTGTTTTGACAAAGACGGAAAATTTATAGAGGGATCTGTAGGAGAATCTTTTGATTCTAATACCCTACGTATCGAATCGACTAAAGATGGAAAGTATCTTTTCTTCGATGGAAGAAGTAAGGATATACCAGTGGCTACTATAGATGTGAAGCAGACTGTAGTAGAGAATATCACAGAGATATTAAAAGAGAATACTGTAAAAGAAGAAATATATAATACTGTAGCTGCACAAGGGAAAAAGGCAACAGGTGTAGATGCTGTGGATATCGTAGGAGGGGATAAGGCTGAGGTCTACTATACTATTGAAGGGGATAATCGAAGTAATGGAAAAAGAGGTAAGTCTCGTCCTACAGCTATTACTATTGATGGTATTGCTTGTGGAGCTATAGCTAATCCCCAAATTAGCACTAAAAGTAATCAATAATAATGATTTATAAAGAAATAAAATATAGAAGAAGGAAGCTTATAGTTTCCTTTTTTTATTGATAATAATATGCTCATTTGATATGCTTTGAGTCTGTTTTTGATCTTTATTATAAGCAATTATAGCCTCATAACTTTAAAGAGGTTATTTGACATGTAAAAGGATGTGGAATATTGATGAAAATCCTGCAAAATATTCTAAAAAAATGCCAATACTCTCTTCGATAAAAGCTTTTGAAACCTCTTGAATTATCAAATCTGTAAAAGTGCATATTAACAGTGAATTGGCTTAAAAAAACACCTTTTTGTGTGTTGATTTTTTTGTCTTGTAAATTATATTTGTGTACTTTTTATTTGTTAATGTATGGGTGATTTTGAATTAAATCCATTTTATGAGTTAATAATAGACGATTTAGTGAATCGTAAATACTCGGTGGTTGACTGTTTTTTTTCGGAAGAAGAGATCAACTTGTTAAGAGCAAATTTGCTTTTAAAACAAGACTTACACAGTTTTAAAAAAGCAGCTATAGGGCAGGCAAGTAGCGAACAAATAGTAGAAGAAATTAGAGGAGACTCTATCTTATGGTTAGATGAGAAAGAACCTGATGAAGTAGAGCAGATGTATTTCAATAAAGTGAATCACTTCTTAGAATATGTAAACAGAACTTGCTATCTAGGTATTCAAGAAGGAGAGTTTCACTATGCGTGTTATCCTCCAGGTACTTGTTATAAGCGTCATTTAGATATTTTCCAATCAGATAGCCGTAGAACGCTGTCTGTAGTGTTATATTTGAATGATCAAGAATGGACTCCAGCTTATGGCGGAGAGTTAGCACTTTACCTACAAGACGAACATGGAAATGAAAGAGAAGAGATTGTACATGCCTTACCAGGACGCCTTGTCGTGTTTGACAGTAAGAGTATAGAACACGAGGTGAAGATGGTAAATCATACTCGTTATAGCATTACAGGATGGTTAAAGACTAGATAAGTAAAAAGCCTTTATATGTTTTATCATATAAAGGCTTTTTCGATTTATAGAAATAATGAGTAAACTATTCTACTGCTGTATTTAATTTTTTCTCTTGCTTATCTTTGACTAGTTTCCACGAGTATAGTGTGATAAGTGGAACGATGATCCAGAATAAATCAATAAGCAGGATATCAGAATAACCTTTAACCCAACTTACCCATATCCAGTTACCTGTCATGACACCATTAAAGATAGGAATAGTAAGACCAATAATACTTCCGACTAATAAACAGTCTCTATTGGTTTTATAAATATTCTTTCTGATGCTTAATAAGATCGTGATAGCTAACCAAGTCCAGAAATAAAAGGAGTAAACAAAGTTTTGCCCTCCTGTTGGGTTTAGTTTTACTGCTATAAAAGCTAATGCCGTTACAGGATACATAGATAAGCAGATAGCCATATAGATATTTGCTAGCCAGAAGTTAAACTTGCGTTTGTGTTCAGGAACATTCTTTTTATCTCTGGCCACTAACCAGATCAGTACTCCAGATATAATGACTATACATCCAGCTATCCCTACTAAGAAGTAAACGATACGAGTCGCTAAACCTCCGAAAGAACCAAAGTGAAGTAAATAAACTAAGTTAGAGAATATATAACTATATTCAGGATTTTCATTAGGATTACTTATCTCTTCTACTTCTCCTGAATGAATGTGATATTTTATTTCTCCACGACTATTTAACTGTTTTTCATTATGCGCTCTACCACTGATGGCTACAGTCATACTTTCATCCCCATAATTAAGTATAGAGATATTAGAGATATATGGATCATCCCATTTTTCTACTGTTTGAAGAATATAGGCGTTTAGATCTATTTCTTTATCAATGGCTTTATGTTGGTATACGATCTCTTTAGCTCCTCTATCTTGTGTGGTATCACTGCTAAATTTGTCTGCATCACCACCATATCCTAATGCAATGATAGTAGCTGCGACTATTCGATAGTTTAATAAGAAATAAGCTCCCGTGATAGCAAAGATTAATTGGAAAGGAAAGGTAATAACACCTAATGCTGTATGTAGGTCAGTCCATACGGTTTTTAGCTTTTCCCAAGGTCTAAATACATAGAAGTTAGATACTATCTTTTGCCAGTGTACAAGTAAGCCTGTAATAAGTGCAAAAATGTAAATGAAAGAAACTAACCCAGCTACAAAGTAACCAAATGGAGAGATATGGATATTAACTAGACCATTTAATTGTGCTAAAAAGTGAAGTCTGTATAAGAATTCTCCTAAAGAATACGATTCTTCATATCCGTGTTTTTCTTCTGTAGCAGTGTCATATAGACCGAAGTCACGTTCTTTCGCTTTAGGTAACAAGGTGTCTTGTGAAGTAGAGATATTATAGCTCATGACTCTACTTCTATCATTCATTCGGAAGTAAATATTTCTACCCTGTAATCCTATTTGATTGTCTAATGAGTCTAATAAGGTATTGTAGTTGATAGATTGAACAGCTATTTTTTCTTGTGGTTTATTACTTTGCCAATTCGCTATTTCATTTTTAAAGAAAGAGAAAGAACCTGCGAAGAAGATAATGTATAGTAATACTGTAATAATAATCCCACTTATCGTATGTAGGTGGAAGTATTTATTATAATTTCTAATATTCATAATAGTGATGTGTCTTGTGTTTAGGTATGTATTGGAGCGATTAAATAAGGTGAATAAAAAACCAGTGTTAGCACGATATAGGCTAACCATATTTTATATCCGTTGCCAATGATAAAGGCCATAATGAATAAGACGGTCCATAATACATATCCTGTGACGAACATCGTTGTATAAATAGGATGAGAAGGGAAAAAGTACATTAGAAACATGTGAAATGTTGTACTTACTAAGAATCCTCCGAATAGACCTGCAGTTATCTTCAGTATACGTTGTATAATTGAACTTTCTAAATGCTTTTTATTTGCGGGCATAATTAAAATATTAGTAGTTCTAGAAATAATCCTAACCCTATAAAACTAACGATGTGTTTAGTCTTAAATGATAACATAGGATATAATGTTAGAATAGCAGAACCAATAAACATTAAGAAGATAAAGAACGTTAAGCTTCCTACTCCTAGACCTTCATAAATAGACTCTGTTGTTAAGGCTATTATTAATAGTGAGTAAGCGATAATCTTGGATAATTTAGTGTTTGACCTAATCCAGGTAGTTAATGTACATTTCTTCTCATATTTTACTTTCTGAGAAGTGTTATATAGCATAAAGAAAGCAAATGCTGTAATTGAAAATAATAAGGTATGCATTTTATTTAGATTGAGTATAAACAAATGTATGACATATTTTATAGTTTTCAATAACAAAATATTAAACTTTTTGATATGATAACGTTGTGTTGTTATTGATTGTTTATTAGGGGTTTAGTGTTTGGTTAACATGCATTATGAGAATTAAAAAGACTAATTGTATGGGCAATTAGTCTTAGTTGTTTTTATAATTAACACTTATTAAATGGTCTGAGTCTAAATTACTTTGTTTTGATAACCCCATTTCGATATAGGTTTAAGGCTTCTTGTAGAACATCTATTATAGCATCAATAGGTAAATCAGCATTGGCATCTATACTTAATGTTTTCATGCGCTTTCTACTTCCTATTTCTAATAAAGGATGTTCTATACGCATTCCTTCTACTATTAATAGATAAGGTGTTTTAGGTTCTTTAGTCAAAGCGAGAAAACAGAACATACGATTCTTATAGCTAAAACAAGGAGTCCCCCACTTTAACGACTCTGTGACATGATCATCTAACTGCAAGATAATGTTTCTTAATGCCTGTAAGCAACCTCTATTGGGTTCTTCTTGTCGTAAATAGTATTGTTCTGTTTCTTTCATAATTGTTATTTTATAGCTACATAAATGCTTACTTCAGCATCCTGTGGGTTCATGGATTTTTCGTCATATATTTCAAAATCAGCTGTGTATTTTCTATCCCACTGTTGTTCCCATATTTGAAACCACTCATTGATAACCAACCCTTTTGTTAGATCTCCAGTAGCAGTTATTTTATTATAAGTACTTGCTTCTATAGTATGCCCTGTCATTCCTTCTGGGATATTAGATAGGTCAGATACTTCACAGCCTATTATTGTAGTATAGGGCATCGTATGGTCCCCTTCATAATTCGTGTACATGGAGTAGACAGCAGTACATACTTTATTTGGTATACGGTTTAGCACATCTTCTTTCCAAAAGCGTTCCCATAGTAAGGGAATATCATTAGCTGCTTTGTTTTGTTCATTGGTAGTGCGTACTTCTATTCCGATGATGTGGAATTTCTTTAAGGTTACTTGATTCATAATACATGAGTTTAAGATTATGTAGCAAAGTTAGGTTCCCCTTATGACATAGGTATGTCAGGGGTGTTGTCTTGTGGGTAATATTTTTCTCTACACGCTTTTAAGTATTGCTCCATCGTGATTTGATGAGGTTCGAATGTTTGCAAGGTATCTTTTAAGTGTTGGATACAGTCTAGTCTAAAGGCTCTAAAGTCTAGTCTCAATCTACAGTAGGCTATTAATATCCAGTTGTCCTGTGTAGTATAGATAGCAAAGGGTTCTATGTCTCGCTGACTCTTTTGGTTTTCTAAAGACAAATAATCAATAACAAGCACCTGATGATTGACAATAGCAGTCTGTATTTGTATTAAGTAATCACTCGTCTGTGCTTTATCAGGATTATCTCTTACGATTATTCTTTGAGAGAGCAGATCAGCTTTATCTTTTTGGGTGTAGCGCAGTACAGCTTTTAGTTTGAGAATAGCATTTTGATATTGTTTGATTAGAGAAGCATCTTTATTCTTTAATATCAGTTGCTCAGCAGTGATAAGAGCATTCGCCTCTTCTTGTGTAAACATGACAGGAGGTAGAGCATACCCATCTACCAGAGAGTATCCTTTACCTTCTTCTGTATAAATTGGAATACCAGATTGTTCTAACGTTCTGATATCTCTATACACCGTACGTATACTTACATTGTGTTTTTCGGCTATCTCAGTAGCGGTTACGATACGCTTAGATTGTAACTGGGTCACTATAGCTGTTAATCGGTTTAGACGAGGTTTACTTTCTGACATAAGACTACAGAGAATTAGATTTATTGACAAAGATAACATTTCGATAAGCCCAGAATAAGAGATAGACATATAAATGAAAAGGAATTATACAAATAGGACTGAATTAATGATCAAAGCATATTATAGTGTGGTTTTAGAGCTAATGAAATAGATATGAAGTAGAATTGCTTTGTAATATTTGGTCAATGCTTAATCTAGGATAAGTATATTTACACCTTCTAAATATTCGCACTATGGCAGAACCAGTAGGAGTCTTTGCTCAAATACACCTAACAGAGGTTAATTATAAAGCATTTTTTAAAACCAAAGCAATCACTGTGATTAGTGAAGAGATGCACCAATGTATCCTTTATAATTGTCAAGATAACTATTGTTATCAGTACAATAAAAAGAAAGAAGAACTACTGTGTTTAGCTTTTTATAACCATGGTAATAGAGAGACTATCAGAGGAGATTTTTATCTAAGTATTCAGACCATTGCACCTTTTGCAAAAGAGGGAAGAACAGGTTTAATAGCACTGACATTAGATGCTTATAATTGGCAGGAAATAGAATGCTATGAGGTGTTAGTAGATAACCAATGGGAGGTGCAGGCCATCAGTGCTGTAGAGTTAGAAGCATTACGAGTTTTAGTCTTTAGTTGTTTAGAACACTTTGATCAGCCTTTTGCGCAGAAAGTGTTTGATTCAAAAATGGTAGATAGTAATGTAGTCAAAAAAATAGCTACACTACAAGAGAAGAACCGCTTGGCTAACTTAACCGTTTTTGCAAAAGAGGCAACGCCTTTAAACCCGATTCACTTATTCGGAGCTTTTTATTATAATGGCAAGGTGGTGTTTAGTTGTAAAGAGGGAGGGATAGTGTACCCTCAGATTGATTTAGCTACTTTTAAGCCAATGGTATATGGGGCTTGTGATCAAGAGCATGTTATTTTTAATGGCAAGTGTATCAAGACCAATCCTAAGAAGTTTAAAAGAGTAGCGAAGTATGAGACGGTCTATTATTTATCTGAAGAAGGAGTATTAGATGAGAAGGGCGAATGGATAGAGGGAAGCGATGCTACTACCTTTAAGCTGACAGAAGACTACTTAGCAGAAGACAGTATTCATCTGTACTATTGGGGACATGTAGTTTCTAAATCTTCTTTTTCAACTTACAGAGTGGAGAGTTATCCCTATCACACAGACTTTTTGATCACAGATACAGCAGTGTATTATACTCAATATAAGCTAGAGGTAGATGCTCAGAGCTTTCGTTTTTTAAAGAGGTTAGAAGGTTTAGCCTATTCTTATACTGGTTTTGTAGGAGAGGATAAGGAGGGGCTGTTTGTGTACTTGATAGAAGATAATAAAGGTCAAGTTATTCGTTCAACAGGATTGTCTATTGATCAATTGTTACAATTATTTCAAGATAAGTATGGCAATAAATATTGGCGAATGGAAGAGGATGAACGTATCTGCCTAGAGAAACCAAGTGCTGCATATTATAAGGAGTTTGCTAAAAAGTGTAAGACTCCATGGGTATTTTATCAAATAAAGGAATTGCGTGACTATGCTAAATTGATTGTTCAGAAATATGAGGATAAGAAGGACAAGGAAGAGTTAATTCCGTTTTGGAAGATCTATAGTCTAGTAGAACCTTATTTATGGATAGAAGCAGATAGTTATAAATATGTGATACTGATGTATTGTATAGAAGGAAAACAAGAACATGCATTAGATACTCTGAGAAAAGCGATTATGTATGGAGCATTTGATATGGAAGAGTTCTTTGACCATCCTTTATTAAGCACTATCCAAGAGCATGAGTACTTTTTAGAATTAAAGGAATATGCTACACAGAATAAGCCAATAGGCTATAAAATCCCAATGCAATTAGAGATTTTAGAGAAGCTCTTAGCTCTTCCTCAGTCGATGTATACAGATGGGACGATACTGTGGAAGTATCACTTATACGATAATGTCGATATAGAAGAAGCTATGCGTGAGCATCCACAGTTGACAGATTATTATACGCGTTATATCACTTTAAATACAGAATTGTTTAATCGATTCTTTAAGCGTTATAATCTGATAGATATGGATTATACTCCTTATGAAGAATATCACTGTATGCCGATAGAAGCTTCTATCATTATGCTTAAGTATTATATGCGTATGGCTGATATACCATCGGGAAGTGTAGCTTATTTTATCCCACAATTAATACAACGTATGGATAAGATAAAAGAGAGAATTCATCGATTAGCAGGAGAAGAACATACTCACTACCAAACAGTGTATAATAATAATGAAGTTGTTCAAATATTAGAGCAGTATTTCTAAAAGTAAACAAAGATTATGTTTCTTACTTTTTTGTTAGTAAATATATTAGATGAAAATATATTAGATGAAAATATATAAAAAAATGAAGAAACTAATTGTTTTGTTAATGTTATTACTGCCATTGTTGATGACTGCGCAGAAAGAAAATGAGTACAAGAGTAGATTCTATATACAGACTAGTTTTTTAGGAGTAGATGCAGGAAGAGATTTTTTGATAGGTGAGAATATATTCGTTCAGACGGGTATGGGGATAGGCGCAGGTTATGATGTATGGAATAATAGTATGTCAGTTGTATTTACCTTTAAGAAGCCAATTCCTTATCTGAGAGGGGGACTAGATTGGTATTATAATAAGAATAAGAGAATAGAGAAGAATCGTACTTTAGACAATAATTCAGGTAATTATGTAGGGTTTCAAGCTAAGTATAGTTTTGGTACAGATAGTGAAGAATATATGAATTCCTTAAATAGTGTTCTAGTAAGTGAAGTACATTGGGGAATAAAACGCAAGTTAGTAGGACCAATGTATTATAAAGTACAGTTAGGTGTAGGACACTTTAATGATTATGATGCGAAGTGCTCAGAAGTATATCCTGTAGTAGGTGTGTTTTTAGGTGCTACGTTCTAAGAAATAATATAACGATACTTAAAAAGATAAGGCTGTTCAAAAAGGACAGCCTTATTTTTATTAAAGTATCTCATACTTTCCAGCAGAAGTTAATATCTTTTGTACTTCTTCTTTCGTCACTTCAGGAGTTTTAACCTCTATACTATGTGTATCTAGAGTGACTGTAGCTTCTATATTAGGGTACTTTTTTAGTTCTTCTTGAATCTTTCCGACACAACTACTGCATCCCATTCCTTTAATTTGATATACTGTTGCCATTTCTTTTTTGTTTAATAATTTATATTACAAATGTAGGATAGTGTGTCATTATCGTTGTTATACGATTTTAAGGAGTTGTTATATAATTCTTTTAAAGAGTAAGATGAAGTCTTTTTTTTCATCTATGTGATGATCCGTATTCTTTGCTTATGAAGAAATAAAGGAATCCTTTTTTTGTTTTCAAGTCTTTTTTTGTCTTTAAATCAAGGAAAATAAACTTTTAAAATCTGTTTTTTTTCTAAATCAGGAGGATATAAGTCTATTTAGGGGATTATTTTAAAAAAACATAGATACTTTTTTTAAATAGGTTTTATTGTAAAGTGCTGATATTTAAGTTGTTATTTGTTTTCGACTTTTTTTTAGCCAATATGGATATTGCCTTAACCCCAGTAAAATAGGGCACTTGACTAGAATCCCTCGACAATTCATGGAGAATACCCCATACATAGTGGAGCAGAGAAGATGTTTGTCGAACAATGCTTCTTCTATTCTCCATGTATTCTCCTTCTAATAATGTACATGCTAAAATAAAGAAGGGTATAGTACATACGAGTGAATATGTCTATGAAAAAGAGTCATTATAACGAGGGATGAGTTGAGTAGATAATATTTAAGAAATTATCTCCGATGGGGATTAGAAGAGGTATTCTATTTATAGAAAATAAGCAGTAAAACAGAACTCAATATACTCATCCATAAAGGTGATAAGTCCTGCTTACTGCTTAGTTAAAGATTTGTCTAATGAAGAAATATTATCTGTAAGATTACGGATTAGGATATCTTACTAAAAGCGTCTTCACACTGTAATACCATAGTGTCTATAATAGGTATTTTAATATCAAGTGAATTAAATACTAAAGGCAATTCTGTACAACCCAGAATCACTCCTTCTACAGAGGAATAATTTTCTATTAATGTCATAAAGAATGAACGCATCTCTTCTGTGATGGCTCCTGTAGCGAGTATAGATTGGAATTGACCTATTTGGGCTATTTCTTCAGTGTTAGGAATGATTACTTCTATCCCTGCTTGCTGTAAAGGAGATTTAAAATAATCATCTTCCATCATGAAGGGTGTACCTAGCAGAAGTACTTTCTTCATATTATGCGTTAGTATATGTTTTTTGGTCAGTTCTATACTGTGTGAGATTGGAATATTAGTTAGTATTTCCTGTTTGATCTCATCATAAGCTTTGTGTAAGGTGTTGTTTGCTATCAAGAAACAATCTGGTTGTAGCGATAGTAGGATTTCGATTTCGTGTTTTAAGATATTAGGTACTTCATCCCATTGATTAGCATATCTAGTTTTGATATTGTGATAATCTATACTGTATAAGAGGATAGGGCATGAGTGATATCCACCCCATTTTTCATTTGCCATTTTGTTTAATAGCGTGTAGTATAACGCTGTAGAAGGGTATGCTGTACCACCTAGTATTCCTATTCGTTTCATTGAGTTTGTTTTTTAGTTTTATGGATTGACTTTGTCTAAAAAGGACAGTCAAATATAGGTATAAGTCAAATTTTATCTCTGTGTAAATAGTATAAAATACCCATATTAATTCATTAATTTTGTTGTTTAGGGAAAGAGGAGATGTTAAGAGAGAATTACTTCTATGATAAAAAAGAGATGATATGTTTGACTTTAGATTAAAGGTGTTTTATACAGTAGCGAAGAGAGGGAGCTTCACGAAGGCTTCTAAGGAATTGTTGATTTCTCAGCCTGCTGTGACGAAGCATATCCAAGAGATAGAGGCTAGCTATCAGACTAAACTTTTTGTACGTGACGGGATGAAGATACACTTGACAGAAGCAGGTGAACTACTCTATACGTATGCAGAAGAGATATTCTCTATCTATCGCAATCTTGAGTTCGATATACACGCACTGAATGCTAAAATGGACGGAAGCCTTAGAGTAGGAGCGAGTACTACTATATCACAGTATGTATTACCTCCCTTATTAGCAGAGTTTAGAAAGAAGGTAAATGATCTGCATCTAGACGTAGTATCTGATAATACGAATGCTATCGAGAATCTTCTGCTGAACAAAACAATAGATGTAGGTCTAGTAGAAGGGTATTCTAAAAATCCTCAGATAAAGTATATTGACTTTATCAAAGACGAAATCGTCTTGGTGTGTAGTAGCAATAATGAATTAGCCAAAAGAGGAAGTATTAAACCTCAAGAGCTAAAGGAGTTGTCTTTTTTATTAAGAGAAACGGGGTCAGGGACACTAGATGTCGTGGATACTACACTTAAAGAGATCGGTATAACTTTAAGTGATTTGACTAATGAAATGAACTTCTCTAGTACAGAGAGTATTAAGATGTATTTAATGCACTCAGATAGTGTTGCATTCTTATCCGTACACGCTATTCTAAAAGAGTTGAGGTATAATGAGTTGAGCATTGTAGATATAGAGGGATTAGATATCAGTAGAACTTTCTCTTTAATACAGCGTCAAGGACAAGAAAGCGCTTTGGTAGAACTGTTCATTCGCTTTGTACAGAATCATAACTTAAAGTTATAGGTTATAACAATTATGTATTTTCTTTTCCTTAGTGTATGAAGGAAATTTGTATCTGTAAATAATGATACAAATGACAACAGAAAATAACACTCGTGAGACAATAGGTAAAGTGCTTCTAGTAGGACTCGCTTTGCTTAGTTTATTTCCATTTATTTCATCCGCAGTAGCACTAGTGATAGGGATAGTATATGCACAGCTATTTGAGAACCCGTATGCAAAACAGACTAAGAAGGCAACAGGGCTATTGTTAAAAGTAGCTGTGATAGGGCTTGGTTTTGGTATGAATGTGTATAGCGCAATATCTGCAGGTAAGGATGGTTTTATACTTACTATCTTCTCTATCTTTTTGACTCTAGCACTAGGATTCTTATTAGGAAAAGTGTTGAAAATAGACAAAAAAATATCGTATTTGGTTTCTTCAGGTACTGCAATCTGTGGAGGTAGTGCTATCGCTGCGGTTTCTCCTGTTATTAAAGCAGATGAGAAGCAGATATCAGTAGCTTTAGGAATCGTGTTTATCTTAAACTCTGTAGCTTTAATTATATTTCCGCCTATAGGACATGCCTTAGGATTAAGTCAAGTAGATTTCGGGTTATGGTCTGCTATTGCGATACACGATACGAGTTCGGTAGTAGGAGCTGCGGCTAAGTATGGTGACCAAGCTCTAGAAGTAGCTACTACTGTGAAGCTAGCTCGTGCATTATGGGTGATCCCTGTAGCATTCTTATCTATGGTATTCTTTAACAATAAAGGAGGTAAAGTGAAGTTGCCTTACTTTATCGGGTTATTCGTATTAGCAATGCTAGCGAACTCTTATATCCCAGCAGTACAGTCTATCGGACCATATATCGTAGAAGCTTCTAAAGCAGCATTGACCTTGACCTTATTCTTAATCGGTACATCTTTATCTTATCGCACCGTGAAATCTGTAGGATTTAAACCTCTATTAGAAGGAGTAGGACTGTGGATATTTATCTCTGTGACTTCACTGCTTTATATTATGTATGTGAATTAAAATAGATAGGAAACAATGTGTTTAAATTGAAAATCACACTAAATTGGACAAAAGAAATTATCTTTATAGTTTATCAGCAATAAATAGTTAACACTTATCATGAATATAAGTACGTATATCGCTTACTACACTAAAGGGTTAAAAGATAGATTAGAAGTAGTAAGACCTACTATGATAGATAGTTTATGTAGTTTATTTGTAAGGGAATATATACCTTTAGTTGATCCATGTACTGTTAGAGATGTAGATACATTTTATTTTGAATATGACTATGAAACACTTGATATTGTAGTTTGGGCAGAGGATAAGGCAGAGCAAGTTATTTCAAGTATATCAATGGGTATTCCAGAGAACTTAAGTGATAATTTGTTTCCAAGAGAATTGTACTTTTCTTTACACGATTTAGAAGAATCATGGACAGAGACTGAAGATGGAGAAGAAATGTATGACGAGTTAATGCAAACTCTATCTGAGCAACAAGAACGAATACTTGAATTTTGGTTTACTCAATGTTGGTTAGAGGCAAAGACTAAAACAGGTGTATCAATAAAAGGTAAGTTTAGCATACACGATACAACTTATAGAACAGAGCTTCCATAATGAAAAGGAGAAACTCTCAAATAATAAAAAGGGCTTTCAAATACATTGAAAGCCCTTTTAAGGTTTTTATTATACTTGAATAACTCCTAAGTTAAACGGTTTTTCGATAGGAGCGTGATTTGCAGCTTCAATACCCATAGAGATCCACTTACGCGTATCTAATGGATCGATAATAGCATCTGTCCATAGACGAGCTGCTGCGTAATAAGGCGAAACTTGATTGTCGTATCTCGCTTTAATTTTATTGAATAATTCTTCTTCTTGTTCTTTAGTTAGTTCTTCCCCTTTTGCTTTAAGAGATGAAGCTTCTATTTGTAATAATACTTTTGCTGCCTGAGCACCTCCCATTACAGCAAGCTCAGCACTAGGCCATGCAAAGATAAGTCTAGGGTCATAAGCCTTACCACACATCGCATAGTTACCTGCTCCATAAGAGTTTCCTACTACTACAGTGAATTTAGGTACTACAGAGTTAGATACAGCATTAACCATCTTAGCACCATCTTTAATAATACCTCCGTGCTCAGACTTAGACCCTACCATAAATCCTGTTACATCTTGTAAGAATACTAGTGGTATTTTCTTTTGATTACAGTTCGCTATAAAACGAGTAGCTTTATCTGCAGAGTCAGAGTATATCACTCCTCCGAATTGCATTTCGCCTTTTTTAGTTTTTACTACTTTGCGTTGGTTCGCTACGATACCTACAGCCCATCCATCGATACGAGCGTATCCTGTGATGATCGATTGTCCGTACCCTTCTTTGTACTCTTCGAATTCTGAGTTATCTACTAGACGTTTGATAATCTCCATCATATCGTACTGCTCATTACGAGCCTTTGGTAAGATACCATAGATGTCTTCTTGAGCTAAAGTAGGTTTGGCAGCTTTGATACGGTTATATCCTGCTTTGTCAAAGTCTCCTATTTTATCAATGATATTTTTGATTGTGTCAAGGGCATCTTTGTCATCTTTAGCTTTATAATCAGTTACACCTGATATTTCGCAGTGCGTAGTTGCTCCACCTAAAGTTTCGTTGTCAATGCTCTCTCCGATAGCTGCTTTTACTAAATAACTACCTGCTAAGAAGATACTTCCTGTCTTGTCTACGATAAGTGCTTCATCACTCATAATAGGAAGGTAAGCACCACCGGCTACACAGCTACCCATGACAGCAGCTATCTGTGTGATACCCATACTGCTCATGACAGCATTATTTCTGAATATACGTCCGAAGTGTTCTTTATCAGGGAAGATTTCGTCTTGTAGAGGTAGATAAACACCTGCACTGTCTACTAGGTAGATGATAGGTAGTTTATTTTCTATTGCTATTTCTTGGGCTCTTAGATTCTTTTTTCCTGTAATCGGGAACCAAGCACCTGCTTTTACAGTAGCGTCATTTGCTACTACGATACACTGTTTTCCTTTTACATAACCTATTTTAACCACTACACCTCCAGAAGGACATCCTCCATGCTCTTCATACATCCCGTCTCCTGCGAAGGCACCGATCTCTATACTATTGGTCTTATCATCTAGTAAATAGTCGATACGTTCTCTAGCAGTCATTTTGCCTTGCTCGTGTAGTTTAGCTATTCTTTTTTCGCCACCACCTTGTTTTACTTTTACTAATTTTCTTTTTAAATCAGAAAGCAAAAGCTTATTGTGGTCTTCGTTTTTATTGAAGTTTATATCCATAGTTTGTTGGGTTGATTCACTGTTGTCTGTGGTTTAGTATAAGTTATATTTAGAGAGTAAATAGTGTACTAATCCTTGATCGTTTTCGCTAAAATACAAAATATACTAGAATTTTGACTATCCAAAAATGAGGAGATGCGATTTTTAGCATGATACCTATTTTCTTTTGTTCATTTTATTAATATTTATAATGACAGTTGTTGAAGTAAAAGGAGGTTTAGATTCAGGAGAATAGTTGATAAATGTGTATAATTTGGTGATTTATAAAAGTGTAGTTCTGTAGATTGATGAGTAAGATATAATAATGAAATGAAGAGGGATAAAAGTGAGTTAGGTAATGAGGTTATAGTATTGTCTTCTTTTAAAATTATATATCAGGAATGGTGAATAATGAGATAAAAAGAAGTGAGGGTGTGATGAATTGTAATTAATGAGGGTAATTGTCGTCGCTAAATAAGAATATAAGGGGGAAAGTGTACTTTTATTACATAACATTAAATTAATATAGGGAAATAGGTTTATATTTGTAATTCAGATAGTTATGTTTTTATCGTAAAGTAATAGTATTAATAAAGTCGTAAAAATTAACGTTAAGGAAACATTGAGCTAACTTAAAAGGTTTACTTTTGCGCCCGATTATTATCATTTATAAGATGTCATTAAACAATATTTTTCAGTTTTTAGTGCCTAAGGATAAAGTGTTTTATCCATTATTTGAAAAGGCAGCAGGTAAGATTAAGAAAATTTCAGAAACTTTAAACGAAGCAGTAAATGCTCCAGCTAAAGAAAGAGATCAGTTATTAAAGAATGTAGAAGTATTAAAACAAGAGATAGAAGCAATCGCTCAAACTACACGTGTAGAACTTGGAAAAAACTTCATCACACCTTTTGACCGTGAGGATATCCACAATTTGATTACAGCTGTAGATGATATAGCGGATCACTTATCGGATGCTGCATCTCGTATGAGATTATATCAAATCGATAAAGTAACAAAACCTTTGCGCAAATTAACTGAGGCTAATTTAGAAGCTTGTAGTGAAGTGGCTAAGGGGCTTTTAATCTTAAAAGACAATAAAAATTTTACAGCATTAGCAGAAATCAGTAAAAATATCTCTCGTTTAGAGCGTAAAGCAGATAAAGTATTTGATAAAGCTGTTGCGGACATCTTTGAGAATGAAAGCAATGCTATTGAGATTATTAAATATAAAGAGGTAATGATGGCTCTAGAAACAGCAACAGATAGTTGTAAAGACGTTGCTAATGTACTTGAGACAATTACAGTAAAATACGCTTAATTAATCAGAAACATTATTTATGGATTTTTTCTTAGGAATGTTTACTAATCAAGCTGGTATTATGCTGATGATCATTATCGTCTTAGCATTAGGGTTTGATTATATTAACGGTTTTCACGATGCAGCAAACTCTATTGCGACCATTGTGACTACAAAGGTGTTGACACCATTCCAAGCTGTATTATGGGCAGCAGCATTTAACTTTGCTGCTTATTTTATCTCTCTTTATATTATTGGAGAGTTTAAAATTGGTAATACGATAGCCAAGTCAGTGAATGAAAACTTTATTAGTTTAGAGGTGATATTCGCTGGATTAGTAGCTGCTATTATTTGGAACTTATTGACTTGGAAGTTGGGTATTCCTTCTTCTTCTTCGCATACTTTAATTGGAGGATTTATTGGAGCAGCAGTAGCTCATGCAGGTGGTTTTGCACCTGGAGGAGAGGATGTTATTGTATATTCTAAAGTAATTCCAATTTTCTTATTTATCTTCGGAGCTCCGTTTTTAGGTATGATATTAGCCTATTTTATAACGGTGGGTATTATGTGGATTTGTAGAAATGGTAATTCTCATAAATGTGATACATGGTTTAAACGTTTGCAGTTAGTGTCATCTGCAATGTTCTCTTTAGGACATGGTGGTAACGATGCTCAGAAAGTAATGGGTATTATCGGTGCAGCTGTTATCTTCTATCATGTTAATATAGATATGGATGAAGCTTATCTAGTGGATGGAGTAGATACATTTAAAGTATTCGTAGAGCACTGGTGGTGGGTTCCGTTAGCATCATTTATATTCATTGGTCTAGGTACTTTATCAGGAGGATGGAAGATCGTGAAGACTATGGGATCTAAGATTACTAAAGTAACTCCATTAGAAGGGGTGGCTGCTGAGACAGCTGGTGCTGTTGCGTTATATGTGACTGAGCATTTAGGTATCCCAGTATCGACTACGCATACGATCACAGGTTCTATCATCGGGGTAGGAGTTACTAAACGTATCTCTGCTGTTAGATGGGGAGTGACTATTAACCTATTATGGGCTTGGATATTAACTATACCTGTATCAGCTATTATAGCAATGGTAGTATATTATTTGATTACATTCTTTATGTAAGCATATAGTTTAAAAGATATATAGAGTGGTACAGCGATGTGCCACTTTTTTTATTGCGGGAAGTTGATGTGTTAATGAAGCAAAAAAGGAGCTGCTAGCTCCTTTTTTTATTCTTCTTCTTTTTGTCCCATCATCATTAGATATGCTTTTAAGAAGTTGTCAATCTCTCCATTCATTACAGAATCTACATCAGTAGTTTCGAATTGTGTACGGACATCTTTAACTAGTTTATAAGGATGCATCACGTAGTTACGGATTTGCGAACCCCATTCTATTTTCTTCTTATTTGCTTCTATTTCATCACGCATTGCTTGTTTCTTCTTAAGCTCAATTTCATATAATTGAGACTTTAAAAGTTGCATTGCTTTTGTTTTGTTGTCTAATTGAGAACGCGTTTCAGAGTTCTCAATAATAATACCAGTAGGGTGGTGACGCAATCGTACTGCTGTCTCTACTTTATTAACGTTCTGTCCACCTGCACCACTAGATCGCATAGTCTCCCAAGAGATATCTGATGGGCTAATTTCGATTTCGATAGTATCATCTGCTAATGGATAAACATAAACAGATACGAATGAGGTATGACGCTTAGCATTGCTGTCAAATGGTGAGATACGCACTAAACGGTGAACTCCGTTTTCGCCTTTTAAGTATCCGAACGCAAATTCTCCATCGAACTCTAAGGTTACTGTTTTTACACCAGCAACTTCTCCTTCTTGGTAGTTTAGTTCTTTTACATTAACGCCGTTCTTCTCTCCCCACATGATGTACATACGCATCAGCATAGCTGCCCAATCGCAACTCTCTGTACCTCCTGCACCTGCCGTAATCTGTAGTACAGCACTCATATTATCTCCTTCGTCAGAAAGCATGTTTTTAAACTCTAGTTCTTCTATAATCTGAAGCGTTTTTTCATACTGTTCTACTACTTCTTCTTCTGTGTATTCACCTTCTGCATAGAATTCTAAAAGAATCTTTAATTCCTCTAGGTTAGATATAGCAGATTCATAGCCTTCTACCCATTTCTTTTTGGACTTCAGGGCTTTAACGATAACTTCTGCTTCTTTAGGATTATTCCAAAAGTCTGGAGCAAAAGTTTTTTCTTCCTCGTTTGTTATTTCGATAAGCTTCTTATCGATGTCAAAGATACCTCCTTAACGCACCAAGGCGATCAATAATATCCTTCTGTTGTTCTGTGGTTACCATAATTTTTAATACTTTTATAGCACAAAAATACTTATTCCTATCAATTTATGGAAATTAATTTAATCAGTGATACAATCACTAAGCCTACACCTGAAATGTTGAATTACATGATGAAAGCGAGGGTAGGAGATGATGTTTACAAGCAAGATGGAAGTACCAATGAATTAGAAATTGCTGTTGCTGAGTTGTTTGGGATGGAAGCAGCCCTTTTTTTTCCTTCAGGAACAATGGCAAATCAAGTCGCTATAAAATTGCATACTCAACCTGGAGATCATTTAATTTGTGATAAAAGTTCTCATATCAATATGTTTGAAGGGGGAGGGATAGCAGTGCACAGTGGAGTGAGTTGTGCATTAATAGATGGAGATAGAGGACGTATTACAGCAGAGCAAGTCTTGGAAAACTATAATGACCCCAATAATATTCACTTGCCAATCACTAAATTAGTTTGTATAGAAAATACGACAAATTTAGGTGGAGGAGCTTGTTATGAGCTAAGTGAGATAGAGCGTATTCGTGAGGTGTGTAATGAAAAGGGATTAAAGATGCACTTAGACGGAGCTAGATTATGGAATGCATTGGTGGCTAAATCACAACATCCAAGTCAGTTCGGTGCTTTATTTAATACGATATCAGTGTGTTTCTCTAAAGGACTTGGAGCTCCAGTGGGTTCTGTGTTGTTAGGATCGAAAGAAGATATCAAAAAAGCTATTCGCCTACGTAAATTAATGGGGGGAGGAATGCGTCAGATTGGGTATTTAACTTCGGCTGCTTTGTTCGCTTTAAAAAATAATGTTGGTCGCCTGCAAAGAGATCATTTCAGAGCGAAGCAAATAGAGATGGTTTTAAGTAAGAAAATATGGGTTAAGGAGGTTTTGCCTGTTCAAACTAATATCGTCGTTTTTAGGCTGCAAGAAATAGCTCAAAACAAAGTCTTTATAGATAAGTTGAAACAAAAGAATATATTTATCAGTGATATGGGAGGGGGATGGCTTCGTATGGTGACACATTTAGATTATCGCGAAGTAATGCATGAATATGTAATAGAAGCTCTTACTAAACTAGAATTGTAGAGGTAGAGGTAAGACGATGTAAATCGTTTATTTAGTAATATTTATGTTTTTAGATCAGGGAAATTGACTTACCTTTGTTTAGATTTAAATTAAATAATGGAAAAATTAAAACAACGTTGGGGTATTACATCAAATTGGCAAATGGGTGTAATCTTATTAGTTTTTGCAATTACAGGTTCTACTGCAGCTTACATATCGAAACCTATTTTAACTAGCATAGGGCTAGACAGAGCTACAACTAATCCGTTTATATATTGGGTTCTGTATATTGTGCTAATTCTGCCCGTTTATAAAGTTATTTTGATTTGTGTGGGTACTATATTTGGACAACATCGCTTTTTTTGGAATTTCGTGATGAAAATGCTAAGAAGAATGGGTTTTGGTTCTTTAGTGCCAAAAGATAAATAAGAAGTTTACCAATTATTATATTTATAAAAAAGCTGAAAGTATTAGTTAATACTTTCAGCTTTTTTTGTTCTATTTAGTTCTTGTGAATGATAAAGATACAAGGTCTTTTGTGTAAGTCTTCTTTTGTGTTTTTCCATTGAGAAGCTGGTTTAGTCTGTATAAACTCTGTCTCTAAGGTTATATCACAAGCTACGCAGATAAGAGTGTTTGGATTTAATATCTGTACCATATCTTGTAACAGTTGATTATTTCTATATGGAGTTTCTATAAATAACTGTGATTGGTTTTTCTCTTGAGAAGTTCTCTCTAAAGCTTTAAGAGCACTCTTTTTATCACTTTTATCTATAGGTAGGTATCCATTGAAAGCAAAGCTTTGTCCGTTCATTCCTGAAGCCATAACGGATAATAAGATAGAAGAGGGACCTACTAAAGGAGTTACTTTAATATTTCTTTTATGAGCTATGTCTACAATAACTGCTCCAGGGTCTGCGACACCAGGACAACCTGCTTCACTCATTACACCAACGCTTTTGCCTTCTAATAATGGTTTAATATATTCTTTGTATTCACTTACTTCAGTGTGTTTATTTAAAGGAAAAAGAATAAGTTCTGATTGTTTTTTTTCAGGACATATGCTTTTAATAAAATGTCTTGCTGTTTTTTCATTTTCAACTATGAATATGTCAAGCATTTCGATAGCGCGTTTTACAGTTTGTGGCAAAACGTCTATAGGATTTGTAGTGTCTCCTAGGGTGATAGGGATTAGGTATAGTGTACCTGTAGGTATATTATTTGTCATTTGTCAAATTTCTCTCAAATAGAGTACAAAGGTAAAGATAAAGTATAGTACAAAAAAGAAAAGGAAGAAAATGACTTTCTTCCTTTTACTTACATATATCTAAGATTTTAAATCTTTGGCTATTACATTACAAACTTCATCTAAAAGATGAAAAACATGTTCAAAACCATCATCTCCTCCAAAATATGGATCAGGTACTTCTAGGTTTTGACCAGGTGTGTTCTCATTAAGAATTAACTTTACTTTATTTTTAGCTTCTTGATTAGGTGCTAACTTAATTACATTTTCGTAATTAGATTTGTCCATCACATAGATGCGATCAAAATTAGTAAAGTCACTTACTTTAAACTGTCTTGCTCGTTGTGTAGTTAAATCAATATTGTATTTTTTAGCAACAGCTATTGATCGTTTGTCTGGTTGACTACCTATATGCCAATCTCCAGTACCAGCTGAATCAACAAAAAAACTTTCTGTAGAAAGCTTTGATTGTAATATCCCTTTTGCTAAAGGCGAACGGCAAATATTGCCTAAACAAACCATCAATACTTTTGTCATTACATACTGAATTTAATATTTATATCATCGTGGAATTTCTTAAACTCCTTATCCGTTTCTAATAAATTATCCACAGTTTTGCAAGCGTGTAATACTGTAGCGTGATCTCTATCTCCTATTTGTGAACCAATAGAAGCTAAAGAAGCTTTAGTGTATTTTTTAGCAAAGAACATCGCTAGTTGTCTAGCTTGAACTATGTTTCTTTTTCTTGTCTTAGAACGCAATGTTTCTGTGTCCATTTGGAAATAATCAGAAACAATTTTTTGAATATAATCGATAGAGATTTCTCTCTTCACACTCTTCACAAATTTCTCAACAACTTGTCTTGCTAAGTCAATTGTTACTTCACGCTTATTAAATGAAGATTGAGCGATTAATGAAATGATAGCTCCTTCTAATTCTCTAATATTAGAGTTTACATTTTTAGCTACATATTCGATTATTTCTTTTGGCATATCTACTCCATCACGGAATAATATTCCTTCAACAATTTTTACTCTTGTTTCAAAATCTGGGTGTGATATCTCTGCAGATAATCCCCATTTAAAACGAGATAAAAGACGTTGTTCGATATCTTGAATATCTACTGGTGCTTTATCAGAAGTAAGAATTACTTGTTTACCATTTTGGTGTAAATGGTTGAAGATATGGAAAAACACATCTTGTGTACCTGATTTACCTGATAAGAATTGAATATCATCGACGATAAGTACATCTATTAATTGATAGAAGTAGATAAAGTCATTACGCGTATTCTTACGTACAGAGTCGATATACTGTTGAGTAAAGACTTCTGCAGAAATGTACAAGACAGTTTTTTCTGGATAAAGATCTTTAATTTCAACACCGATAGCGTGTGCTAAGTGAGTCTTTCCTAATCCAACTCCTCCAAAAATAAGAAGTGGGTTAAAAGAAGTACCACCTGGTTTATTCGCAACAGCCATACCAGCAGAACGTGCCAATCTATTTGAATCACCTTCTAAGAAGTTATCAAATGAATAGTTTGAATTTAACTGAGATTCGATTTTTACGTTTCTGATTCCAGGAATTACAAAAGGGTTTTTTAATTCTGGATTCTTGTTTTGAATAGGTACATCTAACTCTTGAGGTTTTACTGGACCTCTTTGTGTACTTGGTAATTGTTCTGTATAAGGTTGTTTGTTTCCAGAAGGAGTTTCCATCTGAATCTTATACAATAACTTTGCTTCAGCTCCTAACTGTTTTGTTAGGGCTACTTTTAGGATTTTTACATAGTGTTCTTCCAACCACTCGTAAAAAAACTTACTAGGCACCTGAATATAAAGAGCATTCTCTGTAAGCTCAATAGCCTTAATAGGCATGAACCATGTCTTGAATGCTTGTTCTTGGATGTTATCCTTTATGAATTCAAGACAATTATTCCATACAGATTCTGCTGTCTTAATTGTATTATCGTGCATTTTAGGTTAGAATTATAAAAACAGTTACTACTTTTGAGGGATTTTCAAGGGGAGAAAATGACCTCTTATTTCAGTGGCAAATATGTGAACAATTTTTGGGATAAAAAAACCTTTTTGTCATTGCAAAGTATAAAATAATTTGTTA